>JANQRB010000084.1 GCA_028284775.1 Candidatus Kapaibacterium sp. | reverse complement strand
ACCGCGCTGCGACTGCAGTTTCACGTGGATGCCGCCAGGCGTTGTCGAACGCGTGATATGAGGAACCCAGCTGACGGGATTTTCTGCGCCCATACCGATAATACGCGTCGTAATGTTGCAGGCCGCTATGGCGGATGGACTTCCTTCTTCATATTCGCGGTCGAGCAGCTCAAAGGTCACCGCTCCGCCGACGCCGCGGCGATACATCGCGTCGATAGCTTCTTTGACCGTGAAGAAGTCGCCGCCACGGCCGACAGTATAGACGCCGCTGAGCTGATCTTCCACCGTAAAGCGGATGCAGACTTCATCGTCTTCCGGCACCGGATCTTCATTATTACCGTAGGATACCTGGATGCAGGCGCGGTATTCGCCGCCCGTCTCCGGTGTGAAGGTGTCGAACAACACCGCCACGGGCTCTTCGCCATTCGGCAGGTTGGGGATGAATTGCAGGACGTTGTAGACTTCGACGCCCGTCGTCAGGTTCGTGATGACCATTCGCACCGGCACATTGTCAAGGTCGGAGATACCGACGTTGATGAAGACACCTTCGGGATCGATCGGACGCTTGGCAAAGAGAATCGCGCGATCTTCCGGCGATATAATAACGTTCGCCGCCACCTGCAGATCGTATTGTACCTCGAACTCATCGCAGAGGATGTCGTTGGTTTTTCCTTCATCGTCAGAGCTTAAGAGCTCCACCTCCGAGCAAACGATATAATCGTCGACAACTTCCGTATTAATGAAGGGCGGGAAGTCGATCCGGATCTGATCACCGGTCTTCATGACTTTTGTCGGGTCGGCGGCTTCCCAGGTCTCTTCGGCGCGGTAGAGAACCTCGTCGCGGTTCTTGCGCGTAATCCAGGTTGTGGCCTTGAACTTCGACACATCGTTGAGACCGACGTTCTGATATTTAATTTCCACCGAAATCGGGCTGCTGCGCGGATACTTGAACTTGATGCGCTTCGCGAAGGGCGAAACGATTTCTTTCACAGCCATGTCATTATCGAAGGTGACAATGAACTCCTTATTCCACGACTGGCTGAATGCGCCGCCGCCTTCTTCGAAGTCAGCGCGCACCCGGTAGGAACCGCCCTCGATTTGACGAAGGTCCATTGCCCCGTTGATAACATTGCCGTCTTTGTCTTTGTAGGCCGCCGGATAAGCGCCGTTCGACATTTGCATGTAATAGGTAATGACATCCGAGGAGTTCGACGTGTAGAATATCTTCGGTTCCAGCGTCACCGGATCCACAGCTTCATAGATCACGTTGTCCGAAGGAGCCGGGCCGATAATCTTGAATGTAAAACTCACCTCCGAACCTGGACCGGCACGGAACTGGATGTAGGGATTCGAAAAGTCGGACAGGGTTCTACGTTCTTTCAGCTCGTCATAGACAAAGCCCGAGCGCACGATTTTGCGATCGATGTCGATGATGTTGTCCAGATCGATGTCTTCCTGGACATCATCAGGGAATGACTTCTCAATCCCCTGCTGCAGGTGGATGCGAATATTGGGACGATTATCGTAGATCCAGGGCCAGGCCGTGAAGTCATTGTTGATCGTGCCCCAGCCCCACCAGGACATGTTAGACCAGCGGGTTGTCGACTCATCGCCGATACCGCCGGCAATACGGGTGAACTGCCAGCAGCCCCGTTCGTCGCTCCACTGCGGGCTGCCCGGAAAGCGGCGGTTCAGCTCGGGTGTAAACTCGCGCGCGATGATGACGGCTAGGTGACCCTGAAAATACAGGTAGGGATCATCCAGATCGATGCCCCACCATTCGTCAAAGCTGAGGTTTTCGAGAAACATGGGCCCCTGATACACCAACTGCAAGTCCTGCAGGTTGAAAGGCGGCGGGCCCGAAGGATCGATCAGATTCGTAAAGTGACGGTCGGCCGAGTAGCGGCCCGGCCAGTTCGGGACGGGAGAAATCGCCAGCCAGATGCGCGTGCGCTTGGCGCTGGCGGGACGATATCCGAAAAAGTTTTTGTAGAACTGGTTGACACATGTTTGCCATTCCAGACGCGAAATGCGTCCCGGAGCAATACCGGCTTCCCGAAGTGCGGCGTCGGTATACATCGTCGCGGAACGCCAGCGATCATAGTTATAATAGTCGTTATACGGGAAATCGAGACCCGAACTTCGACCCTCGCCAACCTGAACGATACTGGCTGCCTGCAGCGAAACTGCGGCACCAAGCACCACTAAGGCTGCCACAAGAAGTAGCCTTCTTAGCATTAGTAAATACTCCGAGATTGTGCAACAATTGATACGAAATCAAACGAAAGGATACTACTCAGTAGTTGTCAAATGCTCAATCAGATATCTATGGCAGATTGTTATAGAGAAGGAATAAACGACCAGGTGTATCTTCTGAGAGTGTTATTGCGTGAATATCCAAATAAACCAAAAAATGCCCTTGACTTGCCTATTGAAATTCGTGAGACACACCAGCACCCCATTCGTCTCGGTCAATTTCTGTTTTTTTCAAATAAAATTCAAATCATTTCTTAAATAATTATCCCCAAGGAACAAGTCATAAATCAAGGGAGCGCAATCTGGCGCATTTTGCCCGATATATCCCAAATTTCGGCGCTTTCAACATTTTCATCAAGCTGCAGCATTTGCGAACTTTGTGACAGGTAACCCGATCCTCGGCTGAATTCGACTCGACGCCTACGACCATCCCGGTAACGGACGAGCGCCATGACCTCATTGTGCGCAATTGCAATGCTTTCAGACGACTCCGATTGTTCGGTCTGCGTAAAGAGCTGCAGGCGATCGTCATTAGCTGCGACCAGCACATGCCAGCCCTGCCCATCGATACTGAGATGCGCCATGGCCGATGCATCTTCGGGAACCACAAAGCCCGTCTCACGCGCCTCGCGCGGGTGGAAGCTGCCCTGACCATCGCCTTCCAGCAGTAAGCCGAGAAAGGCGTCGTATCGTATTGTCTCCACCTCGGTATCGAAGTAATTGCCGACCATCAGGACGTCCGGCAGGCCATCGCCGCTGAAGTCGCCTGCAAGCATACCATAAACGGGACCCATTTGAGCCGCTTTGGGCATCGCTTTGAGCGATAGGCGCCCCTCGTCATTCGCGAGAAAAGAGGTCTGCATGTACATCGCGCGATAGTGCAGCGCCTGAGCCAGCTTTTGCTGACCGTACACATCATGCAGGGAAGCGTTGGCGAAAGAGCTGAAGCTTGGAAACTTATCCTCTATGAATGGCATCTGCTGCGAGGAGCATTCCCGGCCACGCAAGGGGAAGCAGGTACCCTCGTAATAATTGGCAAGGACGATATCACGGCTGCCGTTTTCGTCGAAATCGGCATAATAGACATGGAGGGGTTCCTCCTCGCTGGCTTTATATTTACTATTCGTTCCGAGGTTGCCGACAACATAGTCCATGTCGCCGTCAAGATCGAAATCGCCGGCGACAATACTGTTCCACCAGCCAATGCTTTTGTTGAGTTGCATTCGACGCGCGTCACTGGCCAGGCGCCCTCCCTCATTGCGAAAGACGCTTATCGGCATCCACTCGCCGACGACGATGAGGTCGACATCCGCATCGCCGTCATAGTCCGTCCAGAGCGCCGCCGTAACCAGACCGGGCTCGACAAGATCGGGCGCATCCCGCGCGGTGACATCTTCAAACACCCCGCCATTGTTTTGCAGGAGGATAGAACGCGCAGGTCGTGGATATTGGCCGGGGATGATTCGGCCGCCGACAAACAGATCAAAATCGCCATCGCCGTCGTAATCGCCGGCGACGACACAGGAACCGCTCGCTTTAACGGAAGGCAGCGCGCGCCGATCGGACTGCATGCGTCCACGGCCGTCATTTCGATAGAGCCGGTCCTGCAGCTCAGGCGCGCCGGCGTCAAATTCGTTGCCGCCGCTGACGACGTACAGATCGAGATCACCGTCGTCATCGCAGTCGAAGAGCAGCGCTCCAAGGTCTTCGCATGCGGCATCGTCAGCAAAAGCTCTCTGTTCGGTACGGCGGAACACGCCTCCGGAATCCTGAACATAAAGGGCGGAAACGCTGCCGGCGGCCGCACCGATAAATACGTCATCCCGACCGTCGCCGTTGACGTCGCCGACGGCAAGGCCGGGGCCCAGTTGCGATTGTTTATGTGGCAGGAGGATTTCTCTGTCAAAGTCATCGAATTGATTTTCGCGATGACGATAATCCAGGCCGACGGCAGGGGCCGACACTTCAGTAAAATTTGCTGCGGCTATCGCTGTCACCGTCTGCTCCTTCGCGACGGATTTCTTATAATCGAGCGTATAAGTCCGGTCGCATTCCAAATCATACAGATACTGCCGACGTCCGTCAGGCCATTGCACCTTCAGCGAATCAACACGCGAGGCGTCCGCCAAGCCAAAGTGCAAGGCGTTTTCGCATGAAGACATGTAGCCTCTCGTAAGCGTATGCTCGCGATACTGCATACCGGATTCCGCATAGAGCCACAATTTTGCGCCCAGGCCATGACGATTGCCTTCCGCCCCTTGTAGCCGCACGCGCACATAATGGCGGCCGCCCCGCCCCATGGTATTATTGCGATAAATAAAGGCCGTATCATTGACATTGTTCGTCACAAGATCAAGGTCACCGTCGCCATCAAAATCAGCGTAGGCCGCGCCATTCGAAAAGCTCGGCCGACCGAAACCCCAGTCGTCGCTCACATCGGCAAAGGTCAGGTCGCCCTTATTACGGTACATGTAGTTCTCCAGCTTGGTGGACGTCATCATATCCGCCAGGGTTGCCGGTTCCCAGTCATGTCCGCGCGCCTTGAACTCAACCAGAAAATCGTTGTTGGTGACATCACGCAAGACGCCGTTCGTAATAAACAGATCATTCAGACCATCATTGTCGAAGTCGGCCAGGAGTGCGGCCCAGCTCCAGTCGGTTTTTGCAATACCTGCCTTCTGGGCGATCTCGCTGAATTGTCCCACGCCCCGATTGAGTTGCAGCATATTACTCATATACTGATAGTGCAGGCCGTGGCCGACCAGGGCCCAAAAAAAATCGGTGCTCATTGGAGCCATATTGACCTTGTTGCGGTAGTGATCTTCCGCCGACATGTCAAGTGTTACGATATCCAGCAGGCCATCGTTATTGATATCGCCGATGTCGGCGCCCATCCCGAACATAGTAATGTGGCCAAAGGCGGAATCGATCTGATCGCTGAAGCTGCCATCACCCCGGTTGAGGTAGTAGCTGTCGGGGTAATAATGATCGTTTGTGACATACAGATCGGGCCAGCCGTCCATATTCAGATCGCCGGCCACGACGTTCAATCCGAAGCCGATGTCAAAGATACCGGCTTCCTCCGACACATCCTCGAAATGACCCGCGCCGTTGTTGCGGTACAGGATATCGTGCCCCTCCTGCTCCAGAAAGAAAGGATTACGCTGAACGTAGCGCTTGTTGAAATAGCGTTGGGCCAGGGAAAAATCAATCGGGTGATTGACGAGGTACATGTCCAGATCGCCGTCAAGATCATAGTCGAAAAAGGTAGCCTGCGTAGAGTAGGCCGGGCTGTCCAGGCCAAACTCCCTGCCCATCTCTACGAAACGCTCATCGCCCTGATTGATATAAAGAAGGTTGGCGCGTGCGCCCTCGTCGTCGAACCAGCCGGACCGACAGACATAAATATCCAGCAGACCGTCGGCATTGACATCAGCCATGGTTATGCCGGTCGTCCAGCTTCGCGCATCGCCGGCGACACCGGCGCTGGCGGTAATGTCCTCGAATTGAAAATCGCCGCGGTTGAGATAAAGTCGGTTTTCGCCGAAGTTCTGTCCGAAAAAGATATCCGGCAGTCCATCATTATTGATATCGCCTGCGGCAAGACCTGCGCCTTCGTAGACATGCATGTAGCTTACGTAGTTGAGCTGGCGGCTTTCTTCAATGCGATTGACGAATTCAATGCCGGTCTGTTCCGGCGGCAGCAAGCTGAACAGCGGTCCCTCCTGACTGTCGCTGCCGGAATACCGGCCGGCGGATGGATCCGTTTCGCATCCCATAAGCCCGGCCAGCAACAGAAGAAGGAAGGGGTAGCCTCCTGAGTGACGATAACCTTGGGTCGTCAGCATAGTGGTTCGAAGCCCCAAAATGTACTCGTGAGTGGTCCGCACGGCCCAACCAAGCGCATTGCACTCCGCAGGCAATCGCTCTTTGTTGAACCGCGATTTATTGACAGCAGGCTCTAGCGCGCAGCAAGTACCTGTGACATTACTTTTCGCCTTTCGCCGCGCCGGCCGATCATGACGACATGACTGACGGATGCGGGGATTCGAACTGCCCGCGAGCTTTGCCCCAGGTGACCCGCACCATAAGCAAACTCATGCCGGCGGCGGCTGCCGTCGCTGAAATGCAGGATTGCCGCCCGGTCATCCGCGCGGGCGCGCAGCAGCCGAAGACTCTCGCTGGCAGGCGGCAGCCTGAACACCCGACACATTGCGTCATTGTTGCCGATGACGATCAGGGAAGCTCCCTCGCCTTCGTCGGCGAGCATCACGCTGCTTTTCGCATCTCCCGGCACAAAGAAGCCGGAACGATGTGCCTCCAGGGATTGAAAGCTGCCGGCACCGTTACCCCGCAGCATAAGGCCCGTGCCGGCGTCATAGCGTACGGTTTCCACTTCAGCGCCATAATTGTTGCCCGTGAGCAGCAGATCAAGATGACCGTCATTGTCGAAGTCATCAGCGAGGATGCCATAGACCGGCGCAATCTGCGCTTCAATCGGCAAAGGCTGCAGCAGTAGACGGCCGTCGACGTTTTCGAGATAGGAACTGCGGAATTCGCGTACCTCGTACTGCAGCGCGTTCGCGAGCTCCTTTCGACCGTAGATATCTTCCATGGAGGCCGATGCAAAAGCATCGAAGGTGGGAAATTTGTTTATGATAAAGGGCATCTGCTGCGATGAACATTCGCGGCCGCGCACAGGCAGGCATGTGCCGCTGCTCTTAAACTTGGCCAGAACAATATCGCCGCTGCCGTTGTGATCGAAATCGGCGTAATAGATTCGCAGGCTTTGCTCATCGCTTACCTGAAATTTGGAATTGAGGCCCTTGTTGCCGGCGATGTAGTCCATATCGCCATCAGAGTCGATGTCTGCGGCAACGAGACTATTCCACCAGCCGGTGGTTTCTTCCAGGCCCAGCTCGCGAGTCACAGGGGTCAAGCGGCCATTGCTGTTGTTCTGGAAAACGCTGATCGGCATCCACTCGCCCAGCATCAGCAGATCTTCGTCGCCATCGTTGTCATAGTCGCTCCACAGGGCTGAAGTCACCATTCCCGGATTGAGGAGTTCCGGCGCTGCCTGTTGCGTCACATCTTCGAAGCGGCCGTTCGTATTGCGCAGCAGATAACTGCGCGGCGCCGTTGGGTAGGCGCCGGGAACCACGCGACCGCCGACAAACAGATCAAGGTCGCCATCCAGGTCGTAATCGCCGGCGACGACACAGGAACCGCTGCTCTTCATGGCGGGCAGGCGGTCGACGCCGCGGCGGAAATTGCCGCGCCCGTCATTGAGATATAATCGATCCTGCAGCGTGGCTGATTCCGCCGGGAACTCACTGCCGCCGCTCACCACATACAGATCGAGATCGCCGTCTTCATCACTGTCGAATATAAGCGCCGCGAGGTCCTCGCAGGCGGCATCTTCTTCCCAGGGCTGCCCGGAGCTCTCGGCAAAGTTGAGGGACGCCTGTCGCAGGTACAGTTTGCCGGCCTGGCCGGCCGCGCCGCCGAAATAAAGGTCGTCCCGGCCGTCGCCGTTCACATCGCCAACAGCGATGCCGGGACCGTGGCGCGATTGGCGATGCGGCAGCAGTATTTCGCGCGCGAAGTCATCGAAGTCGTTTTCCCGGTGCACAAAGTTCAGTCCCAGACTGCCGTCGGCAGTGCTGAACAACCGCGGCTCGGGCGCTTCCGTATCTCCGGCCGTCTGTAGATCGGCTTCCTCATAACGCAGCTGCAGACGCTGATTGGCGGGAACTTCCTCCAAAAGCTGCGTTTTGCCGTCGGGCCATTCCACGAGCAGGCGCTCCACCGACGCGCTGCTCCCCAGCCCAAAATGCAGCTCGTTGCCGGAAGCCGACATATAGCCTCTGGTGCGCGTATGTTCACGAAACTGCATGCCGCCATTGCTGTACAGTGTCAGCTTAGTGCCCAGGCCGTCGCGGTTGGAAGCCGGACCGTTCAGCTTAACCTGCAGATAGTTGCCGCCGGGTCGCGCGGCGCTGTTGTTGCGGTAGACGAAGGCAGCTTCATTGACGTTGTTAACCACCAGGTCCAGATCGCCGTCGCCGTCGAAGTCGGCGTAGGCCGAACCGTTGGAGAATCCGAGCGTATCAAAGCCCCATTCCTCAATCTTACTCTCGAAACGCAGCGCTCCGCTGTTGCGGTACATATAGTTGTGAATGCGCGTGGACTGCATTATTTCCAGCAGGCGCGTGTGCGGCGCATGACTGCTTAGCTGGTTTTGCGCAATCAGAAAGTCATTATCCGTGACGTCCCGCAGAATGCCGTTGGTTATGAACAGGTCCTGGAAGCCGTCGTTGTCGAAATCGGCGAGCAGCGGCGACCAGCTCCAATCCGTCTTGTCGATGCCCGCCAGCTGGCTGACCTCGCTGAAGCTGCCCAAACCGTTGTTAAGCTGAAGTGTGTTGAGCATGTACTGAAAGTGATGCCCTTTGTCGACCAGATCCCAGAACTGATTGGTGTTCATGGGCGCCATATTCCGTTTACTGCGATAGTGATCTTCCGAAACCATATCCAGCGCCACCAGGTCGAGCAGACCATCGTTGTTGAAGTCGCCGATGTCGGAGCCCATGGCAAAAAAGGATATGTGCTTCATGGCTTCGGCGATCTTGTCGCTGAAGGTACCGTCGCCCTGGTTAACATAATAGCAGTCGGGATAGACGAAATCATTGGTGACATACAGATCGGGCCAGCCGTCCTGGTTGAGATCGCCAGCGACAACATTCAGGCCAAAACCGATATCGAAGATACCCGCTTCACGCGTCACATCGCTGAAGCTACCGTCTCCATTGTTGCGCAGCATTTGGTCGCCGCCTTCATAACCCTGATAACGTTCGCTTTGCCGCAGAGCGTGCAGGTCGGCATATCGCACCGTCAGCGAAAAATCGATCGGGTGATTGACCAGATACATATCCAGATCACCGTCGCGATCGTAATCGAGAAAAGTGGCCTGCGTGGAGTGCGAGCTTATATCCAGTCCGAATTCGGCGGCCGCCTCGCGAAAGCTGCCGTCGCCCTGATTGAGAAACAGCTGATTGGCCCGCATGGACGGATCTTCAAACCAGCCGGAGCGGCAGACATAGAGATCCTGCCAGCCGTCCTGGTTGATATCGACAACGGTAACGCCGGTTGTCCAGCCGTAACCGCCGTCAACCCCGGCCGATTCGGTAATGTCCTCGAATCGCAGCTCGCCCTTGTTGAGGTACAGAGCATTCGGGCCGTAATTGGCGGTGAAGTAGACATCGGGAAGCTCGTCATTGTTGACGTCGATGACGGCAAGCCCGGCGCCTTCATAAATATGCATATAGCTCGTGTAGTTGAGGCTGTCGCTTTCCTCGATACGATTTGCGAAGTCCATGCCATGGTATGCCAGCGGCATCAGACTGAAAAGCGTGCCCTCCGGATTATCCGCAGCACTTTCGGAAAGGTCGGAACAAGCGGCGCTCATGATTATCAGGGCAAGACATAAAACGCCGCCCTTGAGGCCAATCGTCCATTTCGGATTTATCATTGTATTCTGCTATCCTTATTCATCCGCACAGCGCCCTCTGTCTCGCTGTCAATCGAGCTTTGGAAGGCGCTGGGCACAGTCTATCGACTTGCAACCTTACTGTCGCTGTCGGAAAGGCCGGCAAGTTCGAAGTCGGGCTCGCGCTTTTCGCCCGCGTAATTAACAATTTCAACTTTTGTGACTGAGGGATGTAGTCCCAGTTTGCGGCTGGGCTGCGAGAGATAGCCCGAGCCGTAAGGCAGCTCGACCCTGCGTCGCCGTCCGTCCTCGAAATGAAGCATCGCCACGTGATCATCGCTCGCTACCTCAACAATACGCTGTGCTTTGGCGGCCCTTAAGTTAAAAAGCTGCAATTCGGCGCTGTTATTGCCGACAAGCAACATCGGACTGGCGCTGCCGCCATCGAAGAGCAGCGCCGCGCCGCGCGCATCCCCAGGCACATGAAAGCCGGACTCCTGTAATGACAAAGGTCTGAAATTACCCTGGCCATCGCCTTTGAGCACGAGACCCGTCAAAGCATCGTAGCGCGTCGTCTCCACTTCGGGATGAAAATTGTTACCGACCAGGGCGATATCCAGGTGTCCGTCGCCGTCGACATCACAAGGCACGGTACCGAAGATCGGAGCGAATTGGGCCCGCGGCGGAAGCAAACGCAGCTCGAAGTTGCCATTGCCATTATTTTCAAGGTAGGAGCTGCCGAAATTGTGAGCCTTATAGTGCAAGGCCTTCGCCAGCATATCATCGCCATAGACATCCGACAGGCTGGCTCGCCCCCACTCTTCATAATTCGGGAACTTCTCCTCCAGGTAGGGCATCTGTTCCGAAGAGCACTCGCGGCCCCGGACGGGGTACAGCACGCCGTCGCCTTCGTAGGCCAGCACGATGTCGTACACGCCGCTCTCGTCGAAATCATAACAGTAGACATGTGTCGGCTTTTCGGGGCTTGCCTTGTATTTGGCGTTTTTGCCGAGATTGCCCAGCACATAATCTATGTCGCCATCATCATCGAAGTCAGCGGCGCTGACGCTGTTCCACCAGCCCGTAGTATTGTCCAATCCGTATTCCTGCGTCATATTAAGCAGGCGGCCGTCGACATTGCGATACATACCGATCGGCATCCACTCGCCGACGACAACCAGATCCAGGGCGCCGTCGAGATCGAAGTCGCTCCAGAGGGCCGAAGTCACCAGTCCCGGCTCCACGAGGTCGGGCGCCACATCTGCCGTGGCGTCGCTGAAGCGACCGCCTTCATTGCGCAGCAGATAGGAACGGGCGGGAAAAGGGTACTCCCCCGGAACAATGCGCCCGCCGACGAACAGGTCCAGGTCGCCGTCGCGGTCAAAGTCGCCGGCGCTGACGCAGGAACCGCTTGTTAGCATCTCGGGCAGGGCCTTGCGCGCGCGTGTAAATCGGCCGGAGCCGTCATTGCGATACAGGCGGTCTTGCAACATCGGCGAATGCTTGCCGTGTTCGTTGCTGCCGCTGACGACATAAAGATCCAGATCGCCATCTCCATCGCTGTCAAAGAAGAGGACGCCCAGATCTTCATAAGAGGCGTCACGTTTAAAGTCGGTCGACGGCAAGGCGGCGAATCGACCCTCAGTCTGCTGCAGGTACAATTCACCGGCCGCACCGGCCGCGCCACCGGCATAGAAATCATCCAGGCCGTCGCCATTGACATCGCCAACGGCGATACCGGGGCCATGCTGCGACATCCGGTGCGGCAGCAGAATTTCTTTTTGATAATCATCATAAGGTGTTTCGCGGTGGACGTATGATATTCCGCGGTCTTCAATCACTTCGCTGATGAGCGTCGGTGGGGCTGCCTTCTGGTAATTGTAAGGCTCGGTAGCATTCTGCTTATGGAGTTCGTGAACTTTGTTGACGGCCGGTTGTTCGATCGTCTGCATTTTGCCGTTCGGCCAGATTACGGTCGCGCGGTCGACGCTCTTGTGCCTGCCGAGACCAAAATGCAGCGTTTCTTCCGACATCGACAGGAAACCGCGTACATTAATGAGTTCCAGCAGTTGCTGCTGGCCGTCGGCGTATTCGATTCGAACGCGTGCGCCGAAATTGTTGCCGCGGCCCCTCTCATCCAGCAGGCGGAAACGAATGTAGTTGTGGTCCAGCAAGGCCTGCGAGTTATTGCGATAGACAAATGCCGTGTCATTGACATTGTTAACTACCAGGTCGAGGTCGCCGTCCTGGTCCAGGTCGGCATAAGCGGCGCCGTTGGAGAAACTCGAACGCGTAAAACCCCACTCTTCCGCCTTGTTGCTGAAGCGGTAAGAACCTTCATTGCGGTAGGCATAGTTGCGCAAGGGGGTGGACGGCGTGCTGAGCAGCAGCTCGAAGTTGCGTTTCGTAAAGCGGCGCTCGGCATCATTGAATGCCTTCGTCATCACATCCAGGTAGTCATTGTGTCGCACATCGCGCAGGATGCCGTTCGTGACATAGATATCCTTCCAGCCATCGTTGTCGAGATCTGCAAACAGGGCCGTCCAGCTCCAGTCGGTTTTATCGACGCCGGCGAGCTGCGCGATCTCACTGAAACTGCCGTTGCCATTGTTAATCTGAAGCGAGTTTTTCATGTACTGGTAATAGTTGCCGGAGTCGAGGCTCATGTAAAAGGTTTCGGAATCCATCGCGCCCATGAGCACCTTGTTGCGATAGTGATCTTCGGCAACCATGTCCACAACATAAATGTCCAGCAGACCATCATTGTTAAAGTCGGCGATATCGGAACCCATCGAGAAATTACTGATATGCCCTGTCATCTCTTCGACACGCTGGCTGAAACTGCCATCGCCGTTATTCATGTAAAGGAAGTCTTTTTCATAGAAATCATTGGCGACGTAAATGTCGGGCCAACCATCATTGTCGATATCGCCGACGGTCAGGCTCAGGCCGTAGGCGTAATCGGAAATGCCCGCCTCGGCCGAAACATCGGTGAAACTGCCGTCGCCATTGTTGCGATAGAGTTTATCGCGCACATCGGGGTCCACCATCCGCTTGCGGCGCTCTTCCTGCGAGTAAGTCAGCGGCACTTCCGCACTGGGACGCGACATCAGGAACATGTCAAGATCCCCGTCGCGATCATAGTCCAGAAAGCCGGCGTGGGTGGAATAGCCCGGGTCATCCAGGCCGAATTCCGCAGCGCGCTCGCTGAAACTGCCGTCGCCATTATTGATATAGAGCAGGTTCCTGCGATCCTCGGATTCGAAAAACTTCAAAGAACGGCAGACATAAATATCCAGCCAACCGTCATCATTAACGTCGGCCAGGGTGACGCCTGTGCTCCAGCCGCCGGGAGACTCCACCCCCGCGCTTACGGTGATATCCTCAAAACGCAGATCACCCAGATTGCGATAGAGGCGGTTGCTCTGCTGCTGACCGGTAAAAAAGATGTCGAGCAATCCATCGTTGTCTATGTCACCGACAGCCACGCCGCCGCCATTGTAGCAGTTCAGGCAGGAAACATAGTTGATTTCTTTGGTTTCGACCAGTTCATTACAAAAGTCAATTCCGGTTGACTCGGGATCGAGAAGGCTGAAAAGCGGTGCGTTTGCGCCCAATTCCTCAGAACTGTTGTGACTATCGCTGCAGCCGGCAGCAATAGCGCAAAAGACCGAGAGTACGACTGCACAGGCGACACTGGCATGGTTCTTCATAGTTAGGCCGATGATTCAATAATAAATGAGGATCTTGTTTCGCAAAAGATCAGGAGTGCGGGCTAATAATGAGTTAGTCAGTATCGATTTGACAAATTGATTTTATCAACGAAATCGGACTTATCGTATTGCGAACGGCTCCGGAGCTATGCCGGTGCCTTACATAGTGCCATTAATGACTGCATGGCAGATCAAAAGTCACAGCTCAAGTACAATACTCGGACTGATTCCCGCTGCCTGCGTTGCCGGTGTCTTAGTCTCTCTCGTCTCTCCGTCAACTCAATTTGGGCATTTTTTCACAGGCAGGCAACCTTATCCTTATCGTCCGCCTGCAATAGAGATGCTCAGATCCAGTCCGACCTGTGTTATGGTGTTGCCGGGAGTAGCGGCGCCTTCGTTGAGATTGGCTTCGTAACGGAAGAATGCCCGCGCCCTGACGCGCCGGCTCATCGTATAGCGAGCGCTTGGCTCGATGATGATCTGCGTGGTGCCGTCCAGGCGGTTGCCGTCCGCATCGTCGGGATTGTCGATATCAAAAGTTGCCCTCGAAGTGTTGCGATACTGGGTCGTCAAGGCAAACTCGATATCGTTTTCCAGGTCCAGACCGAAGAGCGGAAAATTGAAGCCGCGCTTGGCATAGGAGACTTCCAATGAAAAGTCATTGGTCACATCTTCGTTGATCGAGCGGGCGGCTGTCGATACCCGGTAGGTGGTACGCGTATTGTAGCGCAGCTTGGCGGTCAGGTTGCCGTCGAGCTTGGCCTGGTCGAACTGCATGTTAAGTCCGATTAAGGGCTGAAAACCCAGATCTACGGACTGTGATTCGATCTCGCGGCCTTCGTCGTTGACGATCACATTTTCCTGGTAGTTGGACTGGTAACGGTGCTCGATACTGATCCGTCGCGCGATGCCGCCGAAGAGGCTCCACTCTTCCAGCCCTTCCCAGCGGAAGGACCAGTTGACGCGTGGCAATATCCGGCGCAGCGGTTTCGGTATGAAATTAAATGATTCGAGGCCGTCTTCGAAACTTTCCGACAGCGCCTGCGCCAGCAAACGATTGCGCTGCAGCGTGTCGGGCTCTTGCGCCTCAATTTCTGTCCGGCGTGTGTTGTAGTTGTCGATCACACTCTGCACATCACTGCCGATCGGACTGAACAGGAACCAGCTCGGTACGCTCAGGAATGTCCGGTTGTAGCTCTCCCGTACGGTAATCGCCGAAAATTCCGGTATGCCGTCCGCCTGTGTCGTAACGGTCTGATTGCGGTTGTAGCCGAATTGCGAGCGCCAGTTCAGTTCCAGAGTTGCCTTTTCCCAGAGCGGACGCGAGGTGCGTAACTCCAGCTGCGACTGCTGCGCGAAGTTATCCTGCAATGTCGCATTGGCGGGGCGCCGGCCGGGAAAGGTCTCGAAGGCGATAAAGGGAAAGGCGCTGGTCAGCCGGGTATTGAAACCGCCGTGTGGATTGGAAACCAGGCCAAGCTGATAAGCGGCGGATGGTCCGAAGATTTCATCTTCCGCCCGGAAAAAAGGAGCCCGCGCCCAGAAATTGGTCTGACCGTTGCCGCCGATAATGCCGGGGTTGCGAGCCGTATTACTCTGCTGGAAGTTGATGGTAACGTTGTCATAGTCCAGGAATACGGTTTTGAAGATCGAGCCAAGCGTGCCGAACAGCCCTTTGCTTTCTTCGTCTGTCTCCGTTTGGGTCGTATCCTTGTCTCTGGATCGTCCGCGACCCCGGCCGCCGCGCGAGGTACCGCTCTGCGGCTTCACGCCCCACCAGCTGTCGCCAAGCGCTTTGAGGCGGAAAGAAAGGCCGAAACGGATGGTATTGTCAAAGGAAGCGCTTTTCGCGATATCCCGAACAGCCGGATCCTGCTGCAGCTGATTCGACCAGTTGTAGTTCGTCGTGAATGAGCCCGTCGGCGTCAGATATTTATCGATGCCGAAAATAGGAGGCACCGTCGGCTTAAAGTTCAAGGTCACCGTCTGGTTGTAGTTGATGTCCTGCCCCAGGTCGAGGATCTTGCCTTTGTTAAAAAAGACGCGATCGAAAATGTCGCCGCCGGCGCGCTGATTGCCGTTCTCGTCCAGCTCGTGCTGCACCAGTGTCGAGGTAGAGTTAAAGGAATAATCCATCGTCGTGTTCAGCAGACCGCCTTCCGTCAGTTTCCAGGAGAACTGCGCATTGCGGTCGGCTGAAAAACGGCGGATGACGGGACTCGGCACATCGAGGAATCGCGATTGCTCGGTTGTGCGCCCGCGCGTCATACTCAGGCCGGTTGAAAAGTTGGCCGGCAGGAAAGAAAACGTGAAGTCTTTGTAGATGCCGAACAAGGGAACATCTTCCAGCCAGCTCAAGGGCTTGACGGTATAGTTGGGCGGGATGGTAATGTTATAGCGGGTGTCCAGGTCCCAGCGCCATTGCCGTCGTTCCGCCAGTACGGGCGAACGCTCGAAAGACTGGCTCTGACTGTAACCGACCGACACACGATTAAACAGGTCTCGCACCCACCACTCTTTGCTCGGCAGGCCCAGCCGCACGCCAGTAAGAGCCCATGAATCTTCAACAATCAGGGTCTCGGAGCGCCGCCGCACCCTATCGCCTTCCAGGCGCGCCTGGCGCGGTGTCGCTCCCGTGGTTAAGGCTGCCGTTTCGGCCGCCAGCGCCGCCTCTTCCAGATTAATATCCGACTGCGTCACGAATTCCGGATCTTCCTTGCGCTCACTGTGCGTGTAGGTAAAGGGGACGGCCATCCCACGCCATTCCTTCGGAAAAAACTTCTCAAGGCCGGCGGAAAAGTTAAAGTTCCAGTTTTTACGCTTAATACGATCGCCGAACTGGGTCTCCAAACGGTGAAAGTTAGGGTCGGTCTGGTTATAAGAAAATGAAGCGTTGCCAAAATCGGAAAGTTTAAGCTGCGCATTCATAAACCAGCTCAGATCACTGCGATCTTCGGCATCGATCAGTCGCAGTTCGTTAACCCACATACATGTACTGAGCGAGTTTGGCCGATTACCGTCCGGGTTGCGGATCCCGAAGCCGAAGAAGCGCACATTTGTTAAGGTCGGGAAACCGCGAATGACATAACGAGCCAGCGGGTCGTTCGCAACGCCGTTGCGGCCTTCATAGCGCCGATCTTCCTGTCCTTCGGGACGCTCTTCTTTGATACCTGTCAGTTCTTCCAGGTCGATGCTGACCGAGGTCCAGCCCTGTGTCAGAGGTCGATAGAACTCGTAATAGTTCAGCGAATCGGTGCCGAAACGCAGGTAAGCGTAGGCCGGCGGCGTCGCTCCCGGAATCACATCGTTCGGCATCTGACCATCACCATGAAAGAAGAACTTCAACTGCTTGTAAAAGAAAATGTCGAGATTTTGAAAGAAGCGTACTGCCGTCCGTTCTTCGCCAAAGGGCAAATTCTCCACGCAGATGGACATAGATTGTTCGTTGAGGCGGATATCCTGGTTGAGGTCGGGATTGTTTAACTGGCGCGGCGCTTCCACTCCCGGCGGCTTTTCGTAAAAGTCGGGCGCCCCGCTGTTTTCTTCCACACTGACGAAAGCCACCTGGATCGTCGTATCGGTATCGCTGCCTTCGGGCGGCGCCTCGAATCGCTGCCACTGCGCGCCGGCCAGACGCCATTCGGCGATGCGTCCTTTGAAGGTGCCGCCTTTCCACCAGACACGCACATACTGAATATTGGAGAAGAGTGGATTGCCGAAGATCTGCCGCGGGCCGCGGATCGGAATGCGATACAGGAACCAGGGTTCATTGCCGCCGACGATCTGCTCGTTGGTGTTGGCATCCTGACTGAGGTTGACTTCGTAGCGGAAATAGCTATTGTCCAGCATTATGGACTGGCCGTTGTTGTCGTTCAGGATCTCGGTATCGGGAAACTGACCGGTCTGGGCGATCTCGGCATTGCCTTCGTAGTTGTTAAACAGAAAGAAGTCCTGCGGTTCCAGATCGCCGGCTTCCTTGGAGAAGTCAAAGAAATAATTGTCACGCGCCGGATCGGGATCGCCGACGATCAACTCCGGCGGATAATCGAGTTGTTCGCCAGCATCGTCAAGCTGGTCGATCCCAAGATCTTCGCCCTCGTCGATAATACCGTTCGGAAACTGTGCCGCTTCCGTAAAGCCGTCTTCGGTGTCGAGGCGCTGATTGGGGATTACATCTTCGCTGATCTGACCGAGGTCGATGTACATCTTCGTCAGGTCGTTTTCCTGCTCTTCGACATTCATCACTATTTCGATGAAGTCGATATTATCCGAATCGAAGTTGGTGTTAAATGATGAAAGCAGCCGCTGCATGCCGGCCCAGATCTTGTCCCGTTCGCCAACGCCCGGCGCCTGAAAGGGATGGCGCGTCATCTCGGCCGAATCACGGTAGTTCTCGTTCTTGTTGTAGATTCCGCGCAGATCGGGAATAAAGTTAATATTTAGGTCACTCAGATTCTGACTGGCCGCCACCGTTTGGCGATCCGGGTACACTTCGCGCACCGGCGTACGCGGAATGAAATAACGCCACCAGAAAAGTTTACCGCGATAGCGAGCGATCTGCTCGGCCGTCGAGTCGATCGTCGTGTCGATCGGCGGCGAGGAATGCACCCACTGGGTGGCGGTCAGTCCCAGCGGTATATAGCGCTGAGCGCCTTCGAAGTCGTCGATATAAGCTACCGATTCACCGTTATCCTCGGGGATGTCGGACTTTTTCTTGTTGGGGTCCGGCAGAATCCAGGCCACTTCGCCGCGCACCGCCAGGGATGAAGGCTCCTTGGCATCCAGTAAGGGCAGCTTGTCAAGCGCTTGCGTGATCCAGTCCGACTCCCAGTTAAACTGACCGTCGAAGCCGATCATGGTGTTGCTGACCGGTTCTTCACCGATGCGGACGCGGTCCACCTGCAGCGATTGATCGAAGTGCATGACCGTAAAGCCGAGGTTGCTGCTTATCTCACGCGAGCGCAACAGATAATTCATATCCAGATCTGTTCTGAGGCCGACCAGCGTACGCGTGCTGAGGTTAAAAATATCATTCTGCTCGTATTCGATGCTCACATTGGCATTCGGCAGCGTTGCCTGTTGATTGCGCAGCGTGATCATACCCGAATAGTACTCAACGGTATAATCGCTGCCTTCACGGAGCTGCCGGCCGTCAAGCGTCACGCGAACGCTGCCCGGCGCCAGGTTAAAGGCATTCGGCAGTTGAATCCGGGTGCTGGATCGGCCGGAGGCTTCGCCGCCGATAATAAATCGATCGCGTTCGGTTTGCTGTCGCGCCACTTCCTTGGTCGTATCGTAGACGGCGGAGTAGACAAAACGATCGGCGGTGGTCGGGTTAAGACCGGGCGTATTGGTGAAATAGCTGATCAGCCCGTCGCGAAAGGGTTCCAGCGAGGGGAACATAATTTCGCCGCGCTGCGTGTTAAAGAATGCGGCATTGCGCACGTCGAACTGTCCGTCGGGCGTGGCGTCGCCGGAAGCATTGTTAACACGATCCACACCGAGAATCGTCACAATCTTATCGGGCGCCCCCGGGATGACATCGGCGGAGTCATTGGTATTGCGCTGATAAAAAATGCTGATCTGCGTTTCATCGAGATTAACATTATTGAGGTTGAGCGGATAAAAATTCTTCATCTGCCGCTCCCACAACAAAGTGAAGCCTGGCTGCAGATTCTGGCGATACACCAGCTTCAGCACCAGCGTGTCGGTGGTGCCGACTTCTTCGGCAAAGGAGCCGTACTTCAGATCGTCGCCCGTGCCGCTGGAGGGTCCGCCTTCGATACGATAAGCTACGCCATAGGTCCGGTCACGCCGCAGATTAAGGATCGTTAACATCCCCAAGTCGGAATCATAATCATAGCGGGACTCCGGCAGACGCCGAAAACGGCCGCGCTCAACGATACCCGGCGTTGGGCTGCGGCTGAATATTGTATTGTCATAGCGGGAATTGGACGGGATGGCTTCAAGGTCGGCAATCGCAATCGCTTCGGTAATGTTGTCCACATCGTTAAGCGCGGTTTCGCTTTCCCACACTTCGATTTCCTTGACTCTCAGCGCCGAAGCACTGGCCGGAACATTGCGGATGCCGCTGCGAAAAGCTTCGGTAAATATCGCTTTGTAGGCCGTATCCAGAAAAAAGTGGTTCTCGGCGTATTCGTAGGCGCGGATGCCGAACTGCTGGCTGAGCTTGCCGCCTTTCAACTCCACGAAACGACGCTGGCCGCGCTTTTGCGAAGCGATGGTCTTGAGGTAGACCGGACCGAACTGAAAATCAGCGGCGACGCCGAAGAGGGCCTGCGAGCCGCCGATCAGCGTTGAACCCGAGTTGAGATTAACGTTGCCGACTTCGACCTTTTTGATGATGTCGTCATCGTAGCCTTCGTAGCCGATGCGAAACTTGTTGTCGAATTCGAACTGGCGGCGCGAACTCCAGTCCACACCCAACTTAAACTTATCGCCGATCCGGCCGTTGACATTGACCTTGATATCCTGGTTGAAAATTGGTCCCGACTGCGTTTGTCCAAAGGCGGACGAAGTGCCGAGGTTTTGAGAGTCCCAACGCCAACCGCCCCGCACATTGACTTCGCCGCTGACATTAATGCTGATTTCCGGTTTGCCGAAAATGCCGGAGAGCGGGTTAGGGGGAATCGGAATAATGAGGTTGGTGGCCTGATTCAGTATGTCGGCAAGTTCGTTTTTGGTCAGCGCCTTTTCAAGATCGTAATGCCGGTTGATTGAATCGGCAATGTCTTTCTGTATGTACTGCTTGCGGCTGTCCAGGTAGTTTTCCAGGCCGACTTTCTGCTCTACGCTATAATCGCTGCCGAAAAGCTGTTCGCGCAGACGCAGTACGTTATTCTCGGCGTCGATTTCGACCTGATGCTCGTATTGATCCGGTAGCGGCGCCTGCAGATTGCCGACGCCCGTGCGTTTGCCAAAGCCGGCGGAGCGAACATTAATGGAGTCCGAGGGCTGCAGATAGGGATCGGTCGGCAATGGTCGCAGCGTATCGCTGGCGCGCCGGGTCGTGTCGCTCGACGCCAGGGTATCGCGGGCGGCGCGGCGAGTCGTATCGTTTTGCGGCAGCATAGCCGCTGCCAGCACGAGCGCATGAACTACGCTGCCCGCCGCCGGAGCATTCGAAAAACGCCATTCCTGCGACATCGCCGTCTGCTGGGCTGCGGGCAGCAGAACCTGCGCCGTGGGAGCAGCCAGCGCCGAGGTCAGCATTAGCATGCAGCCAAGTAGCATTCCCGCCAGCAGGGCAGATCTGCCAAAGCCGGTATTCCGTCTGATCAAATCAGGCAATGCGAGGGTATCCGGACGGAGTTGCACCTCTCTTCAATCCTCATAGTTCTAAGCGTTTGCGCGTATCCGCAAAGCAGCGGCACCGACAAAAACAACTGAACGCGACCCACACCCGACATAAGCAATCATCTGGGAATCCTGGTTCCCATCGATAAAATAGGTCAGCCGGGGAATGAAGTCGCGCAATTCTGATAGTGCTGCGATGCGCCCGCCGGAGCGGATAGGAATCTAAGCGGTATCAACTGGGATCGATAGAGAGTATCCTGTTGGGTTGTGAAATCAGTGAATCTTTCGCAAATACAACGGTTCAAATCTACAAGAGTGTTGTCAGATTGTAAAGGGAAAAAATTCACTCTGCGGCCGCTCCGGCGCCGGCCACAAATTTTTGCACTTCCGCCCTGTCACTGAAGGGCAGGCGATCTTTGCCGATGATCTGATAGTTTTCATGCCCCTTGCCGGCGATCAACACAATGTCCCCCGTCGCCGCCAGTCCGAGCGCAGTCGCGATGGCCGCCGCGCGGTCGAGTTCCACCAACAGTCGCGGTCGTCGCTCGGCCGGGATACCCTGCCGAATCTGTTGCACAATGGTCTCCGGCGCTTCACCGCGCGGATTATCGTTGGTCAGAATCACGATGTCAGCCTCTTTTGCGGCGACGGCCCCCATCAGGGGACGCTTGCCGGGGTCGCGATCGCCCCCGCAGCCAAAGAGACAGATCAACCGTCCCGCCGCCCCATCGCTATTCAGCATGCTGCGGCAGGTGAAGAGCGCCTGCGCAAGGGCGTCGGGGCTGTGGGCAAAGTCTACAATCGCCGTGGCCGCGCCGGGCAGAGGCACTCGTTCCATACGTCCCGCTACCGGAGGAATTGCGGCAAGCGCCCGGCAGAGGTCCGCCGGCGCATAACCGAAAGCCGCGCCGAGCGCCAGGGCCGCAGCTGCATTCTCCACATTAAACGCGCCGACCAGCGCCATCCGGCATTCACATGTCGCCGACGCCGCAAGCGTAACGGCCGCCGAGAACTGAAGCTGAAAGCTGGTAAGCGAGGGCAGCAGTCGCGCTCGTCGAATATGCAGGTCAGCCGTCCCGGCCCGCCCAAAACGAAGTTGTCGGACGGCGGGGCAACCCTGTGCCATTAATACAGACGCCGGGTCATCGCCGTTAAAGATGGCCGTCGCCGACGACGACAGACCGCTGAAGAGCAATTGCTTGGCGCGGGCATAGTCGTCCGCCGTGCCGTGAAAATCGAGGTGGTCCTGGCTGAGATTCGTAAAGACGGCAGCGGAGAAGTCAATACCGTGCACACGGTCGAGGGCGAGCGCATGCGAGGATACCTCCATCACAACCGTCCCGACGCCGGCAGCCCGCATTCGCTGCAGGACGGCCGCCAGCTCCGGCAGCTCCGGCGTCGTGAAACGCGTCGGAAGGACGTCCGCGCCGATCATAATACCGGTTGTGCCGATCATTCCAACCCGCTCGCCCATCGCCTCCAGTAATGCTTTTAGGATGTAGGCCGTACTCGTTTTACCGTTAGTGCCCGTGATGCCGATAATGCGCATCGAGCGGGCCGGCCAGCCATACCAGGAGTGAGCCAGCAGCGCCATCGCTTTGCGCGAATCGCCAAGCAAAAGACAGGTGCGGCCTTCCGGCAATTCCAGTCCCGCAGGCCATTGTTCGCAGACAATCACCGCGGCGCCCCGCTGCAGGGCGTCAGCGATAAATCGATGCCCATCGTTGATGGCCGCGCGCATCGCAACGAACAATGCGCCCGGCCGGCAGTCACGCGAATCGCAGGTCAGGTGGCACAGCTCTCCCTGCCGCGGCCCGCGGACTTCAAGCGGATCGAGAACATCGAGAATCTGGGAAACGTGCATTGCCATAGCAGGTAAATCGTTGTAAGTCTTGCGCAGTCGGCATCGCTGCATTGAGCTCTTCAAAGCAATCGCAGATTATTGATTCGGCTCAGCGGTCTTCGCCTGCGGGCAAAGCCTGCCCGCGAATGTTTCGAGCTCGTGCGTTCAGGACGATATGCCGTTTACAAGATTATATTGGCGCTTCGTCCGAAAATATCGCTACAGTGCCGACAATCTTCTAAATTAGAGCGCGTTGCCGAAGCGCAAGCCGGGACCGAAACGCAAAATTTCATTTGTCAAGAATCTGCCGGCAATTGTCGCGACATGGGGAGCTTAGTCGCTGAATATGCTCGCATTTAAGAGCAGCTTGAGAATCGCAAAAATGTCAAAAACAATGACTCGCTTTATCTCGCTCATCCCGGAACTGTCCTTCTGCGGCTGCCTCTTCCTGTTCTCATTCGGCATCAGTCAGGCGCAGCCGCTCGAATTCGTCGCTCCGGTCGCCGGCGAATACCTGCGGGATTATTTTATCGTCAACTATGTGGATCACGATAGCAGCACGGGCATTCGGGACGGCAACTGCGGCAGCAAAACCTATGACGGGCACCAGGGGACGGATTTCGTGCTGCGTTCCTTTCCGCAAATGGACTCCGGTCTGGCTGTCCGTGCAATTGCCGACGGACGGGTGTTCTGGGTGGTGGACTCCCTTTTTGATCGCAACAAAGAGGTCAACGATGGACAGCTCGGCAATGTAATCGGCATCGCGCACCGGAATAATATTTTCAGCTACTATGCGCATTTGCGACGCGGCTCGGCTCTCGTGAAGCCGGGCGACGAAGTTGTTGCCGGACAGGAGATCGCCCTTGTCGGTTCCTCCGGCAACTCGACCGACCCGCATTTGCATCTTGAAGTCTGGACCGGCGATTCGCTGTTGATCGACCCTTTCAGCGGCCCCTGCGCCGAACAAGAATCCTGGTGGGATTCGGAACCTGCTTATACGCAGGAATTCGGCGTCATCGATTGCGGCCTGATCAATTACGTTCCGACAATAAACGATCTGCGCGAGAGATCTGCTGTCAAGAAAGATTTCAGCGAGTCGGACAGCGTAGCCTGCTTCTGGATCCACGAATACGGCATCCGGCGCGGCGACACCTCGCGCATCGAATGGTACACGCCGGGCGAACAGCTTTGGTTCAGCTTTCAGACGCCACACCTGCAGGACTGGTGGTACTACTACTGGTGGTCCTTTATCGATGTTCCCTCCGCGACGGATCTCATGGGCGTCTGGCGCGTGCGCTATCTGGTTAACGGCGTCGAACGCAAAGCCAGCACTCTGATGCTGGGCGACAGGACCAGCTCGGCGGCCGGCGACCATCAGACCGCGGGGCACAGCGCTCCGCTGCGACTTCGGCATCTTCCGGAGCGGCACAGCGTCAGTATATTATTAGCGGCCAACAGCCACCTGCCGATCGAGGCGGAACTTTACGACCTTGAAGGCCGCCTGCTGCATACCTATCAACCTGCCGCAAATCCTGCCGGTCCCCTTGAACTTCATCTGCCTGCAGGCATGCGGGGATTGGCGCTTCTGCGCGTTCGGCATGGAGGCGCTGCGGTGACACTGCCGCTGGCGATACCCTGAATCCGGTCGATCCTGGCGGAACAGAGCTCGGCGCGGACGTTTCGATTTTTCGGATTGCGACACCATTTCCGCCGGCCGTCCGGACCTATCTTCGCGACCTGCATTTCTTTGTTCCGATGCTCGGACGAAAGCTTTATCTTTGCGCTCTTTTCGCGACCGTGTAGGGATCGGTGATTTTCCGGGACGCCTCAAGCGCTGCAATCCGGGATTGCCGCCGCACCGCCGGCCGATTGCCGTTGAGGGCATTCCGGCCGCGTCGAATTTTTGAGCACGTACAAACAAATCATGACATCATCACGAATCGCATCCGGCGCAGCGCTCGCGCTTGCCGACAAGGAAGCGGAGTCTCTGCCGGGTATCGAGCTGCAGGGCGAGTTCCGTTTTCGCCAGGGTCAGGCAACATTCCTCCATAAACTTGCCGAAGCGCTGAGGGCGGGCGAACGCAATCTTCTGGGCGTTTTTGTGCCGGGTTACGGCAAAACGATTATCGCCCTTTCGTCTTTTGTCGTGACCGAAGCGCTCGGAATCGCCAGGAACCTGGTCGTATTTGTGCCTCGCGGCAATTTGCGAGATCAGTATGCGAATCCGCGCGAGTTGCAGCACTTGTTCGCGATGATCGGCGCTGCGCCCTTTTCCTTCTGCGTCGCCGACTCACAGCGTGTTTTTCTCAAGAATCTGCAGACGCGCATTATTATTACCACCTACCAGTACGCCAGCGGCGCCGCAGGGAATGCGGCCCTGCAGCGCTATTGCGAACAAGCCGATTGTATGTTTGTCTTCGACGAGGTTCACCATCTGAGCGATGAAGGCACCTGGGCGACGCAGATCCAGAACTTACCCTTTGCCGCAAGCGTGGCGCTTTCAGGCACGCCGATGCGGTCGGACAACAAAACCCTGTTCGGTGTCCCCTTCGACATGCGCGAGGACGGCGAGCAGTATTACCGCGCCCTGCACGAAGTGACGCTGCGCGACGCCCACCGCGAAGGCCGGATCCTGAAACGTGTGGCGGCGCACGTCATCGATTACAAGATCAAACTCACCAATGTCGATACCCAGCAGCAGGTGGAGCTGTCGCTGTCGAAAATGATGAAACTGGCCAAGAACAAGAATGAGCTGGATGCGTTTCTGACCCGCAAGAAACTGCGCTTTCATCACGTGTATCTCGATGCACTGCTGCGCCCGGCTTTCGAAGCTTTTGACGCCAAGCGCCGGCATATCGAGACGATGCGGCAGAATTCGCGCAAAGCCGGCCGCAACTGTCAAATGTTGGTAATTGCCATGAGCAATATGCACGCGGCGGCAATACTGGAATTTATTGAAGAACATTTTCCGTCCTACGTGAGCAGCCGCATTGGCCAGGATATCCCGGAGCAGGAACGTTTGCGCCGTCTCGACGACTACCGCAGCGGTCTGAGCGATGTTATGGTCCAGGTCGACATGATCGGCGAAGGAACCGACATCAAAACGATCAGTGTGATTGTCAAGGCCGATCTGGTGCGCGCCTATTCCAAAACGATGCAGCAGATTTTCCGCGGGATGCGTTATTTTAATGATTTCGACGATGAGGCAAACGTCTGCGACATATTCGCGGCCGATGATTCCGACCTGGTGCAGATTCTGGAATGGGTAACGAACGAAGAACAGTTCGGAATCAAGCTGCGTACGGAGCAGCACCCTGAGGGCAAGGAAGCGCCGCCCGCCGGCGTTCCGGACGCGCAATGGGAGCTTACCAATGTGCAGCACCATTCCACCCGATCGCACAACCTTGAGTTGTTTCCGGGATTCGGCGTTAAGGGCGCGCCTGCGCCGAAAGGCGGCAAAGCGCTTGAAGAGCCAAGGGAGCCGCAGACCGTCACACTGCTGGATGTTACGGCGCGCGAAGCCGAATTGCGTCAGCAATGCGCCGACCTGGCAGCGCGTCTGACCTTTGCGTTGCGCGCCGCCGGCCAGCGGGTGGAGGTACGTCACATTCACGCTCAGGCCAAGCGGCGTTTCGGAAAAGCCCAGGAACAGATGAGCATCGACGAATTAGTCCGTAAGTACAAGTGGCTGCAATCTTGTGTCGCCGCCCGCCGATTTGTCTAGCGCCTATGAAAGTACTCCTTGTTTCGCATTCGTCGGTCGTCGATGTTTACCAGGATAAGCTGCGCTATCTGGGTTCACGTCATGACTGCGACCTGCACCTGTTGATTCCAACTTTGTATCTGGAAGGCAGCAATGTCGTGGAAGGCTATACGGGCAGCGGCGAATACGCCGTCCATCGTTTGCCGGCCCGTTTTGCGCGTCAGGGACGGCAAAATCTGCATACCTACCAGGGCGTCGACCGTTTGCTGCATGATCTGCAGCCCGACATCATTCATCTGGAAGAAGAGCCCGAAAGCCTCGTCTCGCGCCAGATTATCAAGATCGCCTTGCGTCTGCCGCGACCGCCGAAAATCGCCCTCTTTACCTGGCGCAATCTTGACCGACCACCGACGGAATGGAGCATCCTCCAACCGCAGCGCTACATCTATCCCGCCGTGGAAGAATTTGTACTGGCCCACACCGATCATCTTATTGCCGGCAACCAGGAAGCCGTTGACATCTTCACGAAAAAGGGCTATCAGTTTCCGATGACGGTCATTCCGCAGTATGGCGTCAATCCGGATGTCTACAAGCCGCTGCCCGCCGACCCCGCGCTTAAACAGAATCACGGCCTCCGACGCACGGTAATCGGCTATGTCGGACGCATGCTGAGCATGAAGGGCATCGATACGCTGCTGCAGGCCTTCGCCGACGTCGCAACCGAGGAAATGTCGCTGTTGCTGCTGGGCTCAGGCAGCGATGCCGACGATCTGCGCGCACAGGCGGAGAAGCTCGGCCTCGGCGATCAGTTTGTCATGATTGCCTCCGTGCCTGCCGCCGAAGTGGTACGTTACCTGAATTGCATGGATATTATGGTGCTTCCTTCCCGCACAACCCGCGCCTGGAAAGAACAGTTCGGCCGCGTGCTGATTGAAGCGATGGCCTGCAAAGTACCAGTTATCGGCTCGTCCTCCGGTGAAATTCCGCACGTCATTGGCGGCGCCGGCATGGTATTCGCCGAGGGTGACGCCGGTGAACTCAGCCGCAAGCTGCAGCGCCTGCTGAAAGACCCGGAGCTGTTGCGGCGTCTGGCTCGCAACGGTCGCGAGCGAGTGGAAGGAGTCTACAGCAACCAGCGGCTGGCGGAACGTATCTATGATGTCTATCGCGAAATGCTGGCCGAAGTCGGGAGCCAGGGCCAGGCTAGTGAATAAGCGAACCTGCGAACAGGCTGCAAGCACTAATCGGTAAGTACCAACGGCTGGACGCGACGTTTGTTATTATAATGAATGATGCACCAGTACAGACCGCGGCTGAGTCGACCCCGCCGAAAACTTTGCATATCCCAGTTCACAACATAATTCCCCGCGGCGCGATAGCCCTTCAACAGCGTTGCGACATGCCTGCCAATTGATGAGTACACGGCCAGCTCCAGCTCGGCGGCAATCGGCAGTCGCAGTTCGAATCGAGTCGATGCACTGCTCGGATTGGGGGTTATGCTCAAGACCGGGCCGTCGGAATGTACAGCGCTCTCTTCGGCAACGCCCGTAGCGACAATGCTGAAGGCCTCGCTGACTACATTGTCCAGATAGATCACTCCCGCCTGTTCCGCCGCCGCCGCGATGGTGGCCTGCACAACCTGGCCCATAATCAGGAAGTTGAGCGAATCGGCATGATCCGTAGGCGCGTGATAATTGGGATTGCGCGTATTTGCGCCATCGGTCAGCATCAGCGCCGGATAGCCGGCATCCCAAAAAGGTGCGTGATCGCTACGGCGAAGGTCGGTTGCAATTTCGCCATTGTCGGGCAGCGGGAGACTGATCACGGGGAGTGCCGGCACAAGGCGCTCGGCGGCATCGACGAAGCTGCGCATCAGATCGACAGAACTGCTGTTGGCTACGTTTATGATGAAATCGCCCCGGAAATCATTGTCCCGCACCTGCTGGACCTGCTCCGGAAAAAGCTGGCTGAAACCGACCGGAATGCTATGCGAATTAGGAGCAATGCTATAGTAACCGATCATCTCAAAATTGTAGAGCGCGCTGATAGTAGAGCCCTCCGGTATGCCTTCTTTCACAAATTCTCTGCTGCCGATCAGACCGGCCTCTTCAAGATCAAACAACAAAAAGTTGAAGCTCTGCGCAAAGCCGTAGCGCGACAGAATCCGGGCGGCCTCCAGCACACCGGCAACGCCTGAAGCATTGTCGTCGGCGCCCGGGCTCAATGGCACGCCGTCATAGTGCGCGCCGATGGCAACAATTGAGTCGACCTGGCTAAAGCCGGGCAAAATGCCGATCAGATTGGCATGCGATGCACCAGCGTAGTCGAATTCCTGGCTCCTTATCCGCAGACCGGCCGCCGCCAGCTCTTCCCTTATATAGCGTCGCGCCTCCTGCAATCCGTCTCCAGTTCCCTGGTAGTGACGTTCGCCCTGCAGCCGGACAACGCTTTCCCGCAGCCTGAGCGTGTCAACCTCTGCCAGCATGGCCTCAAGATCGATCGCCCGGTCACTCCCGAGCAAAAGCCGAATACGATATTGATTTCCGCCCGTGCCGATATCTTCCGCTGCATAGCGCCAGACGATGCGCCGGTTCGTTCCCGGAAGGACCGCCGCGCCGATATCACCGCTGAGCTGTCCCGCCGGGTCGCGAAAGTTCAGGCCATCATCGTCGCTGAGCTGCATTGTCAGCGAGAGGTTACCGCCCCCAGCTGCGTTCAGGTCAAAGTGGATCAGAACGCTGTCGGTTGCGACTTCAATTCGAAGCCCGCTGAGCTCGGGCCGCTGCTGCGCCCCGGCACTTCCGAATATGAGAACAAGTGACAACAGACATAGGATTCGTAGAAGCATAGGACATCCCGGTTAACAGCGGAGCATTAGCGGCGTCTTTAAGGACGCAGGCGCAACGGTCATAGTCGCCTTCAATGTACGAAAGAGACGGCAGCGTTCCATACGGGGCGGCGCCTTGTGCCGACGCGAAGCCCCTTAGGATCAGATCTGTTCCCGATCCGTAAGCCTTGATGCGGCGAACTCAGTCTTAATATTGCTTTCCAGTTAAAAAAACAATAACTTTTTGCCCCTTTTCGAGCGTGGTTGGCGCATTCGTAGGCGCCGACTGCCCACAAACACAATCCTTCCTGTCGATACTCTGAGGAGAAAGTCTATGGATCGTCGATCCTTCCTGTCAACGGTGGCTGCTGGCGCCGCCACAATGACGGCCGCCGGATCCGTCACGGCGCAAGCAGCCGGGACGCCCAAGGCGGATGTCGGCCAACGCTCGGCAGCCTGGGACCGCGCGCTGGAGCCCGGTCCGCTGGGTGTTACAGCGGGCATGGAACGCTATACCGGACCCTGGACGAAAGAGACGGCGGCGCACCTGCTGCGGCGCGCCGGTTTTCAGTACAGCCTCGCCGATCTGCAGGAAACTCTCAGCGCCGGTATGGACGCAAGCATCGAAAAGCTTTTGACGATCAGCTCCTTTCCTGAGCCTCCGGGCAGCTGGCACGACGAAGAGATTCCGCAGTCCGTGAGCAACCAGGTGCAGGGTCGGTACTACCGCAATATGGAAGAGATGCAGCGCTGGTGGCTGCATCAGATGAGCTCCGGCGCCAACCCGCTGCTGGAAAAGATGGCATTCTTCTGGCATGGGCACTTCACTTCGGAGCTGCTTGTCGTTCGCTGGCCGCAGTACCTCTACCTGCAGAATGACATGTACCGCCGCCATGCCTATCCGCACCTCGGCTGGCAGGACGGACGAGATATCAATGAATATGTCGGCAGTTTCGGCAATTTCAAGGAGCTGGCGAAGTATTCGGTCTACGATCCGGCCATGCTGGTCTATCTCAACGGCAATGTCAACAATGCCGACAATCCGAACGAAAACTACGCCCGTGAAATTCTCGAGCTCTTTGCACTTGGCGAGGGCCGCTATTCCGAGTTCGATATTGTTACCGCCGCTCGCTCCTTCACCGGCTGGACGAATCAGCGCCGCGCGCCATTCTTCACCTTCGACGAGCGTATTCATGATTTCAGCCGCAAGGAACTGTTGTGGGATTTCGACCAGGGTAGCGGCAGCTATCTGGCCGGGGTCGTCGAACCCGTCAACCGCGGATTACCCGGCGGACGCGAAGAAGCTCAGCAAATGATCGATTTAATCTTCCGCCAGACCTTTGCAGCGACAGCGCAGGGCGAAGACCCGATGGGCGATCCGCGACCGCAGCCCGAGCACGCCGAGTATGTGGAAAAGAATATCGCGGCAATTTTTCTGGCCGAAAAGCTCTACCGCTTTTTCGTGTATCAATTCCCCGAGCCTGCCGCCGTAGCTGAATTGGCCGATATCATCAGCGACAACAATTTCGACATGACGCCGACTCTGCGGTCGCTGTTCAGCAGCGCGCATTTTTACGACGAACAGTTGCGGGGCGCACTGATTAAAACGCCGCTCGATCTTATGGCGGGCCTCGTGCGCCAGACGGGGATCAGCCTGCCCGCATCACCCAGCTTCGAAGCGGGAGGGTTCTTTGACTACCTGCGCGAAATGACGGGTGGTCCGCGCTTCGGCCAGATCGACAACCTGGAGCTGGAGCTGCTCTCGCCGCCGAATGTGGCGGGATGGACAGGCTACCACAGCTGGCTCTCGACGAAGACCTTTCCTCTTCGCAATCGGATCACCAGCAGCTTTGTCAATGGCGCCAAGTATCCGAACGGCGATCTGCCGGAGACCTCATTCGATGCGGTAAGCTTCGCCAAGCAGTTCGATGGCTATAATGACATCGAAACGCTGCTGGACGAGATGCTGCAATTCTTCATTGCGGGCGATGTGCATCCGGACATACGGGCGCGCGTCCTCGACGAAATATTACTGGGGGCCCCGACCTACGAATGGGAAGAGATTATCAAGAATGACAACTCGGCCCGCAACCGCCTGGTACGCGGCCTCGAGACCATTATGCTCTTGCCGGAATTTCAATTAACCTGATCCTTTGTCAACAACTATCGGAATATCATTATGAAACGTCGTGACTTTCTGAAGAAATCGGCAGGGGCAGGTTTAGCGGTTGCAACGCTGCCCACGCTCGCGGGCCTGGAGATGCAGACACTGGCCCAGTCGCCGGCGCTCGACGCGCTGCAAAAACTGACAGCCGACAGCGATCGCATTCTGGTGCTCGTGCAACTGGCTGGCGGCAATGACGGCTTAAATACGCTGGTGCCCGTTGCCAATCAACTCTATCATGATGCACGGCCCAATCTGTCCCTAAAAGAAGAAGACACGCTGCCGCTTAACGACGGTCTGCGCTGGCACAGCGCCCTCGGCGGCCTGCGTAACCTGTATGAAGACGAGAAGCTCGCCATAGTCCAGGGAGTTACCTATCCCAACCCTAACCGTTCGCACTTCCGCGGTACAGACATCTGGCTGACCGCCAGCGATGCGAACATCTTTCTCGGCAGCGGCTGGCTGGGACGGTATCTCAGCACTAAGTTTCCTTCCTTCCCCGAGTCGCTGCCCGATGCGCCGATGGCAATTCAGATACGGGGCGCGCTTTCGCTGGGCTTCAACTCGAAAAGCGGCAGCACCGCCATCAAATTCGACAGTGCCGAAGAATTTGTCAACCTGGTTGAAGGCGACGGCGGCACCCAGTATCCGGATGCGCCGGACACCCCGGCCGGGGCGGAGCTGGAATTTGTTCGCAGCATTGCCGAGTCCTCGCAGACTTATTCGACGGTGATCGATGACGCTCATTCAAAAGGCAGCAACAGTACGAAAGTCAGCTATCCGGCGGGCGACCTGGGACTGGCGCTGAGCGGTGTGGCGAAACTGATTTCGGGCGGATTGAAGACCCGGATCTATCTGGTGTCGCTGGGCGGCTTCGACACGCACGCCTCGCAGCTGGGCCTCCACAATGCGCTGTTGCAGAACGTCTCCGACTCGGTCGCCGCCTTCGTGCAGGACTTGAATGACCAGGGCCTCGGCGATCGCGTCGCCGGCATGACTTTCTCGGAATTCGGACGTCGCGTCAACCAAAACGGCAGCAGCGGAACCGACCATGGCACAGCCGCGCCGCTCTTCGTCTTCGGCAATAAAGTCCTGGGTAAAGAGATTCACGGCAGCGACCCCGACCTGGAAAACCTCGACAATCGCGGCGATCTTGTGATGGAGCACGACTTCCGCCAGATCTACGCATCGGTCCTGTCGCAGTGGTTTGGCGAGGCTGACACTATGCTGCAGCAGGTTCTGCTGGATGACTTCGCGACCATACCGCTCTTCGAAGCACCGGCACCCACCTCGGTGCAGGACCGACTGCTGCACGATCTTAATGTCCGCACATATCCGAATCCCGTCCGCGAGCATAGCACGATCGAATACACGCTGCCGACCCGTGCTGTCGTGCAGCTTTCGATCGTTGATATCCAAGGCGCTACGCTGCATCGGCTGGTGGCGCAGGAGCAGCCAGCCGGAACGCATCGGCAGCCATTCCATGCAGGCCGCTTACCTGCCGGCGTCTATTTTTATCGTCTGCAGGTCGGCAGCCACACTGCGCTGAAGCAATTGCAGTTGATACGTTAAATCGTTCCTGCCCCGCGTCGATACATTCAAAGCTCGTGCTGATCGCAGCACGGGCTTTTTTTTTGCGCCGAAGGTCGCATGCGCGGATCATCCGGACAGCCAGAAGCCGCCAGCGCATTGCGGCACTCGACAATGTACTGCACACATTTGTCATTTCCTGAACCGCCGCATTCGACCACCCTAAATCAAAAATTGCGTGGGCTGTAACATTCGAAATAATAACCGCATTTCTGCTCCTTACAGCATTGCACATGAGATATACATTGCGGAGAGTTTTTATGGACAGAAGGCACTTCCTTTCGGCGACGCTCAGCGCCACGGCAGCCACGACGCTGGCCGGCGCGGCGGCGGCCAAGGCTAACTCCACGACGAAGCCCGACGCGTGGCGCCGTCACTCCGGACTCGACAAAGCGCTAAATCCGCGGCCTTTGGCGGTGACAACGGGCCTGGAAGAACATAAACCCGGCGAGATGCTCAGCGAGAGCGACGCGCGACACATGCTGCGTCGTCTCGGGTATCAGGCGACGCCGGCGGAATTGACCAAGGCAATGGGAATGACGGCCAAAGAGGTCATTCAGCACTTGTTACAAAGTGAGAATTATGCCACACCGGAAGCGCCGGAATGGGAAACGTTCGAACAGTTGACCCGGGCCGAGCTGGCCGAACTGTCGCCGGCCGAACGCGAGGCATACCAGCGGATGGTCAACCAGGTTGTACAGCGCAACCGTGCACTGCTGCAAACCTGGTGGATGCACAAGCTGGCCAACAGCAGTCTCGACGATCAGAGTACGCAGGAAGCGCCGGTCTACAATCCCCTGCGCGAAAAGATGACCTTTTTCTTTCACAACCTGTACGCAAACGAGCTGGCGGTCGTTAACTCTCCCGTCTACATGCACAATCAAAACGTCACCTTCCGCGCCCATGCCTTCGGCAATGGCAAGAGCCTGGCGCGCGCGATGGTCAGCGACCCCGCCATGCTGCGTTATCTCAACGGCAATCAGAACACCAAAGGCCGTCCGAACGAAAACTTCGCCCGTGAGATCCTGGAGCTATTTACCCTGGGCGAAGGTAACTATTCGGAATTCGATATTGTGGAAGCCGCCCGCGCTTTTACGGGCTGGGTGCCCGGCGACGGCCTTGTCGCCAACCTGGTTCCCGCGCGTCATGATTACGGCGAAAAGGAAATGTTCGGCGAAAAATTTCGCTTTCCCGAAACCGTGGACGGCGGCATCGCCGATACCGATAAGGTGATCGAGCTGATCTTCAGCCAAAGCTATGCCGACACGGGCACCGTCTTTGACGGCAAGCATGTTGCATCGGTTTATCTGGCGCGGCGCCTCTACCAGTATTTTGTGTATCAGATTACGGATGACGGCGTGATTGCCGACCTGGCCGATATCATCAGCGCCAATAACTTCGACCTGGCGCCCGCGCTGTCGACGCTACTGAGCAGCGCACACTTTTATGATGCCGAATTCCACGGCGCTATGCTGAAATCACCGCTTGATTTCCTGGTGGGCATTATGCGCCAATTCCCTATGGAGGGTGTACCGGCAGACTATACCGAAACCGTGTCGAACGGCCGGCAGCGCTTCAATATCTGGCTGTTGCTTTCAGTACAGTCGCCTCAGAATAGTACCAATTCAGGCTTTTCAGATGCTCTTGGATTGCAACTCTTTAATCCGCCCAATGTCGCGGGCTGGCCGGGCCACCACGACTGGATCAACACCGCCACCTATCCATTGCGCAATGGCTATTCCGATCTGCTGACCGACGGCATCCTGATTCGGTCGGACCGTCCCGATAATCCGCCCACCGTTGTGGCGCAGGTGCAGGCGCTGGAATTCGGTCGCCGCTACGAAACATTTGAAAGCGACGGCGATGCCCTGATCGAAGGCATCGCGCGTTATCTGCTGCCATTTGATCTCTCAGAGGCGCAGCATGGCGATTTGATCGAGGCTTTGGTAGGCAGCGACAAAAGCTATGAGTGGCTGGAGAAAGTGCAGGATCCCGAACAGGCAACGACGGGAATGCGCAATCTGCTGAAAGCCATAATGCGTTTACCCGAATTCCAATTAACCTGATTGTGTCACAATAGCAGTGGATATACAACAATGAAACGTAGAGACTTCCTCAAAAAATCAGCCGCCGCCGGCGTTGCGGTCGCAGCCCTGCCGGCGATCGGCGGACACAGCGTCAACGCTTTGGCCAAGTCGCCTTCTCTCAAAGCGATGGACCAGTTGACGGCGGACTCCGACCGCATTTTCGTTCTCGTCAATCTTTTCGGCGGCAACGACGGCCTGAATACGATTGTGCCGGTTGAAAATAATTTATACTACGAACGCCGCTCCAATCTCGCCATCGCGAAAAATGCGACGCTGCCCCTGAATGAAACGCTGGGCTGGAACAGCAACCTCACCGGGATGAAGCAGCTCTTTGATGAGGAGAAGCTGGCGGTGGTGCAGGGCGTTACCTATCCTAATCCGAACCGCTCGCACTTTCGCGGTACGGACATCTGGCTGACGGCAAGTGATGCGGACGTATTTCTGAGCTCCGGCTGGCTGGGCCGCTTCCTGGAACCCCAGTTCCCCGACTATCCGACGGAGCTGCCGGAAGATCCGATCGCCGTGCAGATCGGCTCGAAAGTGTCCCTGGGCTTTCAAAGCGACGGCGGCAATATGGCCATCAGCTTCCGGGACGCGGAAGAATTTTACGAACTGATGCAGCGCAGTCAGGACATCGAAGGCAGCGAAGAGCCGCCCGAGACGGCCGCCGGTGTCGAGCTCGATTATGTGCGTACGATTCACAGCGCCTCCCGCCTGTACTCGAGCCGCGTCAATGACGCTTTCGAGCCCGAGCGCAATGCCGTAGAGTATCCGAACAGTCAGCTGGCGCAGAGTCTTCAGATTGTCGCGAATCTGATTGCCGGCGGACTAAAGACGAAATTTTACCTCGTTTCGATCGGCGGCTTTGACACACATGCCAATCAGAGCGCCGCGCATACGAACCTGCTCACACAGGTCTCGTCGTCCATCAAGGCTTTTATGGAGGATCTCGATGCCCTCGACCTTGGCGACAAAGTTGCCGGCATGACCTTCTCCGAGTTCGGCCGGCGCGTGCAGGAGAACGGCAGCCTCGGGACGGATCATGGATCGGCGGCGCCCCTCTTTGTCTTCGGCAACCAGGTGCTCGGCAATCGCGTGCACGGCGGCGACCCCGACCTGGAAAACCTCGACAATCGCGGCGATCTGCTGATGCAGCACGATTTCCGCCAGATCTACGCCTCGGTCCTCGCTCAATGGTTCGGTTCGACGGATAACGACATTCAGGAAGTGCTGATGGGCGAATTCAGCGAACTGCCGCTTTTCCGCGAAGATTCGGGCCCCACATCCGTAGCCGAAGCGGGCGCCTCTCAGCCGATGCTGCTGCAGAATTACCCGAATCCGGCAGCCAGAGAAACGACTATCGAGTATGCGCTGCCCGAAAGATCCTATGTGACGCTCGCGCTGATGGATGCCCGCGGCGCAATCCTGACCCGTCTCGTAGCGGCCGAACAAGGACCCGGCACTTATAAAATACCGGTTGTGACGAGCAGCCTGCCCGCAGGCAACTATTTTTACCGCCTGCGCGCCGGTCGTCACTCTGATACAAAAAGAATGCAGATCCTGCGATAAGTGTTATTGCGCTATCCTTAACTGGTACAACCCGCGGTATTTCGATGCCGCGGGTTTGCTGGTTTAAAGGGGCAGCCCGGCCTCTGACAATCTTGATCGACTTCGCGGGCACAAAAACGCTGGCAGACTGCAAGCGTCCTTCAAACCGCCTACCACATCTCCGGGCGCCGCAACTGGAAAGCACCACCGACAATCGGCTTCTTGCGCTACACTGATAGTTGTTGGCGAATTGTAAAATTCTGTTCGTCGGGTTGAGATTTATTTTAATCTTATTTGGACTTAGTTTAAATTTACCCAATTCCCTTCTAACTATCTGAGGGCAAATGAAACCTTCTGCAGCTTCATTATTGTCGATCCTTTGGGCAATTCACGTTGGAATATTTACAACAGCGCTCATAGCACAGACTGCAGACACCAGCGATTCGACGCGCTTTGTGCTGAAATCATACGGAGGCATTCTCTACCAGCATTTTGACTATGGACCGGATCAAAAAACCGGTGACAACGGCTCGCCGTCGGATGACCGGGCGCAGATGGACATACCGCGCTTTGTGCTGGAGACCAAATACTATTTTGAACCGGATCTGTATCTGGAAGCGGAAATCGAGTTCGAACACGGCGGCACCGGCGCGGCTTTCGAGCTCGAGTTCGAGGAATTCGGCGAGTTTGAGCAGGAAGTGGAAAAAGGCGGCGAGGTTGTGCTGGAGGAGTTATATCTCAGCAAACGTTTCGCGCCTGAAATCGGCCTGCGTATCGGACACTTCGTGCTGCCGATCGGTCTGTTGAACAGCAAGCACCATCCGACAGATTTTTTCGCAACGGTACGGCCTGAAGCGGAGACGTCCACGATTCCGACTACATGGCATGAAACCGGGGCGGAAGTCTACGGCCGTTTTGAACAATTCAGCTATCGCGCCGGCATCGTCAACGGTCTGGACGCCACGGGATTCAGCAGCAAATTCTGGATTAGCGGCGGGCATCAGGGTCGCTTCGAGCATGTGCGCGCAGACAATCTGGCATACTATGGCCGGCTTGATTTTCAGGCAACTGAACACGCTGCTCTCGGCGCATCCTTTTATCGCGGCAACTCGACCGGCAATCGTCCGAAAGAGGATATGGAAGGCATTGATGGTTTTGTGACGATCGGCGAGGCTCACGGCGTTTGGCAATCCGAACGCCTGAAAGCGCGTGCAGCATTCCTGCGCGGCAGTCTTCAGAATTCCGATCGGATCAGCGCTAAAAACTCACGGCTGTCGGCAGCGCTCGAGGTAGCGAAAACTCCCGTTGCCGCCGCCGCTCAGTTTTGGTATGCCGAGCTGGCCTATGATGTATTGCCGCTGATCGCAGCGCGGTCAGAGATGCAGCTCTACCCTTTCGCACGCTATGAACAGTTTAACACAATGCAGGAAGTAGAAGGCAATGTCCTTGCCGATCCGCGCTTTGATCGCAACATTTTAACATTGGGCTTAAACTTTTACTTCCGTCCCAATATCGTTCTGAAAGCCGATTATGCAATGCGCAGGCTCGGCGATGACCGCTTTAACGATGAAAACACAGTCGGTATTGCACTGGCCTTTACCGGTACGTTTATCGATCTCTAAGCCCTCTGCTACTGAATAGGAAGGGGCAGGAGACTACGTCAATAAAACTATCTGGGAATTACTTTTATGCGATCGCATTACAAATTGTTCGTTCCGTTCCTTGCATTATGCTTTTTAGCCTCCTCGTGCTCGGATGACGACGATCCGGTCACCCCCTCTGAAGAGGGATTCGATTTCTCCACGATCCTACAGGATTACAGCCAAAAAGTCGTGATCGCCACATATGCCGACCTCGCTACGAAAGCAGCAACGCTTAACGAACGGGCCAGTGCATTCAACGCGAATCCGAGCGATGCGGCCATCAGCGCTGCTGCCACTGCCTGGATAGCAGCCCGCGAACCCTGGGAGGCGAGCGAAGCATTTCTCTTCGGCCCGGCGGAGTTTCTCAACCTTGACCCGGCGCTCGATAGCTGGCCGGTAGATCGGCAGCAATTGCAAAACGTGTTAAACAGTGATCTCGATCTTACACCGGATGCGATCGCGGAAGGACTGGGTCCGGCACTGCGCGGGTTTCACACCGCCGAGTTCCTGCTGTTCCGCGATGGACAGGTTCGACCGACGGCTGATTTAACTGAACGCGAGCGGGAATATCTGGTTGCCGTTACGAAGGTGTTAAGCGATGACGCGCAGGCGCTGCTGGACGGTTGGGACGCCAACGGCTACGGCAATGAGTTCGCTTCCGCCGGTCAAAGCGGCAGCCGCTTTATCTCACAAGTTGACGCCGTGCTGGAAATTGTGGAAGGCATTATTGCCATCAGCGATGAAGTCGCCAATGGTAAAATTGCCGATCCCTTCGACCAAGACAATACCGAACTGGTCGAATCACAGTTCAGCTTCAACTCGCTGCAGGATTTCGCAAACAATATTCGAAGCATTAAAAATGCTTATCGGGGCGGCTTTCATATCAGCAATGACTTCGGCACGGGTCTGGACAGTTTTATCCGCGAAAGCGATGCAGCCCTCGACACAAAGATCCATAGCCAGATCGACGAAGCGATTGCTCGCGTACAGGCTATCCCGGAACCCTTCCGAGACAATCTGGACGCTGCGAGCGAAATTGAAGCGGCTCAGTCTGCCATTAATGAGATCATGACAATATTCGAAGACGACGTAAAACCATTGATACAATAGCAGTGACAAGCCGCGCCGCGCTCTCAAAAGGCCGGCGCGGCAGTGCGCGATTCTAGCGCTATCTTTTCTTTTATCATTTTGTCAGACAGGTGATCGCCATGAATCGAATTGGCATGTACTTGGCAGCCACGAGCCTGCTAATGAGCGTGATAAGTTGCAGCGACGATGATGCCATCGTGCCGACGCCGTCTCCCAGCGATGACGAACGCTATCTCTCCGGCGGCGAAACCACCGTTTTCAGCAATACGACCAAGGCATTTTCCTTCCCCGCGCCTAATCTAGCCGGCGCGCAATTCGATAAGCACCTGGACGGCGACCTCGCCTTCGAAGCGGAATTCGTGTCCGCGCCCGCGGCCGTCAATCGCGGTCTCGGACCAATATTCAACAACAATACTTGCGTTGTATGTCACCCCGCCGACGGCCGCGGGCGCGCACCACTTCCCGGCGAGAATCTTGTTTCGGCCCTCGTCCGGGTAAGCGTTCCGGGCAGTGACCCCGCTGTACCGAATGCACCGCGCCCGGTGCCGGGCTTCGGCACCCAGATAGCCGACAAAGCCATTTTCGGCGTTCTGCCGGAGGCGAGCGTACGCGTCACCTATACGGAAGAAACACATAGCTTCGCCGACGGCAGTGTGTATTCGCTGCGCCGCCCTACCTACATTCTCGAAGATCCATACCAACCATTGCCTTCGGATATCCTGCTGTCGCCGCGGGTAGCGCTGCCCGTTTTCGGACGCGGTTTGCTCGAAGCGCTGGACGAGAGTACCATTCTGGCACTGGCCGACCCGAACGATGCCGATGGCGACGGTATTTCCGGACGGCCGAACTATGTATGGGACTTCATCAATCAGCGCCAGGCACTTGGACGATTTGGCTGGAAAGCCAACCAGCCCAGTCTGTTACAGCAGTCCGCCGCCGCTTATAACGGCGATATTGGTGTCACGAGTCCCGTTTTTCCGCTGGAAAGCGCCGCCGGCCAGCCCCAGAGCGACGGATTGTCGGATGAGCCCGAAGTCGATATGCAAATCCTGGAGGACGTCACGTTTTACACGCAAACGCTGGCGGTCCCGGCTCGTCGCAATGTAGACGATCCCAGGGTGCTGCGAGGTAAAAAGTTGTTTGCCGATGCCGGATGCGCTTCCTGCCATGTACCATCGCTGCAAACGGGCACGCTACCCGATGTTCCGGAGGTTTCGCAGCAACGAATTCAGCCGTATACCGATATGCTTTTGCATGATATGGGTGAAGACCTGGCCGACGGCAGGCCTGACTTTGAAGCTACGGGCAGTGAATGGCGCACGCCGCCGCTCTGGGGTATCGGCTTGACGCGCCTGGTGCACGATCATTTCGATTTGCTGCACGATGGTCGTGCGCGCAACCTGATGGAAGCAATAATGTGGCACGGCGGCGAAGCCGAAGCGGCACGCGAGTTTGTTCGTACTCTCAGCGTGGATGATCGCCAAGCGCTCATTGCATTCCTGGAATCGCTTTAGATAATGCAATGCCTGGATTGTGCGTTTGGAAATCCGCTGTCCGGCCCCATTGCAAACTTATCACCCTACGCCCTTGAGCTCTTTCAAATAAGTTTTTTAGAATTCCCCTTCCCTTTAGAAAAAGGGGAGGTTGGGAGGGGTTATGAACTCTCAAGGTCTTTCTAACTCCCCTGGCCCTTCTTTCAAAAGAGGGGGGACTAGAATAAACTAAATTGAAAAAGCACTAGACCTTCAGGCCGTCATTCTTTTGGCGCGAATCATCTGCCAGCTTTGCCTTATAGGCCACGAGTTGTTCGCGCAGCGCCCGGTCGCTGATAGCCAGTATTTCGACAGCCAGAAGTCCGGCATTTTTGGCGCCGCCGATCGCAACCGTAGCAACCGGCACGCCACCCGGCATTTGCACGATCGAGAGGAGCGAATCGAGTCCCTGCAGCGAACGGCTCTGCACCGGTACGCCGATTACGGGTAGTGGCGAGTGGGAAGCAATCATTCCAGGTAAGTGGGCGGCGCCGCCAGCGCCGGCAATAATAACTTTCAAGCCGCGCAGGTGAGCGTTGCGACCGTATTCGGCCATGTCATCCGGAGTACGATGAGCCGAAACGACGCGTATTTCGTAGACAACGCCGAACTCAGCGCAGATGTGGGCGGCCTCCCGCATCGTGGCGAGGTCCGAATCGCTGCCCATAATGATTCCAATCAGCGGCGCGGCGGAAGTGGGCTCTGTAATTGCAGTCATAGCATTGTAGTTAGGTTGCACAAGCTCGTTTAATGAGTGCCAATACATTCGCGCGCCCGACACGGGTTTTGGCGGATGTCGCGACAATATCCCGGTTAAATCGGCAAAACTGCAGCAGATCCCGCAGTTGCTGTACACGTTCGTCGGCGGCCACGGCGCCGATTTTGTCTATCTTCGTTAAGACCACGATGAAAGGGCGGCCCAGTTCTTCCAGCCATTCCAACATCCATAGATCGATCGGAGTCGGGTCATGGCGGCTGTCGACCAGGTAGCAGACCAGCTTCAGGCTGTCGCGAGCGCTGAGATACTCGGAGGCCAATTCACGCCAGGCGGCGCGTTCGCTACGCGCTACTTTAGCATAGCCGAAGCCCGGTAAATCGGCAAACATCCAGCCACCGGCCACCTGATAGAAATTAATCAGCCTGGTCTTGCCCGGCGTGGCGCTGACTCTTGCCAGATCTCGCCGTCGCAGCAACAAATTGAGCAGGGACGATTTGCCGACATTCGAGCGACCGATAAATGCTACCTCCGGCAGCGTCGCGGGAGGTAAGTCGGCGCTGCTTGCAGCGCTCAGCACGAATTCGGCCTCAAGAACATCCATGTCGTTTCTCGCAATGCCCCGGAAAAGCGTCGACAGAGTACCGCGTGGCAGGAAAAGCAAAAACGCCGAGATTAGGAACTCGGCGTTTTAGACTAATTGCTGTCAAAGGTATGATACTTAATCAGGTCGAAACAAAATCACTGACCTGCTTTTGGTTCGTCCTTTGTGTCGCTATCATCTGTGTCGCTGTCATCGTCGCCCTTCTCGGACTCGCTCGAGGCTTCCGCTGTAGGCTCGACGGCAGAATCAACGGTGGTTGCATCGCCTGCATCATCGGATGCAGCTCCCGCCTCTTGCTTCTGGTCAATCGATTCCAGTGTCTCGATTGCAGCAGAGACACTGTCTTCGATGCTTTGCTCAACCTGGGCTTCCTGTGGAGCCGAGGCAGGGCCGCCCTCCTGTTTGCGACGGCGACGACGCAGGGTAACCGAGCCATCCTGATCCTCGCCCCAGTCAACCAGCTCGATGACTGCCATCCGGGCCGCATCGCCGCGACGGACACCGAGTTTGGTTATCCGGCAGTAACCGCCTTCACGGCTTTCCACCACATCGGCCACGGTATCGAAGAGCTCTTCCAGTGCGGCCTTGTCACGGATCAACTTAGCCACCGTCCGACGCGCATGAATGTCGATCGTCTGATTGCCGCCCGTCAGCGTTCCTTCATTCTCACGCTTGCGAGCATGTTTGGCGCGGGTGATCAGCTTCTCTACAAAAGGCCGTAGTTCTTTGGCTTTGGCTTCCGTGGTTTCGATGCGCTTATGCACAATCAAGGCGGTAGCCATATTGCTGAGCAGGGCCTTGCGGTGGCTGCTCGTGCGTTGCAATTTACGACCGGAATTTAAATGTCTCATAGCCTAGTTCTCACCTTAGAATTCTGCTTCGATGATGAGCGACGAGCGTTCTCAATCGCTTATTCCGCCACCGACTTAATGTCTTCTTCAGTAATATATTTTTCTACATCCATCCCAAACTGCAGGCCGAATGTCTGGACAATTTGAGAAAGCTCCGCCAGGGATTTGCGACCGAAGTTCCTAAACTTCAGCATATCCGACTCCTGCCGCCTGACAAGATCGGCAAGTGTCCGAATGTTTGCTGCTTTCAGACAGTTGTGCGAGCGCACTGAAAGTTCCAGGTCATCCACCGGGGTCAGCAGGATACGGCGTATCCGCGCCACTTCGGCTTCCTTGGCTTCGTCTTCCGGCTCCGGCGGCGCTTCGATTTCAAAGCTGATGAAGAGCTGGATGTGCTCGCGCAGGATTTTGGCGGCATGCTCCATCGCTTCGTCCGCGTCGATCGTCCCGTCGGTTGTAACGGTAATCATCAGCTTTTCATAGTCTGTTTTCTGGCCTACGCGCGTCGGCTCGATGTCATACTTTACATTTTTGATCGGCGTATAAATTGCGTCGATCGGAATCATGCCCACCGGGTAATCCGGGTTGACATTTTCTTCGGCCGGAACATAGCCCTTGCCCCGTCCGATCAGCAACTCGAATTCCACATCCGCGTCTTCGGCGAAAGTAGCGATGTGATGGTCGGGATTCATTATTTCGATCTGATCACTGGCCAGTTGAATGTCTTTGGCCGTGAACTCATACGGTCCTTTCAAACGAAAGGCGACGCGGTTGGCCTTTTTGTCAAGCAGGCGTAGACGTACGCCCTTGAGATTGAGGATAATCTCCGAGACGTCTTCAGTGACTCCCGGTATCGTCTGAAATTCGTGCAGCACGCCGCTGATGTTTACCGCGACGATCGCGGCGCCCGGCACGGAGGAAAGCAGCACCCGGCGAAACGCATTACCAAGCGTTACACCGTAGCCTTCTTCCAGCGGCTGAAGGACAAAGACACCGCGCGAAGATGTTGACGTTTCGTGGACCTGAACCCTTTCGGGCATCTGCATTGCAGTGTTATTGCTCATAGAAGCTTTCTTATCTGCTCGTTGTTGAGGAAGAAATTTTGGCGTCAGGTTTCCAATACCGATTTCCAACTACCGCTCGCAACCGAAATTAGCGCAGGCACAATGCCTGTCTGTCAACCAGTCCGCTAGATACTCGTACCGACGACCGGGCGTTTATACGCGCCGGCGTTTCGGCGGCCGGCAGCCATTATGCGGAATGGGAGTGCGGTCGATAATCGACGTCACCTCGAGGCCAGCCTGCGACATCGCACGAACGGCCGCCTCACGTCCGGATCCCGGTCCTTTAACAAACACTTCCACTTTACGCAAGCCCATGTCATAGGCTTCGCGCGCGGCATTTTCCGCCGACACCTGTGCTGCGTAGGGCGTATTTTTCTTCGATCCACGGAATCCGTTGCGTCCGGCGGATGACCAGCTCAGGGCATTGCCGTAGATATCCGTAATCGTAACCTGCACGTTGTTAAAAGTAGCGCGGATGAAAGCCCTGCCCTGTATGTCGGCAACGACTTTCTTTTTGGCCCTTTTCGAAAACGATTTTGCCATAGATGTATCGCTTCTATAGTCTCACGTAAAAGATATTTCGCATTGAGATTAGCTTCCATGGCGCAGACCACGCCACAGAGCAGCCAGTATTTACTTAACACCGGCCTTTTTCTTACCGGCCACCGTTTTGCGCTTGCCTTTCCGTGTACGCGCGTTGGTACGTGTACGCTGCCCCCGCACAGGGAGGCCGCGACGGTGACGCAGGCCACGGTAACAACCTATATCCATCAAGCGCTTGACGTTAAGTTGGAACTCGCTGCGGAGCTGACCTTCCACCCGGTATTCATTCTGAATGATGGAGCGAATTCGCGCCACCTCTTCATCGCTGAAGTCGTTTACACGTTTATCAGCACTGATTCCCGCTTTTTCCAAAATTTCTTTCGAAGCGGAGGTACCAATGCCGAAGATGTACGTTAATCCGATAATCGCCCGCTTGTGCTTGGGCAAGTCAACACCTGCAATACGTGCCATAACTTCTTGTTAGCCTTGACGTTGTTTGTGACGGGGATTTTTTTTATTGATCACGTAAACCCGGCCTTTGCGGCGAACAATCTTATCGTCGGCCGACCGCTTTTTGACTGATGCCTGTACTTTCACAATTGCATCCTCCACTGGTCTCGAAAGTCTATTTCGTTTACTTTCTATTTATATCGGTAAACTACGCGGCCCTTCTTCAAGTCATACGGCGACAGTTCAACTGTAACGCGATCGCCGGTGATGATCTTGATAAAATTCATTCGCATTTTTCCGGAAATGTGGGCGAGTACTTTATGCCCGTTTTCAAGCTTCACAATAAACTGTGCATTGGGGAGCGTTTCTTCCACAATTCCGTCAACGCGAATCAAATCCTGTTTGGCCATAAGTCTCAGTTTTTATGCGACAGTAAGAACGAGAGCTTCATTATCCTGTACAATCACCGTATGCTCGAAATGGGCAGAAGGCGATCCATCTTTTGTCTTTACCGTCCATCCGTCGGCGGCGGTGACGACTGCGCTTTTGCCGGCGTTGACCATCGGCTCGATAGCCAGACCACGACCGCGCTGCAGTTTTTTGTTCGGATACTGGCTGCGATGCAACAGAGGCGGAATAAAATTCGGCACCGGCGGATCTTCATGCAATTGGCGGCCAATACCGTGACCGACAAGATCGCGCACAACCGAAAAGCCATTTTTTTCCACATGCCGCTGAACCGCCCCGGCAATGTGATAGACCTTGTGGCGCGAAACAGCCTGTTCGATGCCGAGCTGCAGGGCTTCCTGCGTAACACGGAGCAGTTTCTGCTTCTCCTCGGAAATGGCGCCGATCGCAAAAGTATAGGCGCTATCGCCGAAGAAACCGTTTTTCTTAACGCCGCAATCGATCGAAACGATCATCCCTTCTTCCAGGCGCCGTTTGCCGGGCATGCCATGCACCACCTCATCATCGATGGAGATGCAAAGCGTAAACGGAAATACCAGTCTGTCTACCTGATATCCCTTAAACGCCGGTTCGCCGCCCTGGCTGCGGATGTAATCCTCCGCAATCTGGTCGAGCTCTAACGTTTCGACGCCGGGCCGCGCATGTTTGCCCGCAAGTTGCAGTGTCTCGGCCACGATACGGCTGGATTCCGCAATGTGGTCGATGTCCGAAGCAATCTTTATGGAAGGCGCGTTCGACATTAAGACTTAAAAACCTCCGCTGCTGCGAACGCCGCGACCGCGCATTCGTCCGCTCTTCATGAATCCGTCGTAGTGCCGCATCAGCAAATGCGACTCGATCTGCTCCAGAGTATTGAGCGCTACACCAACAATAATCAGCAGACTGGTGCCGCCAAAAAATGAGGCAAAGAGACTCGATATACCTAGCACATTAGAGACGAAGACGGGCAAGATCGCAATCAAGGCCAGGAACATCGATCCCGGCAGGGTGATCCTCGTCAGAATGCGATCGATAAATTCGGCGGTGTGTTTGCCGGGACGTACGCCCGGAATAAAGCCGCCCTGTTTTTTCATGTTGTCGGCCACATCGCGCGGGTTGAAGGCAATGGCTGTGTAGAAATAGGTAAAGAAGACGATGATGAATGCGTAGGCCGCCGAGTAAAGAAACGATCGATCGTTCCAGTACTTGAATATGAAGCCCGCCCAATCCGAAGTCGGAAAGAAACTGGCAAAGGTCTGCGGCACAAACATAATCGACTGGGCAAAGATAATCGGCATCACCCCGGCGGTATTTACCTTCAAGGGCAAATACTGGGTGGTTCCGCCATAGACCTTGCGCCCCACAACCCGTTTAGCATACTGGACCGGTATTTTGCGCGTCCCCTGCGTAAGCTGCACCACGGCCATAATAACCAGGCTCAGCAAGACGAGCACAATGATGAAAACAACGGGGTTGCGTTCGCCACTATCGATCAACAGCACCTCCTGACTAATCGCGAGAGGTAGCTGAGCTATAATACCGATGAAAATAATGAGCGAAATACCGTTGCCGATCCCTCGTTCGGTTATCTGTTCACCCAGCCACATCAGAAACACCGTACCGCTTGTAAGCAGGACGACCGATGTAAAGGTGAAGAGAAAATCCGCCTCCGGCACGACCGAAACGCCCAGATAACGAGTATTAATAACTTTGATCGAAACGCCCCAGGCCTGCAGCGCTGAAATCAGCACAGTTCCGAAGCGGGTCCACTGATTGATTTTTCGGCGGCCCTCTTCACCTTCGCGCTGCAGACGCTGCACTTCGGGAATCACGACGCCTGCAAGCTGCAGGATAATCGAGGCCGAGATGTAGGGCATGATGCCCAACGCAAAAATGGCGGCATTCGAAAACGCGCCGCCGACAATCAGATCGATAAATCCAAAAAATGTGTTGGAGTCGCTGGCCGAGTTAGCGGCCTTGAGTGCCGCGACATCGATACCCGGCAGGGTAATATGCGCTCCAATCCGAACGACAATCAAAATCAGCGCCGTAAAAACGATGCGCTGACGCAGATCCTCGATCTTGAATATATTCTGTATTGATTCGACAAATTTATTCATTGACGCTTACCGAACCTCCGGCTGACTCTATTTTAGCTTTGGCGGACCCGGAAAACTTGTGCGCCGATACTTTGAGCGCTACGGTCAGCTCGCCTTCACCCAATATCTTGATGGGCATACTGCGTTTGGCAACGGCGCCGATTGCATACAGACTTTCGGCGTTGACCTCATTGCCCTCCAGCTTACCTCCGTCGGCAAGTTCCTGCAGACGCGACACATTGACAACCTGATATTCTACCCGAAAGGGGTTGAAAAAGCCAAACTTCGGAATACGACGATTCAGCGGCATTTGCCCGCCTTCAAAGTTGCGTATCTGATTGAAACCCGATCGCGAAGCATGACCTTTATGTCCGCGCGTGGACGTGCCGCCGCGCCCCGATCCCTGGCCTCTGCCGAGACGTTTTTTCCGTGTCCGCGAGCCCGCAGCGTATCGCAAATTGCCAATGTGTTTCATTGTTGTATTCCTACTCAGGTAATTCTTCAACAGTTACAAGATGCTGCACGACATTGATCATACCGAGAATATTGGGATTCTTCGGCTGAATCACCACGTTGTTGGGCCTTCCGAGCCCCAGGGCTTTGATAGTACGCTTCTGCTTCACTTTGGAATCGATGATGCTGCGCACTTGTCGTATTTTAAGTTTTGCCATTTTCGCCACGTATGAGATTCATTGACAAAGAAAAAGGACAATACGAACCGTCCGGTTCTTAGCCGTGCATTACCTTTTCTACCGAAATTCCGCGCCTGCGCGCGACGGCATGGATATCTTCCAATTGTTGCAGAGCCCGAAAGGTAGCCTTTACCGAATTGTGGGAATTAGACGAGCCGAGACTCTTGGTGAGCACGTCCTGCACACCCGCCATTTCGAGAACGGCGCGCACCCCACCGGCGGCAATAACTCCGGTACCGGCCGTTGCCGGCTTGAGCATCACTCTGCCGGCGCCATACTTGCCGATCACGTCGTGCGGAATCGTGTTGTCCTGCAGCGAAACTGCAATAACACTCTTGCGAGCCGCATCCGTTGCTTTGCTGATGGCATTGGCTACCTCATTGGCTTTACCGAGTCCATAGCCGACGTGCCCTTGTCCGTCACCAACGACTACGATGGCGCTGAAGCTGAAGCGACGTCCACCTTTGACAACTTTGGCCGTACGAGCGATATTCACAAGCTTATCTTTTAATTCAAGCTCGGATGGTTTCAATTTAGCCACAGAACAATCCCAGAATTTGAGAGTTGAAATTAGAAAACGAGGCCACCTTCACGCGCTGCCTCGGCCAGAGCTTTGATACGGCCATGATAACCATAGCCATTGCGGTCAAAGACGACCGAAGCAATATCCTTCGCGAGCGCGCGTTCGGCAAGCACCTTACCCAGAAGGCTGCTTTTTTCCGTCTTATTCTTCGCCGCTGCGAAGCGCTCGCTCAGCTCCTTTTCCGTACTGGCAGCGGAAATCACTGTTTGACGTTTCTCATCGTCAATTATTTGGGCATAGATATGTCCGGCGCTGCGATACACCGTCAGACGCGGACGATTGCCGCTGCCCACAATTTTGTTGCGGATGCTGCGCTTGCGACGCAATCTTCTTACATGTTTGATTTCTTTTTTCACGGTGCTCCACCAGAAGAAAATTTCGTCTTACTTGGCGCCGGATTTACCAGCTTTCCGGCGAATTTGTTCGCCCTGATAACGAATACCTTTACCTTTATAGGGCTCGGGCGGCCTGATTTTTCTCACTTTCGCTGCAATCTGCCCCACAAGCTGTTTATCGATACCGCTGATCTTAATCACGGTCGGCTGCGGTACTTCGAAGCTGATGCCTTCCGGCGGGATGAACAAAATCGGATGCGAATATCCCAAAAACATCAACAGCTTTTTACCACGCAGTTCGGAGCGATAACCGACGCCCTCGATCTGCAGTGTCTTGGAAAACCCTTCCGTTACGCCTTCAATAGCCGATGCGGCAAGCGCTCTGGCAAGACCGTGTTTGGCGCGAATGTGTTTTTCTTCGCTGCCGCGCTGAAAGCTCAGCACGGTATCTTCCACGGAGAAGGAGATTTCCGGCGGCAGTGCAACCTGCAGTTTACCCTTGGGTCCCTGTGCCTGCATAACATGGTCAGCACCGATGCTCACCTTGGCATTCTTAGGGATTTCAATAATTTTTTTACCGATACGAGACACAGCGCACTCCTGCGTTAAAGCGATACACTATTCTTACCAGACAGTACAAATAACTTCGCCGCCGACATTGAGCCGGCGAGCTTCTTTGTCGGTCACGACACCGCGCGGCGTCGAAACGACCGCGATGCCCAGGCCATTGCGAACCCGCGGTAATTCTTTGACCGATGCATAACGCCGGATACCGGGACGCGACACACGCTTGATTTCCGTAAACGCCGGCTGGCCTTCCGAATAACGCATCGATACGACCAGCTCATCCTGCGGCGTCTTATCAATACGCTCGAAGTCGGCAATATAGCCCTGCTCTTTCAGGATGGCCGCGATCGCCAAATTCATATTGGAACTGGGCGCGGAAGTCCGCTTGTGCTTCGCAGTGGCAGCATTGCGGATGCGCGTCAAAAAATCAGCGATTGGATCACTCAGATTCATACGAACGATTCCAGATTGAGATGTGAATGACTACTTCTCACCAACTAGCTTTCCGAATGCCCGGAATCTTACCTTCCAATGCCAATTGACGGAAAACATTTCGGCACAGTCCGAATTTGCGGTATACAGCCCGGGGACGGCCCGTCACGCTGCAACGCAGGCGCACGCGAGTGGGCGAACTGTTGCGCGGCAGCTTTTGCAGCCCTTCGCTATCGCCCATGGCTTTAAGTTCTTCCCGCTTGGCCGCGTACTTGTCAACAAGCTTTTGGCGCTTGCTATTGCGTGCCATGATACTCTTCTTCGACATAAACCGCCTCTATTGCAATTAATCGTTTTTGCGAAAAGGAAAGCCGAACTCCTTGAGCAAGGCATGAGCCTCCTCATCTGTCGGCGCATCGGTAACAAAGCTGATATTGAGGCCTGAGATCCGGTTGACTTTGTCGACGTCAATTTCCGGAAAGATGATTTGCTCTTTGATACCAACGGTGTAGCTGCCGCGGCCATCGAAGGACTTGTCGGAAAAACCACGGAAGTCACGAATACGCGGCGTCGCGATATTAATAAAGCGATCGAGAAATTCGTACATCCTGGCGCGGCGCAGCGTTACGCGGCAACCGATCGGCATCCCCTGCCGCAGCTTAAAGTTCGAAATCGACGCCTTGGCACGCGTCACAATCGGTCGCTGACCGGAGATCAGCTCCAATTCGTTAATCGATGCTTCAAGCAGTTTTTTGTCCTGTGTCGCCTGACCGACGCCCATGTTAAGAGAAATCTTCTTGAGTTTGGGCACCTGCATCACTGACTTGTAGTCAAAGCGTTTTTTCAGCGCCTGCACAACATTTTCCTGATAAAACTGACCGAGACGTGCCGGTGGAGCGGCCTCGCCGCCGTCCTTCAAACGCGGACCCACGGGTGCGAATTCGCCTTTTGCACGAGATTGAGTAGAAGCTGCCTGTTTAGCCATGAGTCCTACCTGAAGCTTTGCTGTTCACGCAGAGTTTGAAATTACACATCTTGACCGGTGCTGCGCGCAAAACGCACTGCATTGCCCTCTTCATTGCGACGGACGCCGAGTCGCGACCGCTTGCCATCGCCGTCAACGAGCATAACGTTGGAAAAATGGATCGACATCTCACGCTCGATAATCGCTCCTTCGGGATTGTCTGCCGATGGTTTCATGTGCCGCTTGCGCACATTAACACCTTCCACTACCACACGAAGTTTGACGGCGTCGATCGTCAGGACCTTTCCCTGCACACCTTTGTATTCGCCGGCGATCACCTCGACAAGATCGTTCTTGCGAAGTTTCAATTTCGGCGTCTTTTTCGCTGATTCCTTGGTATTCCGCTTCATAATTCCTGGCTCAGTTTAGAGTACTTCCGGAGCGAGTGAAACAATTTTCATGTAGCTCTTATCTCGCAGTTCACGCGCTACCGGGCCGAAAATACGTGTGCCGCGAGGTTCACCCTGCGCATTCAGGAGCACCACGGCATTTTCGTCGAAACGAATGAAAGAGCCGTCGCGGCGACGAATTTCCTTCTTTGTGCGGACAATAACGGCACGCGACTTTTCCCCTTTCTTGACGCCGGCGTTCGGAATCGCATCTTTGACGCTTACCACGATAAGATCTCCGACACCGGCATATTTGCGGTTGCCGCCCAGAACGCGTATACAACGCACTCGCCGTGCGCCTGAATTATCGGCAACAACAAGGTTGCTTTCTTCTTGAATCATTGCCAGCCTCCCTTACTTAGCGCGTTCCAGAATTTCAACGAGACGCCAGCGCTTGCGGGCACTGTACGGACGCGATTCCATAATGCGCACCGTGTCACCGATATTGCAGGAGTTCTCCTGATCGTGCGCAAGGAACTTCGTCGTTTTTTTGAAATACTTCTTATAAATGGGGTGCGCCACCCGGCGTTCAACCGCCACTGCAATGGTCTTTTCCATTTTGTTGCTCACCACTTTGCCGATGCGCGTCTTGCGACTACTGCGCGATGTATCGGCCGCGGTTTCTACAGCGGCGGCCGACTCCTGGTGCTCCAGCGTGTCGGGCGCATCTGCTTGGGTTGCTTGTTCTTCGTTGGCCATAAGAGTTTCACCAGCGGTAAAGGCGTTTAGGAATTGCTGAGTTCACGCTCGCTCAACACAGTTTTAATACGCGCGATGTCCCTGCGAATCGTTGTGAGATAGGAACTATTTTCCAGCTCGCCAATTGCCTGCTGAAAACGAAGGTTCATCTGCGTTTCCTCAGCATCGAGCAACAGCCGATTCAATTCATCGGACTCCAGGTTGCGCAAGTCGGACGCTTTGCGACCTTTCATAGCCTTAGTCCTGATAATCTATACGTGTAACAAATTTCGTCTTGATCGGCAGCTTGTGCGACGCCAGCCGCAAGGCTTCCATGGCTGCTTCGCGCGAGACACCGTCCACTTCGAACATTACGCGGCCGGGCTTCACGACGGCAACCCAGAATTCCGGATTCCCTTTACCACTTCCCATGCGCGTCTCGGCGGCTTTCTTCGTGACCGATTTGTCGGGAAAAATTCTGATCCACACTTTACCGTCCCTGCGGAGATAACGGTTGATGGCAATACGCGCAGCCTCGATCTGACGATTGCTTATCCAGGCAACTTCCATCGCCTTCAGGCCAAATGTCCCGAAGTGGACCGTCGATCCGCGATAAGCTTTACCGCGTCGCTTGCCGCGCTGTACTTTGCGATACCGTGTTCGCTTGGGCATTAACATAATTACTATTCCCTCCGCATTTGCGGGCTAGCAGAATTCAACTTACTTCGATCGTTGAGGACGCTCTTGAAACAAGGTCGGCGTTCCGATGATCTCGCCGAGGCAAATCCAGACCTTAACACCGACCGCGCCCTGAATCGTATGCGCCGTCGACGTTGCGTAATCGATATTCGCACGCAAGGTATGCAGCGGAATTCGTCCGTCTTTATATTGTTCACGCCGCGACATTTCCGCGCCGCCAAGGCGACCTGAGCACATGATTCGAATTCCTTCGGCACCCATGCGCATCGTGGCTGAAAGCGCCTGTTTCATCGCTCGGCGATAAGAGATACGTCCCTGGATCTGCTGGGCAATCGTGTCTGCCACAAGCTGAGCATCCAGTTCCGGCCGTTTGACTTCGCTGATCAGGATCTTGACATCCTTGGCGGTCAAACGCTTTAATTCTTCTTCAAGTTGGGCAATTTCTTTACCCGAACGGCCGATAACCACACCGGGTCGCGAGGTCTTGATCGTCAGGCGAATTTGTCGTGGGGTACGTTCGATAACAACGCGCGACACTCCGGCCTTCTTCAGACGATTGGTCAGGTAATTGCGAACCATGAGGTCTTCGGAAAGCTTTGCAGCGAAGTTATTTTCCTCAAACCAGTTCGCATCCCAGGGACGTATAATGCCCAAACGCAGGCCGATCGGATTCGTTTTCTGACCCAAAGTATGTTACTCCTCGGAATTTTGATCGATGGATGAAACGACAATTGTCAGGTGGTTCGAACGCTTGCGCACGCGATATGCGCGTCCCATCGGTGCCGGCTGAATGCGCTTCAGGGTGGGACCCTGATTGACAAACGCTTCACTTATAAGCACGTCGTTGTTATCGAAGGGCATTTCGTCGTTCTTCACGCTGAGATTAGCGACCGCCGACCGCAGTACCCGCTCCGCCTCCATTGCCGCACGCTTAGGGCTGAATTGCAGAATAGCCATTGCCTGCGAGGCCGACTTGCCGCGTATCTGATCGATTACCAGTCGCATTTTGCGGGGCGATCCGCGTAAGAAGCGTTTTGTCGCTCGTGCTTCCATTGTCGTTTCCACTCCGATAAGGCTAGAGAATGTTATTATTTTTTCCTGTGTCCGGCATGACCGCGGAATGTTCGGGTCGGCGAAAATTCACCCAGCTTGTGCCCGACCATATTTTCAGTGATATACACCGGAATAAACTTATTGCCATTATGCACCGCGAAGGTATGGCCCACAAAGCCCGGCGAAATCATCGAAGCGCGGGACCATGTCTTAATGACTTTCTTCTGATTAAGGCGGTTCATTTCCTCAATCTTCTTCAAAAGCTTCACGCTGATAAACGGCCCTTTTTTTAGCGAGCGTGCCATACAGTAGTCACCTGTAAAGAAAGAAATTACTTGACGCGCTTACGCACGATGTACTTATTGGAGAGCTTCCGTTTCTTCCGCGTCTTCAAGCCCTTGGTCACTTTGCCCCAGGGGGTTACCGGATGCTGGCGTCCACCGCCGGACTTCGAACGACCTTCGCCGCCGCCCATGGGGTGGTCGACAGGGTTCATGGCCATCCCGCGTGTTTGCGGACGAACACCCAGCCAGCGCTTACGGCCAGCCTTACCATACGAGAGATTTTCATGATCGGAGTTGCCGACAACGCCGAGCGTGGCCATACAGACGACCGGTACTATCCGCACCTCGCTGGACGGCAGCTTTACCTGCGCGTTTTTGTGGTCGCGGGCAACGAGCTGAGCAGCCGTGCCGGCGCTGCGCACCATTTGACCACCCTTACCCGGCTTTAACTCGATGTTGTGGATGAAGGACCCCAAGGGTATCCGGCTGAGCGGCAAGGCATTGCCATCCTTAATCTCGACTTCAGGTCCCGACTCGAGCGTGTCGCCGACACTAACTTTTTCAGGAGCCAGAATATAGCGCAGCTCGCCATCGGCATATTTAAGTAAGGCGATGCGCGCCGAACGATTGGGATCATATTCGATAGCCTCTACCGTCGCCGGCATGCCTAACTTGTTGCGCTTAAAATCAATAATGCGGTAGCGCCGTTTGTGGCCGCCGCCCCGGTGCCGACTCGTGATACGCCCGGTATTGTTCCGACCGCCTGACTTCTTCAAGGGGCGGATGAGCGATTTTTCCGGCTCCGTTTTGGTAACCTCCTCGAACGTGCTTACACTGTAGAAGCGCGTGCCGGGAGTGATCGGTTTAAATTTGCGTATACCCATGATGCTTTTTTATGCTTCGTTATTCACTTCCGGAGGTATCGAAAATATCGATCGTCTGCCCTTCTTTGAGCGTAATGATCGCTTTTTTCTTCAGAGGTTTTTTGCCGGTGAAGATTCCCTTACGCGTCATCTGCGTCTTGCGCTTGCCTTTTACGCGCAGCGTCCGCACGCTCAGGACATCAACGTTAAATCGCGTCTGTATCGCGCGCTTGATCTGAATCTTGTTGGCGCCGGGATCCACTTCGAACACATACTGCCCTTCTTCGCGCAGCCTGGTTCCTTTTTCTGTAATCAAGGGTCGTTTGAGCACTTGCATTGCGGCTAGCCCTTAAGAATCGAAGGTTTTAACAATTGCATCCACCGCGCTCTTGTGCAGCAGGATTTTCTTATGGCTGAGAATGTCATAGGCCGAAATGCCGGTCGCCAGCGCCGTTGAAAGATTGGCGATGTTGCGGCTGGACAAGTACACATTCTTGCGTGGCTCGGGCACGACTTGCAATACTTTCTCTTGTCCGAGGTTCAGCGCCTGCAACACTGTGGCCATCTGCTTGGTTTTGATCTCGCCGAATTGCAGATCCTCGACAACAACAATGTTTTCTTCACGCAAGCGTAAAGAGAGCGCCGACTTACGCGCTAAACGCTTAACCTTGCGCGGCAGCTTGACTTTATACTTGTGAGGACGCGGTCCATGGATGGTTCCGCCGCCGACCCATAAGGGCGAACGCGTAGTTCCGGCACGCGCCGTTCCCCGACCTTTCTGGCGCCAGGGCTTGCGTCCGCCGCCACGGACCTCGGAGCGTTCTTTCGTCTTGTGTGTTCCCTGCCGCTGGTGGGCCAGATAGGAACGCACTGCCAGGTACATCGAATGCTCGTGCGGCTCGACGTTAAAAACATTATCCGGCAGCTCTATTTCACCCGCCTTCTGCCCTTCGGCACTTAACACATCTACTTTCATCGCTGACCTTTTACAGCTTGACTATTTCAACGATTGAATTTGGCGCTCCGGGAATCCCGCCTTTAATAAGCAAAAGATTCGACTCCGGAATAACACGCAACACTTCCAGGTTCCGTACGCTGACTCGTTTTCCGCCCATACGACCGCCCATCCGCATACCCTTGAGCACACGCGACGGATCGGACGACATACCAATTGATCCGGGAGCGCGCGGACGATCGGATTGTCCGTGCGTCGTCATTCCGACGCCGCCGAAGCCGTGCCGCTTAACAACACCCTGAAACCCGCGCCCTTTGCTTTTGCCGGAAACCTTAACTTTATCGCCTTCGGCAAACTCATCGACCGACAAAACGTCGCCGACTTTATATTCTTTGTCCGCCAGCCGGAATTCACGCAGGTAACGCTTGGGCGTAACATTGGCGACAGCATACTGTCCGGCAACCGGTTTACTCACCTGATGCACCGGAATGTCGCCATATCCCAACTGTACCGCCTCATAGCCGTCTTTGCCGCTATTGCGAAGAGCCACAACCGGGCACGGTCCGGCCTCGATTACCGTACAGGGCACATATTCGCCTTCAGACGTGAATATGCTAGTCGTACCTACTTTCCTACCTAAGAGGGCGCTCATGCGATTGTACTCCTGGTTTAAACCTTAATTTCGACATCCACACCGGCGGGCAGCTCCAACCGCATCAGCGAGTCTACTGTTTTCGGCGTCGAATTGAAAATGTCGATTAAGCGTTTGTGCGTTCGGGATTCAAACTGCTCGCGCGACTTTTTGTTAACATGCGGCGAGCGCAATACCGTATACACCGAACGTTCCGTTGGCAGAGGGATGGGACCGGAAATGATCGCACCTGTTTGCCGCACCGTACGAATGATCCGTTCGGTCGACTTATCGATCAGGTTGTGATCATACGATTTGAGCTTAATACGTATCTTGGTTCCTGCCACGTGAACTCTCCGTTATCTGTATTGGGAGAAGACTAAAAAGAGATGGGAACGAATGTCGTCATCCGTTCCCATCACTCACGCTTCTTATTCAATTATTTTGGTTACTACGCCGGCGCCCACCGTTCGGCCGCCTTCGCGAATAGCGAAACGCAAGCCTTCTTCCATAGCCACCGGTGTGATCAGCACAACCTCCAGGTTGTCGACATTGTCGCCCGGCATCACCATCTCGGTGCCGCTCGGCAGCGTTACGACGCCAGTCACATCCGTTGTACGGAAATAGAACTGGGGACGGTAGCCCATGAAAAAGGGTGTATGCCGTCCGCCTTCTTCTTTGGTCAACACATAAACCTGACAGTTAAACTTGTTGTGCGGCGTAATCGAACCCGGCTTCGCAATAACCATGCCGCGCTCGATTTCATTTTTGTCAACGCCGCGCAAAAGCAGACCGACGTTATCACCGGCGCGGCCTTCATCCAACAGTTTGCGGAACATTTCAATGCCCGTCACGACTGTTTTCTTTTGCAGGCCAAAGCCGACCAGCTCGACTTCCTCGTTGACTTTTACGATGCCGCGTTCGACACGACCCGTAGCAACGGTACCGCGTCCCGTAATGGAGAACACGTCCTCAACCGGCATCAGGAAGGGCTTGTCGACATCTCGCTCGGGTGTCGGGATATAGGTATCAACGTTGTCCATCAGCTCGAAAACGCAATTCATTCGCTCGTCGTCCGACGCGGCGCCGCTGTCGGTACCGGCTTCGAGCGCCTGCAGGGCCGAGCCCTGAATAACCGGAATATCATCGCCGGGGAATTCGTATTTGCTGAGCAACTCGCGCACTTCCAGCTCTACCAGTTCGAGCAGCTCGGGATCGGCGATGTCAACTTTATTCATGAAGACAACGATACGAGGCACACCAACCTGACGAGCCAGCAGAATGTGCTCGCGTGTTTGCGGCATGGGACCATCGGTCGCGGCCACAACAAGGATAGCGCCATCCATCTGGGCGGCGCCCGTGATCATATTCTTAACATAGTCGGCGTGTCCGGGGCAATCCACATGGGCATAATGGCGATTCTCGGTTTCATACTCGACATGAGCAGTAGCGATCGTAATGCCGCGCTCACGCTCTTCCGGCGCTTGGTCAATGGAATCGAAAGCGCGGAATTGAGCTGTACCTTTTTTCGCCAATGCCGCAGTGATGGCGGCGGTCAACGTTGTTTTTCCGTGGTCAACGTGGCCGATGGTACCGATGTTGACGTGGGGCTTTGTACGCTCGAATTTCTCTTTAGCCATTTTTCATGCTCCTATGTGGATGCAATAAAACAAATCATATAAAACAGATTATTGTTTAATCGATGCTAGATCATGACTCCGACCGGTGCATCCTGTGCTTTTGCGTATTCGTGAAACTGCATCGTATACGCAGCGCGACCCTGGGACAGCGATCGAAGCTGGGTAACGTATCCAAACATTTTCACCAGCGGTACCAGTGCGCGCACAACCTGCGCCATTCCCCGCTGCGAGATATTTTCAATTTTGCCGTTTCTGGCGTTGAGGTCGCTGATGACGTCACCCAGATACTCTTCCGGCGTTACAACTTCGACGTCGAAGACCGGTTCGAGCAACACCGGCGCAGCCTGCACCAGCCCCTGCCGGGCTGCTTTGACGGCCGCTATCTTAAAAGCGAGATCCGATGAATCGACATCGTGAAACGACCCGTTCAGCAATACAGCCTTAACGTCCAGAACCGGGTATCCACCAATTGGTCCCGTTTGCGTCGCTTCTCGAACGCCGGATTCAATCGCCGGAATGAATTCTTTTGGAATTGCGCCCCCGCGGATCTCATTTTCAAATTCAAAGCCGGCGCCCTTCGTATTCGGCAGGAACTTCAAAACCACATGTGCATATTGTCCCTTGCCTCCGGTTTGCCGAACCAATTTTTCATCGACCAGGGCTTCGCCTGCTATCGTCTCGCGATATGCTACCTGCGGTTTACCGACGTTGACGCCAACGCCAAACTCTTTCACCATGCGGTCCACCAGAATGTCGAGGTGGAGTTCGCCGACGCCGCTAATTATCATCTGGCCTGTTTCTTCATCACTCTTGGATCGGAAGGTGGGATCTTCCTCAGCAAGTTTTTCAAGAGCCACGGCCAGCTTATCCTGATCAGCGCGGGTCTTGGCTTCAATCGCCAGATCGATCACCGGCTCGGTAAAGGTGATCGCCTCCAGCATAATGGGATGTTTCTGATCGCAAAGGGTATCGCCGGTACGGGTTCTTTTAAGACCGACGACTGCGACAATGTCGCCGGCATAAGCTTCGCTGACGTCTTCGCGTGAATCAGCATGCATCCGTAGCAAACGTCCGATTCGCTCTCGCTTGCCAACGCCCGGATTCAACAGCGCTTCGCCGGTTTTCACTACTCCTGAATAGACACGAATAAAACTGAGACGGCCGACAAACTGATCACTCAGGATCTTGAATGCGAGAGCGCTGGCGGGTTCTTCATCTCGAGCTTTGCGCGATAGTTCTTCGGTGGCATCTAGATTAAAGCCCTGTACGCCGCCGATATCGGCCGGCGAAGGGAGAAAATCGACGATGCCGTCTAAGAGCTGCTGAACACCCTTGTTCTTAAATGATGATCCGCAAAGTACCGGTATGATGCTTACGTTCAGGGTTGCGCTGCGCAGTGCCTGTCGAATTTCATCCACGCTGAATTCTTCGCCTTCGAGATAGCGCTCCATCAGCGCATCATCACCTTCGGCAATGGTTTCGATCAGCTTCTCGCGATAGGTATTGGCTTCTTCCCGCAGTGCTTCTGGCACCTCTTCTTCCTCGAACCGCATGCCCTGTGTTTCGTCATCGTAAATGATCGCCTTCATGCGTATCAAGTCGACAACCCCCGAGAAGCCCTCTTCAGCACCGATGGGAATCTGAACCGGCACGGCATTGGCCCGCAGTCGTTCCCGCATCTGTGCCACCACCTGCTTGAAGTCGGCCCCGACCCGATCCATTTTATTCACGAAAGCGATCCGTGGAACCTTATACTCTTCAGCCTGTCGCCAAACCGTCTCTGATTGCGGTTCAACGCCACCGACGGAACAGAACAACGCAACAGCGCCGTCAAGGACACGCAGCGATCGTTGCACTTCTGCGGTAAAATCAACATGACCAGGCGTGTCGATTATGTTAATCGTTTGCTCATTCCATTGACAACTGGTAGCGGCGGAAGTTATCGTAATCCCGCGCTCGCGCTCCTGCTCCATGTAATCCATCACAGCCGTGCCGTGGTGCACTTCGCCAAGCCGATGAAGAACACCCGTATAAAAAAGAATCCGCTCGGTTGTCGTTGTCTTACCGGCATCGATGTGAGCCATGATGCCGATATTGCGGATATTTTCTATGGGTGTCTTGCGGGGCATTGTTTGGATTCAGTTTTCAAAGTACGCTTCTTGCAAAATGATTTTTCTTCTCCGGCCTTACCACTTGTAATGCGCAAAGGCGCGATTGGCTTCCGCCATGCGGTGGGTATCGTCACGGCGCTTTATCGTCGGGCCTTCGCCATTGGCTGCCGCCAGCAGCTCCGCTGCCAGACGCTCGGCCATTGTCTTGTCGCGACGACCAGCCGCAAAGTTGTTGAGCCAGCGAATCGCAAGCGCCACTCTCCTGTTGTCCGGCACTTCCGACGGCACCTGGTAGGTAGCTCCGCCAATACGACGCGAACGCACTTCAACCTGCGGGGCGGCGTTGGAGACAGCCTTCCGAAACATTTCAAGAGCATCCTGCCCCGACTTCTCGGCCATCATCTCCATGGCTCCATACAGAATGCGTCGGGCGGTATTTTTCTTCCCGTCCTTCATCAGGTTATTGATAAAGCGGGCAACGAGCATATCGTTGTACTTGGGATCCGGGGCGCTTCTGCGCTTATCAGCTTTGCGTTTTCTCATGAGTTAACCAGTGTTTCGGCTCCTGGCCCTTGAGTGAATTATTTGGCGGCTTTCGGCCGCTTGGCTCCATATTTAGACCGGCCCTGCTTGCGGCCTTCAACACCCTGAGTATCAGCGGTACCGCGAATAACGTGATAGCGGACCCCCGGCAGATCTTTCACACGACCGCCGCGAATCAGTACAATCGAGTGTTCCTGCAGATTGTGCCCTTCACCGGGAATGTATGCCGTTACCTCGATCGAATTGGTCAAACGAACACGCGCTACCTTGCGAAGAGCCGAGTTCGGCTTCTTCGGCGTTGTCGTGTAAACGCGGGTACATACGCCGCGACGCTGCGGACACTGCGTCAAGGCCGGCGACTTACTTTTCTCAATGATCCGCTTGCGTCCCTTGCGGACTAACTGACTGATGGTCGGCACTAAAAACTCCTCTGATCAAGCTCTGATTCGCGTAAACGAGGCCAATTAGGTAATTTTGAAAACAGCTTGCAAAATTAGAGAAATTACATCTCTAAGTCAAGCTTTATTTCTTCATTTGCCCTAAAGAAGTTAGGGACGATTTTACCGTCTATTTCGACTTTTCGGCGCGTTCGAGCTGGTATTCCTTAATCAATTCTTCCTGTACGAGTTTCGGTACCGGTGAATAGCGGGCGAACTCCATAGTAAACTCACCCTTACCCTGCGTAGCACTGCGCAAATCTGTGGAATAGCCGAACATTTCACTCAGCGGCACCTCCACTTCAACGACCACATAACCACTATCCATTTCCGTGCCGACAATGATGCCGCGACGCTGGTTAAGCTGTCCGATGACCATGCCCTGAAATTCTTCCGGCGCCGAAACTTCCACTTTCATGATCGGCTCGAGGATAACGGGGTTGGCTTTGGGATAGACTTCGCGAAAGGCTGCCATCGACGCCGTTTTGAATGCCATCTCGGAGGAGTCGACGGCATGGTACGACCCATCGTTCAATACAACCCGCACGTCAACCACCGGCTGCCCGATCAATGTCCCCTGCCGCAATTGCTCTTTAAAGCCGCGATCGCATGAGGGAATGTACTCCCGTGGTATCGAACCGCCGACAATCTTGTCGACAAACTCGTAACCTTCTTCTACTTCGCCATCCAGCGGTTCGATAAAACCGCCGACCCGCGCAAACTGACCGGCGCCGCCCGTCTGCTTTTTGTGCGTGTAATTGAATTCAGCATTCTGTCTAATCGTTTCACGATAGGCCACCTGAGGCTGACCGACCTCGACTTCGCAGTTGTATTCGCGGCGAATGCGTTCGATGTACACATCCAGGTGCAGCTCGCCCATACCCTTGACGATCGTCTGTCCGCTCTCTTCGTCGCGATAGACCTGAAATGTAGGATCTTCCTTCGTAAATCGATTGAGCGCTTTGGAAAAGGCGACCTGACCGGATTTCTCTTTCGGCGCTACAGCCAGCTCGATCACGGTGTTCGGTACGTGCATCGACTGCATCGTGACGTTAATATTGCCATCCGTGAATGTATCGCCCGAAGCGCAGTCAACCCCAAACAAGGCGACGATATCACCGGCAACGGCAGACTCGACATCGTGCATTTCGTCGGCATGCATCTGTACCAGCCGCGGCACTTTAATCTTCTTATTGTTTGCCATGTTATAGATGAAGTCGCCTTTATTCACGGTGCCCTGGTAAACGCGCACGTAAGTGAGCTGTCCGTAACGACCGTCTTCCAGTTTGAAGGCCAGTGCAACCAAAGGTTTATCGGCAACCGACTTGAGTTCGACACTGGCTTCGTTTTGATCCTGATCCAGCGCCTCGATGGAAACTTCATCTGGACTCGGCAGGAAGCTGAGAATTCCGTCCAGCAGTACCTGCACGCCCTTGTCTTTATAGGCGGAGCCCATGTAGACCGGGGTCAGCTTGAGCGCAAGGGTGGCCTTGCGAATTACCGGGAGCAGTTCAGCGGCGCTGACCTCTTCCTCCATAAGGAACTTTTCAGCAATCGTGTCGTCAAAGTCCGCCACTGCTTCGACTAATTGTGCCCGACGTGTTGTGGCCTGGTCAAGCAACTCGCCCGGAATATCGGCTTCCCTGACGATTTCGCCGCGATCGCCGTCGAAGAAAATCGCTTTCATTTTGATCAGATCGATGATACCTTCAAATGCATCTTCAGCGCCGATAGGCATGGTGACCGCGACGGCATTATGCTTCAACTTTTCGCGGAGCTGCTCGATTACCTTATCGGGGTTTGCACCCGATCGATCCATCTTATTGATAAAGGCAATCCGCGGAACCTGGTAGCGACGCATCTGCCGATCGACCGTAATGGACTGACTCTGCACGCCGGCAACCGAACAGAGCACCAGCACCGCGCCGTCAAGCACGCGTAAGGCGCGCTCCACTTCAACCGTAAAGTCAACGTGACCAGGGGTATCGATCAGATTGAAGGTGTGGTCTTTCCATTCGAAATACGTCGCGGCCGACTGTATAGTGATTCCCTTTTCACGCTCCAAATCCATGGAATCCATTTTTGCGCCGCCGGTTTTTCCGCGCACTTCATTGATCCGGTGAATTTTGCCGGTGTAAAACAATATGCGTTCACTCAGTGTTGTTTTGCCTGAGTCGATGTGTGCGCTTATGCCTATGTTACGCGTTTTGCGGACTTCGTGCATCGTTCTGCATCCTGTTTGTGCCTGTAAGAACGGGAAGGAGCTGTCTCGCAACCCGATCAACAGCGATTAGTTTCAAGGGTTAAAAACAAAAGACTATCAAATTAGTCAATATTTCCACCAAAAGCAAATTCTGTAGGTCTAAATCGAAGCGGTCCGCTACGAACAAAAAAGCCGCCCGGACGAGTCGTCCGGGCGGCCGCTGCTACAGTCTTATCAATAGGCCTGGGGTCTCAGGCAAGCACTTTCTTTTTGACCTGCTTGGCGGTATCCGATTCATTGGCCGCCCCATTGCCTTCATCGACAAAGATATTGCCGACCTCGCTCGATACTTTGATTTCCTGGCACTTGCGCAAGCCGGTGCCGGCAGGAATAAGCTGCCCCAGGATGATATTCTCTTTCAGCCCGATCAGCTTGTCGACTTTCGATGCAACCGCCGCTTCTGTCAGTACAAGCGTAGTTTGCTGGAAAGAAGCAGCCGAAATAAAGCTGTCGGTATTCAACGCTGCCTGCGTAATACCCAGAAGAATCGGTTGCGAAATTGCCGGCTCGGGATCGCGATGCGTCACGACTTTCTTTTCCTTGCGCTTCAGATCGTTGTTGATTTCGCGCAGTTTGCGTTTCGGCACGGCCTGATTTTCACGCAGCTTGGAATCGCCTTTGTCCGAAACCATTATCAGACTCTTCAGACGCTCGTTTTCATCGATAAAGCGAATCCGATCAATATGATCGTTTTCCAGGAAGGCCGAGTCACCGGGGTCCGATACGCGCACCTTCTGGAGCATCTGGCGCACAATGATCTCAATATGCTTATCATTGAGCTTCACGCCTTGCATGCGATACACTTCCTGAATTTCGTTCACGAGGTATTGCTGCACTGCGTTGACCCCCTTGATGCGCAGAATATCGTGCGGATCGATCGGGCCATCCGTCAAACGCTCACCGGCACGGACAGTGTCGCTCTCTTGCGCAAGGACATATTTGCTGTAGGCGACGGAGTATTCCTTCACCGTTTGGCCGTCGAAACTGGTAACCACAATCACACGCGAGCCGCGTTTGGGTTTGCCGAAGGAGACGGTGCCGTCAATTTCGGAAATCACTGCGGCTTTCTGGGGAGACCGCGCCTCGAAGAGTTCCGTAACCCTCGGCAGACCACCCGTGATATCACGCGTTTTACCGGTATCCCGCGGGATCTTGGCCAGCGAAGTACCTACGCCTACCGCCTCGTCATCCTCAACGATGATCTGGGAGTTGGTCGGCAACAAGTAGGACTGCAGGTGATTACCCTTTTCGTCAATAATCTCCACCGACGGCGACTTTGTCCGGTCGCGCGACTCGATGATTGTTTTCGTGATATGCCCTGTCTGCTCATCGATCTCTTCGCGGTATGTCACGTTTTCGATGAACTCGCGATAGCGGACATAACCGGCTTTTTCCGTGATAATCGAGGCATTATAAGGATCCCATTCATAGATCAATTGCCCTTTCTTCACCGCTTCGCCGTCCGTTAGCTGCAGCTTGGCGCCATACATGGCGTCGTACTTGGTCAGCACCCGATTTGAGTCCGGGTTGAGAATGTTGATGACCCCGCCGCGGCCGACGACGATGTTGACGTCATCTTCATCCTCTATTGCCGTAATCGTCTTAACGCGATCGAATTGGAGAATTCCATCGAACTTGGCTTTGATCGATGATTGCGAGGCAATCAGCGACGCGGTTCCCCCCGTGTGGAAGGTACGCAGTGTAAGCTGGGTGCCCGGTTCGCCGATAGACTGGGCCGCGATTGTACCGACCGCTTCACCGACATCGACCAGATGCGCCGTGGCCAGGTTGCGGCCGTAACAGCGCGCACAAATACCGCGTCGCGATTCACATGTCAGCACAGAACGCACAAGAACGCTTTCGATGGATGTCTCATCGATTTTGCGCCCCACTTCTTCATCGATCATCTGGCCTTTTTTAACGATCAGCTCATCCGTCAGCGGATCGACGATGTCCAGCAGCGTAATCCGGCCGAGGATCCGGTCGTAGAGCGGCTCTTTGACTTCTTCGCCGTCTTTCAGGGCAGAAATTTCAAGGCCGCGGATGGTGCCGCAACTGTCTTCCGACACGATCACATCCTGCGCCACATCGTGCAGACGCCGCGTCAGGTAGCCGGCATCGGCCGTTTTGAGAGCAGTATCGGCCAAACCTTTACGAGCGCCGTGCGTCGAAATGAAATACTCCAGAATCGACAGGCCCTCCTTGAAGTTGGCGATAATCGGATTTTCGATCAGTTCGCCCGTTGAGCCGGTCAGCGATTTCTTCGGTTTGGCCATCAAACCCCGCATTCCGGCAAGCTGACGAATCTGCTCTTTCGAGCCCCGCGCCTGGGAATCGAGCGCCATCCAGAAAGTATTGAAACCCTGATCGTGTTTCTGCAGCTCCGAATAGAGCTTGTCGGCGATCCTGTTCGTCGCCGATGACCAGATATCGACAATCTTGTTGTAGCGTTCGCCGCTCGTGATAACGCCGTTCTGATAGTGGCTCTCGATTTTGTCGACTTCCTTCTGCGCGCGGCCGATAATGTCGACTTTGGCCTTGGGTATCAGCAGGTCCTCGATGCTCACCGAGAGACCGCCACGAGTAGCATAGGAAAAACCCATGTCCTTCAGATTATCCAGGAAGGCGACAGTTTTCGCCAGGCCCGCTTTCTGAAAACATGTACCGATGATCTGACGCAGCCTGGTTTTGGACAACAGCTCGTTGATATAGCCGATTTCCGTTGGCACGATGCTGTTAAACAGGATGCGGCCTGTCGTCGTCTCGATAAACTCACCATTCACCTTGGTCTTCACTTTGGCGTGCAGGTGCAGCTTTTTGTTGTTATGGGCAATGATGATTTCTTCGTTTGAGGCATAGGTACGGCCCTCGCCCGCCACGCCGCGACGCAGTTTGGTAACATAGTAGCAGCCCAACACCATATCCTGACTCGGAATAGCGATCGGCGTACCATTCTGCGTGTGCATAATATTGTGCGAGGCAAGCATGAGCAATAAGGCCTCCAGCTGGGCCTCATGACTCAAGGGCACGTGAACAGCCATCTGATCGCCATCGAAGTCGGCGTTGAAAGCCGTACAGACCAGGGGATGCAAACGAATCGCCTTCCCTTCCACCAGCGTCGGCTGAAAAGCCTGAATACCGAGACGGTGCAGCGTCGGCGCGCGATTGAGTAGAACCGGGTGCCCCTGGATGACGTGCTCCAGAATATCCCAGACTTCGTTGGTCTTGCGTTCCACCAGTTTTTTGGCGCTCTTAACCGTTTTAACATGACCGCGTTCGATCAGCTTGCGAATGATAAAGGGCTTAAACAGCTCTACGGCCATGTCTTTCGGCAGACCGCACTCGTGTATCTTCAGGGTCGGACCGACAACAATGACCGAACGACCGGAGTAATCCACCCGCTTTCCGAGCAGGTTTTGCCGGAAGCGCCCTGTTTTACCCTTTAACATATCGCTGAGCGACTTGAGTGTCCGCTGCGAGTCGCTGCGCGCCGTTGAACGCCGGCTATTATCAAAAAGCGCATCGACGGCTTCCTGCAGCATCCGCTTTTCATTACGCAGGATAACTTCAGGCGCTTTGATGTCGATCAGACGCTTCAGACGGTTGTTGCGAATAATGACCCGACGATAGAGATCGTTAAGATCCGATGTCGCGAATCGCCCTCCTTCCAGCGGCACCAGAGGACGCAGCTCGGGCGGTATAACGGGGATGACGTCTAAGACCATCCACTCGGGTCGATTGGGAACTTTGCCTTCGCGTTCGCGGAATGCTTCGATCACCCGCAGACGCTTGAGCGCTTCGAGCTTTTTCTGTTGTGAAGTTTCGGTTTTGAGCTGCTCGCGCAGTTGCGCCGCCGCTTCTTCCGGCTCTGTCCGGCGCAGGAGCTCTTTTACCGCATCGCCGCCGATTAAGGCGACAAATTTGCGCGGATCCTCATCATCCAGCTTCAGCTCTTCCGGCGGCAGAGAATCCATAATTTTCAGATACTCTTCTTCCGTCAACAAGTCTTTTCGCTGCAGACCGGTCTTGCCCGGCTGCACAACGACATATGACTCATAGTAGATGATGCGCTCGACGTCCTTGGTCGGCATGCCCAGCACGGCTGCGATTTTGCTGGGTTGCGAGCGCAGAAACCAGACGTGGATCACCGGCACGGCCAGCATAATATGCCCCATGCGTTCCCGGCGAACCGATTTCTGCGTTACTTCAACCCCGCAGCGATCACAAACGATTCCTTTATACCGAATTCGTTTATACTTGCCGCAGGCGCATTCCCAATCGCGCACGGGGCCAAAGATTTTTTCACAAAACAGTCCATCTTTTTCAGGTCGGAAGGACCGGTAGTTGATTGTTTCGGGTTTGGTGACTTCACCATGGGACCAGTGGAGAATTTCATCAGACGAGGCAATCCGAATGGAAACGCTCGAAAAGCCCTTGCGTGGAATTGGACGAGATTGCATAGACCACTGCCTCCAATTTCAGATATGTATTAAATGTATTCTTCTCCTAGTCAAACCGCTCTCGGTAGCGTGGCTGGCCATGCCGCCCGCCGCCCGGATTAGGGGACGGACGGCCGGACACCTGCTATTCTTCCACTTTTACTTCGAGCGCCAGGCCCTGCAATTCGCGGATCAATACGTTGAACGATTCCGGTATGTTCGGATTCGGCAGATTTTCGCCTTTGACGATCGCCTCATAGGCCTTCGCGCGGCCCTGTACGTCATCCGATTTAACCGTCAGAATCTCCTGCAGCGTGTGCGCCGCACCATAGGCTTCAAGCGCCCATACTTCCATCTCTCCAAAACGCTGGCCGCCGAACTGGGCTTTACCACCCAGCGGCTGCTGCGTAATAAGCGAGTAGGGGCCGATTGAACGCGCATGGATCTTATCTTCCACCAGGTGCGACAGCTTGAGCATATAAATGATACCCACGGTCACCCGCTGGTCGAATTTCTCGCCCGTCCGGCCATCGTGGAGCACCGTCTTGCCATCTTCAGGCAGGCCGGCATCGCTGAGATACTTACTGACTTCTGCCCAGGATGCGCCATCGAAAATCGGCGAAGCGAAGTGTGCGCCCAGCTTTACGCCCGCCCATCCCAGGGCCGTTTCGTAGAGCTGACCAAGGTTCATCCGGGAGGGTACGCCAAGCGGGTTCAGCACCAGGTCAACCGGCGTACCGTCAGGCAGGAAGGGCATATCCTCCACCGGCACGATTTTGGCGACAATACCTTTGTTTCCATGACGGCCGGCCATCTTATCGCCCACCTGCAGCTTGCGCTTCTTGGCAACGTAAACCTTCGCCATCTTCATGATACCCGGCTGAAGCTCGTCACCGGTAATCACTTTGTGACGCTCGATCCTGATATCATCGATAATGCGATCGCGCTTGCGGCGATAATTTTTGAAGAGTTTGCGCACCATCTCCATCTGCTTCTCGTCTTCCAGGAAATTCTCATCAAGGTCGAGCTCCAGAAAATTCAGCCCTTCCTCTTCGAATTTCTTGACGAAACTTTCGTCCGGCAGCGTTGTGCCGCTGCGAAACACATTGGTGCTGTCCTTCAGTTTAATCCCGCCGACTACCTTAAGTCCGCTCAACAGCTTCGACATCCGTTCGGCCATCTCGGCGTCGAGCTCCATCAGCAGCTCGTTTTCCTTGCGAGTCAGCGCATCCTGCCGTTCTTTTTCCTGGCGGCGCACATCAGCTTCGCGGGTCACGTTCCGCCGTGTGAAGAGTTTGGTGTTGGTAACAACACCCTTTAAGCCCGGCGGCGCTTTCAAGGAGGCATCTTTTACATCGCCGGCCTTGTCGCCGAAAATGGCGCGCAGCAGTTTCTCTTCGGGCGTCGGATCGGTCTCGCCTTTCGGTGTGATCTTGCCAATCAGAATGTCGCCTTCCAGAACATTCGCTCCCACGCGAACGATACCGTCCTCATCGAGATCCTTGGTCGCCTCTTCGCTGACGTTGGGAATTTCCCGCGTCAGCTCTTCCTCGCCGCGTTTGGTGTCGCGCACCTGCAGCGAGAACTCGACGATATGAAGCGAAGTATAGACATCTTCCGCTACCAGGCGTTCCGAGACCACAATGGCGTCTTCGAAGTTGTAGCCGCTCCAGGGCATAAAAGCCACCAACACGTTGCGGCCCAGCGCCAACTCACCGCGATCGGTCGAGCTGTTGTCCACCAGGGGCGAGCCCTTTGTAACGCGCTGCCCGGACTTAACGATTGGCCGCTGGTTAATGCAGGTATCCTGATTGGTGCGGTAGAACTTGGTCAGGTAATACGACTTTTCCAGGTTGTTGTCAAAGGTCACGAGTTTCTCTTCATCCGAGAGCTTGTCATCATATCGAACCTTGACATAGTCGGAGCAGACATACTCGACAACACCGTCGGACTCCGCCACGATAACCGCGCGTGAATCGCGGGCCACTTTACCTTCCATGCCAGTCCCGACAATCGGTGTTTCCGGCCGCAGCAGGGGCACCGCCTGACGTTGCATGTTCGAGCCCATCAAGGCCCGGTTGGCATCGTCATGCTCCAGGAAGGGGATCAGCGAAGCAGCGACGCTGGCAATCTGGTTGGTGGAAATATCCATGTATTCGATTTCGTGCGGCGAAACCACGACGAAGTCACCGGAGCGACGCGCTTTGATTCGTTCGCCGACCAGATTTCCGTCTTTATCAACCAGGGTCGATGCCGGCGCAATCAGCTTATTTTCCTCGCGGTCGGCCCGCAGATACATAATTTCCGGGCTCACTCTACCATCGGTGACCTTGTAATACGGCGTTTCGATAAAGCCGAGCTCATCGATTCGGGCGTGAATGGCCAGCGAAGAAATCAGACCGATGTTAGGACCTTCCGGCGTTTCGATAGGACAAAGGCGTCCGTAGTGAGTGTAGTGGACGTCACGCACCTCGAAGCCGGCACGCTCACGTGTCAGGCCGCCGGGGCCAAGAGCCGATAGACGCCGCTTGTGCGTCATTTCGGAGAGCGGATTGACCTGATCCATGAACTGCGACAACTGATTGGTGCCGAAGAACTGGTTAACGACGGACGAGATTGTCCGGGCGTTAACCAACTCCGCCGGCGTCAGCGTATCGGTATCGTGAATGTTAAGTCGCTCCTTGATGGTACGCGCCATCCGTGCCAGACCGACATTAAACTGCGCCGTCAGCTGCTCACCTACGGTCCGCACGCGGCGATTGCCGAGGTGATCGATATCGTCAACAGGACGCTTACCGATGCGCAGCTCAATCAGGTATTTAATGATCGCAATGATATCTTCAACGGTCAGCGTCGTTACTTCGGCATCGCATTCCAGCCCAAGCTTGTCGTTAATACGATAGCGTCCCACGCTGCCCAGGTCGTAGCGTTTCGGATTGAAAAAGAGCTTTTCAATCAGCGCCTGCGCAGTTTCCAGGTCGGGAGCCTCGCCGGAACGCAACTGACGATAGATCCCTTCCAGAGCATCTTCCCGTGTCCGCGATGTATCCTTCGCCATGGTCTTGGCAATGATCGGTTCATCGGCGGGGTTGGTATATTTAAACAGCTTAACATTTTCAATTTCGGAACCGGTCTTGATGCGCTCGATAAAGCCCTCGTCCAGGATCGTATCCCGGCTGGCGATGATTTCACCTGTTCCGAGATCGATCACGTCCGCCGACACGCGCCGGCCGACAAGTTCTTCGTTCACATCGCCGGGCTTCAATTCTTCGGTCAGCTCAAAGAGATCCAGGATCTGCTCGTCGGAGGAATAGCCGAGTGCGCGCAGCAGCATCGTTACCGGGAACTTCTTCTTGCGGTCGATATAGACATACATCACATGATGGATATCGGTGGAGAACTCGACCCACGAGCCGCGAAAAGGTATAATCCGCGCGGAATAGACCCGCGTCCCATTGGGGTGCATGGCGTCGCTGAAAAAGACGCCCGGCGAGCGGTGTAACTGGGACACGACCACCCGCTCGGCTCCGTTAATAATGAACGTGCCTCGCGGCGTCATTGCCGGAATATTTCCGAGGTAAACATCCTGCTCGATTGTCTCGATGTAGTCTTCCGATTTGGGGTCTACTTTCGAAGACAGGCGCAAGCGCGCTTTCAACGGTCGTGAATAGGTAAGCTCCCGTTCACGACATTCAAGTTCCGTGTATTTGGGTCGCTCGGCATAATATCCGATAAACTCGAGCTCGTAAATTTCCCGCGCGTCAACAATGGGGAAGTTCGTCTCAAATGCCTGTTCAAGGCCAATGCTCTGCCTTTCTTCCGCCGGGATCTCGTCCTGCAAAAAATCCATATAGGCTTGCAACTGAACGCTCAACAGATCCCGCATCTGCGTGTCAACGCCGAATTTGGCGAAGGTAACGCGATCGATGAGGGACGGAGACTTCGTTCCCGAAGCGGCTGTCGACTTGTTCCTGCTCAAGAGCTACCTCCAGATTAGGAATGAAACAATGAAAAAAATAGGATTCTTTGACTGTCCACCGGCTGGTGGACGGTCAAAAAACCCTACGAATTCGAAACGCGATTATCGTGTTTTGGCATACGTAGTATCAAGTGCAGCGCACTCGGACTTTCCCTTGCAAAGTAGCGCGAATGCATCAAAAGCTTTCTTTCCTACGACAACTCCCACTCAGGCGTCTCACCTCTCTCTCCAAACTGCAAAAGGGCAACTACTACCATGAATAGTTGCCCGCTGCAATTTGCGCCAGCTGCTCGTTACTTGATGGTAACTTTGGCGCCCACTTCTTCGAGCTTTTTCGCCACGCTGTCGGCTTCGTCTTTCGGCACTCCTTCTTTAACCATGTTAGGCGCACCATCAACGAGTTCTTTCGCCTCTTTGAGGCCAAGGCCAAGCAGTTCGCGGACTGCCTTGATAACATTGATTTTCTGCGAACCGACTTCCGTCAGCTCCACATTAAACTCTGTTTGCTCTTCTTCGGCTTCAGCAGCACCGGGAGCACCGGGCACAGCGCCAACCATCATAGGAGCTGCGGCCGTCACACCGAACTTATCTTCCAGCGCCGTCTTCAGTTCAGATGCTTCCAGGAGCGACAGGCCACTGATTTTTTCTACTAATTCTTCTACAATTGCAGACATTGAATCTACTCCGAAATAAATTACAGTAACTTGCTGTGAATTTGCTGGTTCAGGCACCCCAGGGTGCGATCGCGATCAGGCGGCCTCCTGCTTTTTCGCTACTTCTTCAATTACCGAAGTTAGGTCGCGCATTACGGCATTGATCGCACCGACGATTCCGGAAGCCGGAGCGCCGATGCTGCCGATGATGCCCGCGATCAGATCTTCACGCGTCGGAAGTGATGCCACTTCTTTCAGCTGCGAGCCATCGAAGACCTGCCCTTCAAGGACAGCCGATTTGAGCTCCAGCTTCTTGGTTTTTTCGACAATCTTCTTGATGACGCGAGCTGGCGCGACCGGGTCGTCATAGCCGAAAGCCAGCGCTGTTTGCCCCACCAATTTGTCGTCCGGCACTGAAAATTTGCCGTCTTCGTTAAGCGCGATTTTGATCAGCGTATTCTTGGCAACCTTTAATTCGGCATTGGCCTCCTTGAACTCACGACGAATGCCGATAGACTCTTCAACGCTGATGCCGGTGTAGTCCACCAGATACAGGCCGTTGGTGTCTTTGAGCTTTTCAAGCAGCTCAGCAACAATCGCCTTTTTCTTTTCTTTCGTGATCATGTCAGACCTTTGCCGTTAAAGCGAGATGATACAGGCGAGACCCGAGGTCTCGTTTACCTAAATCCTAGAAGCATTATCTATCATCTGAGTGCGTAATAGCAATGTGTTGTTGTCCGGTTTGCAGCCTGCAGGGCGTTTAGCTGTGCTTAGCTGAAATCCGAATCGCTTACCTGTACGCTGGGTCCCATCGTAGAGGTAAAATGAATGCTTTTGATGTATTTGCCCTTGGCGGCCGACGGCTTCGCGCGGACGACACTACCGACAAACACCTGAATATTTTCTTCGAGCTGCTCTTTGTTGAAGGAACATTTGCCGATCGCCGCATGGATATTGCCGGCCTTATCGACGCGATACTCGATTTTACCGGCCTTAACTTCCTTCACAGCTTTTGCGACGTCCGGAGTTACCGTACCGCTCTTGGGGTTGGGCATCAAGCCACGCGGCCCCAGCACGCGCCCCAGCTTGCCAACCTGGCCCATGGTGTCGGGCGTAGCGATGATCACGTCGACATCCGTCCAGCCCGACTGAATCTTTTCGACATATTCATCCAAACCAGCGTAGTCGGCGCCGGCATCCAAAGCTTCTTTATCGAGCGGCGCGCGGCAAAAGACCAGTACACGCACGGATTTGCCGGTGCCATGCGGCAGAGAGACGGTACCACGTACTACCTGATCGGCTTTACGGGGGTCAACGCCCAGCCACATCGCAACTTCAAATGATTCATCGAATTTGGCTGACGCAGACTTCTTGATGGTCTCGATCGCCGAGCTCACATCGTACATTTTTTTGGGGTCGACCAGTTTCTTGGCATTGTTGTATCGTTTGCTGTGTCTCATAGCCTAATCGCCAAAATGAGTCCTGAAAAATTTTCGCGGCTCTGCGCTTTGACACCGCTGCCGGCGTTTAATAAAATTACTCGACCCGTAGGCCCATGCTTCGCGCCGTTCCGGCAAGCATACTTACGGCACTGTCTACGGATGAGCAATTGAGATCTTCCATCTTGATCTTTGCGATCTCTTCCAATTGTGCTCGTGTCACATTCCCCACCTTAGTCTTATTCGACTCAGGTGATCCTTTGGGAATCGCGGCAGCTTCTTTCAGCAGCGCCGAAGCCGGCGGAGATTTGATGATAAAGGTAAAGGACTTATCACCAAAGAATGTGACCACAACCGGGAGGAGCTTGCCTGTACTCTTTTGCGTTTTGCCATTGAACTGCTTGACAAATTCCATCCCGTTCAAACCACGCTGACCGAAAGCGGGGCCCACCGGGGGGGCCATGGTCGCCTGCCCGCCTTTAATCTGAAGTTTGAATATTCCCGCAACTTTTTTTGCCATGCTAACACCGTGATTCTCTATTCATTAAATGTCGTTTGCTCGTTTTCACGCTGCCCGAAACAGCAACGCACTCTTAGCTTTCGACTTCAATCTGGCTGAAATCGAGTTCCACCGGCGTCTTGCGTCCAAGGATTCCAACCTCGACTTTCAACTTTTGCTTTTGATTGTTTACTTCTTTCACAACACCGGAAAAACCTGAGAACGGCCCGTCAATAACCTTGACCGGGTCGCCTTCTGAAAAACTGTTTTCTATTGTTTCGATATTTTTGCGTTCTTCCACCCGACCGAGAATCCGGTCGACTTCCGCCTTCTGCAAGGGTACCGGCTCGGTCTTAGTGCCGACAAAGCCGATAACAGAAGGAACGTTCGTAACGATATCACGCATTTTGTTGTCAAGAATCAGGCGAATCATGATATAGCCCGGCAGAAAATTTTTCACCCGTGTACGCCGCTTACCACCACGTACTTCAAACACCGTTTCCTGCGGGATAAGGATATCTGTAATTTTCCCTTCCAGATGCAGCCGCTTAATTTCGACCTCCAGCGCCTGCTTGACCCGCTGTTCGTGCCCTGAAAATGTTCGAAGCGCGAACCATTTGAACTCGGCGTTTGATTCTTCCATAGCGTTATGTCGGGTTAATGAGATTTCCTGCATCTGTCTTCGAGGCGTCGAAGGGTCCATCGTTCACGCGTCGTTCCGGCGAGCTTTACACAACGCAACGCGACGGTCACATTCCTACCATCGCTCGGATTTATAAGAACATGAACTCGACTATTTCATTCATGATGATATCGACCACATAAGTAAATAGGGTGATGATGACACAGGCGACAATGGTAACCATGGTCGATTCTTTAAGTTGCTCTTTGGTTTGCCACGAGACTTTCTTCATCTCTTTCGAGACTTCGGCCATAAACAGCTTGATTTTTTCTATCATCGCTTCTTCGCACGATCTAATGTTGGATTTGGAGACTCAGCGCAACACCGGGATTCGCAAAGCACTCCTTTATCGCTTGCACGAGTGGTAGGACTCGAACCCACAACCTACGGTTTTGGAGACCGTTGCTCTGCCAATTGAGCTACACTCGTCTCTTGCTCCGGGCACCGTAAGGGACGCGATGCACCGCCTTGCCAACTCGGAGCGATTGAGCTGATGACCGGGCTTGAACCGGTGACCTCTTCCTTACCAAGGAAGTGCTCTACCGCTGAGCTACATCAGCTTAATTATCAATAGAAGTTCACCGTCTGTCCGACCGTGATTATCCTGCAGAGCGGGAGACGAGACTCGAACTCGCAACCAACAGCTTGGAAGGCTGTGACTCTACCAATTGAGTTACTCCCGCAGGGGAACAACTGTGGGCAGGGAAGGATTCGAACCTCCGAAGGCGTAGCCAGCAGATTTACAGTCTGCCCCGTTTAACCACTTCGGTACCTGCCCTAAGACGCACAAACAAAAATAGCTTGCAAATATAGTGAATAATTTTCGCAAGTCAATCAAATAATGCCATTTATCTAGGCGGAAGAGGCAATTTTCTCCCGAGCCTGGCTGAGGCTTCGAACGAAATTCCGGAAGAGATAATCCGAATCATGAGTGCCCGGCGAAGCTTCGGGGTGGTATTGAACGCAAAAAACAGGCAGTTCCCGGTGGCGCAGGCCCGCGACAGTATTATCGTTCAGGTTAACATGGGTCAGCTCAACATCAGGCGGCAAAGAATCGGCATCAACAGCAAAGCCATGATTCTGCGAGGTAATTTCTATTGTATTCGCGAGTAAATTTTTGACGGGATGATTGACGCCGCGATGACCGAATTTCAACTTGTAGGTTTGGGCGCCAAAGGCCAGCGCCAACAGTTGATGGCCAAGACAAATGCCGAACACCGGCAATTGTTCCAGCAAGGTCCGAATTGTCGGCATGGCATAGTCGACCGCTGCCGGGTCTCCGGGGCCATTCGAAAGAAAAACGCCATCGGGCTTGTAGGCCAGAATATCCGAGGCTGTGCTTGCCGCCGGAAACACCCGAATCTCGCAGCCGTGGCGCGTCAGCCGGCGCAGGATGTTGCGCTTAATGCCGAAATCAATTGCCGCGACCTTGAAACGACCTTCGCCCGCGCCCGCGGCAGGTAGTATGAGCGGCTCATTCATATCGGGCAGGTAGGTATACGCTGTCGAACAGGTAACCGCCCCGGTCAGATCCAATCCGTCCATTCGCGGCAGCTTTTCGCAGCGACTGAGCAAGGTGCGGGCGTCGCTTTCTCTGGCGGAGATGATACCGCGCATCGATCCTTCACTCCGCAATACACGTACCAGTTTGCGCGTGTCGATACCCTCAATCCCAATGACACCGTAGCTCTCCAAAAACGACGTCAGGCTCTTTTCTGAACGCCAGTTAGAGGTCCGCCCGGCGTTCTCCTTGACAATCACGCCCGCCGCCTGCAGACGATCAGATTCGTTGTCGGCGGCATTAATACCGTAATTGCCGATGTGAGGATAAGTAAATGTCAGTATCTGGCCGTAATAGCTGGGATCCGTGAGCGCCTCCTGGTAGCCCGACATCGCGGTGTTAAATACCACTTCGCCTTCAGCTTCCGCCCTGCAATCGCCAAAGGCATAGCCTTCAAATGTCAAACCGTTTTCCAGTGCGAGTATTGCGCTCTGCATCGATGTCTTCTTTTGTAATTCTACAAGGGAGTGAAGTTCGGGCAAAATTATCACCCGACACTCGCAAATCAAAAGTATAGCACGAATATGGCATTGGAATAATTTAATACTCGCTGTATTTTGAGCGCATGTTCTTCAACAATCTCCCGGCGGCGGCTGATTGCGGTTAATCGATCGTCCACGGCAGCTTGATGCCAGCGGGAAGATCATCTATCAAAAGGTGCATCATTCAGTCGACGAAGTAAAAACCACGACAATCGATCTGTCAGAAATGGTGCTGCTGTCCGAGCACCGGCCGACCCGCTGACAGCCTCCACCCTTTCCGGCAGAGTACTCGTCTTAAACCAAAGCTATGAGCCGATCAGCGTTTGCGGCGTCAAAAAAGCTGTAATCCTCTTAATTCTCTGCAAGGCGGAAATTGTCGCTGAGGAAAACAGCCGCAGTATTCGCAGCGTCTCGTATTCGATGCCCTTCCCAAGCGTCATCCGCCTCAGCGCCTATATTCATCTTCCCTACAAGAATATCGAACTCTCGCGCAAGAACATTATTCGGCGCGACGGACACCGCTGCCAATACTGCAGTAAGTCATCGCCGCCCCTGACGATTGACCACGTGATGCCAAAGTCTCGCGGCGGCAGTGATACGTGGGAAAATCTCGTCTGCGCCTGCGTGCGCTGCAACAACCGCAAAGGCAATCGCACGCCGGAGGAAGCGGGCATGCCCCTACTTCGCCGTCCACGCAAGCCGAGCCATATTATGTTTATTCGCCATATCGAAGGCCGCGTCAAGGAACAGTGGAAGCCCTTCCTGTTTATGTAAACGGGATCGCGGCAATCCAGGACGGCTGTGCAACTCAGAACAAAGTCCAAGCCAGCTGGAGCCCACTGCCGGTCGGACTGAGCTTTAATCGGTCCATCATTCCGGAGCGCCCCGGGCCGCTTTGCATGGCCGACGAATTCGCAAAGTTGCCCGCAAGGGTGCCGATGAGTGCCCCGAGCAAAACGTCACTGGCCCAATGCTCCCCGTCGTACATCCGCGAAAGACCCGTGAGTGCCGCGATACCGTAGAACGAACAGCGACCCCATACAGACTCACATTGCCCGGCCATTGCCGAGGCCAGCGCAAAAGCAGTCGAGGTATGACCGCTCGGAAACGACTGCCTGCTGTTTGTAAGTTGCCAGGGCTGAAACCGGAATGCGCTACTCTCATCACGGGGGCGACTCCGTCCGGCTAACACTTTGATTCCCGCCGTCATCAGGCCCGCATACAACAAACTCGCCAGCATTGTCCGTCCGCTTTTCCGTATGTAATCATCTCCGGCAAGCAGACCGGTCGAATAGACTGCGCCGGCAAAAAACAGCACGACATACCGCTCGCCGAAGATCTTGCTGGAGCGGAAAATATGCTCCGCAAGGCTCGAATGATTCGCGTCCGTCAATCCGCGCAGTTCTGTGTCGCTGTGCATTACAGCGGCAATTTCAAGCATCGTCGCTGAAGAAGCGAGCCAGTCATTAGTACTGAATTGCAATGGTGCGCTGAAAAATTCACCACTGCCCGCGCCAAGATAAGCGAGATCGGCAAGGAAGGTTTGCAGGATCCCCCGGCTGCTGAGTTCGATAGCGTCCGCTTTCATCTGAAGCGAACTACACAGTGCCACATAAAGAACAAGAGCAAAGAATTTCATAGCTGATGAACCGTTGAGGGAATCGGTGCCGGTGGTCGGGGTGCCCGCTACGATTCAAGTTGTGAGTGCGCACAACGTGTTCAAGCTACAAATCCACGAGGGATATTGCAGTGCCTTTCGCCGTCACCATCTGACTTTGGCTCGGCAGGAAGCCCACAAAAAAAAGCCCGGCCATGCTTGTCAGCACAACCGGGCTTATCACTTATTTCAGGCCGGGGAGCCTTACCATTCGGTGTCGGGAATCTCAACGCCCTCGATACGTGTATTGCCGCGATTATTCAGCTGCAGCAAAATGGCGTCGCCGGCTTCTTTCCTTTCCACGATATCCTTCAGATCATTCGGCGAATTGATTTTCGACCGATCGGCCTTCGTGATAACGTCGCCCTGGACGATTTTGCGGCTGCGCGCCACCGCGCTCCTCGGATTAACGGCTGTCACGACTACACCATAGTCGATATCCAGTTCATCGCGCACTTCATCCGTCAGGGGAGCAACGGTAATACCGAGATTTTCGAATTCAATCGGTTCGAAATCATCTTTGTCATTCTGCTCACCGGGAATCGCATCCGCAAAGGTTTCGCTCTCATCATCGCGTGATTTGAGGCGAACGTGTTTTGTCAGCGTCTGATCGTCGCGCCAGATCGTCAGTTCCACCCTGTCGCCGGCCCGATGTTGAGCGACGATGCTTTGCAGGTCCTGCGATGTTGCGACTTCATGACCGTCGACCTCAAGAATAACATCGAATTCCTTCAGGCCGCCTTCTTCGCCGGCACTGTTTGGCATTACTTCAATCACCTTAACGCCCTGCACACGACTGAGCCCGAATGCTTTCGCGTCGGCGGCATCGATCGTGCCGATGCGAACTCCGATATAGCCGCGATTGATTTTACCGTCTTCAATCAGGTCGTCCACCACAGAGCGCACCAGGTCGGAGGGAATAGCGAAGCCGTAGCCGGAGTAGTAGCCTGTTCGTGATGCGATGGCGGTATTGATGCCGATTAACTTGCCTTCGAGGTCGAAGAGACCGCCACCGCTATTGCCGGGATTAATCGCGGCATCGGTCTGAATAAAGTTTTCCACGGCATAGGCATCCTGGTTGAGTCCCAACTGACCGCGACCGATGGCACTGACGATCCCCGCCGTAATAGTGGAGCGCAGCCCCAGGGGATTGCCGACGGCTACCACCCATTGTCCGACATTGACATCTTCGCTGCCGCCAAAATAGGCATGCGACATGTTTGTGACATTGATTTTCAAAACGGCCAGATCGGTAAGTTTATCGGTGCCGATTAGCTGGGCATCGAACTCTTCGCGGCTGTTGGTAATCACCCGGATACCATTTTCCGCTGCATCCTCAACAACGTGGTTGTTGGTAACAATATAACCGTCGTTGGAGATGATAACGCCTGAGCCCGCTGCTTCGCGGGGGGTGCTGCGTCCAAAGAAATTGCGACCTTCGTCATTGCCCATCACGCTGATGCTTACGACCTGCGGATTAACCGCTTCGCTGACAGCCACAAAGGCATCATTAAGTGTTTCAACCTGTGTACTAAGACGAACCGGCGGGCTGGCAGCGCCAAGCTGCGACTTCGTGTCGGCGGCATTCGCGGCACCGGCGCCGCTGAAGTCCGAGACTATAACAACTCCCAACACAACGCCAACGGCGACCAGGGCGACTGCTGTCATCAATGGTTTGAGTTTCATGCTTAAAGCTCCCTGTAAAATTATATATGATTATATCGATGTGTGTTTTGCGATGTTGAGGTATCAATGGTCGTTTTAACAATTGCAGCGTATAGGCCGGTTCCATCTAATCTTTGCTGAATTTCGGAACTTTTACCGACATTGTAGACGAATTGTTTCAATATTATTTGGCATGAAAAAAAGCGGGAATGAACTGTCGTCCATTCCCGCGAATTCACTCTCGAAGCTGGTAATAAGCCTGCAGGGGCAAGCGCCGCAAGATCTATTTGGCGATCACCAAAGTTTGCCGGGCAACCTGCGACGGCGAACGCAACACCACCTGATAAAGTCCATTGGCCAGTTCGGCTGTCGAAACAGTCATAATCCACTCGCCGCCCGCTTGCAGGGCCTCTTGTCCCTGGACCGATCTGGCGCTTTCTTCCCAAGCGCTGCGGTATACCATTTTGCCCTGGCTATTGTAGATCTCGATAACATGAGCGCCGGTCTCCATCGTCGTGACGCCGACCGAAACTTTGTCGACGGCCGGATTCGGCGCTATAATGCCAAGACTAAAAGCATTCGTCCGCTGCAACAGCCGGTCGCCGCCCTCGCGGCAGACTTCATCCAGTATCAGCTCGCCTTCATTGGCCGTAACACCAACGCCCGGCCAGTCGACATCGACGATCTGAATCACCGAGCTGTTTACATTGCCGAGTAAAACGGTACCGACAATATTTATCAGTCGAATCGGCGCTTCGCCGGGGTTCCATTCGGGCGCTGTGCCGATAATCTTGATCGTCCGCCACTCTTCGACATCGGGCGGCGTGTTGCCGTCGGGGCCTTCCAGCGTCACTTCGGAGGTGCAGCCGATGCACTCGCCGGCAGCAAGGCGATCGTCCGAAGTCAGGAACAGACGAGCGTTGAGCCGGACCGTGATTTCGAAGGCCCGTGCTTCAATATTGTCGTTCAGCAGCTCATAGTTATCGCCCGGCGTCATGGTAATACGCAGCGGGAAGTCGGTAGCATGAACGTCGGCGTCGATGACCGGCAAGGTCAGGTCAACCGCTGTTTCTGCGCGAATGCCGCTCACGCGCACGACCGCCGGATCGCAAAAAGGCGTATACGACAGGTTGAGATCCTGCTCGTGCAGCTCTTTATCGCCGGTCACCGGAAATTCGACCTTGATCGTGATCGATTCGCCCGGTTCGAGTTCTTCGCCGGTCATTTGCGTGTTAATGACAAAGGGTGGAGGCAGGCCAATGCCCACCAGCGTCGCTGTCGACGAGCCGGTGTTGGTAATGACCAGATCGCGAATCTCCGGCTGATTACCGGGCACAGGCCCGAAATTCAAGGGGTCGGGGTCAAAACTGAATTCAATTATCTCCTTGCTGCCACAGAGAACGATACCCTCGGCCTTGTTGTTGGCATTGCCCTCGAAGGTGACCAGTGTCCGTTTCTTGCCGTAGTCATCCGGATCGAAGCGAATCTGTACTTCGCGGCTTTCGCCGGAAGGAATATTGACCGGGAACCCCTGGTCGGGATGGATGCTGAAGCCGTGGTCGCCGGGGGGAATGTTGCCGGAGGTCAGTTCCAAGACGCCATTGCCCGGGTTCGTAATCACGATAATGGTATCCTTGGGCTCGTCGCCCCAGCAGAACAGAGGACCGATCCGCATCGTCTCGGCGGCGATCGTCGCATCGCCCGGAATGCCTGTCCCTCGCAGGATGGCATTGTGATCGCAGAGCTCCACGCCGTAGTCGACAACCACATCCAGAATCGGATCGGCATTGACGGGCAAAAAGTCGATCTCCAGATCGTAACAACCGTCAGGAGCCAGGTCGACAACGGGATTTTGCGAAGTTATCTGATACAGGCCGCGGCTGACACCCCGCAGAGTGATGTTGAGCGTTACCGGTCGGTCAAATGTATTCCGAAATGCGCAGGGGAAGGTCTTTGACGTCGTTTGCCCGATCTCGGAATCGATTTCCAGCGGCGAATCGATTTCCGCCAGACAGGGATCGTCACCGATACCGATCAGGTCGATAAAGACCGAGTCCGCGCAGTCGCCTTTGATCACCAGGACGGCTCTACGCTCGCCCAGGGCATCCGGCGTAAAAACAACGTCGATTTCAACAAAATCATCCGGGTTGTCTTTTTCAGGCGTCAGCGCCGGATCGTCGATATCCGGCATACCGTTAATCAGGAAATCGTCGGGGTCGGCGCCCTCGATGCGATGTTCCGTGATACGTAAAGGCCAGGATCCGCCATTGCTGATTTTCACGCGAATGGTTATCGACTGTCCGACAGGTACGCTGCCGACATCGATGGGGTCAGGATCAAGCGTGATGATCGGGGCATCGACATTGAATGGATCGTCGCCGATATCTTCACCTTCGCCAAATCCGCGGATTTTGGCAACAAAGACGTCGCCGCTGCCACGGTGCGCCAGACGGAAATCGCCGAAAGTCGGATTGCCGAGAGCGGCCCCGACGCCTTCGGCAAATGTGCCGGCCAGGTAGAGCAGGTTCTGACCGTCGACCGCGATGCCGGCAGCTTTATCGCCCCGATCGCCGCCGCCGGAGGTTGCCCAGACGACATTACCGTCATCGTCGTACTTGGCGACGAAGACCTCGTTCGGATCCACTTCCGACCGGTTGGTATTGGCTAGCTGAAACTCCGTACCTGTACCGCTGGCATTTTCCAGATCAAGACGGCCGCCCTCAAACCAACCGGTGATATAGACCTGGCCGTTTTGATCGACGGCGATACTGCGTCCCTCGTCGTTACCGGTATTTGGCGAAGCGCTGACTGCGCGCGTTGCCCAAAGCGTGCGACCGTCAGCCGAAGCGAATTTTGCCACGAACAGATCGCCACCGCCTGATGTATTGAGTGCTCGCGAACCGTCGCGGAAGTTAAGGCGTTCGGTGTACGTGCCAATGACATACACGTTGCCGTCATTGTCCATAGTCAAATCGGCGTCCACAACTTCACCGTCGGCACTTGAGCCGGGCAGGCTGCGCGACCACTCCAGGCTGCCGTCGCCCTTGTATTTTGCCAGGAAGTTGCCGCGGCCGAGGCCATAGGTATTGCCGTCGAACTCGACGAGACCGGATACGGCAAAAGCATTGATCCCGACGGCCAGGTTGCGACCGCTGACGCCGTCGGCTTTCGGCGCCGAATCATCACTGAAATTCCAGATACGGTTCAGCGAAGGTGCAAATTGCTCGACATACATCCGTCCGGGATTGCCGACGACGGCATTTTCACCATTGGCGAGAACATAGGCATTGCCGTCCGTACCGACGTCTACCTCAACATATTCTTCGATGAATTCATTGCGTTTACCACCCTCGCGACCCTGCGCGGGCATTTGAAAACCATTGATATCGTAGCGGCGAATATTCGGCGCCGGATTGCCATCGCTGACCGTCGACATCTCGTTGCCGATTACGTAGTACTCGCCGTTGCGGAAATCAACGGCAACATCGAGAGCGTCGACCGTCTGCCGGCCGGTCGGCGGCGAGGTTTGAATGATGGCCTGGCTTTTATTCGCCCAGTCCAAAGTACCGTCGGATAGATAACGCGCGATAAAGTCGCCGCCGCCATCCACGAAGTCGGTCTCGCCGAACTCACCGAATTCGACATCGCCGGTATAACTGCCGATAACGATCGAGCTGCCGTCTTTGTCGGTGTCGATGGCCCTTGCCAGATCCGCGCCGGCCGCGCCCTCGTCTCTCACCCATTCCCACTGACCGAATTCACCTAAGGCTCGCGCGCGAATAAGATAGCCCTGACCGATGGGAGGATTCTCCCAGATGTAGGCGCCGCCGGTGGCCTCGTCCGTAATCAGATTCCAGCTTGTGCCGCCGTCATCACTGTACTCCAGGGTCATCTTTCGTTCGATCGGATTGGTAAACCATTTAATATCTACGCCATCACAGGCCGAATTGCTTTCGCGGGCAATCACGCGGACTTCGGTTTCGCCGGTCACCGCGCCGCCGCCCCAGAGCACCACTTTCTCAATCGGACAGGGTAGGGCATCAAAGATGGCTTCGCCGATATGAAACTCGCGATCCTCGTCCTGTTCGAATTCGATTTCCACTTCGATTTCAAAGCCCGGCAGCAAATCCTCGTCCTTTATATTTTCCGGATCTTCGAAGGCGCCGCCATTAATTGAAACGCCGGTGATCTTGAAGTGCGTCTGGGTGTCCGGCTCCAGCCGCAGATCCTGGATTCTGAAGCCAACCTCGCCGATTGTCACCTTGAAAACCTTGCGAATCGGCACTCCCGGATCGGGATTGCCAAAAGAAAGCACCGTCGGATCGACAACCGTACGGGCGACGCTTTCACGCGGCGCCTTGTATTTGATATTGTCATTCTGACCGCGCGGCAAGTAGGTAATCTGCACATCGCGGTCGCGGCTTTCCTCATCACAGCCCACTTCGGAGGTCCAGGTCAGGGTGCAGGGCTGAAAGCCCTGAATTGTTTCGGCGATCTGGCGATAAACAGCTTTGATCTCTTCTTCGGTAATGACATTCTCATAGTAAGCGCCGCCGGAGTTTTCCGCTACGGCAATCAGGGAATCACCCATCGTGAAACCCAGTGCGATGGCGTAGACCGGAATATTGTTATCAACCGCTTCGTTCCAGATCGGAAAGGCTTCGAAACAGGGGTCCTTGCCGATCACGACACAAGCACCGTCCGTAAGAAAGACAACGGCACGCTTTACGCCACCACCGGTCGGCCGCGGACTCAGTAATGGAATTGCGCCATTGTCCGGATCCATCAAGGCACCCTCATAATTGGTACCAACCCAGGAAACGGGCGATAAACTGTTAATCGCAGCTGCAAGCCGGCCGAAGCTGCTGGTGAAATCCTGCAAGAGAATTACATCGCGATCAAAAGCCGTCGCAGCGACATTTGCGGTGCCGGCATCGAGCGCCGGTTTGAGGGTTTCTATAAAAGAGTTGGCTCCGAGATGCACCAGATTCATTCGCGGGTCGCCGGTCTCATCGTAGGGCTGCTGCATCGAAAGGCTCTGGTCGCTGACCAGCACAGCATCGATCGGCGTTGGATCCGGATCCGGCGGACAGTCACGCCTGATATTAATGACAGGCTGTCCGTTTTCGAGGATAGCAAATTCACTTGGGTCATCAGCGCGAATGGAATTGCCCTCTTCGTCCGTCAACAGGTATTGCACCGATACGGTCGGCCAATTGCTGTTGTCGATACTGAGAATCTCAAAGGCAAGTTCCTGCGTCAAAAGCTGCGCAGGCAACATCAGGCCCGCGAAAAGAAAGGGAACAAAAATCCGGAGCACTGTTCTCATACTTTCACCGCTACTTGAGGGTCAGGAAATACTGGCTGGGTACTATTGTTGTCATCTGGGATGAGCATAGATCCACATTGAAAAGAGGCGTGTTGCTGCCCATAGATTGCCGCAGAGACGGAAAAAATTCACAAATGATCAATATGCAAATATTCCATGTAATACCGAATTGTTACGCTCGGCAAAACTGGCCCGACATAGTCAATTGATGCGAATGAGGGCTGCATATTGCATTCGAAGCATTTTTACGTCGGTGGCGCAGAGGCAGCGGTCTGATTGTATTCCGGGACGATGGTACTCGTATTGCCGAATTTTGGACCGCGCCGGCCCCGCGCTTCACGGACTGAGAGACACCGCACGGATTAATCCGTCACGGCCTTTGCTCTCCGTCCGGCCCTCAAGCTCTGCGGAGCGCGCCGCAACGGTGAATGCCTTGGCGAAGGTGGACACTTACTCTTGATTTCATCGTTGTTTCTGCTTGAGAATTTTAACATCCTTCGTTCCGAGAATCAGAGTCCCCGGGCAGCTTCACAAGAAGATCACACGATTTGAAAAGCCTGGAAAGGTGAAAGACAAGCAGCACGCAAAGGAGGCAGTGGGCAGCGTGCCTCAGATGTGTGTTTTGTGTTCAGGTGATCCGGAGCTGAGAGGCTGACCCTGACTGCAAAGCAGACAATCGTCGGCCGTCCAGATGTTGCGGCTGCGCCTTGCGACGCTGATCTGCCGGACGCCGAGTATATTATTCTGGGTCGAAAGGTCGATGAGCGAGGCGGTGCCGATCAGACGGGCGTCGTGTTTGAGAATCAGTCGACCCAGTCGGCGTAGATTGGGATAGTCATCCGTCAGAATGTCATCGGCAAGTACGATTCGGTCGCCGGGGTGTAATTCGAAATCGGGCAGCAGACCAAGAGTGTCATCGTGTTTGTCCTGAACGGTATACACGATTCGCGCATCGAGCTGACGCGCTATTTCGGCAGCAAACAGGATTGACTGCGCGCTGGCGGCCACCACCACCTGAACATCCATGTCCCAATAATGCCTGATGACTTCATAGGCAACTTTCCGGCAAAAGGGCGGAAATTGCATCACTTTGACCGGATGTAAGCGGGTGTCGCTATGCCTTCCGTCGGAAAGCTGGAAATGGCCGGTGTTGATAGCGCCGGTACTTTCAAGCAGCTCGTCGATTTTCGCTTGCGGCATTCTGTTACTCTGTCCCGGTTTGGGAGGAATCGGCCGACTCGACCGGCTCTCCTCAGGTCAAGATCAAAGCGCATACAACAATGTTGCTACAGATCGCAGAAAAGCCCGGGCCGCTGTGGACCCGGGCTTTTTGATGTCCTTTGCCTGCAAATGCAGCTGTTATTTGTCATCGACGATTGTGTAGTCGGCTTCCTCAACTTTGCTGCCGTCGGTCGATTCGGCCGATTCTCCGGTATCGCCGGCAGCGGCGGATCCAGCGTCAGCTTCGGGTCCGGCGGCACCCGGGGGCGTTTGGCCCGGTGCGGCGCCCGCCTGTTCGTACATTTGTTTCGAAGCTTCGCTCCAGACCTGATTCAGTTCATCGATTTTAGCCCGCATTGCCTCGGCGTCGTTTTGCTTCACGGCTTCACTCAGGGCCGCTTTAGCATTTTCGATCTTGCCTTTCAGCTCGGGCTCGATCTTGTCGCCAAATTCCTGAAGCTGTTTGTCGGTCTGAAACACAAGATTGTCCGCTTCATTTTTGAGCTGTACGTCATCTTTGCGGCGTTTGTCCTCTTCGGCGTGCTCCTGGGCATCGCGCTTGATGCGCTCAACTTCCTGATCTGACAGACCGCTGGACGATGTAATGCGGATACTCTGTTCTTTACTCGTGGCTTTGTCTTTGGCTGAAACATTGAGAATGCCGTTGGCATCGATGTCAAAAGCGACTTCGATCTGGGGAACGCCACGCGGAGCCGGCGGAATGCCGTCCAGGTGGAATTTGCCGAGGGTCCGATTGTCCGCAGCCATTGGACGTTCGCCTTGCAGCACGTGAATTTCAACCGAAGGCTGGCTGTCGCTGGCAGTGGAGAACACTTCCTCTTTGCGTGTCGGGATCGTTGTGTTGGATGGAATCATCGCCGTCATGACGCCGCCGAGTGTTTCGATGCCCAGCGTCAGCGGTGTAACGTCCAACAGCAAGACGTCCTTAATGTCGCCTGAGAGAACGGCGCCCTGTACCGCGGCGCCGATCGCGACCACTTCGTCAGGGTTGACGCTCTTAGCCGGATCCTTGCCGAAGAAGTTCTTGACCAACTCCTGAATTTTCGGGATACGCGTCGAGCCGCCCACCAGAATAACTTCATCGATATCTCGCGGTGAGATCTTGGCGTCGCTCAGAGCCTGCTCGCAGGGCTTCAAGGTACCGTTAAACAATGATTCACAGAGGCTTTCGAATTTAGCGCGTGTCACTTTGATATTAAGGTGCTTGGGACCTTCCTGTGTCGCCGTCACAAATGGCAGGTTTACCTCCGTTTCAAGCTTTTGCGACAGATCGATTTTGGCCTTCTCGGCGGATTCGCGCAAGCGCTGCAAAGCCATAGGATCTTTGCGCAGATCGACGCCGTCGGATTTGTGAAATTCATCGGCCAGGAAGTCGATCAGTACCTGATCGAAATTATCGCCGCCAAGGAAAGTATCGCCATTGGTGGACTTAACTTCGAAAACGCCGTCGCCGATTTCCAGCACGGAAATGTCAAAGGTTCCGCCGCCGAGGTCATAGACCGCAACGGTCATGTTCTGGCCTTTTTTGTCCAGACCGTAGGCAAGTGCCGCTGCCGTCGGTTCGTTAATGATACGGCGTACATTGAGGCCCGCGATTTCACCGGCGGTCTTGGTGGCCTGACGCTGAGCGTCATTGAAATAGGCCGGCACGGTAATCACGGCTTCGGTGACTTTTTGCCCCAGATAGTCTTCCGCCGTCTGCTTCATCTTCTGCAAGACCATTGCCGAGATTTCTTCCGGCGAATAGCTGCGGTCATCGATTTTTACGCGCACACTGCTGCCGTCGCTGGAAGCCTGCAGCACATATGGCAGATTTTTGTTTTCTTTCTGCGCCTCTTCCCAGCGGCGTCCCATAAAGCGCTTGATTGAATAAACCGTGTTTTTCGGATTCGTGATGGCCTGACGCTTGGCTGTTTCGCCGACCAGGCGATCGCCCTCTTTACTGAAACCCACAACAGATGGTGTCGTGCGTCCGCCTTCGCTGTTCGCAATGACATTCTGTGTGGCGCCTTCCATTACGGCGACAACAGAATTGGTCGTTCCCAGATCAATCCCGATGATTTTGCCCATTAGAGTTACTCCCTCATTGGTTCATACTGATATAAAAACCGTTCAATTATTTTCACTGTTCGTCTTGTCTATCGCTCGAGGCATCTATGCCCGAATACCCGAAATGCCTTTTATTCGCGCTGTTCTTCGTATTTCGCCATCCATCATTCAGCTATTGTCGCTGCGATTTCGGGATATTCGGCCGATAGATTGCTTTCATATTTAGTTCAACCTGTTTTGTCGATTCCCGACCTGCGATCATTCTTATCATCCGAGTCTTGTTTTCTTCTAGGCCCTGGAGTCACCAATAACGTGCCAATAATCCGGAATGCCTGGTTTTCTTGTCAGACTGTCAGCGAGAGGCAGGAAACCCTGCCATAATGTTGTTAATCCTGTTTATGTGGCAGTATGTCAGAGTGGCCGTCGCTGACAGTTGCAGTTTCATTTTTTCCATCTATTCTGACATCCATCATGGAATTTGTACGCTGATTTGTCGATATTGCGTCCTAATTTGGCAGGTTTTCGCAGGTTCGAAGCAGAGTAAGGCTGCTATGTACACAATTCGCAACGTACTTGTGCCGGTCGATTTTTCCGATTGTTCACATCATGCGCTAAGTTATGCTAAGGAGTTGCTCCCTAAAACAGCGGCGACATTGCACATTGTTCATGTGATCGAGCCGCCCGTCTATCCCGCAAACTGGAGTTATGCACAGGCGGGTCTGGTGGACACGGAAAAGGAAATCAGCGACGCTGCCCGGCAGGAGTTGCAGCGTCTGACGGATGAAGCGACGAAAGAAGGGTTCAATGTTCGCAGCGATCTGCTGACCGGTCCGGCGGCCGACGAAATTGTCCGCTATGCCCGGCAGCATCGCATCGACATTATCAGCATCTCGACACACGGACGGCGCGGATTCGAGCGGTTTCTTTTCGGCTCCACCACCGAAAAGGTCTTGCGACAGGCACCCTGCCCCGTTTTTGTCGTACGTACTCCTGACCACAAAAAAGAGCAATCCTGAGCTATTATTTTTCCGACAACACATAAGTAGAGTACAGCAACTATGCCCGTTACGATCAATAAACTCGTAACCATCGAGCGTCATATCTCCGAACAGCAAATTCTTCACGCCTCGGCCACCGGTGAATTCTCACGCATGATGCGCGATATGCTGCTGGCGATCCGTATCATTTCACGTGAAGTGCGGCGCGCCGGTTTCAATGATATCCTGGGTATGACGGAGTCCCAGAATGTTCACGGCGAACAGGTCAAGAAGCTCGATGAGTTTGCCAATGAAACCATCATACGGGCAATGGACCACGGCGGCCACCTCTGCGCCATGGCCTCCGAAGAAGCGGAAGGCATCATTCCGATTCCGGAAGAATACGAACGCGGCAATTACATCCTGCTCTTCGATCCCCTGGACGGCTCGTCCAATATCGACGTCAATGTCACGATCGGAACGATTTTTTCCGTCTTTCGGCGAGTGACGCCCAACAGGATGGGAATGGGCAGCGCGGAAGATTTTCTGCAGCCGGGCGATCGCCAGATTGCAGCGGGCTATGCCTGCTACGGCAGCAGCACCAATCTCGTCTATACAACCGGCAGCGGTGTCAATATCTTCACCCTCGATCCGACGGTCGGCGAATTCTTTCTGACGCATGAGAATGTCCGTATGCCGGAGCGCGGCCAAAGCTACAGTATCAACGAAGGCAACTACCATCGCTGGGATGCCAACATCCAGGCCTATGTGGATCATCTCAAGAAGCCCGGTGGCAAGCACGACCCCTACAGCCTGCGTTACATCGGTACTGCCGTAGCCGACATTCACCGCATTTTGCAGCATGGCGGCATCTTCATGTATCCCGCCGATAAGGATAATACGGAAGGGAAACTGCGACTGATGTATGAGCTAAACCCGCTGGCAATGTTGATCGAACAAGCCGGGGGGCGGGCGAGCAACGGCAGCGAGCGCATCCTGGAACTGCGCCCGGAAGGCATCCACCAACGTACACCGGTCTTTATGGGGAGCCGCATCGACGTCGAAGAAGCCGAGGCTTTTATGCGCGGCGAACGTCCGCCTCTGGCCGCGCGGCAGCAGAGCAGCAACAACGGTACCGTCAGCGAGGGCGGCGCTTGAGTCGACATTAGTACTTCCCGTAGCACCTATAGGCACTCCCGGCTGTCGCGATCTCATTGACAACCGGCCGGGCATAGATCGAAAGCCGTTCCGGCACTTTGAGTCCTGCCGGCTGGGCATTGGCATCCAGGCATTCGAAGCACTGCTTTCACAGATATTCAAAAGCAATTTTTTTGTAACTTCAGAGCCTGTTCAGTCGGGGAACAACAACACTCCCTTAACTACCAGCAGTGAACTCCCGCAGGTGAAGTATGCGTCAGATTGTCCTTTTAGCTATTGTAATGGTGCTCGTGTGCGGACCGTGCGATCTTGAAGCAGGCACGCAAGACACGACAGAGACAACACATTCGGCGGCAGCCAAGCGAATTCTGAAATATCAACGCAAGGCGCGTCAGTTTATGGAACGCGCGCACCCCACGCCGATGAACACCAAGGGCGGCGGAGAATTCCTGCCCTATATTCTGCCGGCCCCGTCGGAACATTTTCTTTTCGACAATAAAAGTCTGATTGCAGACGAAAGCGACCCGCAGCCGATGCAGAATGAGTCATCGATTGCAGTCAATCCGACCGATCCCAGCAACCTCATCGCCTCGGCGGTGGACTACCGGGCGAATTCTTCTACCTGGGTCTACGTGTCGCAGGACGGCGGCAGAAGCTGGGAGAACATCAATCTGGGGCATCCCTTTCCCAACTGGCGTTCCACGAACGACCCCTCGGTGGCCTTCGGCGCCGACGGCCGTGGCTACCTGGTCTATGGCGGTTTCGGCGACCCGCAGATCGGTCAGAACGGCGTATTTATGTCGTTCACTACCGACAAGGGCCGCAACTGGACGACGCACATCCCGATTATCCTGCATACGGCGCAGCAAAACGAAGACTCCAGCTTTGAGGACAAATATTATATCGAAAGCGACAATGCCACGGAGTCGCCTTACTTCGGCAATTTGTACTGCCCCTGGAAACGCGTTGTCGAGCGCGATTCTTCCACTCAAATCGTCCTGGCGCGCTCCACGGACAAAGGATTGACCTGGCTGCCGCCGGTACCGGTGAGCGATCGGGTCGTCGGTTCCGACCGCGATACGACATTTGGCCTCAGCTTTCCGATCTCTACGACCGGTCCCAAAGGTGAACTATATGTCGCCTGGAATTGGGGGCCGGAAAAAGCCGTCGGATTCAATAAGTCCACCGATGGCGGGCTCAGTTTCGGCGAGCCCCGGATCATCCATCGTTATGATGTCTTCGGCGTCGCCCGACGCATTCCCGAAGGCGGCGACTCGGCTTGGCGTCATACACTCAAAGGCGGCGTACGCGCCGAAGCCTATCCGACGATTCAATGCGATGAAAGCGACGGTCCCCGCAGCGGCTGGCTGTATTTGTGCTGGGCGGCCGATCCTGTACCAAATATCTATTTCTCCCGGTCCACCGATGGCGGCGATACCTGGAGCAATCCGATCCTCGTGCACGAAGAGCCTACGAACGACCAGTTCTGGCCGTGGCTCAGTATCGACCCGACGAACGGCGATCTGGCGGTAATGTATCTGGACAGCCGCGACGATCCGGCCAATCTCGCGATCAACTGCTATGTGTCCTATTCTTCCGACGGCGGCGATACCTGGGTCGACCGCCGGGTAGGCGACAGCGACCACGATTTGCGTCTCAATCCTTTCGCGGGCAATTCTTTTTCCGGTGATTACAGCGGCAATGCCTTTTACAATGGTATCGTTTATCCTTCCTGGTTCGACACCCGCCGCGGCACGGCCCTTAACAGCGATGTTTATACGGCGATCGTTAACATCCGCCAGCCGCGGCCGGTGCGCAATGCGGCGATCGAGGTGTTCCCGGAACGCAGCAAGGAGCTGCGTCTGACCTGGGAAGCTCCCAAAAGTCGCGTGATGGACCAGGAGCTCGCCGACGAAGAATTCAGCTATACCGTTTGGCGCAACGGCAGCCTGCTGCGGGACAAACTTACAGCAGCCGAGATTGTACTGAACGATGCGACTCTGAACCCACATCAGGAGTACCGCTATGAGATTGCGGTAGTGGCCGGCAGCGATACCAGCCGCCGCTGTGCCCTCGCCGCCTTTGCCGGCGGCTCGCGCAAACCGGATGTCCCCGACCTGCGGGCTGTTCGGGGCGAATCCGATAACACTGTTAAGCTCGATGTCTTCGTTCCGGGGCTCCGCTCCGACTCGATCACGCCCCTGGTCAATGCCCATGCCGTCCGAATCTATCGCGACGGCGAACTGGTGGAAGAACGGCAAATCGACAGTGACGACACGTCATCGGTTGTCTCCATCAGCGATAAGCCGGTCGAACGCGGCTATTACCATTACCGGGTAACGCTGATCGACAAGGCCGAGCCGCCCAATGAAAGCGATCTCAGCGACGAACTCTTCCTCTATACCGGTCCGGTGGAGCAGGATCTGCGGGAATCCTTTGACGGCGCTTCCCTGCCCCGCTATTACCTGAGCGGCGGATGGGAACGCACGGAGCAGTTTGCGCTCAGCCCGCGGTATTCGATGACCGAATCCCTGGACGGCGACTACCGCGCCAATGAACGCGACACCATGCTTCTCTTTCCAGTGACGGCATTTAACTTTGATCGTTATGCGCTGGAATTCTGGCACGCCGCCCTTATTCATCCCAGCGATACGGGCTTTGTCGATATGGCCCGCAACGGCCTGGACAATTGGGAAACGATCGCGGCCTTCAATTCTACGGACTATGAACCCTGGCAAGACGGCAGTCTGAACAATGACGACTGGAAACTGGAACGCCTTTTTCTGGATGCCCAGGCATCCGACACCGTTTATCTGCGCTTTCGTTTTCGCTCGAATGTCATTCGCAACGCGGAAGGCTGGTTTGTTGATGACTTGCGACTGGCTGTCGTTTCCTCCGTCCGCGAGTCCGCGGCTCCGGAGCTGGCGCTTTATCCGAATCCGGCCCATTCGCGCCTCACCCTGCGCAGCAACGATCCGCTGCTCTTGCAACGGGCGAACTTCACGATCATCGATGTGCTCGGCCGTCAGCATCAGGCCGACAATATTTCCCGTAGCGAGCACAGCCTGACGATCGAAATAGCTTCGCTGGCTCCCGGCGCTTATCTGCTGCGAATTCAGACCGAATCGGGTGTTCAAACTCTGCCATGGCAAATACGACGCTGATGCTCCGCGTAAGTAACCGGCATGTTTAGTGCCTATGGATATTCCCCGGCCGGTCGCGAGCGGCCGGATTCCTCCGGCCACATCGCTCGCAAAAGGGATCAGGCGGCTTCATGACACTATTCGCAACCGAGGCTATGACAATACAATAAGCTCCTGCACCAATCGTTCACGAATCGAATCTCGTTAACATTTGGTGCGACGCGCGTGCATTCGATTTACGATGAACTTAAGATTGCCAAACGGTTCCAGTCTACCAATGAAGAGCTGCCGGTAGCCTTGCTGCTGACATCGGAACGGCTGCGCGAGTATATCAACCGCCTGTGCCATAGCTTCGATATTACCGTCCAACAGTACAATATGCTGCGCATCCTGTGCGGCTCCTATCCCCGTGCCCTCTCCTGCTCCGAAATTAACAGCCGGATGATACAGCGCAGCCCGGACATCACGCGAATGCTCAGCAGGTTGGAGCTTCAGGGTTATGTAATGCGTAAAAAGGATGAACGCGACAACCGGGTGGTCCTTACCGAGATAAGTTCCGACGGCGTCAGCCTGATTGAATCAATGGAGACCTCCTTCGCCAACCTCGAACAGATTTTTGATGTGGTATCGGAAGACGAGCGCCAGAGCGCCATTCGCTTCCTGGGACGCGTACGCCGCGAGTTGAATAAAATTCTCGATCGCGGATAAAATGCGCTTGATCGGACGGCACAAAGCGTGTTAGCTACAATTTGCCTGTTTATTGCCTGCCTGAAAAATATCACCGGCACACCGAAGCGGCACAAAATTTTCTGTACATTTGTTTGCGTGGCGCGTCGCCTGCGGGCCCGCCCTTTGCAATTACTGTCTGCACAACACGAAGTGGAATAGACTATCATGAAGTTCGGCATCTTAACCGGCGGCGGCGATTGCCCCGGCATGAACGCCTTCATCCGCGCCGTGGTCCGGACCGCCATCAATACCAAAGCGCAAACATCGGTATGGGGCGTCGTTGACGGCTGGCGTGGTCTGGCGCGCAACGATTTCCGCCGGCTGGACAAATTGTCGGTGGCGGGGCTTGCTTCCAAAGGCGGCACTATCCTCGGCACCCAGCGTTTTCCCGAGCTGGCCGACGATTCGGATATTCAGGAAACCATCGCCCGCGACTTGCACGACCACGGCTTTGACTACCTCTTTGTCTGCGGCGGTAACGGCAGTTTGAAGGCCTCGGCGATAATCAATGCGATTCTGCGACGCGAAAAGATGCGCACCCGGATTCTCTTTGCCGCCGGATCGATCGACAATGACGTCGGCAACAAATACGGTTCGTCGATCGGTTTTTACAGTGCTATCGACAAAAGCCTGCAAATGCTGGAATGGATTCGCGATACGGCAAGCTCGCACCGACGGGTCTACATCATTCGTTCGATGGGCCGCGAATCTGCCTACCTCTCGATATTCGCCGGCATTGCCACCGGCGCCGAACACGTGATTCGACCCAAAGAACAAATTGACATCGAAGAATTGGCGAGTATGATCGAGGCGCGCGACAAGGATACACGCATTATCATCAGCGAGGCCAACCCGCTGACACTGGACGAAATTCAGCAGCAACTGGAGACGATCTTCCGGCGTCGCAAAATCAAGCGCGACGTGCGCACTGTGGATATGAGTTACTTTCAACGCGGCGGCAAAGCGGCTGTTACCGACATCCTGCGGGCGAGCTGGCTGGGCTATCGGATGGTTCGCGACGCTTTCGCCCGCTGCGACAGCGGATTCTACTCGGCCTTTTATACCGGCCATGCCCCCGATGCCGTGCCGCTCGCAGAAGTTGCCGATATCGAAGCTTCCAGCAGCGATGTGCCTGACTATCTGCTGGATTTTATGCTGGCGCTGCACTAGTGCAATGTCAATTAAGTTATTCTTAAGCCTCCCTCTTTGTTGAAAAAGGGTCTAGGGGAGTTAAGAAGTCCTTAAATATTCACAACCCCTCCCTGTTCGGCGCTAAGTCCGCGTCTCACCCCTTTACACAAGGGGAAAAAAGAAATACAAGAAATTAATTAGAATACGCACTGGCGATTTTTTACTAACGATGACGGTCTGACCCAATGCAAGCTCTCCATCTCATTAACAATATCTCCTCGCTGGCGACGGTTGCAACCGGCGGCGCCCCCGCTAAGAGCGGCGCGGCCATGTCGGACATCGGTGAGATACGCGACGGCGCGATCCTCTTCGACTCAAAGATCCGCTGGGTCGGAACGGCGCGTGAGGCACAACACAAACTCGAGACCGGCGAGATCGATCCCGCCACCGTCATCGACGCCTCCGGCAAAACGGTTCTTCCGGGTTTTGTCGACTCGCACACCCACCTCGTCTTCGCCGGCGATCGCTCTGATGAATTTGCCCGGCGAGCTCGCGGCGTCGACTACCGAACAATTGCCGCCGAAGGCGGCGGCATCCTGAAAACGATGCGTGCTGTCCGGGAGTCATCACCCGAGGAGCTCATGGCCAACGCCATGCCTTTACTGACAAATGCGATATCACATGGCAGCACCGCGATTGAAATCAAAAGCGGCTACGGTCTCACGACCGCCAGCGAGCTGAATCAACTGCGCGCAATCAGGATGCTGAAGGAAGAATTCCCGATAACGATAAGCGCCACCTTTCTTGGCGCGCACGATTTTCCGCCGGAATACAAGGAGCGCCGCGAAGACTATCTGCAAGTGATCTGCAATGAGATGATCCCGACTGTCGCGGCAGAAGGCCTGGCAGAATATTGCGATGTCTTCACGGATGTCGGATACTATACCGTCGAAGAGACCGAACGCATATTTGCATGCGCCCGGCAGCATGGTCTAAAACTCCGTATCCACGCCGATGAGTTCGGTGATGTGAGCGCGGCGGCGATGGCGGCCCGCTGCGGCTGTGTGTCCGCTGATCATTTACTGCAGATTTCCGATGAAGGTATGGCCGCGATGCGCGAGGCCGGCGTCGTTGCCACCCTCCTGCCCGGCACCGCCTATTTTCTGGCCCTGCCCTACGCGCCCGCCCGACGCATTATCGACGCCGGACTCGTGGTAGCCCTGGCCAGCGACTGCAATCCCGGCTCCTGCTTCAGCGAAAATATGCAGTTGATCCTTTCCATGGCCTGCACCCAGATGAAAATGTCGATCGAGGAAGCCATCGCCGCCGCCACGATCAATGGCGCGGCGGCTCTGCAGCTCTCGGAGACGATGGGCAGCCTCGAAGTTGGCAAATCAGCCAACTTTGCAATCGCCGCATGCTCCAGCTACAAGGATATCGTTTATCACTTCGGCGTGAATCACATCAGCGAAGTCTGGGTGGACGGCCGGCGGCTGATGCAAAATTAACACCGGACCGCGCTCCCATTGGGCCCGGCGCACCAAGCCTTGTCCGCATCTATGGGAAGTCGGCCTCGCAGATCTTCAGGCGGTCGCGATCGTCGCCATCGCACTGCCGCAGCCTTGCCGTCTGACTGATTGAGAGAAGCGATCTGTAATGTATTCAGACGATTCCGGCAACACTGCCAGGACGCACAAAATGGCGGAACGCGACCCTCGGCCGCTTGAACTTCACATCAGAGCGGTGGCTTGCAGTACACCAGGATCGGCATGACGACTCCTTCGGTCTCCAGTAGCATCTCGCGCACGCTGAAGCCGAGTGTCTGCGGCGCTTCACGCCAGAAATCCAGCGGGAACAGTCCGCAGGTATGCACATCATTTTCGATGCGCTGCCGGCCATGCTCACGAATGAGAAACACAAAAGTCAAATCGAATTGTTCAGCATCCGGCGATTTGCGATAGTCCTGTTCGATGATACAAACTTCGCGTCCCCGGTCGTCGGAATAGTTGCTGACCTCGCAACCGTTATGCACAAAACTTTCACTTGTGACTTCAGCCGTCACCAGCGCCGCACCGCCCGGTCGCAGATGGCGATAGGCCGTGCGAAAGAGCTGCATCAGCTCGTCCCGGGTGGTCATATACATCGAAGAGTCGTTCAAAAACACCGCATCGAACTCCTCTCGCAGATCGACGCTCCGCATATCGCCCTCCACAAATCGGCTTGGCGGGTTGAGCTCCTGCGCCTGCGCGAGCATCGCCGGTGAAATATCAACGCCGGTTAGGGCACAATGACGCCGGAAGTGAAAGGCATTTTTGCCGCCGCCGCAGCCCAAGTCGAGCAGCGTGCTAAGTGAACCTTCAATGTTATCCCGCAGATAGCGAACAAATATTTCGCTTTCTTCGCGATAATCCTCCACCGTCCCGAACAAGGGCCAGATCCACGAAAGTTCGTGATAAAGCCGCTGTTGTTTATGAAGTTCTTGATTCATTTTTTTAACCGATGAAAAAATAAGTGCGGATAATGTACTTTGTTGATTATTCCCCGCAGGCTGACTGTCCTCCTAGCGCGCTGCGCCTGGGATCGCTTACAACCACGCGGGTGCATAGACGGTGCGCCAGCTTGTATAGACAAGTCCTTCGTCGATATTCCGCGGCACCTGGAAAAACGCGGCGCAGCGCGCCTGCTCGGGATGCTGAAAGCCGGAAAAACGAAGCGTTGCGCGGCCGCCGGTATTCGAGCTACGCACCACGCACAAATCTTCATAGCCGACTTGCAACAGAAAGTCTTCGCCAAACTCGGCATGGCCCGCTTCGCGCCAGGCTTGCCATGCATCCTCGGAAAGAGTAATAGTCAATACGTCAACTCCCGCGCTGAACTCATGCTCGACCGAATTCCGATTGGGAGCCGCGAGCAGGGGTTCATCCGTCAAGGCATAGGCCCGATAATAACGCCGGTAGCCGGCGGGCAGCCCGGCCTGTTCATCGACGAGTTTGAATGTACAGGAATCCGGCAGCCAGGCTTCTTGTTCGGCCCATTCGCTGAATTCCAGGAATCGGTCTATATTCTCTTCGCTCATTTCAAAGATGTAACTGTTCGAGCGATAAGACTGCCGGCTCGAAGAGAGATAGCGTTTTTGCCCGCGATGCATATAATAAACATTAAACAAGGAGCTGAATGGTCGCTCGAGCGATTCTTCGATGTCCAGCCCCCAATCCTCGCGATGGGCATAGAGCAGGCTGTCGATGCGGGGCAGTGACTTAACAAGAGTCGAATCATTCCGCACGCGATGGATAGAGAGACCGTCGTTGGAGCTGAAGTAAATCTCGGCCACATCGGGATTCTCAACACCGGCGAAAATGAAGGTACAGCTCAGCGAATCCTGCATCACTTCTTGTTCGATCTCAAAATTCAGCTCATGGGCTCGCAGGCGCAAACGCTGTCGTAAGCCGGCGAAACGCACTTGAAGTTCTTGTTGCAATAGTCTGACGAACTCCTCCGCCTCAAGTGAGGGGCCTTCGCGACCAAAGGCATAATACATCAACGAAAAGTTGGCGTTACTCGATTGCTCCTGATATGTTTGATACAGGGTGCCCAGGGGCTGCGATCCTTCTCCATCGGCATAATAGTTAATCATTGCATCTGTCAGGACGTCATCGAAGAAATCATCCATGCGGCCTTCCGCTTGAACCGCCGAACGCAGCGACGCCAGCTCATCGATCCTGAATTGCATTGCCATCAGGTCGTCCGGCAACTGGTTGCTTTGCATAACGATAACGCTGATAATGGCGGGCCCCGTCAGCATGCCGATAACGGTCAATTTGCGCCACAAAGCCGTGCGCCGCATCGAATGCACTGCCATAGTTTGTGAATCGGGTTTTACATTGCTGGATTTCCGCCATCGCCGATGACGGCAAATGATAATCTACGAATAAGAGCGCAATTCGCGAACCTCAGCCGGCAACAATTGCCCGGTAGCAACGGGCCTTAAACAATGCCGCGCATAAGAAAGAGCGGGAAATCGTAGCTTGACAATCAAGCGCCGCCCGGTACTCTTTGACAATGGCATTGCTTTTCGTCCGGCAATTGCGTAAATCGGCGCACGATTCGCAGCAAATGATTACCGGAACTTCGTTTAATACCGTCTTCAGGCGTAGCGCGCAGCTGGCAGCATTGCTCCTGCTTATCGCACTGTGCGACGTCACTGCAAAGCCCGAAAGCGATGCAACTGCAGCGCAGCCCAAGGATAAGGACGCCGAATCCGAATGGCTGCTGCTGCCGCGCCTTTCATTCACGCCGGAGACGGGTTTCCTCTTCGGCGCTTACGGACAATTCGTCTATCGAGCGCAGCCGGACCTGCGCTACAGTAATATCAGCGCCGGCGCCGCCTATTCAACGAAAGACCAGTTCGAAGTTTTCCTCAGTCCGTCCTGGTATCTCGCCGAGGATAGCTATCACCTGGCCGGTGAAATTCTCTATCGCAACATGTCCAATGAATTCTTCGGCATCGGCAATGACACGCGGCAGGAAGATTCGGAACGCTATACGGAACGCTCGCTGGACCTGCGGCTAGATGCCCAACGGACGCTGTTCGACGATCTGCGCGGGGGGATTCGCGTCGAATACAACAGCTCATCCTTGCTGGAGACGGAAGATGAAGGACTGCTTGCGACCGGCGAGCTGCCCGGCACCAACGACCCGACTGTCGTCGGCCTGGGACTGCTCGCGAGCTGGGATAGCCGCGACAACATTTTCTTCCCGACCACGGGGGCATTTTCCAGCCAGGCCTCCAGCATCTACGATTCGTCTTTCGGCAGCGATCTCGACTTTGTGCGTGGGACACTGGACATCCGACATTACTTCCGAATCGACAGCAGCACCGTATTCGCATTCCGCATCCTTGGAGATATGATCGACGGCGGGCCGCCATTTTCGCGTCTGGCTCAGTTGGGCGGAGAGTATCTACTTCGCGGCTACTTTAAGGGCCGTTATCGCGACCGCAACCTGCTTGCCCTGCAGATCGAATATCGTTTTCCCATCTGGTGGCGCTTCGGGGGCGTGGCCTTTGCCTCTGTCGGCGAAGTCGCCGGCCGGCTGAAAGACTTTCGCATTCGTGACAGCAGATTCGCCGCCGGTGTGGGAATGCGCATCAAGCTGCTCGATTCGGGTTTTCACGGCCGGATCGATATCGGCTATGGCCGCAACGGTTTCGGCGGTCCATACATCATCGGTCTGGAAGCTTTCTGACAGCTCCACCACAGTGCTGTCCTCACCTGATTCACTTTGCCCGGTGTTCCGTTTTGTTTTAATTTGCAGGGCGGTCGTTTGCGCTTTCCTCGCAGCGTCGCTTCACCGACAAGGATCCAATCCAGGGCGTCTGCAAAACGCAATACATGCTAGATCATAATCATAAATCTTTCAGTTCGAAGCGTGATGACCGGAAGTGTCAGCGCGCCGCCTTAAGTTCAGGACAGCCGGCAGTGACTGTCGCCGGGCCAATCGGCACAAGCCGCAGCGGCAACCTGTCCTTCATCCGCATTCGTCATTCTGTTTGCCGGCCACGGGCGTGACGACATAGCGCGACCACAGGCAAGCCGACGAACTCGCTTGTAACACTATTCGGAGAGCCGGGATGCGCCAGACGACGCTCCTCTTGATCTTGCTGTGTGGGCTGGTGACGATCGCAGAGGTCGCCCAGAGCCAGACCAGGCAGCCGCGTGTAAACATTGCCATCGCGACTGACGGTCCATGGGAACGCAATGACGAAATCCTCGCCCTCTTCCGGCGCGAAATGAGCGAGCTGCTGTCCGACGAATTCGATGTTCGTTTCCCCGCCCGGATGCAGATGACCGGCGATTGGACCAATCCGACGATGACCCGCCTGCTTGACGAAGTGCTGGCCGATCCCGAAGTGGATATCGTGATTGCGCTCGGTTTATTGGCGACCAACAATGTCTGCCGGCGCGCAAGCCTGCCCAAGCCGGTCATCGCGCCCATCGCCATCGATATCAATGTTCAGGGCCTTCCCTTCCGAGACGGCGCCAGCGGCCGTCCCAATCTCAACTATCTGACTCTGCCGGATAATTTTGCCCGCGATATCAACATATTCCGTGAGATAAGCCCCTTCTCTTCAGTCGTTACATTGTCCAGCGCGAATATCGCCGATGCGATTCCCAATCTCAACCAGCGGACCAGGGAAACGGGCGCCGACCTGGATGTCTCGATCGATGTCGTCCGCGTGGGCGCATCGGCGCAAGCGGCGCTCGACCAGATCCCGCCGGACGCCGAGGCGGTCTATCTCTATCCCATGCTGCATCTGGCACCGGCGGAACGCGCGAAGCTCATCGCCGGTCTCAATGAACGCCGTATTCCAACTTTTGCCTATATGGGACAGTCGGATGTTGCAGCGGGCGCCATGGCGGGCATGGGCGATGATAAGTTTTTCGTGCGCCTTTCGCGACGGGTTGCGATCAATGCACAACGTATACTGCTCGGCGAGGATGCCGGCGACATCCCCGTCAACTTCAGCTCGAATGAGCGGCTGTACCTCAATATGGGCACCGTGAAGGCAGTTGGCGTCTATCCCGCCTGGGGGATCATGACCGAGGCCCAGATTCTCGGCGACAACCGCGATGAACGCAAACGCCGCCTCAGCCTGCGGAGCGCCATGGACGAGGCAATGAACGCAAATCTTGACATCAAGGCGCAGGAACGCAGCGTGGCGGCCGGCAGAGAAGATATTCGTCGCGCCCGCGCCGGGCTGCTGCCGCAGATCAGCCTCTCCGCGACAGGCCTCGTCATTGACAAAGACCGGGCCGAAGCCAGTTTTGGCGGTCAGGCCGAACAAACGGTCAGCGGCACGCTTCAGATCGACCAGCTTGTCTATGCGGAGCCGGCCTGGGCCAACCTGAATGTGCAGGAGCACCTGCAGGAAGCGCGGCAAAGCGAATACGAGCAGCTGCGCCTGGATATTGCCGCCGAGGCCGCAACGGCCTACCTCAACCTGCTGCGTGCCAAAACCTTCGAACGTATCCAGAAAGAAAATCTGCTGCGTACGCGCGCCAACCTCGAGCTGGCACAGGTGCGCCGCGAAGTCGGCACGGCCGGTCCCGCCGAAGTTTATCGTTGGGAGAGTGAAATCGCGCAGAATCGCAAGGCCGTAATCGACGCCAACGCACAACGCAATGTGGTGGAAATTCAGGTCAACCAGCTGCTGCGGCGCCCCGCCGAAGAGTCTTTTGCCACGGAGGAAGCCGAATTGCGGGACGCCGACCTCATCACCAACGATGGCCGCTATGTGCGCTATTTCAGCAACAAATGGACATTTGGCGCTTTTCGTTCTTTTATGGTGGAAGAGGCCTTGCGCAATGCGCCCGAGCTGGCGCAGATCGACGCGGCCATGCGGGCGCAGCGCCGTCTGCAATCCTCGGCTTCCAGCGCTCTGTATCTGCCCAGCGTAGGTTTGCAGGGCAATCTTACAAACCGTTTCCTTCGCGAAGGAGCGGGCTCGGAAGGTACGGACTTCAGCGGTCTGCCGGCCGAGCTCCAGTTCCTCAGCTCTGCATTTCCGGCTCAGCCCGACGACCTGGACTGGAGCATCGGCCTGAATCTGAGCCTGCCCTTGTTCGAAGGTGGGGCACGTTATGCCGCAATCGCACAGGCCGAGGAGGAAATGCAGCGTCTGCGTCTGCAGCGCCAGGCGCTCGCCGACCGTATCGAGCAGCGCGTTCGGGCGGAGTTGCACCTCGCCGGCGCGTCGTTTGCGGGCATTGAGCAGACAAAGGCTGGCGCCGACGCAGCACGCCGCAATCTCGAATTGGTGGTAGATGCCTACTCGCGCGGCGCCCTATCGATCATCGACCTGGTTGACGCACAAAACGCTGCCCTGGTAGCCGATGAGGCGGCCGCAAATGCGGTCTTTGACTTTCTTCTCGACGCCATCGGCGTTCAGCGGGCCGTCGGCAGCTTCGGCGCTCTGACCGACGACGCCGAGCGCGAGCGGCTGCTGCAGCGCCTGGAAGCCTACTTCGCTAATGTCGGCGCACCCTTGCCGGAATAAAGCGCGGCGTGCCTGTACAAGCCCGCGCTCCCCGAATTCAGCAAACGTTTAGCATCGGAGATGTCCCCATGAAATCCTTTTGCCGATTGCCGCTCCTCGGTATCCTGTTGGGAATATGTATCCCCCCTGTCTTCTTTGTCTCATGTAGCAAGCAGGAAGCCGAGCCCGAAGAAGTGATTCGGCCGGTGCGTTATCAACAGGTCTTTCTGTCGGGCGGCAGCCGCAGCCGCAGTTTCTCCGGCGTCGCCAAAAGCGGCACCGAATCGCACTTGTCCTTCAAAGTACCAGGCACGATTACTTCGCTGGCAGTAAAGCTGGGCGACGTGGTGCGCGATGGCCAGCTTATCGCGCGCCTGGATCCCAATGATTACAATTTGCAGGTCCAGCAGGCCCAGGCCACCCTGACCGCCGCCGAAGCACAGGCCCGCAATGCCCGCGCCGATCTGAACCGAATTCGCGCGCTCTACGAAAATGATAATGCCTCGAAAAACGAATACGACCAGGTGCGCGCCGCCTCCGAGTCGGCCGACGCCAATGTCCTTGCCGCCAACAAAGGCCTGGAACAGGCGCGCCTGCAGTTGAGCTACACCCGTCTCAAGGCGCCGCTCAGCGGTTCGATAGCCGCCGTACCCGTCGAAGCGAATGAGAATGTGCAGGCGGGACAAACAATCGCGCTGCTCAATTCCGGCTCGCAGCTTGAAGTGCAGGTAGCGGTGCCGGAAGTACTGATCGCCGACATCAGCGAAGGCAGTGAAGTGGGCATTCAATTCGACGCCCTGCCCGGCAAGGTTTTGAGTGGAATCGTCCGCGAAGTAGGGGTAGCCTCGCTCGGCAGCTCAACGACCTTTCCGGTGATCGTCCGCGTCACCGAATCCCATGATGATATCCTGCCCGGTATGGCGGCCGAAGTGACATTCAGCTTCGAGCGCCGGAGCGGCAGCGGCCTTATCATTGTGCCGCCGGTAGCGGTGGCGGAAGACAGGCAGGGACGTTATGTTTACGTCGCCGAGCCCGGAGACGCCGACATCGGCATTGTCAAACGACGGGATGTCAGCGTTGGCGAACTGACATCCGACGGCATGGAAATCATCAGCGGACTCGACGACGGCGACCTGGTTATCACGGCGGGCGTCACCCGTATCCATCCCGACATGCAGGTTAAACTACTCGGCGCGAAAGGTGAATGAGTATGAATATTACCCAATTCGCGATTGACAACAAAGTCATCACGACCGTTACGCTGGCAATCATCGCTCTCGCCGGCGTTATGGCGTACAACAACCTGCCGCGCGCCGAGGACCCCGGCTTTATTGTCCGCGCCGCGCAGGTGCGGACTTTCTTCCCCGGCGCCAGCCCCGAACGCGTTGAACAGCTCGTGACCGACAAACTGGAGAAGGTCATCCAGGAAATCCCCAGCATCGATTTTGTTACCAGTCAGTCCAAGCCGGGCTTATCCGTCATCACGGTTAACATCCTCGAAAGCGAAAAGACCATGCGGCCCATCTGGGATGATCTCCGTCGCAAAGTAGATCGCGCCCGGGGCGAACTGCCGGAAGGCATCCGCGGCCCCTTCGTCAATGATGAATTCGGCGACGTCTTCGGCACGATCGTCATGATCACCGGGGAAGACTTCTCCTATGCCGAGCTTAAACAAATTGCCGATGACGCCCGCAACGAGCTCCTGTTAATTAACCAGGTCGCAAAAGTCGATGTGCTCGGCGCGCAGGAAGAGCGCATCTTTGTAGAGTTCAACAATGCCCGGCTCGCGGAACTCGGCATGTCGGCCGGTCAATTGCAGCAAGTACTTCAGTCGCGCAATATCATTTTCCCCGGCGGCGAGATCTTCACCCGCGACGAACAGATCGTCCTGGAGCCGACCGGCAACTTCGAGTCGGTCGACGACCTGCGGCAGACAATCATCAATTTGCCGGGACGCAGTGAGCTGTTGTACCTGGGCGATATCGCTACCATAACACGAGGCTATGCTGAGCCGCCTAATCCTAAGGTTCATTTTAACGGCAAAGCCTCGCTGGCGCTGGCGATTTCGCTTAAGGAAGGCGGCAACATCAGCTTGTTGGGCGACAATGTTAAAGAGCAGGTCCAACGATTCCAGAGCGTCTTCCCCCATGGCGTCGACTTCGATTTTGTATCATTTCAGCCCTACTGGGTCAACAAAAAGGTCGACGATGTCTTCAGCAGTATTTTGCAGTCAGTGGCGATCGTCCTGCTGGTAATGCTGTTTTCCCTGGGCTTGCGAACCGGCCTGGTGGTGGCCAGCCTGATACCGATGGCAATGGTATTCGCCCTCTTTGTCATGTCCATCTTTGGGATCGGCATCGACCAGATGTCGCTCGCCTCGCTGATAATCGCGCTGGGGATGCTTGTCGACAATTCGATTGTGATGTCCGAGAGCATCCTGGTGCAGATGACAGAAGGCAAGAAACCCAGGGAGGCCGCTATCAGCACAGCAAAGGAGTTGCGCATCCCGCTGTTAACTTCTTCGCTGACCACGGCCGCGGCCTTTCTGCCGATTTTCCTGGCCAAGTCCACCACCGGCGAGTACACAGCGCCTTTGTTTAAGGTAGTCACTATAACGCTGCTCTGTTCCTGGCTGTTGTCCCTCACGATGATTCCATTGCTTTGCATGATGTTTTTGAAAGTAAAGCAGCAGCAAAGCGAAGAAAGCTTTAACACCCGCTTTTATCGTGTCTATCGCAGCATCCTGACCTGGATGGTGGGTCATCGCGCAGTAAGCGTCGGGATCACGGTTCTCATTTTCGTCGTTGCGATCCAGGGACTGGGAATGGTGCCGGCCATCTTTTTCCCGCCGAATGAAAAGCCGATTATCTTCGCCGAGCTGACGCTGCCGGTGGGAACGCCGCAGGTCAACACTGAGGCGACCGTCGCCGAGCTGGAACGCTTCATGCGCGATAGTTTAATGGCCGACGACGAAGCTGCGATCGGCGGGATCACCGGCTGGGCTACTTTTGTGGGCAGCGGTGCGCCGCGT
>JANQRB010000080.1 GCA_028284775.1 Candidatus Kapaibacterium sp. | reverse complement strand
CGTGAAGCCGCGGCGCGCAAGTTTCGCGAAGAGAACGGCATCGTCGGCGCCACGGCCGAAAATACCCTGATTTGCTCCGGCGCCAAACAGTGTTTGTTCTCAACGATCGGCGCTATCTGCAATCCGGGCGACGAAGTGTTGGTGATCGAGCCTTACTGGGTCAGCTACACGCAGATCACCAGTATCTGCGGCGCCTACCCGATCGTGATTACCACCGAGGCCGCCGACAACTATAAACTGCGGCCCGAACAACTGGCCAGGAGTTTTACCCCGCGTACCAAGGCCATTATTTTTAGTTCGCCGGGTAATCCATCCGGTATGATGTACAGCGAGGCAGAAATGCGGGACCTGGCCGAGGTCCTCGCCGACGGCGACTGTTATGTGCTCAGCGATGAGATCTACGAAAAAATCATCTATGGCAGCGTGCCTCATACCAGCATCGGCTCCATTCCTTCGATTGCCGATCGAGTGATCACCATCAACGGCGTCTCGAAAGCCTATGCTATGACAGGCTGGCGATTGGGATACATGACCGGGCCGGATGATGTCATCCGGCAGGCCGCCAAATTGCAGGGGCAGGCCACCTCGCATCCCTGCTCGATAGCTCAGAAGGCGGCTCTGGCGGCCCTTAACTGCGCCGGCGATGACGTAGAGCGCATGCGAGCGGCCTTCGAGCGGCGACGTAATCTGGCCGTTGCTCTGTTGCGCGACATTCCCGGCATTAACTTTACGGTTCCCGATGGGACCTTCTTTCTCTTTTTGGATGTAAGCTCTTATCTCAGCGAGGCAATGCCGGATGGCGATGCTCTCTGCGATTTCCTGCTCGAGCATTATCTGCTGGCGCTCGTCCCGGGAAGCGCCTTCGGCACGCCGCAATGCATCCGGATTTCCTTCGCGGCTTCGGAAGAGGATATTGAGCGAGGCTTGGAACGTTTCGGCCGGGCCCTGACCAATCTGAGGGAAGGCCGCCGTCCCTGATGCATTCACTGCCGATCCGGGGCAGCCGGTGCCTGCGTGTTGCCGCGGGGAGTTAACTATTCAGAGAGACCAGCGATGGCTGCCTGGCGGAGCGCGCTGATATTGTCTTCCAACTTGCCCCTGAACACACCTGAACCGCTGACGAGTACCCGGGCGCCAGCGGCTGCGATCGCGCCGACATTGTCGATCTTAACGCCGCCATCGACTTCAATATCGACATGCTGAAGATTGTTGTCGTCCAGGAAGCGGCGCAGCTTTGGAGCTCTCCGTAAAAAAGAGTCGATAAAGCGTTGACCGCCGAAGCCGGGATTAACCGACATCAGCAGAATGAAGTCACAGTATTCGGCTGCATCGTAGACTACGTCGAGCGGAGTCAGCGGATTGAGCGCCAGACCTGCGCGGGCGCCGCAGTCGTGGATCAGGCTCAGGCTGCGATGCAGATGGGGGCAGGCTTCCGCATGGACGGAAATCCAGTCGGCGCCTGCCTCGGCAAAGGCCGGAATGTAGCGGTCGGGCGCTTCGATCATGAGGTGCACGTCAAGGGGAAGGCCGGTCACCGGCCGGATTGCTTTGACGATCAGAGGTCCGATCGTGATATTCGGCACAAAATGACCGTCCATGACATCCACATGTAAAAGGTCGGCCCCGGCGGCTTCGCAGCGTTGTATGTCGCGCTCCAGGTTTGCAAAGTCTGCCGACAACAGTGAAGGTGCTATTTTAACCATTTCCTGCTTCCATAAATGTTAACTGCTTTCGCTATCCTGCCGCAAGCCGCATTCACTGTTCTTCTTCATCACTGTCATTGTAATCCTTCATCGCCTGTCGAAACTCATCGAGGCGACCGGCGACAAGACCGTAGACGGTGTTGTTGTCATAAGGAGGCTGGTCGGTGATTGCGCCGCATGGCATACCCGTCAGGATGCCCATTCCCTCCTCGATGGTCGTCACCGGCCAAATGTGGAAGAGTTTGCGTTTAACAGCATCGATTACCTTGTGCGACAGCATCAGATTCTCGACGTTCTGATGCGGGATAATGACACCGTGATTGCCGGTCAAACCGCGCGATTCGCAAATTTCAAAGAAACCTTCAATTTTTTCGTTAACGCCGCCGATCGGTTGAATGTCGCCCTTTTGATTGACGGATCCGGTTACGGCAATTGATTGTTTGATGGGTATCCGCGCCAGTCCGGAGAGCAGGGCGTATACTTCGGTCGAAGAAGCGCTGTCGCCGTCGATTTCGTCATAAGACTGCTCGAAGGCGATCGAGGCGGAAAGTGAGATGGGCTGCGAACGAGCGAAACGCTCCCGCAGTATGCCCGCCAGAATAAGGACGCCCTTATCGTGCGCGCTGCCGCTGAGCTCCACTTCACGTTCGATGTTAATGATGCCGCCCGAACCGACACCGACATTAACCGTAATGCGTGCGGGCTTGCCGAAAGAGACCATCCCGGTGCTGTACACGGAAAGCCCGTTAATCTGGCCGATACGTTCTCCTTCCGTATCGATCATCAGGGTATCCTGGATAATGGCGTTGTGGAGCTTGTCGTCCAGCAGACTGTCACGCCAGCGTCGTTGCTCCAGCGCCTTCTGTACATGACTTCGTTTAACAAGACTTGATTTTATCTGACGGGCGTAGTACGAGGCTTCGCGAATCACGTCCGCCACGTCACTGAAGCGCAGGGTAATATAACCTCGGCGTCCGGCATGCGCTACCGCGAATTCGATCAGGGCCGCGAGGCCGGAGCGATCGAAGTGACGGAGTTTTTCTTCTTCACAAATCTTGTGAGTGAATCGCGCGTAGTTTTCCTTCATCTCATCACTAAGCTCTGTTTCATAGTCGAAGTTCGCGTTAATCTTGAAGATCTTACGAAAATCCTCTTCTTCGAAATAGAGCATGCGATAAATATCTTCATCGCCGATCAGGATGATCTTGACGTTGATGTCCACAGGCTCCGGCTTGAGCATCATCTGCGAAATCTGAAAAAAACTGTCGACAGGCTGGATCTCCAGTTTGCGGTGCAGCAGCACACGCTTCAGCGCTTTCCAGACGCCGTTTTCGCCGAGCATATCGAGTGCGTTGATAATCAGGTACCCGCCGTCGGCCTTCAGCAGCGCGCCGGCTTTGATGTGGCTGAAATCCGAGCGCCAGAAGCCGCGTTGGTCGAACTTCTTCTCAATCGTGCCGAAAAGATTTGTGAATGTCGGTGTGGTTTCGACGATGACCGGACCACCTTCCGTCTCTGTGTTGTTAAGTATCAGATTTACTTTGTAAACATCAAACGGATCCGCAGCCGGCTGCTCCTGCGCATTCTGCGGTGAGATTCCCATGGGATCATCGGGATGAAAAACGTTGAGATTGTCGAGAATGTGCTCTTGTACGTGGTCGACATAAGTTATGACTTTTTCGGATTCATCGGCATAAGCGCTGCGCAGCTCATCGAAGGAAGACTTGACGATAACGGTGGCCGCCAGACGATCGTGCTCCTTGAGCTCGCGTTGAAATTCCTGCACAACGCGCAATCGATCGCGGGCGATATCGGTGAATTCATCGGCAAACTGGTGGTAGTGATTGTTGAGCTCGCGGGCTTTCTTTTTGCTTATGGCATTCTTGGCTACCAATTCATCAAGATCTTCGACCGAAAAGAATTCTTCGCCCGCCTTGACCAAGATCTCATATTGAATAAGACCTTCATCGGTTTCGCTTTGTGAAAGGACGAAGCCGCTCGGTTCGATCTTGGCGCCGAAATCAAGCAGAATTTTTTTCTCTTTTTGCTGATACTTCTGAACCAGCGAACGTCGCGTTTTTTGAAAACCTTCCTCTTCAAAAAGCTGGGGTATGCGCGTGCGCATCAGGCTGACCGTCTCCTGCATGTCGCTGCAGAAGGCACTGCCCATCCCACGGTTGAACTTCAGCAGACGCGGCTCGTCGGCGTTCTGAAAGTTGTAAACATAACAATAGTCGTAGGTGAAGTTCTTGCGGCTGCGAACCGATTCCAGGATTTTTCTGACGGTGGTCAGGCGTCCCGTTCCCGATAAGCCGGACACAAAAATGTTGTAACCGGGCGAAAATATTTTAGCGCCCAGTTGAATCGCGTTGATGGCCCGCGGTTGGCCGACAATTGTGTTGAGGGGTTCGAGCGATTTGCTTGTCTTGACCGAAAAAGCCGAGGAAGGACAGGTCCAGCGGAGCTGGCTCGGTTTCAGTTCTTTTGGGTTGCGGGATTTCGGGGAAGTAGTTCTTGCCATTCGCAATTCCAGTGTCCGTTTAAGCTTGCTGATTTGCACAAAGGCGCTAAAATACGATAATATCGCGAACCGAGCGCCATAAAGTGCGCGCGCGGCATCGTTGGATTCTCTGAAGCATATTGCTACATTCGTAGCCTTTAATTCAGATTGTTCCACTGAAAGTACGACGGAGTATATGAAAGTACGAATCTGTTTCGTTTTGCTGATCTCATTTCCCTTTGTTCTCTCGGCTCAAAGCGACTCGGCCGAGGGGGATGCGTTCGGATGGGTACATGACTTAAAGGCCAATCTCAACCTGACGCAAAGTACCTACGACAACTGGGCTGCCGGCGGCGAAGATACTTTTGCCTGGCAATTTACGCTCAATAATGCCGACACCTTGTTTCAGGAAAATTTTCAGTGGGGCAATACGCTGGTCTTTGATTATGGCCAAACGAAAATCGGCGGGGAGGATGCGCGTAAGAATGTCGACGAAATCGACTTTGAATCGATGTTTATCTACAAGCTTAACGTTTTTCTTAACCCATTTGTCTCGGTCCGCGTCCTGACCCAGATCGATGATGGCTTTGACTATAGCGACGACCAGGAACTTAAAGTTTCCAAGCTCTTCGAACCTCTGTACATAACAGAGAGTTTCGGGGTAGGGTATGAACCCTGGAAAGACTTCACCACACGTCTCGGTTTGGCGGTAAAACACACTATTGCCGATGAATTTGCCGCCTTATACAGCGATGATCCCGAAACGCCCGACGAAGTAGAAACTATTCGCAATGAAGTGGGATTAACATCCGTAACGAATTTTAAAACCAACCTTACTGAGAACATTGTCTTCCAATCCAAGCTCGATCTTTTCTCCACGCTGCATCGCATCGACGAAGTCGATGTGGACTGGAATAATGTTCTTCAGGGCAAGCTGAACGAAATTATTTCGGTCAACCTCACCGTGCGTTTACTCTATGACAAGGATGTCAATGTTAATCGCAAGCGTCAACTTAAGCAGGTGCTGGCTATCGGATTCGGCTATGACTTCTGGTAAAAGCATGCGCGCGATTCAACAGGCTGTTGATGGGAGCCTGTCATGGACGGCTGTTGAGAAACCTTCGATAAAGGCGGATGAAGTTCTGGTGGCGATTCACGCGACGGCGTTGAATCGCGCCGACCTCTTACAGCGACGGGGCCTATATCCGCCGCCGCCGGGTGCTTCGCCGATTCTGGGCCTTGAGTGTGCAGGTTTGATAGCCCAGTGTGGAAGCGCAGTTCACGACTGGAAGGTAGGAGACAGGGTATGTGCATTATTGCCGGGCGGCGGTTACGCCGAGTATGCCGCCGTACCCGCGGCTATGGTAATCAGGCCGCCCGCCGAAGCCAGCTGGCCCGAGGCGGCGGCCTTTCCGGAAGCTTTCAGCACCGCTTATCTGAATCTTGTTGTTGAAGCTGCGCTGCGCGAGGGCGAGACTTGCTACATAGCGGCCGGGGCCAGCGGGGTGGGCCTGGCCGCCATTCAGCTCGCACGCTGTCGCGGTGCGGTGGTCTATGCAAGTGCCGGCACCGAGGCCAAGCTCCAGCTTTGCCGTGAGATGGGAGCAAGTCTGGCCGTCAACTATAAAGAGCTGGATGTATTCGAAGCGATCCGGCGGGCCAACGCCGGTCGCGGCCTCGATCTGGTGCTCGACATGATCGGCGCGAGCAATCTGAGCGCTAACCTGAATCTGCTGGAGCCGCGCGGACGCCTGCTGCTGATCGGCCTGCTGGGTGGCCGTCGCGCCGAGATTGATCTGGGCTTGCTGCTGCGTAAAAATCTGCGCCTGATCGCGACGACGCTGCGCGATCGCTCGCTGGCTGAAAAGTCTGCCCTTACGTCAGCTATCCGGCAAGAGCTGCTTCCACTGTGGCACAGCGGCAGCATCCGGACGGTCGTCGATTCCCTGTATCCGATTCAGGAGGTCGAGGCTGCACACCGACGAATGGCCGACAATGCCAATTGCGGCAAAATCGTGTTGCAGATCGAAAGTTAAACAATGCGGTGTGGAGGAAGTGCGCCACGATCGGCCCCGACCACCCGGCCTATCAAAACTCCTGTAGGGCCCGCACTCGAAAAATGGCGTCGTTCTTGGTATTGGCCTGTCCGTCACGGACGCGATGGTAGAATACGACCGAGTAGTTCTTTCCGAAGTTCAGTGAAATGTTGTCGGCCATTATCAGGATATCATCATCCGTCGGCGTTTCGGTCGGCTCCCAGTAGAAGAAGGATAAGCGCCGTTCAATCGAGAGTGTCTGAACCTCCGAGGCAGTTAAGTAGGCCAGGTCACTTGCAATAGGCTCGCCCTGAACGGAATCGATTGACGTGTTAACGAAGGGAACGACATTGCTGCCGTTGATGAAGCGTCTGCGAATCTGGTTGCGCTCGGCGCCCAGGGGGTCGCTGC
>JANQRB010000069.1 GCA_028284775.1 Candidatus Kapaibacterium sp. | reverse complement strand
CGCTGGCCAAGGCCAGAGCCGGACCGGCGACATCAATGACACTCAACGACGAACATGTTAAGCTGCCGAAATTCTGCCCGCTGATTCCCGCGCCCGCCGACGTGCTGATCCTCAGGCCACGTACCCGGTTATCGCGAGCCAGCCTTAAACAGTCGCCGCCGCTGTTCGTCAGAGTCGGAGCCAGTCCCGCGCTTGTGACGACATGCGCTCCGATCGAAAGGCCCGTTCCCTGTCCGATGAGCTGCTGACGTGTTAACAAAGTCAAGCCGCCGTCATAGGCACCGCTGAAGAGAAAGATATGATCGCCGGCTTTCGGATCGGCGGGAGTGCCGCCGCCCTGACGGGCATTGAAAGCTGCCAGCGTCTTAAAGGGCGCGGACAGACGGCCGTCGCCATTCGCGGGCCGCGCCTGATCGATAAACCAGACCAGATGCTTGACATCGATCGTCACGATGCCCTGGTCGCGGTTGCCGTCGGCGTCGACAATAAAATAGGCGAAGGAATCCCGGCCGCTGAAAGCGAGGGGCGGATCGTAGCTGAGTTCGCCGTCGGCCGCCAGGCTGTAAGTGCCGCCCCGCAGCGTTGTTGCACCGGTTGCCAGGGCCGTTAAGCCCGGACGACCATCAGGATCGCTGTCATTGGCCAGCAGGTTAGCCGTTGTGCCGACATTGCCGACCGCCGTAAGATTATCATCGCGGGCTATGGGAGTCGTTCGCAGGGAACCTTCGACAAAGCTCTGGTCTATCCCGACCGGAATCTGCAGCACGGCCGCCGACGCCGTCGTTCCCGTTGCAGCCAGAGCGGTTGTCAAGGTCAGCGTCTCGCCGGGATCGCTCAGACCGTTTGCATTGCCGTCGTCGCTCGGGACATCGCTTAACAAAGCAAGGGGACCGGCACCGGAGCAACGTGCAAAGAGGGAGATAGAGCGAACAGAAGGGTTGTCCGTCCAGAAGGCAAAGACTTCGATGACATCACCGGCCTGTAAAGGCGGCAGCCCGGTCGTGGCCACCGTCGTGGCGATGAATGCGCCGAGGTCGAGGCCATTGCCAGTGACATTCTGATCAAAGGGTCCGAGGCTGCGACTGGCGACCCTGCGGCGAATCGTCCAGTTAAGCGCATCGCCCGCATTGCCGGAGCCGACAAAACGCAGGTCTGCATTCAGGATCACGCCGCCGCCGCAGAAGGCCGTCGACGTCGTCACATTGTGCAGCTCGATCCGATCGACGGTCAGCGCGGCACGCGCCGGTACGATAGACAACACAAAACAGAATAAGGGAATCGCAAGCAAGCGAATCCATGCAGACGAAGCCATGCGGGGTCGCAAGGCTTCGCCGACCCGGAGAGTATTGAGCATTGGAGGGTTCTCGGCTGTGTTTCCAAACAGCCGCGGCACGCCGACCGACGACCGGGCAGTCGGCGCAGCGGGACTTCGCTCTTCCTTTCGGCGGGCCCGGAGCGCGGCTTCATCAAACTATCGGCGCAAAATAGCGGTCGCCGGGCGGGAAATCACCCCGGGTTTTCCAATGGCTTGTCGTTCAGAAAGCTGTTCAGGGCTGCGCTGATGGCACGCCCGACGGGAATCGATAACTTGCGCCGCACATTGCCGCGATGCCATTCTACGGTGCTGAGAGCAATATTCAGGGCCGGGGCGATCTCCTTCGAACGCATCCCGGCATAGATCAGAATACAGATTTTTTCTTCCATGGGCGTCAGGGTCGCGCAACGCTGATAGAGGACTTCGCGCAGGCGATCTTCCCCCGGGCGAAGGCCGGCGACTCCGACCGGTCCATCCGCTTCGACCTCAAATTCGCGACAAAGCGCCTCGCGTGCCAGCAGGGCTTTGCGCTCGAAAGCGGCTATGACGTCCTGCGCCGCCAATGCCTCTTCCAGCTGATCACCAGCCTTCCGATGATTCCTGAGCCTGGTCCACAGCCTGTAGAGGGAGCGGTGAATCGCGACGATACGGTCGTGATAGCCGCCCTGCCGCGCCAGACGCAAGGCGCGCTCCAATTCGCGGATGGCGCGCTGCCGCTGCCCGGCAGCACTGAGCTTCCCTGCCAGGTCAAGGTGTAATTCGAGTGCATTGGCGCGATCGCCGATCTTACGGAAGTGCTCCATCGCCGCCGCAATCGCCCGCGCAGCGCCGTCATCTTCATCCGCCAGCGCACAGAGCACCGTCAGACGATGCACATAAGCTTCATAGATCGGATCTTCAATTTCCCGCATGAGAGCTCGGCTGCGCTGCAGTTCGTCGGCGGCCCGCCTGCCGTCACCCCTGATGAGGCAAGCTTCGCCGATCGCGCAGCGCGCCTCCACCTGTGAAGCTTTGTGTCCGAGAGCCTGCGCCATTGTCAACGCCTCTTCGAGCCGTCGCAATCCTTCGGCCGCCAAGCCTTCCCTCAGCAACAGCCGACCGATCCAGAGAGTGGCCGCCATCAGATTGAGACGGTGATCCATGGTCTCCGCCAATCGACGGGCCCGCGTGTAGGCCGTCAAAGCCAGCATGCGCGCGCCGAGCTGGACATAGACATTGCCTTGTTCCAGCAGCACGAAGCACAATAAGTTATCGTCCGCGCCGGTGCGAAGTTTCGTCTGCGCGCTGACCAGGCAGTCCAGCGCTTTGTCGAGTAAGCCGATGTGGTGGTAAATGATCGCAAGATTCTGCAAGGCCACCACCTGCAGTTCGCTGTCGTTCAGACTCTGGCCAAGGGCCAGCGATTGCCGAAAGAGATCGAGCGCCCTCTTGTTGTCGCCGCGCAGGCCGGCCGTCATGCCAAGGCCCTGCGTCACACGGACGCGCAGCTTGTCATGCCCGCAGGATTCGGCGATCCGCAAACCCGCCAGATAGTGCTCGTCGGCCTTGTTCAACTTGCGCTCATCCCGGCAGATGCCGCCCAGCATAAAGTGCGCGCCACCGACAAGAGCGAGTCTGCCAGCCTGTTGCGCCAGTTCACGCGCCCGCTCTAACTCACGCCGGGATTCATCATTCTGCCCCAGGTTAAACAGACTGCTGCCCTGCAGGTAGGCCGCCATCGCCAGTTCTTCGCCCTTGTTTTCCGCGCGCGCCGCTTTCTCCGCCAGCGACGCCAGCGCAAGGCCGCGCCGGGGATCGACGGCATGACAGCTCCTGGCCTCCGCGTTCAAAACGGCAGCCGAAGCATTGGCGGGAATGTCGGAATGGGCGCTCACACGCAGTGTAGAATGATGCAACAGCTTTAATCAAACTACAAATGTACGCAAAAACACGCTGCGAGCCTTTCGTGATAAAACTTGCCCGCTTCGCTTATCTAACAGCCCGCCGGGTTTTGACAAAATTGTTAAGTCGACGTCGTGTTGAACAAAAGTGAAAACACTGCAGTTTGAAACAGATCGCGCAACCGGGAAATGTATAACAACATCAGCCGCTTCGCTCTAAGCGTAATGCCTTAACAGGGATCTCCTACTAAGAAGAAACATGCCCGAGGGATTCCGGTCAACTCAGCGCCGAACATCGTGATAGACATGCAGGCGCGATAGTCCGGAGCGGATTATCCTTGCAACACAGGCTATCGGCCGCATATCGCGGTAGGGCAAGTTGATCCAGGACAAGATATTCTTAAGAGACCGGGAGAGACGGGGCCTGGGATGTTAATGGTATAGCATGGCGGCCGCTTCGTTGATTGCCTCGCAAGCCGGCTCGAACACAGTTGCTCTTCTCTCGGTTCCCGCAGCCAGGAAAAAATTTCGCCCCTGGCGGCCGCAAGAGCAAAAGGTAACATGGGGGACTCATTATATATTAGGCATGCTCCGCTAAACCGACCTTGTCCGCCATTGTTTTATGACGCCTTTGTGATACTTCCGTGATACTTTCTGAGTTGATTTGCCATCACTTGATCGAACAAAGGAATTCAAACCATTTACTAACAATTCAGTGAAGACAATGAGCACATTCAGACTTACTCCCAGTATCGGATGGCGCCCGGCGACACTTGCGGTCATGGGTCTTGCACTTATGCTCGCCTTCGAATCCGCCAGCGGCGTAGATGTTGACTTCAGCATTGAGGGCAGCGATCGGAACATCGGCGTCATGCTCAATGCAATCGATCCGCTGGAAGGCGGCTTTCACTATGAAGGTTGGGCAATTATCGACGGCGCGCCCCTGTCAACAGGCAAGTTTAACGTGGACGCAGATGCTAATCTCGTTGATACGGACGGCAATCCCATTGCAGAGCCTGTATTTACCGTCGATGCTTCCCTCGCCGCCGCCGAAGCGGTGGTCATCACGATTGAACCCGCCGGCGACAGCGATGTAATCCCGGCCGACAGCAAGTATCTCGGCGGCGCAATCGAAAATGGTATGGCTGAACTGACGACGGCCTTTGCCGGCGCGCTCGGCAGCGACTTCCTCTCGGCCTCCGGTTCGTTCATCCTCGCGACCCCGACCAATGGTCCGGACTCCGATGAGAACAGCGGCATCTGGTTCCTGGAGCCGCAGAACAATACGCTCGCGCTGGACTTTGACGGACTGGAAGCGCTGCACAACGGCTTCCACTATGAAGGCTGGGCAATTATTGACGGCGCGCCCGTGTCGACCGGCAAGTTTAACGTCGATAGCGAAGGCAACCTGGTTGACCTGGAAGGCAATGTCATCGAGAACGGCGAGTTTGTAACGGACAGCGACCTCGGCAGCGCCACGGATATCGTGTTAACAATCGAACCTGAGGGAGACATCGACGCCATCCCCGCCGCCAGCAAATACCTCGGCGGTTCGCTTAACAACGGATCGGCCGATCTATCGACACAACATCCGGCGACCCTAAACAGCGACTACACGGATGCCGAAGGTTCCTATATTCTGGCCACGCCGACCAATGGCGCCGATTCCGACGAAAACAGCGGCATCTGGTTTCTCGACCCGACACAAAATGCCTTAGTGCTTGAAGTAGAGGGCCTGGAGCCGCTGGCCAACGGTTTTCATTACGAAGGCTGGGCCATTGTCGATGGCGCGCCGCTCAGCACCGGAAAGTTTAACATCGCCGACGATGGTGAAATTATCGACCTCGACGGCGCAGCGCTGCCCAATGGCTATTTTCTCGTGGAGTCCGACATCAGCAGCGCCAGCGACATCGTTATCACCATCGAACCTGACGGCGATACCGATGCCCTTCCCGCGGAGAGCAAAATTCTCGGCGGTCCTGTTGCGGATGGCGCCGCTGCTTTGAGCACCGGCCATCCGGCGACTCTTAACAGCGATTTCAGCGCCGCTGCCGGCAGCTACATTTTGGCGACGCCCACGAATGGCGCCGATAGCGATGAAAACAGCGGCATCTGGTTCCTGGACAACAGCTCCGGCAATCCCCTGCCCGGATTGACGCTGCCCCTTCTCCCCGCAGGCTGGAAGTATGAAGGCTGGGTCGTCATCGACGGACAGCCGGTGTCGACCGGCACCTTTAGCGATCCCGCTGCGGCCGATGAATCCGCCCCTTTCAGCGGCAGCGAAGCGGGCCCGCCCTTCCCCGGCGAAGACTTTCTGCTCAATGCACCCGACGGGCTGAACTTTCCGCTTGATCTGGCTGGCATGACGACGGTGATTTCCGTCGAGCCTTTCCCCGACGACAGCGAAGCTCCCTTCCTGCTGAAACCCCTCGTTGGCATGATCCCCGCCGACGCTGACGATCATGTCGTCTATACAATGGACAACAATGCCGGAACGCTTCCGACCGCAAGCGCAACAATAATGCGTCCCGTCGCCGGCCTGAATTTACCCGCGCTGCCGGAGGGCTGGGCTTATGAAGGCTGGGTCGTCATCGATGGTATGCCGGTCACAACCGGTGCTTTTCGCGATTCGCGGATGGCAGATGAGGCGGCCCCCTACAGCGGCAGCGAACCGGGCCCGCCCTTTCCGGGTGAGGACTTTCTGCAGAATGCGCCGGGTGAGCTGACTTTCCCGCTCGATCTGGCAGGCGCAACTGCTGTCGTTTCGATCGAGCCGGTTCCCGATGATTCGCCGCTGCCCTTCACCTTGAAACCCCTGGTGGGAGCGATTCCGACCGACGCCACCGACCATACCCTGTATGCGATGAACAACAACGCCGCGGGTTTTGTCACGGGCAGCGCGCGCGTGATCGGCCGTCCCGGCGCAGGTCTCGACCTGCCCGAACTGCCGGCCGGCTGGGCCTACGAAGGCTGGGTCGTCATCGACGGACAGCCGGTATCGACCGGCAGGTTCACGGATCCGGCCGCAGCCGATGACGCCGCCCCTTTTAGTGGCGCGGAAGCCGGCCCGCCCTTCCCCGGCGAAGATTTCCTGATGAACGCACCTGATGGTCTCAACTTTCCTCTGAACCTGGCCGGCGCCACCGCCGTCATTTCGATCGAGCCCGTTCCGGACGACAGTCCGGCGCCCTTTACGCTGAAGCCCCTGGCTGCCATGATTCCGGCCGACGCGATCGATCACCAGGTGTACGAGATGTCCAACAACGCTGATGTTTTCCCCGACGGCTCGGCAGAGCTCATGAATACGACTTCGGTTGATGATAATCCGCTTGAAGTCAGCGGACTGCGGAATTATCCCAACCCCTTCGCGGCAAAGACCACGATTCGTTTTAGCACAGAGGAAGCCGGTACCGCAGTCGTCAAAGTTTATACCTGGTCGGGTCGTGAAGTCCGGACATTGCACAATGGACACTTAAGTCCCGGATTCCATGAATTGAGTTTCGACGGGCAATCGCTTCCGGCGGGTTCCTATCTCTTTCAGATTGAAACGGACGGCGCCGTTCAGAACGGCAGGATGACGATAGTTCGGTAAGACATCGTGGGGCAACAGTCCCATGCTACGCTTGGTTTGTTATGGCGATTGCCGCATGCCTACAGTTCGGTCGGGACCGGACTGTAGGCGTGTTTTCGCGCGTAAAAGACAGGGGCTACAGAGTCCGGCAGCGACCGGACAGTTCAGACCTGGCAACAGAGATTATTTACTCATATCAATTACTTGTTGGCCTGCACCCGGCGGCGCCCGATCATCAACTCGAAAGGCGGTTCGATCGCGGCATCGCCCAGCCCGCCATGAGCAAGGCTCAGGCTCTTGACATCCAGGAAGCGAAGGTCAAAGTAGGGGGCATAGAGACGGGCGAGCCACATCGGCTGCCAGACGGTCATCTCTTGCCAGGGCGCATCGGCAAAGCGGTAGACACCGCGATTGTAGCCGGGGCCTTCTTCCAGCCAGGCCTGATGCCAGTCGAGACTTGCAATAAATCTCTGCGAACGCGGTGTGGTGAAGGCGTCGCCCGGAATCAGAAACACGATTCTGCCATCAGCCCTGAGAAGTTTTAAGATGCTGTCGAGCAACTGGCGCTGATTGTCTTCGCTGTGCAGATGGTTATGCAGCCAGGCGGCCGTCAGCAATGAATAGGCCGATTGCGGCAGCTGCGCCATTGCATCGGCGTCGAGCACATCCGCCAGCAAAAAGTCCAAAGCCCCGGGATCCGAGTTTGCCCGAGCCTGCCCGATCAAACCCGGCGAAGAGTCAACGCCCGTCACCTGTTTTGCATGAGTCAGCAGTCCGCGTGTCAGGTCGCCGCTGCCGCAGCCCAGGTCGATGGCGCGAGCGAATTGACGCCCGTCGCTGACCTCGACGACGCCTGCCTCGAATACGCAGCGAACAAGATCGTAATACGCCGCCCGCCTGGCATCATCGCTCTTAAAAGCCTTGTAATCGCTCCAGTTGTCGCTGCTCATAAACTTCTCGCTTTTTCAGTTGGAGCCGGGCTTGACCGGCATTGCATTTAGCGGCAGATAAGTTACGAATTAGGACCGAGGATTCGGACGATGTTTGTGCCAGTCACCACCATCACGAACAGGGAAATCGGACATCATGGAGGATTCTCTCGCGACGATAGTCCCTTAAGGACTTACGTTCGGACAATTCCCGCCGACGAAAATCCTGGACTTATTGTCTTGCAATGACCGCAATGCTAAGCTTGTTTTTGGGCCCACCCGATTTGTCGAGTTACTGCTCTGTTCGATAGCTCCTGAATGATCAGCCGTTGTAACCGTTGCGGTGTTAAGCCGCGGGCGGATGCCGAGACTCCAGAAGACTTCGACCTTCGCCGGGACGCGATTCGCGATTGAGCAGCGCGCCATTTGCCTAACTGTGCGAATGCGCTGTTTTCTCGATTCTCAAATGATTTGCGGGGTAATCAGCATGACTTTAGCCATCTTTTTTCGCGTCTTGTTTGCCGTGCTTTTGTGCACGACGACGACCCAACTGTTGTTTGCGCAAAATTGGCGCACGACCGCCAACATGGCTCAAGAGCGCTTTAAGCATGCTTCAGTGCTGTTAAACGACGGCCGCGTATTGATTTGCGGCGGCAGCGTTGACGGCCGGAATGGAATGACTTCCTGCGAGATTTATGACTACCGCAACAATACAGTCAGGACGGCGGCAGCCATGAACGACTCGCGCTTTTCGCATGCCGCAGTGCTTCTCGACAACGGAATGGTACTGGTTGCCGGCGGCGTCAGGACACACGGCATCGTTACATCTACTTGCGAATTATATGATCCTGCGCTGGACAGGTGGATATATACCGGCAGCATGGCCTTCCCTCGTGAACAATTCCCGATGGTCAGCCTGCCCGACGGCGGTCTTTTGGTCAGCGGCGGCCTCGGCGGTCATAATGCCCGAGAGTCCACCAGGGATTGCGAGATATATGACCCTGCCACAGGCCAATGGAGCGCTGCCGGCAGTTTTGTGGGACGCCCGCGCAACAGCCACGCTATGCTGCTGCTCCCCAATGGCTTGCTGCTGGCGCCGGACGGCTACAGCACACTTGGCGGCATAACGCCCATGTGCGAACTGTTCGACCCGGCGACAAACTCCTGGAGCCGAACCGCCTCCTTACCGGCCAGCGGCTATGGCCAATACTCCCTGACGCTGCTGGATGACGGACGGGCCATGTATGCCGGCGGCTGGCCCGGTCCGGAGCCCATTGTACTGCTTTACGATTATCGAACGGCTGCCTGGACACCCGGCAAGCCTATGCGGCAAGCTCGCTGCGTCCACACAGCTATCAAACTGTCGGACGGCTCGATTCTTATGGCCGGCGGTATGGACGCGGAACAATTCGAGAATGACCGCACGACATTTTCGATCAGCGCCTGCGAGCGCTACCTCCCTGAACCGAATGTTTGGAAGTCGCTCGAAGAGCTTCCAATAAGGGTATCTATGTGCACCGGCCACCTGCTGCCCAATAATCAGGTGCTCATAATCGGCGGCGCCAGATGGGGCCTCAATTATGATATCCAGAAAGTACATCGCAACATTATTGTTTCTGATTTTGCCACGGAGTACAACGGGGGCGCTATCTCCGGCCGCATCTGGCGGGATGATAATCCGGACTGCGTCAATGAGCCGGCCGAAAGCGGCGTTGAGGGCGCTATGCTGCGTATCACGCCCGGCCCCTATTTCGCTTTTGCCAACGCAAACGGCGACTTCGAAGCGCGCGTTCATCCCGGTACGTACTCAGTGCGCCCGGTCCAGCGCGACTTCTGGCAGGTCGATTGTCCTCGCCCGCCGGTCTACCAGGTTTCTCTAAGCAATCCGGGCGAGGTAGTCGCAGGCAATGACTTCGGACTGATTCCCCTGCGTGACGTTCAGGTGCTCGATGTCAGCATTGTCAGCGGTCAGGCGCGGCCCGGCACAGCGCTTGACTATAGCATACGTTATGAGAATGTCGGCACCCTGCCCTTCAGCGGGACGCTGTCGCTGGTCTACGATGCTTTGCTGGAATACCTGGGCAGCGCGCCGACCGAAGACCGCCACACGCCGCCGCTCCTCGAATGGGATCTGTTCAAGCTCCCGGTCGGCGGCAAGGGAATGATCAGGGCGAGTTTTCTGGTGCCGCCTCGCGCCGACCTGATCGGCAAGGAACTCTGCGCGCGCGTCGTCAGCGACAAAGAAAAGAGAGGTGATGACATTGCTCGCTACTACCGGGATGAATACTGCCAGGAGATTCGCGGATCTTACGACCCGAACGACATCCGCGTCTTTCCGGCTGGCATCGGCCCGCAAGGCAAGCTTGCCTCGCTGGACACCCAGCTGAGCTATGTCGTTCGCTTTCAGAATACCGGCAATGCCGAGGCGCTCAAAGTTATGGTGATCGACACGCTCAGTCCGCATCACGACATCACGACGCTGCGTCTGGGGGCCGCCAGCCACGATTTCGACTTTCATATTCTTCAGGATCGTATTCTGGTCTGGACCTTCGACAAGATCGACCTGCCTTACAAATCGGCCGACGAGCAGGGCAGTCAGGGATTTCTGAAATTCAAGATCAAGCTAAGGCCAGATCTGCCCTTGGGGACGGCCGTCGAAAATCGCGCGGCGATCTACTTTGATTTTAACGAGCCGATCATAACAAACTCGGTGCTTAGCACTTACGAACGTGCAGTGACTTCCGTTGAAGATTCCGACATTACCGGCCTGTATGTATATCCCAATCCCGCCCGGGACGAAGTGCTGGTGGAGGCGCCGGCGCTGCCTGCCGCAAATGTCTCACTAAGCGATGCCCTCGGACGCATCGTTCTGCCCACTGCGCGGCTTCAATCAGGACGATTGCTTCTCGACTTGTCATCACTGGCTGATGGCGTTTACTTCCTCAAGGTGCTGGATGACCATCGGCAAAGCGTTAAGCTCCTGCGTATCGCCCGCTGAGTTTTTGGCGAAGAAGAAATATTGGATTCGATGTCCGCGGGTCTCTTTGGCTCATGCCTTGCCACGGACGTCGCCCAATGGCCAGACGTTCGGCGGGATTCTGACGTTGTTTGATTTATAATGACATCTGAGATGTTGTGGAATTGAGATTTCACGGTCGGTCCGGTCACAACCGGACCATGGCGGAAAAGACAATCGGGCCGATTTTTTTAGTCTTTTAGTTCGGTTGTGATCGGCTGTGTTACAATAGTACATCATCACGGTGCAGCGACTTGAAATCACGTTCGCACCAGGAAAACGCTCATTGACACAAAAATCGGATGCTCAGAAAATACTTTCGTTGACATTCTACCCCTATTCTGTTATTGTTAACACTGCGGCCCTGAGCTGCGTGCTGGTATTCGAAGGCTTGCCATCCACTTGATTATGCGGCTTCCCCTTGAGCTGCACTGCCTGCCTCAATTCTTCCGCTGCATTGAATGCAATCCGGCAATTCAACTGCGGATCCTGGGTCGGCGGGTATCCGAACTCTTACTTACATGCTCACATGTTTGAAAAGACCTATTTAATAAGATTTGTGAATTGATGGGTGACTGGTATGAATCTTCGAATCTCTGCTTTCATCGCGCTTGTCTTGATACTGATCCTTACTGCACATGAACAGACACAGGCGCAAAACTGGCGCACGGTTGCCACAATGGAGCAGGAGCGTTTCCTGCAGGCATCGGTGCTGCTGAATGACGGACGTGTGCTGATAAGCGGCGGCACTGTCGACTTCAGAAACGGCATGCCTTCCTGTGAGATATACGACTACCGCAGCAACAGCGTCGTGCCGGCGGCGGCAATGAACGTGGCGCGCTTTGAACATTCGGCCGTCCTGCTCGACAATGGAATGGTGCTGGTTGCGGGCGGTGTTACTGCAAACGACGGTTCGCTGCACACAGACAATATTACGGTCGCCGAGTGCGAATTGTATGATCCGGCATTCGACACCTGGATACCGACCGGCAGTCTGCATTATCCGCGCGAGCGTTTCCCGATGCTCAAACTCCCCAACGGCAAAGTGTTGATTACCGGTGGCATCGGCGGCAACGGCGGCTGGCATTCCACTACCGGCTGTGAAATCTATGACCCCGCCACGGGTCAGTGGACCGAAGAAAAACCGATTTGGGGCAAAGAACGCAACAGCCATGAAATGGTACTCCTGCCGAATGGGTCCGTATTGGTGCCGAATGGCTACAGCCATCGAGGCGGATTAACACCCGTATGCCAACTGTACAATCCCAGCGCTAATACCTGGAACCGAACGGGTTCGCTGCGCGGAGGCGGCAATGGCGATTACAACCTGACGCTGCTCGATAACGGCAAGGTTCTCTATGCCGGCGGCTGGCCCGGCCCGCAGCTCAATGCCGAGCTTTATGACAGTGAAAGCGGTGAATGGGTTCAGACAGCCCCGATGCAGCAGCGGCGCGCCAAGGCAGTGGACGTCAAACTGGCCGACGGCTCGGTACTGCTTAGCGGCGGCGTTGACGCACTGGAAGCCGGCAATGACCGCTCGCTGGTAACGCTTGCCTCGTGCGAACGCTACCTTCCGGCAAGCGGCCAGTGGGAAACACTCGAAGACTTGCCGATCGATGTCTGGCAACATAGCGCTCATCTGCTGCCGAATGATCAGGTGCTGATAATCGGCGGTTGTAAGTATGGTTCTTCGCGGCAGGTACTCGATGTCTATGACAATATCATCGTTTCGAATTTTGCGACGCAGTTTAATGGGGGCACTATCTCCGGCCGCATCTGGCGGGACGAAAACATGGACTGTGTCAATGAGCCGACCGAAAGCGGCGTTCACGGCGCCATGGTACGTATCACGCCGGGCCCAATTTTCGCCTATGCCGACGAAAACGGCGACTTCGAGGCGCTCGTTCACCCCGGTACGTACACGGTTCATCCGGTCCAGCGCGACTTCTGGCGGGTCGATTGCCCCCGTCCGCCGCTCTACCACGTTTCTATCGGCAATCCGGGCGAGGTGGCCGCAGGCAATGACTTCGGACTAATTCCCCTGCGCGACGTTCAGGTGCTCGATATCAGTATCGTCAGCGGTCAGGCGCGGCCCGGCTTTCCGCTCGATTATACCATTCGATACGAGAACGTCGGCACCCTGCCCTTCAGCGGGACGCTGTCGCTAGTCTACGATGCTTTGCTGGAATACCTCGGCAGCACACCGACCGAAGACCGCCATACGCCGCCGCTCCTGGAATGGGATTTGTTCAAGCTCCCGGTCGGCGGCAAGGGGTTGATCATTGCCAGTTTCCGGGTTCCGCCCCGCGCCGAGCTGATCGGCAGGGAACTCTGCGCGCGCGTCTTCAGCGACAAAGAAAACAGAGGCGATGACATTGCGCGTTACGACCGGGATGAGCACTGCCAGGAGATTCGCGGATCCTACGACCCGAACGACATCCGCGTCTTTCCGAGGGGCATCGGCCCGCAAGGCAAGCTTGCCTCGCTGGACACCGAGCTGAGCTATGTCGTTCGCTTTCAGAATACCGGCAATGCCGAAGCGCTCAAAGTTGTCGTGATCGACACGCTCAGCCCTCATCACGATATCACGACGCTGCGCCTGGGGGCCGCCAGCCACGATTTCGACTTTCACATTCTCTACGACCGCATCCTGGTCTGGACTTTCGACAAGATCGACCTGCCTTACAAAGCGGCCGACGAGCAAGGCAGCCAGGGCTATTTGAAATTCAAGATCAGGCTTAAGCCCGATCTGCCCTTGGGGACGGCCGTCGAGAATCGCGCGGCGATCTACTTTGATTTCAACGAGCCGATCATAACCAATACCGTTGTCAGTACTTACGATAGTGAAGTAACCGCCGTTTCCGAGGCGGACGAAACCGGTCTGCGTTTCTATCCCAATCCCGCGCGCGATGTCCTGTACATTGAAGCAGCCGCGCTGCCTGATGCCGCCACTGTATCGATATCCGATGCACACGGACGCCTCGTCCTGGGCTCCGTTGAGTTACAGTCCGGGCAATTACGCCTCGACCTGTCATCGCTGGCAGCCGGAACATATCTCCTGGAAGTACATCAGGGACAAGGCCGAACGGTAAAGAAGCTGTACATTCTGCGCTAAATTTGTGTCGGCGAATTATAGCGCCGGACGCTCCGCAGAATCGGATTTCCCCCGATTCTGCGGAGTGTTTCCCCGGTCGCTTCGATCTGTATTGTATTTTCCGCCGGATCACTCTAAGTTCGTTCCGCTTTAGGGGCTGAGCAATTTTGGTCGTGTGATCATCCTTCCCTTCGGACTGCCATGAATGTCATAGTCAGAACCGTCCTCCTGACCCTGTCGCTGTTGTGCCTCTGCGGTACCGAAAGCCGGGGACATACCGGCCTTCCCATCTACTCCCGGGTTCACATCGAAACCGATACAGCGGAGGACATTGCGGCGCTTATGGCGGCGGGCGTGGCCGCCGATCATTTTATCCCCGCCGCCACCGGTGGAATTATCGTCGAAATCAGCGCGGTCGAGATTGCAATCGTCCGCAAACTTGCCATCTCCTATCACATTCTGATCGAGGATCTGACGGCCTTCTACGGCAGCCGCAACGAAAAGGCAATGAGCAGACTGCGGGACCAGACACAGGCCGACGACTGCACAGAGGGTAATTACGACTATGGTTCGATGGGCGGTTATCACAATCTAGACGAAGTTCTGGCGCATCTGGACCGGATGCACGAATTGTATCCCACTCTGATCTCCGCTCGATTTGCCGTCGGCAGCTCATACGAGGAACGGCCCCTGTGGGCTGTCAAGCTCGGCGTCGGCGCAGCGGATGCGGAGCATCAGTCCGAAGCGGTGGTGTATTTCGAGTCCTTAACCCACGCGCGCGAGCCGATGTCGATGGAAGTGCTGCTGTACTACATGTGGTGGCTGCTCGAAGGCTACGGCACTAATCCGACGGCGAAGTATCTGCTGGAAAACAGGACCATCTACCTGCTGCCGGTCGTCAATCCCGATGGCTACAAATACAACGAGCGAATTGCGCCGAACGGCGGCGGGATGATTCGGAAAAACCGACGGATAGACAGCGATTGCGATACCCTGAGCGGCGGCGTCGACCTCAATCGCAATTACGCCGAAGGATGGGGCAGCGACGCTGGTTCGAGCCCCGATCCTTGTCGCCAGACCTATCGCGGTTCCGCCGCGTTTTCAGAGCCTGAGTCGCAGGCCGTCCGCGACTTTATCGACCGTATCAAGCCGGTGATCGCCTATTCGAATCACTCCTTCGGCCAGAAGCTCCTGCTGCCCTGGTCGCATATCGATAAACCGGCCGACTTCGACAAATACGCCGGTCTGGCGTCGAATTTCATTCCGCCTTCCTACTTCGGCTACGGCACCGTTCGTCAGATGCTGGGTTATCTGTCGAGCGGCAATACACGTGATTTCATGCACCGGCAGGGCATTTGCGCGATGACGCCTGAAATCGGCCTCGATGGCTTTTGGCCTTCGCCCGACGATATCTGCGGCCATGTACAGGAATTCCTGCCCGCGCTGCGTTTCGCCACCTGGCTTGCCGGCGCATATACGACATTCCACGATTTTGCCCTGGTCGGTTCGCGACAGCTCGCACCGGGCGGCAAGGCTCAGCTTGTGGTCCGCCTCAAAAACCGCGGCCTGCAGCAGACAGCGCGCAACACAAGCATCGGCCTGCGTTCGCTGACGGAGCTCCTGTCCTTCGACGGCGACCCCGCTTTGACCGGCGATATTCCGACCGATGCCTTTGCCGATAATGCGAACGCTCCCTTTGTCGTGTCGATTGCCGAAACTGCGGCGCCAGGCGAGCGCATGCCGCTGGAAGTCGTCACTAAGCAAAACGGCGTCGAATCCGATCGCGATACGATCTGGCTGACGGCGGGCTATCGCAGGGTGCTTTTCCGGGATCATTTCGAAGGCGACGCTACATTCTGGAACTCTCCGGGGACTCAACAGAACTGGAGCGCCGGCAGCACGGACAGCTACGGCGCAGAAAACTCATACACGGACTCGCCGAAAGGCAGCTACCACCCCGTCGGCATCAGCTGCGCATTTCTGTCGACAGCGGTGGACTTGCACGGCAGCATGGACCCGCGCCTGGAATTCACCGCCAAATGGTCGCTGGAACAAGAACGTGACTTTGTGCAGGTTCTGGCCGGTCCGGATTTTGGAAACGTGAAGCCGCTGGCGGGAATCTATACCGCTCCCGGCGCCAACGGCCCGATCATCAGCGGCAACAGCCACTGGGTGCAGGAGTCGATGTCCCTGGCTGAATATGCCGGCGGACCGCTGCTGTTGCGCTTCTGCCTCAGCTCGCAGCAGCCGGTCAGCAGCGACGGTTTTTATGTCGACAACCTGCAGGTCGTCGATTATCGCAGCACACCTGTCAGTGCCGAAGAGGAGCCCACCGACAATGTCAGCGCGCGCATCAGTCCCAATCCATCCGACGGGCGCTTCCTTGTCACGCTTGCAACGGATGCAGCACAGAAATTCAGCCTGAGCATCAGCAATCTGGTCGGGCAGGTTCTCTATCAGAGTCCCGTCCGTTTCGTCATCAATCAGCACGTGGAGACGATCGACCTGGGATCGTCGGCGGCCCCCGGCATCCATTTGCTGCGGATAAGCAGCAAAGGCGGCACACTGGTCAAAAAGATTGTCCTGCAATAAGGAGCAGTGACAGGACCGGGAGATCGATTCCCCCGGTCTCTTCCTTCTATACCCTGCACCCCGGGCCCGAACACCGCGCCTTAGCTAAATACGTACTTCACCACCAGCATCAACTCCTCCAGATCGGCCAGCTGCGGCTCCGCAACAGCCAGCGCAAAAGCGGTGTCGAGCTCGACGGAACTGTCGTCGTTCAAACACAGCTGCCATTCATCGTTGCGATTAAGAATCAGGTCGGCGTCGTTAAGTTGTACCGTGTACGAGGCCGGATTGTCTTTCGCCTTCGCTATGAAAGTGATCGTGTCGATCTCGGTGTCCAGCGCCTGCGCAAAATAGGGCAGGCGTTCTTTGCCGATCTGCAGATTCACCGTGCCGGCAGTCAGCAGCTGATGCCACTCGTTGGGCATATCATGTTTAAGATTAACTGCGACGTGCAGACCTGTTTTACTCAGCTCCTGCCGTATTTCGCCGAGCTTCTCTTTCAGGCTTGTTTCCGCCAGACCGCGCAGGGTACTGCCGCCCTCGCGCGCCGTGTAACGGACGTGGATAATCACGTCGTTGATCGTGTTGTAATCGAACTGACGCACTTCCTGCGGCAATTCCAGCCGCCAGCTGCTGACAGCGCCGCTGCCCTCGAAAGGCAGGTAGCGTTCGTCGCGAAAGTTAAGTTCGAACAAACCGCCGTCATTTTGTCCGTTGCTCGTCGCCAGGGACTGGATACTGCCTACATTGTAGCTAAAGCGTTCGTCGTTGCCGGTCAGCTCTTCGTATTCCTCTTTCGGCGTGCCGGCGCCTTGTGCTTTGGCAGTTGATTTGCGATACTTGTTACTGAGCTGCGACAAACGGGCGCTGACGGAAGTATATGGGCCCGCAATGCAGGGCAGCGAGATGCTGAGCGATTTAAGCCGGCGAAAATACTGTCCCGGATGATCCATATCGAACAAGGCTTCCGGAATCTCGAAATCACAGACGCCGGTTGCTTTGAATCGAACTAAGGCGAGCGGATCAAGCAGGGCCAGCGATACGTGCTTCGTCAATTCGTACTCGCGTTTGTTGTTGTCCAGATAGCCGACTTCCATGCGCTTAATGTCGTGATACAGGTGTCCGGCCGTCTGCAAGCCCTTTTTCAGGCTGTCCCAGTAACCGAATTCCAGGAATGTCTCGCTGCTGCCAAGTTCGTGCTGATAACAGCGTTCGGCCTTTTTGGCGACATCGTAGGCCAACTGGTAGGCTTTGAAATACACCGAGCTCACTTTGTTAATCATCCACTGGTACAGCTCCTGGTTCGTGTATTTACTGCGCATGAATTCATCGGTCTTTTCGGCGTTTTCGATCTGCAGGTCGTGGTTCTTCAGATCGGTTTCGGCCATCTGCTTTCGTATTTCGGCCGCAACGATCTGTTGATCGATTTGTTCCAGGTCTTTCTCGGCCAGGCGTTCCTGCAGCTTCCAGTCATCGAAGCGACGATCGTAGCCGCCCAGGATGGAGGCCCGGTTGGCTTCGAAAGAGGCGATGCCGGAAAATATGTTAAGCACGCCCGCCGCGGCATTGGCGGCTTCGGCCAGGAACGAGCCGCCGAATGTTGCGTGAAAAGCAGGCGAACCGCCGGCCCCGTGACCGCCGATGTTAAAGTCGGGGATCAGTCCGAGCACCCCGCCGGTGGCCTGCACCACCTGAGCGGCAAACTGGAAGTCCTGCGCCTCTGATAGCTTGTCGAGGTTTAACTGCTCGTTCGGGATGATTTTTTCGATTTCGGCGTAGAAAGTCCTGCGCTCTTCCGTAACAGCTTTGCTTTTGTTAAGAACTTCGATCTGCTCCTTACTCTCTTCTATCTGCTGCAATTTCGTATCACGCGTTGCTTTTAACAGTGCTATCTCGTGCTCGCTGCGCAGCAGCGCCAGCGCTTCGGCGTCTTTCTTTTCCAGGGCCTGCAGCAGCGCGCTGCCCAGGGAGCGCAGTTCCTGCGTCAGCTCGGTGGCTTTCTGCGCGAGTTGCTGGAAGCGATAGTGCGGCAGTGGCGCATTCAGCCCCGCCAGGACAGATGATATGTCCAGACCGGCCGCGGCGGCGCGCACCAGGGCAGCCGGATCGATCGGCGGAGCAAAGAGCGCCAGCGAACGCTCGATGCCGTCGATATTCTGGCAATGGCGGATCTTAAACAGGCGGTCTTCAATCCGATCCCAGTATTCCAGCATCCGGTCGTTCTGCGGTATACAAAAGTACAGGCTCGCAAGTGTAAAGGGCGGCGGCGGCAATTCCGCGCCACCCTCCGGCAGCACCGACAAGTCGGGCAGCAGATTCTCGAACTCAACCAGCGCATTGCCGAAGGCGTCCAGATCGGCTTCGATCTGATTGTAAGTCTGGTAGGGAACTTTTACCGGCGCGGGCACGGTTCGCGGCTTCGGTCCCAGCAGCTTGTCCGCAAGAATATAGAGCTGGGTAGCCTGCGCGATCGATTCCATCGTGTCCTGCCGGAAGTTGTAATCCCCCCACTCGATCAGGTTGTCGATATACTTCATCAACAAGGTTTTTTGATAGGCCACCGGCCGATTGCGCGCTATGACATGCGGGCTGAAGGGCTTACTCCGCCACTGCTCGACGGCAAACTCCAACTCATTGCGTTCCGGCGAGCCGGGATCGGCAATGGTATGCAACAGCGTGTCGATCCGCTGCGCGATGTAGTCGGCTTCGCTCGCTTGATAGAAGGGTTTGGTGACCCAGTATTTCTGGGGCGCCGTCCCTTCCAGGGTGCCGGTAGGGTTAAACATATAGTGAAACCAGGTCAGCGCCTCTTCGAATTTCTGATTTTTACTTAGACGTGTCGCCAGCAACAGCGGCGCATGGTAAAACAACTCCCAATTGTAACTGCTGTAGCTGCCCTCGCTGCTGAAATCAAGGTCTTCGATTGGAAAAGGCTGCGGAATAATGGCGGCATTGGGAAGATAACGCTGGTTAAAGTCGAAGTTGGGATTGACATACAATTGCGTATCCCGCTCCATCAGTGCCGGTACGCCGTCCTTATACAAGGTAGTACGCAGATGACAGATCAGCGGATGGTAGAGATTCTTGAACTGCTCGCCGTATTTGAGCTCCCGGTAGACGGACCACTCGCTGACAATTGCGTGATAGTCCGGATCGGCGACCAGCTCCCGCAATAAGGCCTGAACATCCTGATTGGGATCTTCTTTGAGTTTAAGGACATATTTGTTAATCAGCGCGCAGATATCCTCGATAAACATCAGTACATCGGAGAAGCTGCGCTTTAGCTCGACCGCTTCGCCTTCCTTCGTCTTTTCCCGGCCGTAAAAACCGGGGATGACGGCATAAGCATGAGCGCTGTCTTCGAAAAAGTAGGGCATCAGGGTGCCAAAGGGCAGTTTAATGTATCGCAGGTTGTCACTGACCTTGTTAAGTAAGGCGCCAACCAGCAGCTCAAAAATAAAGGCGATAAAATCGATCACCGAAAACTGATGCGGGTAGGTGATGCGAAACGTGCCCGGCGTCTTTGCCAGACGCTGCACCATGATAAAGAACGGCAGGATGTTGCGAATGGCAAGCTCGTCCGTAGCGTCGCGATTTTCCTCCAGGTAACGCTGCACCCGCAGGATCGCGTCCTTAAAGTCGGGCAGAAAGTCCGGCAGATACTGCTGGGCGGTGGACACCAGCTCGGGATAGCCCTTACAGCCCGCCACATCGAATACACCGTCCTGCGTATGGTATTCATTGTCATTGTCTTTATCGGTGTGAAACACGACAATCTGGCTGGCATACTGATTGTACACAAAAGTATATCGCTTGCGATCGATAGGGCTGGTCGTGTAATTCTGCGGTGTGGTAATCGCATCCTGTGAGACTTTTTTCGGTTTCCAGCTATTGTTGGCATACTGGCTGATTGCAAGCTGGATTTTCAAACGCAATTCCGGCTTGGTCATGTCCTGATCGCTTGGATTCTCCGTCACGCCCGGCACGGTGGACTTCTGATTCGGATTGTGTTCGTCGCTAAATACCGGCCATGCAAGGTGAAGCCGGTCATTGCGAACAAAGGCCAGCAGCTGATCGCTGGTTATATCCAGATCGACAGTTTCCCAGGGCGTCCAGTAGCGCTCCTTCTCGAAACGACGGTAGTAGTACTGAGCCGGGTCGCCGCCCTTGGTTCGCGCGAAGACGTGCATCGTGTAGATGTTGCTTTGGTAATAGCAGGCCACTACTTCCAGAAAGGCGATATCGTCCAGCTTTTCCAGATAGCGGATAAGTGCATCTTCGGTGGTGAATTCGTTAACCTCGTTTTCCAACAATTCGTTTTCAAGATCGCTGAACAAGGAGGATTTATCATCGAGCAGCTCGGGCTCGATCCAGTTTTCGGGATAGAGAAAGACCTTGCGGTTGGCCTCCCATACGCGATACTGCCTCATCCACTGCCATTGATCCCAGGACTTGTCATTCTTAACATCGGCGGCGGCAGTAGGCTCCAGCCCCATTAAACAACGCTGCACAAAAAGCTGAATGCTGCCATGCGCCTGCACGATGCGCGAGGAAGGCATGCAAGCCTCCATTTGCACATCCACCAGCAAATAGTCGAAGAGATCACTCGGCTCCTTCAGTCCAGGTTGATCCACAAGCAGATACGCCAGCAGGGCATCGCGTTTCTGCGGCCTGATCTTGTCCATGATTTCGGCGAGCGTGGTGAGCCACAGTGTTTCGTCGTAGCGGACTTTCAAGGCTGTCCGCAATGACTGTGTGTCGTCCGCTGTCAGGACCGCCTTAACAAATTCCTTTACCTGAGCGAGTTCGACGCCCAGGCTATGCAGATGCTCCATGCAGAGCTCGATGCGATGCCAGGTGTCGGCGAGTCGGTAGGCATCCAGATCAGGCAGCGCGAAGCCGAAATAAGTATCCAGTTCGTCGAGCAAATCGCGATCATAGCCGCTAAGTAAGGACATTGCGTCCAGCCAGTCCTCGCGGCTGCTGCCCGCTCCCGGCAAGAGCATTTCCATCAGGTTCGAAAAGCTCAGCGGCGCTTCGGCATCAGCCGGGTCGGCGACGGGACGCAGTTTGCGCATACGATCCAGCATCGCGAGCAGCGCTTCCCAGTCCGAATAGGCCAGAGCCGTCTGACCGTTCTCGTAGGGAATGCCGTCCAGGGGCAGCCACCCCAACGCGGGACCGACGGCCAGCAACCAGCCCAGGTCCTCGGCGTCGAGCTGCAAGGCCGTTGCAAGCGGCAGGAGTTTGTGCAACAGGCGCAGCGCGCGAAATTGATCGGCAAAGACAACAGAATCGATCGGAGGCAAAACGGCCGGCTCGTTAATGAGGTCGATCAGGTCGTCCGAGCTGAGCAGATCCCAGAGAGCCGCCGTACCCGGCATGGGCTGTCCCAGCCGTGCATGATCCAGGACCGCTTCGACCAGATCCTCCTCCGTAGCAAAGGCCGCCGCCAGAATGGAAGTTAAGGCCAGACTTTTCTCCAGTTGATAGAGATAATCGGCGATAGCGGCCAATAACGATTCAATCAACGCTTTGCGTTCGCTTTCGAAGTCGGGCCCCGCCGCTGCCGCCAGGTCACTCTGACGCGCCTTGATATCGGCGGTGTCGAAAAACTCGGCCAGCACTTCATCGATGAAGTCTGCTGCGTCCGGATCGGGCGGCGAGACCCACTGGCGATCGATGAGCTTCAGGAAGGCATTGGCGATTTCTTCCGTTATGCCCGGTAGCGTTTGCAGGAGGCGCTTGACGTCGGGCTTCATTTCGTCAGCGCTCAGCTCGTCATTGTAAGGCGTACGATGGCTGTCGTAGACGTCCTGCAGCACGAGCTGAATTTCGGCCAGCAATTCGGCGATTTTCTCATCCGCGATACTGCGCGCCGTCAGGTCCTCAGCTTCGTGCCGCAGCATGTAACGGACTTCCGTGATCGACAGCGGCGAGGTCCGCGCCTGGATGACTCGTTCATCAAAGGTCAGCGTCACGGCGGGGCTGCTGAAGATATCAAGTCCCGTCATATCCCGATAAATGAGGAAATCACTGACCGACAGTTTTAGTTTGGCGCTCAAACGGGTGACGGCGAATAAAACACTGAGATTGGCAAACGTCAAGTCGGCAAGAGCGTACGCCGTTCGGATATCGTCAATGTCCTGTTCGCTGACCTGCAGGCTCAGGGCCAGGCTGCTTGTATAGTCGCTGAGCGGCGTGCTGCCGTCGACATTTTCCGGCTGCAATCCTTCATCGATGATGCCGTTGGCGGCCTTGTTAAGAAATACGCTTTGATACAGCGGCTGATACTCATAATCGCGATATTCACTATGCGGGATCTCGCCGTAACAAGCGACCAGCTCTTCCAGCCGCAGTCCGCTGCGTTCCTTGAGGCGCATCAGGTCGGCCGCGATGATCAGACAATTGTCGTTAAGCTTCGAATTGCCTAAGCGCGCCTGAACGATGACTTCATTACATGTCTCGGGCTGCCAGGAATGCTGCTTCAAGCGACGCATAATGCGCAGAAAACGGTGAATGCGATCCAGTCCTTTCGTGTTGAGACCGGCAATCTGCTTCTGGGCGGTATCGCAGGACAGATCCAGGTGCTTAATAAACATTTTACCGTTGGGGTCGATAAACGAGAGCTGCAGCAGCAGATCCAGCTCCCGGTAGCTCAGCCCCGTGCGCGTGAGAAAGGTATCGACATTGCGAATTTCGTTCAGCAGCGCGGCGGCCGGGATGTTCCAGAAATTGCTCTGCGTCGCCGGAGCGGCGGTCACAATAATGGCGCGTTCCTGATCCGTCAGGCCAAGTTTCTCCGCCGCAATGGCGCTGTCGGCTGGCGTTCCGCCGCGTTGGAAGTCCCGCATTAACTCGTCGCGCGCAATGCCGAAGCGTGCGAAATATGCCAGAGCTTCGACGTGGGGCAAATCGAAGGGCAGCTTAAAGGCATAATTACTGTTCGCTAGCTTTTTGTAGGCCTCAACGTTGACGTATTCCGGCGCCGCCGCCAGCTCCGCCTCAGTCCCATGAGTCTGACGAAGTCGCCTGACGAGCCAGTCATTGCCGCCCTGATGCACTAATTTGCAGACCGCCTTTTCGTCGCGCAGGATGAAGTCGCCGTTGACATCCGGCTCATAGATGACGGCGGCCGCCGTCATCGGAATCCCGGCCGCGGTCACAATATTTAACAAGGCCGCCGGGATGGCGCCCTTGACGATCGCGCCGGTGTAAGGAATGCCGGGATCCGGTGCAACAGCCTCTTCCAACAATTCGCAGACCAGGTCGATATAGGGCAGAGGCGTCGTGGCGTTTTCGCAGCTCAGGTCGATGTCGCCGAGATCCGGCCGGCGCTTAAACAGCACATCCTTTGCCAGGTGTCCGGTAGTCGGGGGGTCGGTTGTGAGGTCCGTCACGCTGCGTTTGTCGAGAAACTGCAGGAGTTCCACCAGGTAGGCAGCCGGACTGTAGACCGAACGGCAGTGTTCACACTCGCAGACGTCGGTCAGCTTAAACAGGCTCTTGAGATTCGGAAAATCCGCCGCGACGGATTCAATTTTTGCCGCCAGCGCTTCCGGTTTGAGAGCGGCGATATCAACCGAGCGCATCGTATCCTGAATATCGCCGGCGATCAGCATCGCGGCGCTGTGTTTGGCGGCGGCACGATTGTAAATTATTGTGGCTTCCTTTTTGCCGATGCCCGCCTTGGCTGCGATTTCATTCCTGAAACGCGTTTCGCCGATAGCGACAATCGTCTGGGCGGAGTGTATTTTTTGTTTCAGCAGAGCATTGCTTTTGCCATAGTGCGGGATGAGCCGAAAGACACGCTGCACGGACTTCAGCTCTCGCCGCAGACCGTCATTTTTGGCGTTGTTTAATTTCTTGCGCTTGAGGAAGCTGTCGACATTGCTGTTCATCAGGTCGAAGTCCGCATTCTTAGTCAAGAGGTTCGCAATCTCTTTGCGATGCTTCAGACTTGACTTCTTGGCACGCTGCAGTTGGGCCGCAAAGGCCGCCGAGGGAAAGCGTTTCTCCATTCGCCGCACCAGCGAGGAAGCGTGCAGGCCAATCAGTTTGTTGTTGACCGGTTTACCCGCGATAGCAATTTTGGCGGCCGACTTGCTGAGAGTTGTGCGCCACTCCGCACGGTTCATTCCCGCCAGCTTTCGGACATCGCGAGCGCTTCTGATTTTCTTGATTTTGCGAACATCATCGATAATCTGGTCATTAAAGCCCAGCACGTCCGCCAGTGCCAGTCTGGTTGTGGCCTGCTTCTTGTCCTTGTCCGTTGCGAAAAATTTCGGATCGGCGAGGGCCGCCAGAAACGTGCTAATGTCGTAGTTTGATTCCACGAATAAACGCTGCATATCGCCGACTTTGTCGGAGATAATGAAGTCGGCGATCAGATCGAGCGTAAGCCGGGGCTTTTCGCTCTGCTGGTATTCCTGCGCTTTTTTACGATGCTTCGCGAGCCGCGCCAAAATTGAATTCAGCCCTCGTTTCAGGCCGGCCGGTACAATTTTTGCTTTGATCGCGGCCTCCACATCCCGACGAATCTTTTTTTCGTCGGTCAGCACGATATCGTAAAAAAGAGGCATTATTTCGGAGTGAATATGGATCTGGAATCGCAGGTTCATAAATCCGTCAAGATCCCCGCTCAGCAATGTGTCTTGGCGCAGCAGCGCGTAGAAAAAGACGGGCGTAATATCGGAGACATCCTGCAGGCGATGCGACAGCACGAGATGCTCGATTTTACTCTGCAACAGTCCGGTCTCCCGCGCGAGGAAGCTTATATCGCGATGTCTATCGTTTTCATCCAGCGCGTGAATGTCGGTGCCGTTCAGCAGCGGTTTAATACAACGAAGCACGATTTCGTATTCGACGCCCGTGGCGTCCGGTGCGGGCGGCAGATTAATGTTCACCCGCGCGGCCGGCGGCGCATTGAATAGAATGTCGTCGAATCCCGGTGAATACAGCGGCGTTTTCCCGTTGCGATCCAATACTTTCACGGATAAGTCGGCGAATTTCTTTTCGGCCCGCGCAAACTGGCCGGGGCCGTAGTGAATGATGTAGCTGCCGTTCAGGTCAGTCGTAGTCTGGCCCAGCAGTTCTTCACTGCGCAGATCGCGGTCATAGGCCTGAACCCTTACACCGATCGCGGCTTTGCCGTCTGCATCGAGGACCGTTCCGCGAACGCTGAATAATCTGGATATTTCGGTAGCCATTGTGTCTTTCTCGCTTTGTTAACAGTTTGTGATTCTATTTTTAGTGTTAAAATTCTTTTTGTCCGATAAACATCTCTGCCCGCGATCCGGCGCTGAGCCGACCATTTCCTAGGGCGGCGCCGGCGGTCCTGCCTGCGGTGCCGGCTGTGTCGTCGCGAACTGCTGCAACAGGGCGTCGACACGCTGTGCGTCCTGGTAAAATTTGTGGGTGGACGGCACGTAAGCCAGCGTCGGCGACACCAACATCAATTCCAGCCACTCGGCGGCTTCCGCCTCGTTGGCGAAGAAACCTTCTTCCACCCGCTGGCCGAAGAGGAAACCCACGCGGGTCAGATAGAGATCCTGATAACTGTTGCCCGCCTGGCTGGAGTTGATGGCAATCCGGTCCAGACGATCATTCTCGAAATTGGCAACATCGGCCGCGGATGCGGCTGCAATGGCGCCGGTCGCTCCGCCGCCGCTGCCCGACCCGGCACTGTCGGGCACAAGTTCGTGACCGATCGCGGCCCTGAAGTTAATGCTGATATTCGCATACAGGCTGGCCATAGGATCGCCGCCGCCGTGGCCGCCGCCGGAACGCGACAGTGCCCAGAGAATCGGATGGTCGCGGCGGAATTGCCGGTCCGCTTCGATCGTGCGCCGCCACCCCGCCACCTGAAAGCCCATGTGCGCCGCCGTAAGAAAGTGACCGATCTGATTACTGCTGGATCGATGCAGCGGAATGTCGGCACCGTTAACATCAGGATGAAACTCCACGCTGTCGCGGAATTCGCGGCGGAAGCCGCTGTCGCCGGTGCCGCGAATCGTATGGGCGTTAAAGTGAACCGGCGTAATCGAAGAGCTGGAAGTCAGGTTCAGTATCGTTCGGAAGCGTCCTCGGGCGCCGCTGCGCTGATCGGTGATCTGACTGTCGGTGAAGGCGCTGATAAGCGTTTGCGCAGCATTGCCGCCATTCTGATTGTGGATCTCCCGAAAGCGCCGCTGATTGGCCGTCGGTTGCAGACCATTCTGATCCCTGAAGTTAATCGGATTGGCGGCGGCATATTCATACAGGTTCAGGCCGCCGTTGATGCCAAGCGGGTCGGGACTCAACCAGCGCCCCAGCCAGGGCGCATAATAGCGGGCCTTGTGATAGTTAAGTCCGCTCTCGTCATCGCGTTCCATGCCCACAAAACGATAGCGTTTGGCGGCCGCCTTAACATCTGCGTCGACCGCCTGATAGGCCGTGCTGCCATAAGGATGATACTCTTCATAGCTGATCACGCGGGCGTCGTCGTCCGCCTCCATCTGAACCGAGCCGATGATATTGCTGAATTGATAGCGCAGCAATTGCTGCTCGCTGCCGTCATCGACCTCATTGCGCGTTTCGATGAATGCGATGCGCCCCTCGTCGTCGCCGACTTCAAGCGTACGGCGCTCAAGGCCGCTGTTGCCGCCACTGTGTTTGCGGTACAGCTCGATGCCGTCCAGGTAGATACGTTCCTCTTTACGACCGGGTGAATGGCCTTCTCCCGCTGCTTTGTCCGTTACTTTGCGCAGACGGCGGCCGGTGGAATCGTAAACATAATAGGTGGTTTCCGGTGTCCCGCTCAGCACGCGCTGCCGGGCGACGGCAGTCAGTTCATCCCTGAAATTCCACTGCATGACCTGCAGGTGGGGCATCTCTTCGATGTTGCCATGTTCGGCCTGGGTCGGGTAATTGTAGGTCCGGGCGCCTACTCTGCTTTCCTGCAGGCGGTTCGAATCACTTGCATAGCTGAAGTCTCGAGTCCAGCTTCCGGCGCCGGCTTTGTGTTCGATGCGGCGGATATTGCCCGCCGGGTCATGACGATAACACTGCCGATAGTCGCGCCAGGCCATTGGGTCGCCCGCCTGATAAGCTTGCCGAAAAGGCACATCCCGCCAGTTGTCATCCTGGCCGAAGTCAATCGCCTGACCGGCGTGTTCGCGGCCCGTGGCTTCGATCAGTCGATACTGCGGGTCGTAGCTGTAACGAGCCAGCGCCTCGATTTTTTGATTGTTAAAAAAAACGGCCGGAACACTCTTATCCTCCAGATGGCTGATGTTACCCTCCGGATCGTAGGTATAATACCAATCCTGCAGCAGCTCATTGTCGGCCTTGCGCGTCTCGAGATGCAAAAGTCGATCAGTGGCGACATCGTAGCGGTACTGCGTTACGATACCGTTGCCGTATTCAATACGGCTGCGATTGCCGCGCGCGTCATAATCGATGGCGCGCACCAGGTCGGCGGCCGGCGACAGTGCAGTCGTGACCCTTACACGCTCCAACAGACCGGCGGCGTTATAGGTGCGCTCGGTGATGCTGCCGTCATAGTTAGTCATTCGCGTCTGCCTTCCGAGGGCATCGTATTCCCATTGCGCGGCAAAGGCTTCTGCTTCGAGCAGTGAATCCGGCTCAGGACCGGTCCAATCCGTCAGGACACGATAGTCCAATGTTAAACGACGCTCGCTTGCCAGAAGATTGCCTTTAAGGTCATAGGCGCTGTGGACAAGCCTGCCGCCGGTATCGTAGTGGTGAAATTTCTGTCCCCGAAGATTAAAGGCCCTGTCATCGGCCTGCCCTTCGCCGTACACGATACGCTCCACCAGGTTGTTTAAGGGCTGCCCCGGGACGTCGCCGCCGCTCACCCGGATGGAGCTGAGGCGCTGGAGGGCGTCATAGCTGTAGGTATAGCGATGCCCCCGGCCGTCCCAGGTGTGCACGGGATTGCCGATGACGTTATTGAGCATCCGGCGTTCACCGGCATCGGCCCCGTTCCGATAGGCTCGCCGGCCGAGCATATCGTAGCCGTACTCCATCAGGGCCGTCCCGCGAGGATCGCGGATGCTCCTGACGTTCCCTTCGACATCCAGATCCAGGAAGCTGAGGTGCAGCTTTTCCCGCAACATATCATCGCGTCCGTTGTGGTCAATGTTCAGCATCGGACGCCCGAGGGAGTCGAGGTAAACGGCCGCGGGCGTGTCGTAATGAAGGGCCGTCTGCTGCGCCGCCTCCTTTTCTTTAAGCGGATCCCGATCCGCCGCCAGCAGTTCGGCGTCAATCAGGTTGTTAACGCGGTCGTCGTACCAGCGGCTGTCCGCGACGGTATCATTGCGGTCATAGCGATGCTGCCGCCAGGAATCGAATTCGAGTCGGCCGAAACTGTTATCGGGAAAGAGGGTTTTGGTCAGTCGTCCGGGCGAATCGTAATACATAGTTGACGCCACGCCCGACTCCACCAGTTCCCCGATATCTTCGTAGCGCGGCGTGACGGCAAAATACGGTTCGTACTGTTTAACTGGCTTGCCCTTGTTGTTAAGTACGCTGCGGCCGCTGCCCAGCCAGCGCAGCGTCGGCGGAACGGCGGCGGCCGTGTCGACCTTCACAACTGTGTAGCTGTTGTCGACATCGACGTCCACCCGCAAAGCGCTGCCCGGCTCGGCCTGCATTTTGCTCATGGCCAGCTTGTTGAAGCCGTCACTGTATTCGAACTTCATCTGCAGGCCGCTGGCCGGATTAAGATTGTGATGCTCTTCGCGGTCGATGGTGGCGACAACGACAGGTCCGTCCCCGCGTTCAAAACTCGTGAAGTCATAAAGATAACGTCTGGTGGCGCCCTGCAACAGTGCCCGGCCGCGTTGCTCCAGGAGAGTGGAATCTTCCGTTGCGAAGAAGTCCTGTATCGCAATGCTTTCGGCATCAGTCCTTTCGTCGAGACCGACAAGGCTATCCGCCGCATCGAGCTCCACCAGACCGTCGTTATCCAAATCCTTGCCGAGCAGCGCAAAGGCCTTTGGCAAAGCCAGCTCATTCAGCAATACTTCAGAGAGATTGTCATTCATGTCGCGGATACGGCGCGGCGACAGGCTGCGCAGGTTAAAACGTTCAACTTTGCTTTGGTTACCCAGGGCATCTTGCAGCGATTCCAGCATCAGGAAGTAGTCCCGATAGTAGGTCACACCGGTAGGTGAACCCATGGGATCGATATAATATTGAGCGCTGAAGAAACGGTCGGCGGCATCCGTCGCATCTTCCGCCGCGGCCTGATCGATATAGTCGATGCGGCCGGAAGGAATCCACCAGTCGGCATCCGCTTCGCTGTGAACATATCCGGCGTCTGTCATTGTCGTTTCCGGATCGGCGATCGCCGCGCCGTAGAGCGCGGTCAGCAGTGCCGGCGTGTAGGCCAGTTGATAAGCTTCGAACTGAAGTCCGCGCGCGTCGATCTGCCCCAGGGGCAAGGCTCCCATAAGGTCGGCGCGATAATACAGAGTACGGCTGCACTCGATGAGCCGTCGCGTGATCCCGACGCCTGCCGTTTCATGGTAGGCGATTTCCGCGCTGCGGGCATCGCTGAGGATTTCCTCAAACTCGCTGAGGGTAAATATTGCGGCCGCGCTTGTCAGACCGCTGATCTCGTAGGTCCTGACCTCGGCAATCGAACGCGATCGAAATGCTTCGGGGAGGTCGATGTCGTTGCTGAAACTGTTCCGGGTAACGACAACATGCGTTTGCCGCTGCGCAGACTCGCAGTCGGCAAGGGCAGCGGCAAATGCGGACTGGAGCGCTGCCTGCTCATCCGAATCGTTAAAATCAGTGACTCTGTCCCGCAGGTCCTGGGCTGAAGCTTCCGCCGCCGCCTGCTTCCGGCCATAGCTGATCGAAGCGCGTTCCAGCACATTGCCTCTATCATCAACCCGGATGTTAAGTGTATGCCTGACGCGCGGATCCTCCGCTTTGCGTTCATAGTGATAGCTGAGGCTTTCACTTTCGCTTAACAGGAAGACGGCGCAGCGGTGATCGAGGCGCGGCTGCAATAGCTGGATGTCGCAGTTGCGCATTTCGACCGTATAAGGGGTAAGTTGCCGGCCGACATCCTCATCGCTCGCCCCGACGGCGGCATCCAGCGCAAAGACTTCCTTCCGAATGACCATCCCCTTGCAGGCACGGAGCATCTCGCGCCACTCGGCGGCGCTGAGCCTGTCAAGCACATCGTCTGCCGCGATCGACGCCGCGCTGTGGATGCGCGCCTCGGGCAATTGCGCCTCACCGATCGTTAGCGGGCTGTCCGGCAGCTGCCGCTGATATTCCTCGAACCAGTATTCTTTTGCATGCTGATTCAGTATGCGCTGTCGATCGACGAATGCGCCGGTGTGAAACCATGTCTTCGTTAACACCGGCGCCTGGTATAATTCTTCCGACTGCTCAAGGCGGGTGCCCGCGGCGTTGGCATGCCACTGGCTGTATACTTCACTGTCCGTCTGCTCCACCATCGCAAAGCCGCGAAATTCACGTTCGGCCTGATCGTAATAACCGTGATGGTATCGGTACCGACTGCTGAAGCGCACATTGGTAACGCCGTCTTCCACGATGTACTCGCTGAGCACCTGCACCGGAAAAGGCAGCTTCGTGCTCCAGGGCCGTCCTTCACGTTTATCCTTGAGATAAAAGTAGGTCGAGCTGCGGTAGGACAGCCTGCATTCTTTGCCCATACTATTCGTGTAGCCCGACATCAGGTGCGGTTTACGACCGTCCATCAGGTCGATGTAGCGCATCGGCGCCTGCGCGTGCGTCGGGAGGTCGGAGGACCAGACGACACAGGCTGTACCTGTACCGAGAAGGTCTACGACCGCGAGACGACTGTTGGTGTCGACCGGACAAAAGGGATCGATGTCGTGAGCATTGCTGAGGGCGTTGCCGCTGAGGTTAAGAAAAGCGCTGAATCGCCGTTTGCCCAGGTAAACAATATCGGTGGTGCCGGTACCGCTCACATCCGCCAGATGGATATACTGCGGATTGAAGGCGGCCGGATGATCAAAGAGCGGCGCATTGCCCATCCGAACTTTAGCGCTGAAACAACCGTAGCCTTTGTTGGCCCAGTAACAGACTTCACCGTTGCTGATGCGGACAATGTCCGTCAGGCCGTCTCCCGTCATATCGGCAAGGAACACACGCTGCTGCTGATCGGCAAAAATGATACGGGGGCCGGAATCTTCGTCGAGGCTCTTAACACTCCGTTCGGCGGCCTGATAACCCTGTCTGCCATTGGCCGCATACCAGATAAAGGCGTCATCGCCCGCGATCACCAATTCAGCCTGGCCGTCGCCGTCAAGATCGATGCGCCGCAGGTTAGGATCGGCGGGATCGATGTTGGCGATCTCCCTGAAAGGGGTGAAGGCTTGCCATTCCCCTTCGCTCCCGAGCTCAAAATATCCCTGCAGCCCGGGAGCGTTCACAACGAGCTGTTTGCGGCCGTCGGCAGCCAGATCCTGTAGTGACAATCGGCCGTCCCCGAGACCGTTCAGCGAAGGTTTGTCGATAAGCTTGTTTGCCGCCGTGAATGCCGGCCGACCGTCGTCGTCACGATCACCGAGGTTGGATTTGTAAAACCAGCCTTCGCCCTCTTCCGCAAGGATGCCGGCAATGCCTTCGCCGTAGACGTCCACCCACTGGTAGTTGTTCGTCAGGCCGGCCGCTGCGCCCTGAATGTTGTCGGTGTCGATTGTCCGAACGTCCGTATTCCACTGAAGCTCCCGATAGCTGAAGGACAGCGGTGGAAGCGCTCGCGAGGAATAGCTACCGTCATTCCTGCGAATATGACCGTATTGCGTGGCTGTGCCGAGGTAGCTGACTTCGGCCTGCCCCGATTCATTGATGGAAGAAGGCCTGTAGTCGAGGGTCAGCGATCGCACCAGATAATCGACGCCAAAGGCGGCTTCATCGCTGAAATGATGAAACATCAACGCCCGTTGACAGAGACGTTTCGTCCGGATTTCAAAGCCCGCGCGATATGTTGAAAAAGCATCGGCGCGATAAGCCCACTTCAATTCCGCGTCTTCCTGCGGCAGCGGGATAAGCTCGTTGTGCTCGCCGTAGTCGAAAACGAGTTCAAAGAAATGCTCGGGGTCGGCGGCGGCGGGCGGATCATAGGGCCTGGCGGGATCGGCATAATAGGGCCGGCGATTGCCGTACTTCACCCGTTTAAGATATTTATTGCTGAAGCGAGCCAGCCCCTCGCGACGCTTCGATTCGAAGATTTCATCGGGAACATTGTCCAGGTTCTCGTCCTTGTATTCATAGCGCATCCAGTTGCCTTTGTCGTCATAGCTGAATTCGGGCAGCCATTGAAACACACGCCGGTCGTCATCGGGATCGGCGATACGCGTTTGCGGACTGCGCCCGTATATCGTTACGACATTCTCCTTAGATGTCACCTTCCAGTAAGTGCCCTGGTCCGCATGACGAACTTGTTCTATCCGGGCAAAGGCAGACTCGATGCGCGGACGATAGCGTTTAACCCGATAGGCGCCGGCCTGATGTTCTAGCGCTTCCCAAACGCCGGGCTCCGTCTCTTGCAGCACCGGCGTCAGGTCTTCCGCGCCCGAAAGCAGGTAGACGTCCTCCTCCCGGCCTTCCCGGTAACGAGGCAAGCGCCGATCCGTCCGGCGTTGAATGGAAGGAAGGTCCAGCGACCAGCCCAGTCCGAAGGGACCATTGCCGCCGCCTGAATTGTAGCGTAGATTCAGTTCGGGCGTAAATCCGCCGCGGCCGGGTGTAAGCGGCAGCGGTATCGTGAGGCTCGAGGTCCCATTGGCGGCGTTAACATTAAACGTTTCATCGATGCCTTTGAGAGCTCCGCCGCCCCTGGGCAGCTCAACCGAGGGTATCTCGATGGCGTTCGAGTCTGTGGCGACGGCTCTCGTCAGTGCGCTGAAATCGCCGGCCATTGAATCACCCGGCGTCTCTGGAGTTGACGCCTCTGCCGGCTCGCGGTCTTGTAGTTGTGTTAATTGTATCATACGGTCTTAAGCTTCACGTTCGGAATTGTCCGCGACAAGTGATTATCGCGTAAAGGCATTATAGAGATAGTTATACCAGTCGATCTCGGATGAGCCCGGCGGCGGCGTATCGTCGCGTTCCTCGATGACATTGATAGTGGCCGATATGCCATGACCGACAAGTTCACCACCCAGCTCGATCATGACCGCCGCGTCCCGGGCCGCGCCGATCGGCGTTTCGCCCGCGATTGCCTCTTCGACGCGATTCGAACCCAGGTTATGAGCGTCGGCCTCATTGTAAGTCAGCAGCGTCACGGCAGCACCCAGAAATGGTACGACGTTAAAAAAGCTCCGGCCGGCGCGCCGCAGCAGGGTTTCGCCGCCTTCTTCCGCGGCTTCGGATACGAGACGGCGGGCGGCGCGTGAATTTGTAGCGTCCTCGGCGACATCGGCGGCGGCTGAGCTCGATCTGCGCGGGCTACCGTTATTCCTGCCGCCGCCACCGTTATTGTTGCCGCCGCGACCGCCACTGGGACCGCCGCCGCGCGGGCCGCGTGGACCGCGGAATTCGTCAAATCGGTTCAGCAAATTGTTAACACGGCCCGAGGGCGCGTCGGCGCCGTCCACGAAAAAGTTGGTTTTTTCGAGCACATCTTCATCGCCGAGAACTTCGTAAAATTCGTAGGCGGTAAACGAGCGGTTGTCCCGAATAAAGTCATCAAGCCCCACCGTACCGTGCTGCCTGACATGCGTATCGATGTTGTCCACCTGTTTGAACAATTCGTCTTCATCGATGCCGTCGAGATGAAAGCGGATCTCGTCCGCTTCTTCAATCGCCTGCCTGACAATCTCCCGATCCGTACCGCTGTAGTCGGATGCAAAATCTTCAAAGGTATTCGTTATCCCATCCAGCCAGCGGCGGTCCAGTTCGGTGGCAAGGCCCAAATCGATCGTATCGTTGCCGAGCGGATCAACAAATCGTATCGGGTTGTTTTTTGCAAAGCGATAGAGGTTAAGTCCGTCCACCAGCCCGGCAGGGTCGGGACTTAACCAGCGCCCCAGCCAGGGGATGTAATAGCGCGCGCCATGATAGTTAAGACCGTTTTCCGAATCGCGCTCCATCCTGATATAGCGGTAGCGTTTGGCTGCTGCTGCAAGCGTGGCGTCGACGGCCTGATAGGCGCTTGTACCGTAGGGATGATATTCTTCATAGCTGATTACGCGCGCTGTTTCATCCGTCTCCAGCATCACCGATCCCAGGTGATTGCCGAACTGATAGCGAGTGCTTCGCGCCGCTGTACCATCATCGACCTCGTTGCGGCTATCGATGATCGCCACGCGTTCCCGTCCATCCTCCACAGAGAGTGTCCGGCGCTCCAGTCCCTTGTTAAGACCGCTGAGTTTGCGATAGATTTCAATGCCGTCCAGGTAAATCCGCTCGTCCTTGCGGTCCGGAACAGCGCCGTCGCTCGCAGCATTTTCCGTTACTTTACGTACCCGCCGGCCGCCGGCATCATATACATAATATGTCGTCTCGGCGCTGCCGCTGAGGACCGACTGTCTGGCCGTCGCTCGCAGCTCGTCCTTACAGTTCCACTTCATTAGCTGCAGATGCGGTAGGCGCGCAATACATCCATGGGCGTTATGCGACGAATAGTCATACATCTGCCCATCGACATCGGCGCTGTTTAAGCGATTTGAATCCGCCGCATAAGCCAGATTTCTCGTCCAGCTGCCCTGGTTGGCAATATGTCTGATCCGTTCAATGTTACCAACGGGATCATAGCGATAGCGCTGCCTATAGTTGCGCCAGGCCATGACATCGCCCGGATTGTATTGCTTGAGAAAGCTCTGATCCTGCCAGTTGTCTTCCGGCCCGAAATCGATCGCCTGCCCGGCATGCTCCCGGCCTTCAGCTTCCGTCAATCGATAGAGCGGGTCATAGGTGTAACGCGCTCTTGCTTCAACTTTTTGATTGTTAAAAAACACGACCGGAACGCTCTTATCCTCGAGACTGCTGATATTGCCCACCGGATCGTAGCTGTAATACAGATCCTGCAGGATCTCGCCATCGGCTTTGCTGCTTGCGAGATGTGTCAAACGAAAAGTTGCGGCATCGTAATCGTAGGTCGTGCTGATACCGTTGCCGTACAGGACATGCTGTCGCTGGCCCTTTTCATCATAATTGATATTAGCGACGATAGTTTCTGCGGGCGCCGCGGCCTGGCTGACAAGTATCGTTTCCAGGAGGCCGGCGGCATTGTAGGTCGATTCGGTGACGCTGCCGTCGTGATGCGTTTTCCGCCGCGGCCGACTGAGCGCATCGAATTCCGCCGCGGAAGTAAAGGACTCTGCTTCGAGCCCGGCATCCGGATCGGGGCCGCTCCAGTCAACGGTTCTTTTATAGTCGCGCGCCAGACGCCGGCTGCTCGACAGCACATTGCCTTTGTTGTCGTAGGAGCCAAAAGCGGTTTTGCCGGCCTGATCATAACGAGCGAAGAAGCGACCTCTGAGATTCAGTGTTTTATCGTCGGTCTGGCCTTCGCCATACACAATCTTTTCAATCCGGTGATTCAGAAGCTCGCTCGCATCATCGCCGCCTTTAACATAGATACCGGTGGGACGATGCAGCGCATCATAGCTGTAGCTGAATATGTGATTTCGGCTATCCCATCTGCTCAGCGGATTACCGGCCGCATCGTTAAGCTGCCAGCGTTCACCGGCGTCAGCGCTCTTTTGGTACAGACGATGGCCGAGCATATCATAACCATATTCCATCACCGTGCTAGCCCGGGCATCGTCGACGCTGCGGACATTGCCTTCGATGTCCAGGGCGATAAAGGCTGCATAGAGTTTTTCTCGTCCATTGTCGTCACGACCGTTATGAGACATGTTAAGCACGGGTCGCCCCAGTGCGTCGAGGTATATCTCATCAGGCGTATCCCGATGCTTAATAGCCTTCTGGGCGGCTTCCTTCTCAACCGCCGGGTCTTTGCCGGCTGCCAGCAGCTCGTCATCGATCAGATTGTTAATACGCTCATCATACCAGCGGCTGTCTGCAATGGAATCGTTGCGATCATAGTGGCGTTGCCGCCAGGCGTCCATAAGAGAATGGCTGTAAGTGCCGTCGGGAAAGTCCGTCCGGATCAGTCTGCCCGGGGCATCGTAAGTCAGTATCAGTGTAACACCGCTTTCGACAAGTTCCGCCGCGCTTTCAAAGGCCGGACTCAAGGCAAAGTAGGGTTCATATTGTTTAACTGGATTACCCTTATTGTTAAGTATAGTTCTCCCGCTGCCTATCCAACGCAGCCCTTCGGGGTCAGATTCGGCGGTATCCACTTCCGTCACGCTGTAACTGTCGTCAGGCTGGATAGCAAGCCCCCTGGCGAGACCGGGTTCGGCCTGCATCTTGGTCATCGCCACAGTGCCCGTGCCGTCACTGTATTCAAAGCGGAGCTGCAGCTTACTGGCGGGATTAATGCTGTGATGCTCTTCGCGGTGGATAGAAACGACAAGGGCGGGCCCCGCGCCATTACGGTAGCGATCAAAATCATAAACGTAACGACTGCCGGCACCTTTCAACAAGACGCGGCCACGCTGATCCAGATCCATGGAATCTTCACTCGCCAGAAACTGCTGGATGTCTGACAACTCGCTTTCGCTCTGTTCCTCCAATCCCGTCAGCACATCCGTCGGATCCAGTTCGGCAAGCCCGTCGCCATCCAGATCTTTACCGAGGATCGCGAAGGCTTTCACCAGTCCCAGCTCATCCAGCAAAACCTCCGAAAGGTTGTCATTGACGTCTCTGATCAGGCTCGGCGACAGGCTGCGCAGGTTAAAACGCTCCACCTTGATTTGATTGCCGATGGCGTCGCGGGTAGACTCGATCAACAGAAAATAGTCCTTCAGATATGCGACCTCCGTCTTTGCCCCAAGCGGATCGGTGTAAGCCAGAGGACTGTAGAAGCGCGCGGCGGCATCCCCGGCATCCTCACCCATTTCGATGTAGTCGATGATGCCGGAACGCAGCCACCAGTTAACGTCACCCTGACTATGCACAAAGTTTGCCGCGGTCATGGCGGCTGCCGGGTTGGAGATTTTGTCGGCGAAGAGGACGTTTAGCAAATCAGGCGTATAGGCCAGTTGATAACTTTCGTAGGCTAATCCCTTCGACTCTATCTGACCCAGTGGCAAGGCGGTGCTCAGGTCGTCGGCGTAAAACAGCGTATGGACGGATTCGATCAGACGGCGCTCGACAGCCATCGACGGCGCCGCATGGTAGGCAATCGTCGTGCTTGCGCCGTCATCGAGGATTCCGTCCAACTCCCCGAGGGCGTAAATCGCGGCGGCAGGCGTCAGTCCCGTAATCTCGTAACTCTCAATCGCGCTGGCTGCGCGCAGACGATAAACCTCCGGACTTATCACATCATTGCTGAAGCGGTTGCGGCTGACAATGACCCGCGTCCCTTGCTGCGCCGCGTTTAAGTTGTCTACAGCATTTTCAAAAGCCGCCTGTAAAACAGCCGGATCGTTTTCATCGCCGAAATCGCTGACTCTGTCCCGCAGATTCTGCGCCGCGGCATTCGCTCGAAGGGGATTGCGGCCGTAGACCACCGCAGCGCTTTCCAATACATTGCCCAGCTCATCAATCCTGAGATTCAGACTGTGGGCGATACGCGGGTCATCCATTTGTCGTTCGTAATGAATCGTCAACACTTCGCTTTCGCTGAGCTGGAAAACCGCATAAGGCTGCGCATCACGCGGCTGCAGTATCTGAATCCGGCAATTGCGGGTCTCGACGCTGTAGGGTGTTAACTGCCGTTGGCGCGCTGCGTCATCAGCATTGTCGGCGGTGGCGTCCAGGGCAAACACTTCGCGTCGCAATACGCTGCCCTTACAGGCGCGCAGCGCTTCACGCCATTCATCCGCCGACATGGAATCGCTCAATGTGTCGTCGAGAATCGTCCCTGCGGTGCTAATCTTCGTTCCGGGTAATTGTGGCTCGCTGATTGTAAGAGGCGTGTCGGGGAAGGATCGCTTAAACTCTTCATACCAGTATTCGTCTTCCAGGTGCTCCATGATCCGATCGTCGGCCAGAAAGGCGCCGGTATGGTACCAGGTTTTCGTTAACATCGGGCTCTGATAGCTTTCCTCCGAGCGCTCGAGCCGGCTGCCCTCCGCTGCTGCCCGCCACTCTTCATATTCTTCGCTGTCTCTTTGCTCAACCATGCCGAATCCACGGAATTCGCGCTCCGGATGATCGTAGTAACCGTGGTGGTAGGTATAATGGCTGCTGAATCGCAGCGAACTGACGTTATCCTCCACAAGAAGTTTTGCAACGACCTGTACCGGGAAGGGCAGACTGGTGGCCCAGGGCCGACCCGCGCGTTTGTCTTGCAGGAAATAATGAACCGAGCTTTTGTATTCCAGCGATGTTTCTCTACCCAGGTTATTCTTGTAACTTTGAAGCAGGTGGGGTTTACGGCTATTCATCAGGTCGATATAGCGCATTGGAGCATGCGACTGGCCGGGTAAATCGGATGACCAGACGATACACTGGGTTCCATTGCCCAGCAGGTCGACGAGGGCTATAGCGCTGCGGGCGTCAATCGAAGGAAAGGCATTGAATTCCTGAGCCTCGCTCCAGGAGTTGCCGCTGTGGTTCAGGAAAGCTCGAAAACTATTGTGCCCCAGATACACGATGTCCGTCGCGCCCGTTCCGCTTACATCCGCCAGGCGCAGAAATTGCGGGTTGAAGGAAGCCGGATGGTCAAAGAGCGGCGCATTGCTCATCGCGACCCTGGCGCTGAAACGGCCATAACCCTTGTTGGCCCAATAACAGACTTCACCGTTTCGGATGCGGACAATATCGTTTAATCCATCACCGGTCATATCGGCAAAGAAGATGCTTTGTTCCTGATCGGCAAAGACGACTCGCGGTCCCTGCTCTTCGTCAAGACTCTTTGCACTGCGTTCAGCAGCCTTGTAGCCATCCTTGCCATCAGCGGCGTACCAGATGAAAGCACTCTCGTCGGCAAGCAGCAGTTCGGCCTGGCCGTCGCCATTCAGATCGATTCGTTTAATGTCGCTACTGCTGAGATCAAGATTCGCCACATGAGCGAAGGGCGTGAACGGCCGCCATTGCCGGTCACCCGTTAATTCAAAATAGCCCTGCATCCCCTGCGCGTTAAGGACAAGCTGCTTTTCGCCATTAGCGGCCAGGTCCTGCAGAGAAAGCAATCCCGAGGATAAACCATTAAAAGAGGGTCTGGCAAGAACCAGGGCGGCGGCGCTGAATAGCACATTGCCGTCGCCGTCAACATCACCCTTGTTTGATTTGTAAAACCAGCCATCCGCTTGTTCGGACAATATTCCGGCGATACCCTCACCATAGAGATCCACCCACTGATAGTTGTTGGTCAGCCCCACCGGCGCATTAACAAGGTTCTCTCGATCGACCGAATGGACTTCGCTGCTCCACGAAAGACGCTGGTAAGTGAATTCAAGCGGCGGCAGCGTCTTGCGGGCGTAGGTATTGTCATCTTTTCTTATGTAACCTGCTTGCGTGACCGAAGCGAGATAGCTGACTTCCGCCCGGCCGGATTCGTTAATCGAAGAGGGCTCATAGTCGAAATCCAGCGAGCGCACCAGATAATTTTCACCGAAGGAAGCCTCGTCCTTGAAATGGTGAAAAAACAGGACGCGCTTGCAGAGGCGATTGGTGCGAATCTCAAAGCCCGCCCGATAACGCGAATACGCGTCGGGACGATAGTCCCAGTCCCGGCCATCGACTTCGGCGGGCGTCGGAATCTGCTGATCGTGCTCACCGTAGTCGAATACGACTTCAAAGAAACATTCATTGTCTGATGGCGCCGAAGGATCGTAGGGCCGCGCGGCATCCGGGTAATACGGCAGGCGGTTCGCATAGCGGATTCGTTTAAGATACTTGTTGCTGAAGGGAGCCAGGCCACTGCGTCGGTTACGCTCGAACAAGACGTCCGGCACCTTCGCGCTATCTTCATCCTTATACTCGAAGCGCAGCCAGTTGCCTTTGTCGTCAAAGCTGAACTCAGGCAGCCATTGAAAGATTCGCCGGCTGTCTTCGGGATCGCTGATACGCGCATCCGGACTCCGACCGTAGATTGTCGTCACATTCGAACGCGATGTCACCTTCCAGTATACACCGTGCGCGGGGTGACCGATCTGCTCGATTCGCGCAAAAGAAGATTCAACTCTGGGACGGTAGCGTTTAATCCGGTAATCGCCGACCTGAAATTCAACCTTTTGCCAGTTGCCCGCGCCCTGCTCCTCCAGCATCGCCGTCAGATCCTCTGCACCGCTTAACAGAAAGACGTCTTCTTCTTCGCCCTCGAAATAGCGGGGCAGGCGCTTATCCGTTTTGCGCTGGATCGAAGCAGACTCAAGCGTCCAGCCGAGACCAAACTCGCTGTTGCCGCCGCCGGAATTGTAGCGCAGGTTCACATCGGGTGTAAAACCGTTGCGGCCCGGCGAGAATGGCAGCGGAATCGTCAGACCCGAAGTGCCGTTGGCGGCATTAACTTCAAATTTTTCGTCGATGCCCCGCAATGCCCCGCCGCCCCTGGGCAGCTCGATGGACGGAATCTCGATGGCATTGGACTTGGTTGCGGCCTCGCGCGTGAGCATACCGATGTTACCGGCATATTGACCTTCCTGAAGATCTTCTTTGGCTTCGCGGACCTGGTTATTCATGCGACTTCGGAATTTGTTGACAGTGTTGTGTCAAGCGATGAGTATTGATACGCTTCACACTGTTGTTGCTGTTTTCTGACTGCGAAACGCAGACTGCGGGCAGGCACATGTTGTAATGGCTTACCTGTTTCTGTGGCAGGCCGGGGTCGAATCGCAGATCGCCGCGCCATTGTGCCGATGGACATTGAACTCATATTGATTCGCGCTTGTTGAAGCCGGGAGAGAGAGTATGGCAACCTGCGGTTTTCAATCACCGCAATACAGCCGCAGGACTTTCCACGTGCCGGGTCCAAGCTTTCAGCCCGGCCGCAATGCAGCGTGTCTGCAATAGAGCTCCGCAGCGCCAGGGAGCGGCCGGGACCGAAGCCATTAAGGGCCGGCGACAGCGACAGAGGAATTGCAGATTTCGCGGTGCCCTCGGCCCGATGGGCCTGATAGCCTATCTCGATCCACTTTATGATGCCGCCGCTTCTCGACAGCGAAAAAGCGGGGATCTCGATAGGAGCATTAAGCTTAGCATTTTCACCTGCACACGCGCCTGTCTTCGCGGAACAGGCATTCACGGTCGGGTCGGAGGATTGCCGGCTGTCAAGGATGTACATAATGTCCGATTATTCGGGCTACTGGTGTCCGATTTTAACAAACAATAGTGTAGTACCCGAACTAAGCATAGCTCGGTTAGAAAACCTGCGATTCAGTGATTACAGTTTTTTAACACTCTGTTAACAGACGCATTACCAGGGCAGGCGGACAATATCCAGCCCGCATTTGCCCGGAAGAGACAAGCGGCGATTGAATTCGGTTTTGTGATTGCAGCGCGAAGCGCACCGAGTCCCCGGCTTCCTTCTCGAAGCTGATCGGGCAGTCGGGCAATCCGCTATTAGTGCCGTCTGACTTTAGACCTATAGTTTCCTTACGACAATAAGTATTGTGCACAGGGCAGTGGTTAAAAAACCGAATTACTCGCGCTCGCTGCGTCCGACTGAATCTCTCAATGATCTACTGTGGGTGTTTATAGGTAGTAAACCTACTTTACGATGTTTTTAGTCCAGCCGTTTGTCAGAATCATCAATTTGAGCAAACAAGCAGCAAAAAGATAGGATTTTTGACGACAAAATGAAATGAGTTTTTTTCTTAATCCGGCATCACTTTCGACGAATGACACTTTTGCTGTCGTTGTAGTTTAATGCTGCGCTTGCAGTCCCAACTCTTTCCGCAGAATGTTTTTGAAGCGTGTGAGGCTGAATGGCCGATCGGCAAGGAGACGTCCATTATACACGAGATTACTTACTCCGTAAGGCGAGGGCATCGTCGCGCGCGCCTGCGCCGGGTCATTCAGTTCCACCATTGTGAGCTGTATGCCGTACTGTCGGGCGATTGTCGGCAGCTCGGCCAGTGATTTGCCGATGTAGGGACATTGGGGCGTATACAACAATTGCAATCCGCGCAGCCGCTCCAAACGTTCGCCCCAATTCCCGGGAAACGCCGGCGGGCTTTCCGCGGCGATCCGTTTACTTAACAGCTGGTAGTTGGGCGGCGCTTCATCCGACTGGCTGAAACCGTGTTTCCGGAAAACTTCTTTGCCCGCCATCCAGCTTCCGTCGCTGCAGACGACGGCCAGTCCCGCAAGTCCGGCGGCGCGCGCATCCTGCATACACTCATCCAACAGAGCGGCCGCCATACCCTTGATCGGAAACTTATTGGAAGCTACCCAGATACAGTGGATCACCAGGTAGTTGTCGGCCTCGACAACCCGCCAGGTGGCAGGGCCGGGAGCGTATTCGAGAAATCCGGCATGCCGTCCCTCGCTCGTCAGGATAAGCTTGAGACGCAGACCGCCCAGCATTTGCCGCCGCAGCCACGCCAGTTTGGCCAGGTAACCGGGATGTCGTTTATTCTTGACGCAAAAAAAACCGTGCTGTTCTACGTTGTCAGCATTGACGGTAATGATGTTGTAGGCGGCCATTGTTCGGACTTCCAGGCAGTTTTTGTTCCCATTGCTTAGAGTGCAGCATGCCGACCGTGACGGTACAGCGCGGCTAAAACTATCGAAGTCGCGACTAGGGAACAATGATTTGTCGCTTGCGGCCACGAAGCACAGATCCTGGCAATGCCCCGACTACTCGTCCGCCAGGTAGAGGCGCAGCAGCAAACTCAAGCGAGTCTCGGGCTGCTCCAGCGAGTCCATGAACCAAGTACTGCGCTCAGCTCGCAGACCGATCTCCCACAGGTTTTTCTCCAGCCGCTCGGGAAAGGCGTCGCTAAGGTAAAGCAGGCTAAAAGAATAGGCGAGGGACGAAGGATTGCCCGGCCCCAGGAAGCGAAGGGCTTCAGTCCCGATACCCAGAACAAGATGCTGCCACAGCATCGCGTTGATACTGCCTGATAAGCGCGTTTCCACGCCAAGGATACAATCACCTGCCTTTTCCTCAAAGGCAGCCAGGAGTCCGTCGCCAAAGCAGATACTGCCGAAGCTCAGTGCGCCCTGCATCTCGGGCAGAAAAAGCAGACTGCCCCTGCGGTCATGATTGCGACCGAAACCGGCTCGCACCTGCAGGTAACGGGTAGAGGATTCAAGCGCCAGCGTGCGATCGAAATCAAGTATGCTGTATCCGTAGTGAAAGTTAAAGAATGTGCTCCGGTCTTCGGGCGCCTGCGAAGCACGACTCTTGCTCAGACGCCAGTTGTCGCTGAACTCGCCCCTGCGCAATCCCCAGTCATACAGGGTGAAACGCCAGCGAAACTGCGTAGCGGCAGCTTCGCGATCAAGTATTCCCAACCTGAGATGCACGAAATCAATGTTCTCTTTGCCGAGATCTATCGAATTTACCAAACTATAGCCCAAGAGGTATTGCTGCCCCAGCTCGTCGATCGCAACAGACGAAAACACGATTTTGCGTTTGCCGTCGTAATCGCCCAGATCCGGAAAATTCCAGTCAAAGTCGGCCGAAGTCTGGGTTGTGGCAGCCAGCAGCACAGTAAACAAGCACAGACAATTTGTCCAGGAGAAGAGTGCGTGGATCGGGCGACGCCTCATGCTGTTCGTGGAGATCGTTGTTTCGCAAAGGCCGGGAATGACAAAATAGCACCTCAAGCGCTGGAGTCCAAGTATGCCCCGCTCCCACTCGGTCCGGATGACCGGATGCGACTGCCGTCGGAACCGAATCCGATCCACTTCGAAAGCAAGGGTACCTGGAGTTCCGCCAGCAGCTGAACGCGCGCGCGCGAGCTGTTCATAGCCGAGAAGTAGTCGTTTCAAAGATTGGCAAAACCGGCTGTCCAGATACAAGACCGGGCAAGCAGCTCCAATTTTGTCTCACCAGGAGTTTTCTTGTTTGTTCGCGGAGCAAGGTATCAGGGATGCAGGTCGCGGCATGTCAGAAGAGGATAAGGCAGGAGCATATTAAATTCGGGTCCGCCATACATCTCGCACAGCTTTCAACCTTCCAGGCAGCCAAACGCAGGCGATGGGAATGCGATGCTATGAAACCTGCCGGAAAGAAAAAGCCGGCGTCACTGTTTGACGGCTCCTTGCCGTAACTCTTCTTTCGCTGTCTCCGCTAATCGTTTTCAAGGTGAAGGCGCAGCTGAAGACTAAACCTACTGAGCGGCCGCTCCAGCGAATCCATGAACCAGAGTGTCCGTTCGCCGAGCAGACCTATTTCCCATATCGCGGATTGCACGTAACGCGGAAATGCTTCGCTAAGATAAAAGAGACCAACAGAAGCAGCGAGCGTCGACGCTCCCGACGCGCCTTGAAAATGACCGGCTTCGCCTTTGACGTCAACAACAAGATGCTGCCAGAGCATAAGCTGCAAACGGGCGCGCATTCGTCCTTCCAGGCCCAAGAGGCAATCGCCTGCTTTTTCCTCGAAAGCAGCCAGGGGACCGCTGCCAAAACAAAGACTGCCGACGCCAAGGACCGCCCGCATCGCGGGGAGAAACAGCACCTGGGCTTCACGATCGGGCTGAGTGCTGAATCCAGCGCGGAGGCTAAGATAGCGCGTGTAGGACTCGAGTGCGAGGGAGTGATCGAAATCGAAGAGCGTGACGCCGCCATCGAACCGAGCGACGTTTCGCCGACGCCCTTGCTGCGTATGGCGATCCGGCCAGTTACGCCAGGAAGTCGGGAAGTCGCCGTTTGCAACGCCCAGATCGAGGAGGGTAAAACGCCAGCGTAGTTTTAAGTCGCCGTCAAAGCGATCGAGCAGCCCGATGCGGAAATCCACTCCCGAAAAGTAGAAGTCGGCATGATCGACCGTATTGAACAGGCTGAATCCCAACAGGTACTGTCGACCCAGATCCACGAATTCGGTGGATGAGGCGACGACTTTATGTGGTGTTTTGAACCACTCGTTTTCTGATTCCCCGGCGTAGCCGACCTGAGCCGGCGGCAACGCGCAAAGGATAATAATCAGAGTTGACAGACGAAGTATTCGCATTTTGCCGGCCCTCTGCCGAATCGCGTTTCATTCGGCGAATAGTTGATGGATTACGAAAGGGCCGGGCAGGCTGCATCAAGCAATGTCGAATTTTATTAAAGGCCGTAGGGCCGGCACAAGGCTAATACCCGGGCATAAGGCCTCGACTCAAACCCCAAACTGCTGCAAATGATGATCCAGGTGTTTATACATACTCCATCCCTTTTCTTCCGCTGTCATAGGACCGAAAAATGGATGTTCACCAGGAGCCGCGCCCGCACTGACGAATGTATCGACAGCAGCGAGCAGTCGATTCTTCTCGCGCTCAAAGTCGCGCTTCGCAGTCTGCAGATATTGCGGGTGCGTTTTAGTGCTTTTCGGAAAGGGCTTATTGTTAAGAACCATATTGCGGATCATTCCCTTAAACAATCTGGCGATAAAAGGAGTGTTCTTTAACTCCTTGCCGTTGGCGACTTCCTGAATTTCGGCGCAGTGCGCCAGCATTTGAGCAACGCTCATCTTGCCCCACTGGGGCTGCGTGTCCGACGCAAGCTTGCCGATGCGCTCCAGACACTCCTGATGGACCTCGGCAGAATAGAGACTCTTTTCTGTTAAAGTTTCCACAAGACACCTTCAACTTGTTTAAGGAACTACAGCTGCGGGGCGGGCGATTTTGCAGGAAGCGGTCGATGAAGACCTCGAAGGCTCCGGTTTGAGGAAGCATCCCATCAGCCTGTCGGTTAACACTTAATCGTCCGGGAATCAATTGAACGCGCTAGCCCGAAGGATATTCGCTTGGTCCGCCCTGTTCCGCAACGATAGTCGATATTAGCTCAAATTCAGCTGGATTCCAAAGCCGACCTTCTTCATTCCTTTCCGGCCGCTCTCCACTAGCCGTCAGCGATTTTCCCGTCCCGCCGCTTTTCATTGCCCCGGGTGAATCCATCCCTTGACGCCCAGGGTCGCAATTGCAGATACTTCGCGCGCGGCCGACAACTAAGCCAGTTAATACCATGCCGTTGGCACCACCAGATGTGTCCGCCAATGCCAAGCAAAGGGTGCCCGATGATCCACAGCAGCGACCAATGGTCGAATTGATACGAGAGCAATACAGCAAGGGCCAGATAGAAAAGCAGTTTACCGGCCACCTTCCAACGCGGAACGATGAAGCGGCCGAAGAGAACGAAACCGGCGCACCACAGCACCAGGGCGATGCCTAGATCAATCGTTGTCGGCGAATTAAATACCATCTCTGCACCTCTCGCGCCGAGTAACTTCAATATTGCAGCGCTGTTGCCGACTTGGCCGGGAACAACAAGCGTCCACGTCAGTTAAGTGCAACGACTATTGAAATGGCAGCCGCACAAAATACCCCATTTGGGCGATTGATCCGGCGGACGAGGCAGAGCTATTTTTGTTGCGGCAATGGCTACGAGACTGGCGAGGCCGGTCTCGATCAGCATTGTCAATCAGTCCACGATGTTCAATGTGCCGGTCCGGCTCTTGCGGCACGGGCCGCCCGCCGCTATTCCACGGGAGTCCTGCCTCATGAAATCACTGCTTTGCGTATTGGCGCTGATCCTCGGCGGTGCCCCTCAGCTTCGGGCCAACGATGTAAGCGGTAGCGCCGATCATCCCCTGATTACGCGTTATCCCGGCTCGATGATCAGCTGGTACGATCGCCAGATTTTTGAACAATACCGGATTGCAATGGGCCCGGTGACCGGCTACAAGCGCATTGACAAGTGGCTGGAGGTCGAAGGCCGGATCACCCGGATAAACTATTCGCTGGAAGGGGAACGCAGCTTTTATGAAGTGTATGCCAATTACCTGCGCGCGGCGGAAAAAGCCGGCTTTACGATTCTCGCCAAAGGCCATGATAAGCTGTCGAGCGTGAAGGGTAAGGTAGGCCAGCGTGGTTTCCTGGGCGTCCACTACAGCGCTAACGCCTTTCCGCCCGGTGCTTCGCTCCTGCTGACCGGCTCTGCCAGCAGCGGAGGCAGCGGCTACTTCGCAGCCCGGCTCGACCGCCCTGAAGGCAGGGTTTATCTTGTGTTTGGCGCCGCGCAATACAGCCAGGATAAAATCGAAGCTCTCGTCGACATCATCGAAATGAAGCCGCTTGAAAACGATCTTGTGCTGATCGATGCCGAGGCAATGGCCAAGGAAATCGACCGTTCCGGCAAAGTGGCGCTGTACGGCATATTTTTCGATCACGACAAAGCCACGCTCAAGGAAGAGTCGGCGCCGGCCCTGCAGGAGATCGCCGGCCTGCTGCAGGCGCATCCGAAGCTCGATCTTTATGTTGTCGGACACACGGACGGCAGCGGCAGCCTTGATTACAACCTGCGACTGTCGGCGTCACGCGCCGCGGCGGTACGCGAGGCACTGGTACAGAAACACGGAATTGCAGCGGAGCGTTTGACGCCGCATGGCGTGGGACCGCTGGCGCCGGTAGCCAGCAACCGCGAAGAGACAGGACGCGCCAGAAACCGAAGAGTGGAGCTGGTAGCGAGGTGACTACCTTCGGGGTAGCCTTCGGGGTAACCTTCGTGGTAACCTTCGTGGTAGACATGGGAAGTCTCGTTCACAGCTTGTACGTGACTTCCCGTGTCTAGACTCGAAGGATCGTTCACGGCTTGTACGTGACGTCCCATGTCTAGACTCGAAGTCTCGTTCACGGCTTGTACGTGACTTCCCATGTCTAGGTCGAGGACTCTAGGCTCGAACATGCGCCACCGATAACTCGATCAGCTCGCGCAGGACTTCGCGATCGATGTCGTCCAGCGTCTTGACATAGAGGCAGGATTTGCCGGTTTTGTACTTACCGAGTTTTTGCATCAGCTCGCCATGGCGCTCGAAGCCCGCCATGATGTAGAGCGACAGGTTTTGTTTACGCGGCGCAAATCCCGTCAGAAACCAGTCGCCTTCGTGTCCGCTCGGATACTTGTAATGATAGCTGCCAAAACCGATCATGCTGCCGCCCCATATCTTCGGCTCTTCGTCGGTAATCTCCCTCATCAATGCCAGGATGGCGTAACAGTCATCGCGTTTCCGGTCGTCTTCAACTTTATTCAGGTATTCTTCTACGCTGAGATCACTTGCCCTTGTTTTCATATCGGCCATGCTTCGATTCCGTAAAATGGTACATTTTCAGTCAGTAATAGAGCGGAACAAATTAAGGAAACGCTTGAGCTTGTTTGTCAAGTAGAGATGTCACTGCGATTGTGTGTCGCTTCAGGCTAAATTAACGATTTGAAATCCATGACATACATTATTGAGGTTCACGATGAGAGCATTGCGCTACGCAAGCGGCGGCCCCGAGGTCATGCACATCGTCGATACTCCGGCGTCCGCGCCGAAAGATGGCGATCTTTTGATTCGAGTCAAAGCGGCCTCTGTTAATCCCATCGAATAAAGAATTCGCAGGGGCGATCTTGAGTTCGTCACGGGACGCAAGTTTACGAAAGGAATAGGCTGTGACTTTGCGGGAATCGTCGCAACTGCAGGCGGCGGTGTACGTGGCTTTGCCCCCGGCCAGGAGGTCTTCGGCTGGCTGCCCTACAGGTGCGGCAATTCCTTCGGCGAGCAGGCAATCGTGCAGGCCGCATGAACCATTCCCAAGCCGAAAGCTGTCTCCTTCAGGGACTGCGCCTGCCTGCCCATGGCCGGCGCGACAACGCTCCGAGCCCTGCGTCACAAGGGCGCAGTAAAGCAGGAGGATGACATCCTTATCAACGGCTGCATGGGCGGCGTGGGACATTTGGCGCTTCAGTTTGCCGTTCTCGACGGCACTCGCGTCACGGGAACCTGCCGCGCCGAGGACTTCGAGCTGACCCGGCATCTCGGCGCCGACCGGGTAATTGATTATGCCGGGACGGTGTGCTCCGCAGCGGCAACAAATTTGACATCGTGTTCGATACGCCCGGCAAACTCAGCTTCCGCGCCGCCAAAGCCATCCTCAAACCCGGCTATAGAATCCTGGATCTCAATGCCACGCCTCTGCAAATGCTGACGAGCATTTTTTCGCCTGCGCATCAGACGATCGTGACGACCGTGACGAAATCGGATCGCGAAACACTAGCCGACCTGGCGAGTGCGGGGAATATCAAAGCGTCGATCGGAGCGGAAGTCAGCCTGAACGGACTGATTGATAGGCTGAAGGCGATGGAAGAGGGCGAGCGGACCACCTGAAAGGTCGTATTCGTACTTGACTGAGATTGGGATGGCGATCAGGGCAGCACATATGCCAGGACAAAGCCATCGTAGCCTTTGCTTCCCACGGTCTGGATAGCGGTGGCGCTCAATCGGGGATGCGCGGCCAGCAATTCACTAAAACGACGAATTCCCAGCACATTCGGATCCTTGCTCGCCGCATCGATCACCGCGCCTTCGCGGACGACATTGTCGCCGATGATCAGGCTGCCGGGCCGCGAGAGCTTCAGCGCCCATTGCAGATAGGCGGGATTGTTCGGCTTGTCGGCATCGATAAATATCAGGTCGAAAGGTCTATGCAGTTCGTCGGCAAGCAATGGCAAAGTCTCGAGCGCGGGACCGACCCGCAGTTCGACGCGTTGACTGAGACCGGCAGCGGCAATGTTTGCACGTGCGACGTCAGCGTGTCGCGGATCAGCTTCCAAGGTCGTCAGGTGGCCATCGGACGGCAGGGCCCGCGCCAGCCAGATAGTGCTGTAAGCGCCAAGAGTTCCGATTTCCAATATTGTTCGCGCTGACTGAAGACGCGCCAGCAGGTGCAACAGCTTGCCTTGATTAGGCGCCAGGTCATGCGGCGGCAGGCCGGCAGAGGCGTTAGCATTGAGAGCAGCTTCCAGCGCGCTGTCTGGCGGCAGGAACAATCCGGCAAAGTAATCATCGACAGCAGTCCATTGTTCGGGGGTCATCTTGCGCTCCGAATGGAGAATACCAAAAATTTTTCAAGTGATTAATTCGACCAGATCCACAGAGAAGAACAGGCGCGGGACCTGTGAGGTCGCTCCGGACGCGGCAACAATGCTGCGTCAGGGTTGATGCGCCGTGTCGGATCGAGGCTCAATTTCAAGAACTTCGAACTCTACAAGATCGCTCCAGCCTTCGATCCACTGCTCAAACAAGGCAACATCTTTCGTTGCCATTAACTGAAAGCAGCGATCACCGTCTTTGACAAGCCAACTGTCGAGGTAGTACAGTCCCTCGGGCAAGAGCCGACCATCGCGATAAAGACGCTCGTAAACACGCTCGCGGCAGTCAGGCCGAAAGCGTTCGATTACCATATAATGTTTCATCTGTCTGCGCTCGTTGATAGTATGCCATATTAAGTCACATCGAATCTATCCTGTTCTTTATGCTTCACGGCTATTCTGTACACGAAGCCGCGTTGAAGGTTGAAGGCACAATATGATTTCCTGATTGAAAGGAATTGCAACGAGAATTTCTCGGAGCCTGATTCAGGGAACATAAAGCGCAGGAGCGTGCCGGGGAGCAGTGTCCTTCTCCAAAACAATGAGGCTTGTCGGCACTGTGTGTCGGTCAGGGTGAAGTTCTTTGTACTCAAAGTAATCTGAGCTCAGCCCCTCTGTCGGATTGGATCACACCCTTATGTTGCTAAACATACATGACCCGGCACAGAACCACAGCGCTTTCCAAGCCAATAAGCACAAGCGGATCTGCCAGATCGGAGGAGCCGCTGAGCTGTAAGCTGATCAATTCGGTCAATCACGCTTGCTGATATTCAGCTCGCCGAATGTCATAAATACAGCAGGACCGCCGCTTAAGCCCCGGTACGCGCCATTTGCCGATGCGAGACGGCAGGCAAGGGCGGTAAATTCCCAGGCCCGTTTTTCTCCGGCAGTTACTTTTGCCGTCGCAAATTCAGCAAGGCCATGCTTCAGGCCGAAGTCTTTGACTAATTGCGCCGCGCCACTTAGCGACATTTGAACACTGGGATTATCCCAGGCCCACAGAAAGCTTCCGTCATCCGGATTTAGAGTTCCGACGATTTGCACGGGAGCCTTCACTACGCGTCCATCGCTGAATTTCCAGATGATACTTTCATCATTTTGATTGACATCCCAGCTGCGGGCGGAGCCGATCCCCCATGTAGCTTCATGCGCAGCCATCTGCATGCGAAGTCCCTCTAAGCTGGCCTTAATGTACTGATCGATATCCATTTCACTGTCCTTTGACGATTTAAAGAGCTACGCGAAGATCGCGTCGAAAATACCGCACATTCATCATATCTGCCAGCCTGAATGCGGATCGATTCGCTCGCCAAAGCGAATAGCAGCCTCTAGCCGCGGTCGCAGATATGGGCGCTCCCGGCGACTGGATAACTCTGATGTTAAAGCGCAACATGAAGGATGCCATGGGGATCTCTCGGTTCTGGTCGCTCGCTGACAAAACTATTAAACGCCTAACGTCACATATAAAGACTGCAGCATTAACAGGAATAGCTCGACTATCAATACAAATTGTTAACGGGGCGAGGGATTTTTTGTTGTCGTGCGGCTGCCCTGAGGCACATCGGCCGTCTGAGCTTTTGCAAAGAGTTTTCGGGCTCTTGCCGAAAATGTTCGGTAGCCACCTGTGTTTCTGATCCATGGATACGCAAGCTCTTCGCTCAGCAATTCAACAAGCACTCTCAATAGTGTATGCAAAATGTATCCGTCTGCGAACTTCGCGATGGATGCGGGTCAACAGCTCGCCATGACTGGCGCAGTACATCGTATTGCGGCATTCGGAGTCTGCCAGGTGGCAGATCGATGCGCCCGAACTCATGATTGGCAAAACGCGGAGCTCTTCGTACGTTGCTCGCCGAAGAAAACACAAAAGAAACTGCAGCAGCCAGGCGAGGCCTATGCTACTTCGCCGGCGCGCTGGACTCTCATGCGGTAGAGGAAACAACAGACACAGAAGCCACCAGCAAGAGGCGTTTTCTTCTTCATCGGCACGCGACACTCTTATGCCGCTAATGGCTTTATCCAGACCGTTCAATGCAAGGAACAGCACGCTGAGAAATTATTATCGGCGAACCGGGGTCAGTCATCTTGTTTTGGGACCGGTGACTTCGTATTGTTGCAGCGCCATTAAGCGTGCTCAAATGGACTCGACATCTGACAGGATACGGGATGATACCGAATTGATGAGAATTTGGTGATGGTGGCGTGTGCTTATGGCTCAAAGCCCGAAGTTGGCGGTGGAGAGCGGGGGAGGGGGCCTTCGGGCGATTTTGCGCCGTCAGCCGTTATCACAACAACTACTTTCATTCTCAACCCTTCCACCAACCTCCCCGCAACTCCCAAGCCAGCTGTTAACTCAGTTAAACCCTTTCGAAAAAATCAAAGCAGCGGTTCATCGATAAAAGCGGTCGTCCGCTGCACCTATCTCTTTAACAAGATTCCGGCATGAGTGATGACCGCCGCAGAGTGAATTATCGGTGGATCGCCGCTACCTTCGGAAAAAAAGACAGAGGGCATTCATCGGCAGCCGCGAGTTAGTGCGCTTACAGACACAGAATGCTCCGGAAAATTCGACGACAAATAGCAAGGGCAGTGGTCGAATGCGCCAAAACCATTCTTCCGGGGAACCTCGAAGTTTCAATTGCCACCACTCTCCCGATCAGACAACTAATCCAATTTTCAGGAGGCTCATTGCAAATCGCATTAAACTGCCGGGTTTACCCCTCGCTTTCCGGCGCCTCGATCATATAAAGCAGTGTTGCCGGAGCATAGCAACGCAATTCTAAGACCACTCCACAAATAGATCTGGGGCGGCTCAGTCTCGAGGGAGGTCCGGCAAAGCTGTGTTATTGATAAAGAACGGACGCGAAGATTCAGAAAGCAGACAGTCAGTGACAAGTGCATCACGCTGATGGAAAGGGACGTTGCAACAAACTGTTTAATGAGCAGAGACTAAAATGGGACAGCCAGGCTGGATTGTTAATCTCGAAACACTGCATCCGATTTCATAGTGTACTGATTACATAGTAAAGCCGTTGCAGCGATCCGGAGCGCGTTTGCAAACGATATTGAAGCTGCTTTTGCTTGTAGGCAGGACGTGCAGATGGTCAACATCCTGCGGCGGGTCCAGCGCACCCACTGCTGTCCAGGCCGATGCGAATGAGATCCGCCCTCCGGCAATCCGCGCCTCCGTGTTGTTTAGCAATGCCTGAGCGTCTTGGTTCTCTTTAGCACGATCACGGGCGATCGCTGCGATAGCATTTACCATTCGATCCTTAAGTCATTGTAGCGGTATCGCGAGTTCGAAGCCGCCTTCCGGAGTCATCTATTCCATCAGTGCGCGGGTTTGCTGATCTCGGCGACTCGATAAGGCAGCATTGCCGACGCCGTCAACAGACCACAGTCATCGCGGCCGGGAGCAGCAGGAAGTGTCGTCAATCGGCGAGTCTTCTCTTCGTCGGCAAACATCCGCGAGACCAGTCGCGGCCGTCCTATGGTTTTATGGACAGGCTGAGTTAATCACCGGAAGTGGCCATTCTAATTCGAGTTCAATCAGGATATCCCGGACTACCTCTTGTTTAAGGTCAGGCAACGCTCCAACCGACGCGTCGACGGCCGACTTTTCTTCCCAGCGAATTCAATCGGCATCTTTTAACATCCGGAGCCGATTTCGACGAGTACAGCCCCGTCCCGAGCTACCTGGTTCCGCCATTGCTTCCGCTACCAGACTCAAAAATGCCGATTGGTGCAATCGCGATTCACTTCTCCTTGAACAAAGTGATCTATAAACGCATGGTTTACAATTCGTACCAACAAAGCAGCTTGAGTCCCATCCCTCGCTACACCTTATTCCTGCGACGACTCAATAATTTCAAATTGCAGATCGTCCGGCAGCCCGCCCGAAAACTTCAATCGGAATTGTCTTTGTTTCAATGATACATCAGTACCTGCCAATAACTGACGGTGTCAGGCAGGAAGAGAATGATTTGATATATCTTGCAATCTTTTGACTCTCCGGCAGTGCTCTGGACAGCTTGACGGTGGAAACGCAATAAAGACAGAACAAAAACAGGCGCTGCAATCAGGCTTTTGCTTCGACCTGATTACAGCGCCCGGCGATTAAACATACCTTAGCACAATTTCTTAAGCAGCCGTGGCTACAACACTAAAGAACGGCCTTTCAAGGCAGCCAGACCAAGGTCGTATTCTGCCTCCGCCCCTCTGCCGCGAGTTCGATGTGAAAAATTCCCGGCCCTACAATCCGGCCTGCATCCGTAGCGCCATTCCAGACAATCGTGTGCTCGCCGGCGGCAGCCGCGCCGTGATAGAGGCTGCGGATGAGTTTACCTTGCGCATCGAATACGCTCAGACTGATGTCGGAGGGCGCATCGAGACGAAAACGGAAGTTGCTGCTTGCCTGCGCGGGATTTGGAAAGGGATGATCCAGACCAAACGACAGCCGTGCAGGCAGTTCGGACAGTGAAGTTGCAGTGGCTGGAAAAGGATCGGAAAATCTCTCATCGGCGATAAAGCTATCATCCGTCAAAGTCAGAAGAAAAGCAAGCAATGACTCTTTTTCATCGTCGGCAAAACGGAAGCCTCCCGAAGGCAGTCCCGGCAGGGCGCGCGGCAGTTGCACGCCCGTACTGTAATGCTCAATAACTTCGGTGAGGCTCGCGAAGCGACCGTCGTGCATGTAAGGGGCGGTTAACTCGATATTGCGCAGAGAGGGCGATTTGAACTGATTGAAATCGCGCGGCACACCCGTTACCTCCCCTTTGCCATTATCTCCGGCGTAGTCGCCAAGACCATTTGTGCGAGCGCCGGGGCTAGCGCTGAGCGGACCTCCGTGGCAGCTATTGCATCGCTCCATAAAGATGGCTTTGCCACGGTTCTCCTCGGCGCTGAAGTTGGGAAATTCGTTCGTCGGCGGACCGGCCTGTGTCATGCCTTCATCGTAGCGGGAACGATAGGAAACCATCGATCGCAGAAATTGTGCCAGCGCATCGGCAATCCGCTCGCTGTCGATCCTTTCATTGCCGAACGCGCGAGCAAACAGCGGCGGATAATACTCCTGTTCCCGCAGCCGGGCGCTCAAGTCATCCAGATCCATTCCCATCTCCACAGCATCCTGTATAGGCATTAACACCTGTTCTTCGATCGTGGCGGCGCGTTCGTCCCAGAAAAAAGCGCCGCGATCATAGCGTAGATTAGCAAGCCCCATGGAATTCCGGCGCGTCAATCCGCCTTCGAAACCCTCGCTGAATTGCCTGCTATCGGAAAAACCCTGGTCCTGGGTGTGGCAGGAAGCACAGGCGATGCTCCTGTTGGCCGACAATTTCTTGTCGTAAAACAGCACCCGACCCAGCGTCGCGCCGGCATCTGTTACGGGATTATTAACAGGCACATTGTCGGGGGCATTCATAAAATACCGCGGAAGATCTTGACTGGCGTAGTTGTATAGTGTCTCCGGCAACTCGGGCACCTGCGCGGGAGCGCTGACAATGGCGCCCGCAATGCCAAGACAGCTAAGAATGATACTTGAAGCAAAGCGAAACATGATGGCCCCATCCGAATTTGTATTGTAACGGTCCGATCCGCAGCAGCCCCGGCAGGAGCCCGGCATTCACCCCTTCCGCCGACTGTGCCCGTGAAGAAATTCGCTGCCTGCACATTTTGTTACAGCGGCAGTTTAGTTTGGACGCTTAACTTTGACAAGAACCCACGCTGCTGCATTCTCAGACTTCCCTGAAGGCTGAAAAGATTTATGTCATTCGCCGCAGCCTGCAGCTCTGCTCGAGAATCTTAGCTCGTGAAACGCGCTTATCGGAATCGTGAAAGTTAAATAGGGTGCCGGTAGCAAGCCACAGCGCCTGCCGGTGATGAGTCCGACGCCGTGATTAAAGAAGAATCGTCATCAACAAAAATTCGGCTTTCGAATTGCCAATGGGTGTACTCCGGCAACAGCCGCTTGCGCCCTGCTGATCAAGTAGACAACGTGGACGAGTAATCCACAAGCGCCGCGTCGATCATACATTATTGAACTGCACGACATTTACGTCGAAGTCGGTCGTCCTGTTAAGGCCGGATGAAATGGGGCGGACGACGCCAGCAGACCAGTTGTCGGAAACTGCCTAAACTTCGCCCCGCAGCAATCACTGTAGGTAAACAATATTCGGCCGGCTCGGTGCTGCGGGCGTTAATCTGCCCTGAATAACGCGCCCAGCACCGTAGCGCAGCCGCAATGAAGGATGAGTACCCCTTCTCGAACTATTGCCGGATGTAAGTTCGCAACCCGGGCCGTCGAACCAAAGCCCGGATGACTGAAAAGAACCCGGCGAACGGTACCACCCGCCGAGTACTTTTCCTCGCTTTGGGTATGCGAATTATTCGTCGCGCACCTGCACAGGCAGCGTCAGCCGCTCGTGGCTGCCGTCCGTCCCGCGTTCTTCGATCACAATCAGATAAGTTCCCGGTGCCGCCGCTGCTCCCCGTCCGTTCTTCGCTCGCCAGACTGTCTCATGCCTACCCACCGGCCGCCGGCCGTCCAGAAGCCTGGCGACAACTCGACCCTCCAGATCGCTAACATATATCTGAACATGGGCCGGTCGGAATAATTCAAAGCTGATCTGCGCTGTTTGGACAAGCGGATTAGGACTGACATTCAGCATACAAATGGTGCAGTCTGCCCCTCGACCATCGCCACGCTCATCGGCCATATCGTCCGCCCCCCGTTTGGGAAGAACAACGTTGACGCTAACGCTTGCCGTCGAGCTGGCCCCGTGGCCGTCGTCGATTGTATAGCTGAAGCTGTCCGCGCCGGGCAGCGCGCCGGCACTATAGATCACGCTCGCTCCGCCGCCGCTGATCGTCACCGTACCAAGAGCGCCGTCGGTTTTTGCGCTAACCGTCAGCGCGTGATTATCGGGGTCGCTGTCATTCGTGAGTACGGCAATCTCTTTGCTGCTGTTAATCGATACATTGGCGAGATGGTGGTTTGCGACGGGTCTGCGGTTGCGGCTAAAGACGCTGATGGCATTGTCGCGTAACGAAGCACAGTAGACGCTGTTGCTGGCCGGGCTGACTACAAGCGCCTGCACCTGGTCCAGTCCGTCGATACCGTCCACGCCATCCTGGTCCAGATCCACAAAATTCAGCCGGCCGTTCAAAGCGCTGCGCTCAAACAGGGCCAGCGCATCGTCGCTGCTGCCGATTGCCCAGACGTGGCTGCCATCCGGACTGACAGCTACGCCGCAGGCACCGTTGAGACCGTCGACCGGTCCGACACCGTCTTGCTGGCGTTCCACAAAGCTCAGTTCGCCCGTGCCCGTATTGCGAAGGAAAACGACCAGCGCGTCATCTTTTTTGCCCGTGGCGTATACATGGCGTCCATCGGGACTGACGGTGACGTCCGAGGCGCCCGCCAGACCGTCGGTGCCGCCTTCGCCATCTTTGAGACGCTCCACGAAGCTCAAACTGCCGGTCGTAATGTTCCGCTCAAAAACGGCGATCGCATTGTCAGCGAAGCCGGCGGCATAGACCAGCCGTCCGTCAGGGCTATAGGCGGCGGCAAGGACGCTGCGCAGGCCGTCGACGCCGGCGCTGCCGTCGCGCTGCCGCTCCCGCCAGGTCAGAAGTCCGGTAATCGTATTGCGCTGAAAGACGCTGAGCGCATGACCGCTGTATGATGCCACGCATAGCTGCCGTCCGTCGGGACTGACCACCAGGGCGCGCGGCCTTTGCAGACCATTGATTTTCTTGCCGCCCTCGCTGTCGCCCTGGCGTTTGCGCTCCAAAAAGTGCAGAGTGCCGTCGACGGTATTACGACGAAAGACAACAATCGAGTTCGAGCCATAGCCCGCCGCATAAAGATGATCGCCCTTAGGGCTGAGCGCCAGATCGTAGACATATTTCATTCCCGTGACGCCGCCGGAATTGTTGCGTACACGGCCAACATAGCTGATTGTGCCCGCGCTGACGCTGCGGCTGAATACCGCAATCGAATGATCTCCCCGGCCGGCGGCGTATAGGTAGCGTCCATCAGGGCTGATCTCGACCGATACGGCTTGCCGAAGACCACGGACCGCGCCGCGGCGATTTTTGGCGCGCTCCAGAAATTCGATGTCGGCGGGTTCCGCTGCTCCCGCCGCAATGGCAATGAGAACCGAACCTGTGACCTGGCAGCCGTTGAGGTCGCGGACCGAATAGCTGAACTGATCGAGCCCGCTGAAGCCGCTATCGGGTATGTATATCAGCACGCCATTTGTCACGGAGGCGCTGCCGCCGAAGGGGTCTTCGAGGGCGCTGACGGTCAGACCGGAGCCGATGTCGTTGCTTAGCAGCGCCAGTGTGACGGCGTTGCCGCTTGTTGTTTCGGCATGATCCAGAGCCGGAATCAGGGTTTTGGGACTGACGGCAAGCAAAGCGGCGCTGGTACAGCCCGGCGCATAGCTGCGGGTTAGTGCGACAGATACCGCCGCGCCCTGATCCCAGACGATGTCAACCTGATCGCTTCCCTGACCGCCGACGATACTGCCGCCGACCACCGACCAGCTATGGCTTGCCGTACTTGCCGGGGGCATGGCACGATAGCTGATATGCGCAGCAGGACAGCCGCAGCTGGCCCCGGTAATCGCCACCGGCGCCTCGACGTTCAAGCTTGTCGTCGTACTACCGGCGGAGCTATGCAGCGTCAACGTCAGAGTAGCGGCAGTGGCCGTAAGTCCCGCGGGAATCGTGGCATTCATGGCATCAAGGGCAACGCTGCCGATTACCAGATCCCGGGTACCGGTCGTCACACCCGCTCCATTCACCACGGAAATCTGAGCTCGCGTTACGATGAGGTCTTGACCGGTGATCGCCAGAGGAAGGGCGGCGCTGCCCGCCACAACGCAATTCGGCGTTATGTCCCTGATACGCGGCGCCTGCAGATTGCGCCAGACTTCCTGCGCTTCGTAAAGGTTGTTAACAACGATCGCGTCCAGATCGCCGTCCAGATCGATGTCACCGATTGCCACACCCAGGCTGGTGCCAGAGCCGAAGCTCGTGCTGCTGAAGCTGCCGTCGCCATTGTTACGCCAGATCTCCTGGGGCTGCATCGCGCTTTTGGCAACAATCGCGTCCAGATCGCCGTCGCCGTCCAGATCACCAAGCTCAACGCCACGCGTGCTGTCCGTACCAAAGCTGACAGAAGCAAAACTGCCATCGCCATTGTTAAACCAGATTTCGTCCGCCGAGCTGTAGGTGCCGACAATCGCATCCAGATCACCATCGCCGTCAAGATCACCAAGCTCAATTTCAAAAACCCGGCCTGTACCGAAGGCGCTGCTGCTAAAGCTTGCATCGCCATTGTTACGCCAGATTTCCAATGGCTGATCGTAGTTGCCGACGATTGCGTCCAGGTCGCCATCGCCGTCCAGATCGCCGATGCCGAGTCCCAGCCCGATGCCATTGGCAAAGGAACTGCTGGTGAAACTGCCGTCGCCATTGTTAAGCCAGATTTCACGCGAAAAATTGTTGTTAACGATTATAGCGTCCAGGTCGCCGTCGCCGTCCAGGTCGCCAAGACGAACATCGAGGCTGAGACCCGTACCGAAAGTACTGCTTGTAAAGCTGCCGTCGCCGTTATTTAGCCAGATGTCCTGCGGCTGGTGGAAGTTTGTGATAATCGCATCCAGGTCGCCGTCACAGTCCAGGTCGCCAAGGGCAAGGCCAGCGCTGTTGCCGCTGCCGAAGGTGCTTAGGGCAAAGTTGCCGTCGCCATTGTTAAGCCAGATGTCCTGCGGCTGATTGAAGTTTGTGATAATCGCATCCAGGTCGCCGTCGCCGTCCAGATCACCAAGCGCGATGTCCGCCGAGGCGCCGCCGGCGCCAAAAGTAGACGAGCTGAAGCTGCCCTGTCCGGCGGAGACCGCGGCGTGGAAATTATAGACCAGCGCCTTGCCTAAAGGCCGGCCGCCGAGGTTAGTTGCGCCGGTTACCGTCACGGAGATCATCTCGCCGAGTTTAAAATTCTCCGTCGGGTCGAAGCTGCGCAGACGATCACCGCTGAAACTGCCGCGTGTACTCAGGAATCCCGACTGTGAGCCGTAAACCAGAATATTGTCCGCATCAAGGGTGCTTTGGATCATCGTCGTGCTGAAGCTGATGTCGATGTCTGCGTCCCGGGCTGCGGCCAGGGCATTCGTGGCGGGAGTTAGCGATGTGATCCGCGGTGCAAGGGTATTGATCATAATACTTTGCGCTCGCAGGGAAGTATTGGCAACAATTGCATCCAGGTCGCCGTCGCCGTCCAGATCGCCAAGGGCAATCGACTGGCTGAGACCCGCACCGTGATCGCGGCTGGAAAAAGTGCCGTCGCCGTTGTTAAGCCAGATGTCCTGCGGCTCGTCGGCCGTATTGGCGATCAGAGCATCCAGATCGCCGTCGCCGTCCAGGTCGCCAAGGGCAAGCTCACGGCTGCTGCCCGCGCCAAAGGTGTCGAAGCTGAAACTGCCGTCGCCGTTGTTTAACCAGATATCGCCGGGCGCTCCGCTGTCGTTGGACACGACTGCATCCAGATCGCCGTCGCCGTCCAGGTCGCCGAGCACAATGCCGCGGGAAGCGCTCAGGGGGCCCATGGTCGTTGAGCTGAACGTCGCGTCGCCATTGTTAAACCAGACCCGATTGCGAAAACTGTTCGAAGCGTCGGCCAGAATAGCATCCAGATCACCGTCGCCGTCGATATCGCCGATCGCCACGTCTTTGTTGGAGCCGACATCGAAGTTGGAAGTCGCAAAGCTGCCGTCGCCATTGTTAAGCCAGATCTCCTGGCTGCCGCTGTTATTGACGATGATGGCGTCCAGGTCGCCGTCGCCGTCCAGATCGCCTAGGTCTAAATTGTTGCCTGCGCCCGAGCCGAAGGTGGAACTTACAAAACTGCCGTTGCCATTGTTAAGCCAGATTTCCTGCGGCTGATTATTATTAACAATTATTGCATCCAGGTCGCCGTCGCCGTCCAGGTCGCCGAGCGCCACGCCGCTGCTGTTGCCGGCCCCAAAGCTCGAGCTGCTAAAGCTGCCGTCGCCATTGCCCAGCCAGATTTCCTGCGCCTGACCGAAGTTTGCCACAAGAGCATCTAACCTGCCGTCGCCGTTCAGGTCGCCGATGGCGATATCCGTGCTGTTATTGTTGCCGAAGGAGAGCGAACCGAACTCTGCCGGGCCCGGCGCCGTTGCCGCCATAAAGGAATAGACAAGCGGCGCATCCAGACGCCTGCCATTGCCCTGGCTGGCGGCCCCTGTCACTGTTACCGAGATCAGTTCGCCCGGTCGAAGCTTGACGTCCGGATCAAAGCTGCGCGTCTGGTTGCCGCTGAAGCTGCCGCGCCCGCCGAGGAATCCGCTCTGCGAACCGTGAATACGAATATTGCCGGCCGTCAAGGTCGCCAGGTTCATTGTCGTGCTGAAGCTGATGTTAATGTCGCTGCTGCGCGGCGCGGCAAGGGCATTCGTGGCCGGGACAAGTGCCGTAACGCGCGGAACCGGCGCCTTTAGCCAGATTGACTGCGCCTCGCCGGCCGTATTGGCTATGATGGCGTCCAGGTCGCCGTCGCCGTCTAGGTCGCCAAGGGTGAGCGCCTGACTGGTGCCCGCGCCGAATGAATCACTTGTAAAAGTGCCGTCACCGTTGTTATGCCAGATTTCCTGCGCCGCAGCGCTCGTATTGGCAATGACAGCATCCAGATCGCCGTCGCCGTCCAGGTCGCCAAGGGCGAGGCCGCGGCTGCTGCCCGCGCCGAACGTGCTGAAGTTAAAGCTGCCGTCACCGTTGTTTAACCAGATATCGCCCGGCGCTCCGCTGTCGTTGGACACGAGTGCATCCAGGTCGCCATCGCCGTCAAGATCGCCAAGGGCGATGCCGCGCGAAGCGCTCAAGGGTCCCATCGTCGTCGAGCTGAAGCTAGCATCCCCGTTGTTAAACCAGACCCGGTTGCGAAAGCCGGCGGAGGCGTCCGCCAGGATAGCATCCAGGTCGCCGTCACCGTCGATGTCGCCGATTGCAACATCTCTGTTCGAACCGATGTCGAAATTAATCGTTGCGAAGCTGGCGTCGCCGTTGTTCAGCCAGATTTCCTGGCTGCCGCTGTTGTTAACGAGAATGGCATCCAGATCGCCGTCGCCATCCAGATCGCCGAGGGCGGCATTATTGCTCTGCCCCGAACCGAAGGTGGAGCTTGTAAAACTGGCATCGCCATTATTCAGCCAGATTTCCTGCGCCTGGTTATTGTTAACAATCAAAGCATCGAGATCGCCGTCGCCGTCCAGGTCGCCGAGCTCCACGCTGCTGCTATTGCCCGCGCCGAAGGCCGCAGTGCTGAAGCTGCCGTCGCCGTTGCCCAGCCAAATTTCCTGCGCCTGACCGAAATTTGCGACAACGGCATCGAGAATACCGTCACCGTCAAGATCGCCGACAGCGACATCCGTACTGCTGCCGCCGCCGAAGGCGCTTGATTCGAAAACACCAAAAGAACCGCGCGGCGCCGCCCGGAAGGCGTATACCAACGGCCGCGCGAGTAGATCGCCGCTCAGGCTGCCGGCCCCTGTCACCGTTATCATTATCTCTTCACCGGGCTTGAAGTCCAACGCAGGGTTGAAATTGCGTGTCTGATTGCCGCTGAAGCTGCCGCGCGTACTGAGGAAGCCCGACTGCGAGCCGTAGATGCGGATTGTAGCGGCAGTGAGCGTCGCCACGTTCATTGTCGTGCTGAAGCTGATTGCAATGTCGCTGCTGCGCGCGACGGCATTCGCATTACTCGCCGGCGCCAGGCCTGTTATGACCGGTGTCTGTGCCTGCCCGGCGGCGGCGGAGAGCCAGAACGTTAAAGCTCCGCTTAACAATCCGGCGCTCAACTTGCTCGTGTAAATCGAGAGCCGGCTGCAAAGTCTATGCAGACGACGCGCCAGAAATAATCGGCGATGCGGAGACAGGCATTTTGCCTGTGCTCGCGCCAGACGGCGCGCATACTTCCTGACGCGCCGCAACAATCCGTAAAATTTCGACTCAGTGTTAACAGCATGCATACGATTTCGTTTACTTTCCTAAGTTGCCAAATACGATTGTAGCAGGAAAAGCTTAGCACCCACCGGGACTTTCGCGGAGTCCCTGCGGCGAGAGGACAAACATCGCCAAAGATTCGCCGGGCGACGAACAACTAAGTCCGCGCTAACGAATCCCGGCCTAAAAGGAGTACTATCCGGTTTCAGCAGCGAATGGCGCTGTGTGCGAGGAGAGAGCTCCTCACATTCGGTCTGAATCACAGCATGAAGAACAGACTGCCCTGTCCGTCCGAATCTCATCTTGCCAGACTTAAACGACCGATGGGAGGGGATTCTGTGAATTTTCCGACGGCAGATATCTTCCGCCAACTGCAGCGTTAATGCTTTGCCACACAACATACGCTCTTAAGATATGAGCGTCCGACGCGCGCAAAAGGCAATAGCGCTCCTTCATGTCGGGCGCTGCACAGGCACACCTGCCTGACAACCCGCATGTTTATTCCATAGGGGCAATCTACGGGACCCTGGACGGGGATCACGTATTTTTTATCACGTAAATTTCACGTAGAAAATCGGTAAAAACAGGTTGCTTGAATCAAAGATTGCGAATATGAGACGCCAGATTCTGGTAAGGTTTCAGGCCCAGTTTTTTGCGAATATTCCGGCGATGAGTCTCGACCGTCCGGTATGCCACCGAAAGTGCGGCGGCAATTTCCTTGGATGAGCAGCCCTGCAGCAGCAATCGGCAGATGGCCGCCTCCGTCGACGTCAGGCGGCAGCTCAGCCGTGCGAGGACGTCGTCACCATTCGCTTCGCCCCTTCGATGCCGACCCTGCGAGCCGGCGCTATCGAGGCCCAACTCCCGAGTCATTTCGACGCGCAAATTTTGTATATGCCGGGCCTTTGCTTGCTGCGGTGCTTGCAGTGCGGCCCTGATATGCCTGCGTATTCGTTCCAGGCGGGCTTCATTCTGTTCAAGCTGCGCATACAGATCACGCGCTTGTTCCTGCCGCTGCGCGAGTTGCGACTTCAGCTCGTCCAGGATGGCGGCCGACTGCTCGCGTTTACGCCGCGCCTTGACGAGACGGTCACCGTAACCGCTTTCGAGAATCCGCCGCTGCTCCTCCGCACTGCTCAATTCGCCCTCGAGCGTCGTATACTCCTTGAGATGCCGCAACGCATCCGCCGGACGTTGCAATTCGTCATATAGCAGTTGCAGCTCGCGATGGACCTCCAGCTCCTTTCTGCGTTCACCGCAGCGACGAGCCACCGTCAGGGCTTGCTGCAAATGATGCAGGGCTTCATCAAAGCGCCGTGACGCACGATAGACCCGGCCCAGACCAAGCCAGGTTTCAGCCAGGTAAACGTCGATGCCATGCGCAGTGAGGTCGCTCTTCGCTTTGTTCAGCCACATCTCCGCCTGTTCAAGCGAGCCGCGCTCAAAATAGAGCATGCCGATCGTGCTAAGAGTAAGGCCAACCTGATCGATTTTACCGGCCTCCCGGAACAGTTCGAGCGCCTGGAACAGGTAATCTTCAGCGGTATCGGCGTCGCCTTCTCTTGCCTTGACCTTGCCGAGATTGCCCAGTACGATCGCCCGGCCGTCCGCTATTCCCAATTCCGTGTAAAGTTGCAAAGCGTTGTTAAGGTAGGGAATGGCACGCTTCAACTCATTCATCTCGATATAGTGTACTCCCATGCCGTTGAGGATACTGGCTTTGGTATGGAGCAGTTGATCCGGCGGATCGGTGATGCGCTGCAATTCATTCATACCCTGTTTCAGAGAGGCGATCCGCGCGGCGGTATCGCCCTGGTAATAGTGTATGGTGGCGGCGCGCAGGTTAATTTCAGGAATGAACTCCGGCCTGCCGGCCTGACGATAGAGGGGCAGCGATTTGCCGTTGCATTCCAGGGCTTTGTTTAAGTTTCCCAGCTTCAGGTGCACCATTCCGAGTCTGGTCAAGGCTACCGCCTGATAAAAAGCATCCCGCAGCCGGCTGAATCGGCGCAGACCGGCGCTGAATTTCTCCAGGGCGGGACGGAGCTCGGAACAGTTGTAGTGGCACTGGCCCTGGTGCAGGAGCAGCAAGGCCAGCGAGTGTTTATCCTTGATCTCGCGGGCAATTGCTTCCGCACGAAGGGCCTGAGCTAGCGCCTGACGAGGTTGTTCGATTGTTAATGTTTCCAATTCAGTCAATATAGCCTGCAACTCGTCAGCCATGGTGGCGGATGAAGACAAATGACGGACGCTGGACTGTTCGCTTCCATTCCGACTGTTGCTTGTGTTCGAATGCCCGCTCATGTTTTAACATCACCCTTGCAGTTTTTCACATTGAATCCGCGCATACTCCGTGTTTCCACAACTGCCGGCCGCATCCTCTCCTTAACTATGTAGAAGCGCCGGACGTCGCCCGTCATTATCCCCGGCTCTGTCTCTCGCCCTCAGCCGACCTGCAGAGACGCTATGTAGGACTGCAGATTCTGATAGCGGGCCAGTTTCAATTTGCAATGGATGTTACGCCTGTGGGTTTCCACGGTGCGGTACTTCACCAACAGAATATCGGCTGTTTCCTGAATCGAATAACCGGCTCTGATAAAGCCGCAGATCTTGCGCTCCGTCGCCGATAAGGTCGGAAATTCTCGGGCCAGATAGTCCGCCAGCTGTTGTGAACCGGGGACGGAATTTCGGCGCCCGGCGCTTTGCTCCTTTGCCGTTTCCACCACTGTATTGGTTAAAGCCGCCAGGGTGTTAAGTTGTGCATCTGCATTGCGGCCGGACCTCGGGGCTTCCAGAAGCGACAGGCAGTGCTCGATACTTAAGCGCTGCTGCCGCAGCCTGGCTTCCTGCTTTTGGATCTTTAGCTGCGCGTGCTCGATTTCCCCACGAAGCCGCACAGCCTGTTCAGTATTGAGTTTCAGCTGACGCTGCTCGATTCGAAGACGAAAGCGATGTTGTACAAGAGACATCTCATAGAGTTTGGCAGCGTCATAGCGCGAACTGTTAAGCGCAACGAGTTCTTTATAATACGCATAGGCCTGCGTCATATCCTGTTCCTGCTCGTGCAGACGGCTTAATGCCAGCAAAGAAAAGAGCCGGGGCTGCCACATATCCAGCGAGCGCGCCCGCGCAAGACTTTCTTCAAGCAGAATGCGCGCCTGCTCGACGCTGCCGCGTCCGGCGGCAACCGATCCGAGGTCGTAGAGCAGACGGACGATTAACTCGGCGGCCTTCACTTCGCGGGCCTGCCGCAGAGCCTCCTGAAGCGAGTCCCAGGCTTCATCCAGCCGGCCGGTATCTTCATAAAGCTTGGCGAGATTGCCGAGTACAAATATCTCATTCAAGGGTCGGCCGAGCTGCCGAAATTGCATCAAGGCGGCTTTGAAAGTCTTCTCGGCGGTGGCAAAACGCCTCCTGATGCGAAACAGCTCGCCGAGATTGACGTTAGCGGTCGCCTCGCCGAGCTTAAAGCCCAGACTTCGGTACTGCTTCCTGGCCTCCTGGAAATGAAATCGCGCCGGCGTATTGTCATCCAGCGCGAGATAAATACGTGCAATTTCCAGGCTTGTGTGAGCGCGCACCAGCCGAAGTTCTCGTGTGCCTGCTCCTGTCTTTTCAGCTCCCGCAAGACCTTCCAGCGTCTCCAGGTACCGGTACATACTCCTGTCATACTGCCCGCGACAAAAATGAACCGTTCCCAGGCCGCGACGGGCGCGGGCCGTAGCCAGAACATCCCGCCGCTGTTCGGCAATCTTCAAAGATTTGCGGAAATTAGTCCGCGCCGCATCGTAGCGTCCCTGCTGCGAATAAAGGTAGCCCATCCGCTCGTAACTGGCCGCCAGACCTTCCGTGTCGCCCAGGCGGCCGAAGAGACGCGCCGCCTGCCGCAGCCTGCCCAGGGCTTCCGTTCCGGCCGCTATATCCAGCAAACATCGGCCGACCTCCAACAGCGCGCGTGCCTGCATAGATGCCGATCCGCGTCCTTGCGCTTTTTGTTCCTCCGCTTGCGCGATTTCAAGAGCCTTTCGCGGATCCTCGTCGCGAAACGATGCGATACGCTGAAGGACAGCGGTCTCAGCGGCAGTTAAGCTTGTGTTGTTTCCAGACACGAATCCTGCACTCCGACCTGATTCACATTTGCGATATAAGTATAGCGGTTGGCTATCGACCGAAGGCACAAAGCACGGCAATTAATAATTGGTTACGCAGAGAGCAGCATAATTTTCAGCGGGCCCTGCCCGGCGCTGCTTTCTCCCCTTTCACGAATGTAAATATTACAGGACAAAAACCCCGCGCAGGTCTTTCCGCTTCATACGATCGCGAGCTGGATCAGTCATCACCCGGCTCTTGCCGCGTAAAAGCCGGGGCAGCGTGCAACAAGGATCAGGAAAACAGGGATTGGCGTCTGCGCGATGGTCAGTCGATCTGAAAGTGACGAAGCACGCGCATGGCTCGCAGCGTATTCCAGCGGCTGGCCTGCCCCGCGCGCTCCATAACAAAATGCGTCTGCCCGGGGTGTTTGGCCTGGACTTTCCAGCGCCCGTCTTTGCCGCGTTTCGCCAGCAATTGTTCGATCGCGGGACGCATGCGTTCATCGAAGCCGATACCCGCTGCCCGCAGATAGTCCAGGGCGCGCAGGACATCGTATTTCCAGCGCGAAGGATAGGGCAGTCGTAGAAAATTCTTGTTGATGACCTCGCCCGTCCGATCGGAAAGATAAAGGCGGTGCAGCAGTATGAATTCTATCGATTCCGCTTCGGCCGCCCGCAGTTCATCCAGACGATATGTATAGCCGGCGGCGGCGTAGGACGCAATGCCTTCGGCGACCGATAAGGTCGAATGCAGCGAACTATGCCGGGCGCCCGACCCATTCAGACGACAGTTAAAACCACCATCCGGCATACGCTGCGAAAGGATAAAGTCGACAACAGCGGCGAGTTCCTCCTGCGCCGCTCCGAAATACGAGGCATAGTTGAGAAACATCCCATTGATGCAAACGTCGCTCCGGCCGATGTGCCGCGATGGATTGATGCCTCCGTCGCGTCCTCTATCCTGTTCCAGCACGAGCTCGATGGTCTCCCCGACCTGCGGATATTCGGACGAGAGATTCAGATTTCGCAGATCGAGAAGGGTATAGTGCGAGCAGGTCCATTTGGGTCGATAAAAGCTCTGTCCCCAATGCCCGCTGCTGTTGCGCAGCGCCAGGAACCCGGCGCCCCAGCCCTCGCGACCGATTCGCGCTCTGAGATCGCTCCGCTCGTCATCGGCCAGGTCACGACGGGCCTGGTATTGAATTGCGACGTCGCCGCTTAACAACCAATCCTTAATTTCCGCTTTGTCCATATTCCTCCCTGCCGCAGCCCGGCGGCTCAAAAACAGAAGTGACTGTTTAAGTAAGTTAAACTACCGAGTTCCTGCATACAAGTCTCCGGCAGGCTGCCATCAAACTCCGCACAAGTCGTGAACAAGCGAGTTATAAGCTCCAATCTCTGCGCTGCGAGAGGCAATCGCTTTGCAAGGGGCAGCATGGATACATCGGCAATCGGCCGGAGGAATGACGAAGAAGTTCCGGACAAGCTCTTGCGAACTGGCGGCAGCGATCGAATCGTCCGTTTTTTTTGGCGGGCTGCCGACAAACGACGCAGCGCGCGAGGAACGAGAGGCAGAGGCGCGACGCCCTCACCGGCTCAATCGACAGCGTCCGGCAGTCGGAAAGGACGAATTATTCGTATGGAGGCAGGCAATGTTTCGGACAGGAATTAAGCTGCCCGGCGACCGGATTTCGGCCGCCGGGCGAGCGCGAACTGTTAATCGATGATGAGGATCGGCACCTGCTGTTGAACCGATACGTCATCGCTGTCATCTGTCAAGCGAACCTGTACAAAGTATGTACCGGCAGCCAGAGGCGCGCCCGTCAGCGCTGCCGGGGTCCAGGTGATGGCATGAGCGCCGGCAGCCATTGCGCGATCAGCGAGGTCGGCAATCCTGCGTCCGGTCATGTCGAGAACCGTAATGTGCAGGCGGGCCGCTTCCAGCAATTCGAACTTGATTGTTGCGTCGCCGGCGGTCGGATTCGGGCTGACGACCAGGTTGCGCAGGATGCCGTCGTTCGCGGCCGGGGTTTGTCTATCGGCGGGCAAGGCCCAGGAAGCTTTGTCAAGGCCGACATTAACACTAACCGTGGCTGTCGACGACCCGCCATGACCGTCGGTGATGGTATAGCTGAAACTGTCGAAGCCGGGAAGCGCACCGGCCGAATAGGTCACGGTGGCGCCGCGATCGATGCTCACCGTACCGATCGTTCCGTCAGTTTTCCCGACAATCGTCAGGCTGTGGCCGTCGGCGTCGCTATCGTTGTCAAGCACGGAGATGGGCGTA
>JANQRB010000182.1 GCA_028284775.1 Candidatus Kapaibacterium sp. | reverse complement strand
TTGATGGCCAGGGTCGAGCGCCCTTCGCCGAGGGCGGCGAAGGGCGCTCGACCCTGGCCATCAATCAGGGACCGGAAAGCGGCTATCGTTATAAGTGGGACCTCAACCGACTGCGTCGCACACCGCCATTCTCCGATCACTTCGGGGATCAGGATGCGCTCTGGTTCGATCTCAACAACGATGGCCTGCTTGACCTGGTTATTTCGCAATCGGTCTACCGCCAGGCTACCGACCGTATGTTTGTATTTTTGCAATACGAAGATCATACCTTTGACGATATCACCGCCGAACTCGACCTCGTGACGCCGATAAAAGCAACGCATGCCATGGAACCGCTCGATTTCGATCTGGACGGCGATGACGACCTGCTGCTCGCCATGTGGCGCGGCGGCAGCTGGGAGCCTGAAAACCGCGATCGGGTCGTGCTGCTGCGCAATGATGCAGCCCACGCCAATAACTGGCTGGCTGTCAAGCTGCAGACCGGTGGCCGGATGAACAGAGCGGCGATCGGCGCCCGTGTGACCGTTCACAGCGGCGAGCTGGCTCAGATGCGTGAAATTCAGGCCGGCCGCGGTCACTTCGGCGGACAGCAGCCCTTCATTCTCAATTTTGGTCTCGGTCAGGCGCAATCCGTCGATTCGGTCACGGTTCGCTGGCCCATTGCCGGCTTCCCGACTTCGACGATTTACGATCCGCCGGTCAACAATCTGATTTCCATCGCGCCGAATGCCGCCGTCGCCGTGAAAGAATTCGCACCCGCGGCCGATCTGCACTTGACGCCCAATCCGGCCCGGGATCGGCTCTTCGTCACGCTGCCGTCGACCTTCACGTCGCAGTTGAGCACTGTCGAAATCGTCTCGAATCTCGGCCGCAGCGTCCAGCGCCGGACGCTGCGGCCCGGTCAACGGCGTCTCGACATGAATCTGTTGGGCCTGCCCGCCGGTGCCTACCACCTTCGTATCGGCAGCGCCGACGGCACGGTCGTCGCCAGCCGCTTCGTCAAGAGTCGTTGAGCCTCGGAGCTTCGGAGCTAGACATGGGATGGCTCGTACACGACCTGCACGAGCCATCCCATGTCTCCCAGGAGCCCTGAGCCACCCACACCCCCCCAGGAGCCCTGAGCGCACGAGCCATCCCATGTCCCCCAGGAGCCCTGAGTACCCGAACCATCCCATGTCTACAAAAACCACCGCGAAGTCCACCACCGCCCAGCTCTCCCGATTTTCACGCTAAGCGCTAATTTCGTAATATCGATGTTTGTCCGATATCTCGCCATCACTTGCCGTGATTGACGGCGGTCGCATTTCCAACTATGCCAGACACGACGACAATCTATAACAACGATCAATGGGTGCTCGACGACCAGTTGGGCCTTGGCCGCAGCGCCGACGAAATTGCCCGTATGGCGCTGCTGGTGCGCCCGCCTTTTACCATCGGCGTCAACGGCAAATGGGGTTCGGGCAAAACGAGCGTTATGCGGCGGGCTTTCGCTACCCTGGGCGGCCAGCCGATGACCCAGGCGATTCCCTTGCGCAGCAAAGGTAAATCGGAAGTGCCGATTGAGGAATGGCACAATTATCATTTCAGCTCGGAATCGCGCGAGCCGTCTCTATTGGCCGCGTGGCGGATGGATAAGCTGAATACCATCGCCGGACAGAGTTTTGCCGTCTGGTATTCGCCCTGGCAGCATCAGAATGAGCCGAATCCGTTGATCCCGCTGCTGCTCGAAATCAAACAGCAGTTCCAGTGGCGCTTCACGCTGTATGATGAGGTTCTCGACAAGGCGCGCGGCCTTGGCCTGGCGGGCTTGACGGTCCTGGAACGCGTTGCCGATGTTGCCGCCAGTCTGGGAGCGGGCAGGTCCTTGAAATTGTTCTCCGGAACGACCAAAGATGTGAAAGAGGCCTGGAACAGCGCGGCCCCGAATCTGACCGCGCTCAGCGACGGCCAGCGTTTTCACTTGATGTTCGAGGATGCGGTGGAAACAGTGCTGAAAGGCCTGCCCAAAATGCCCTCCGGGAAACAGTTGCGTTCAAAGGGGCCAAAGAGGCTGAATTCGGTGCATTCCAATCTCGACGATAATGCGCGTCTCATAATATTCATCGACGACCTGGACCGCTGTGAAGAAAGCGTGGTCGTTAAGCTGCTGGAGGCGATAAAGCTCTACCTGGGTACGCGCCGCTGCGTCTTTGTGCTCGGCATCGACGACCACGCCGTTCTGGGCGCTCTTGCGCGACACTGGGGCAAACGCAGCGAAGACGAAAACCGCGACTATCTGGAAAAGCTCTTCCAGGCTATGATTTCGGTGCCGCTTCCCTCGCACGAGCGGCTTCAGACCATGGTCAGCAAACAGTTGGAGATGCACGCCTACCCGCAGCACACCGAAGCAGCCCGCTTAATCTGTGAACTGCTGGAACCCAATCCCCGCAAAGTTAAAAACTTTCTCAACAGCCTCTGTGCCAGCTGGAATGTACTTCGCACGAATGTCCCCGACGATACGGAGTGGCATGCTATTTCCGGACAGGAGGATTGCTCCTGGTCCGAATACCTGGTAATGCTGCACTATTTGAAGCAAAACCATGCCGCCATCTGGCGCATTCTGGAACGGCAGCCCTTCACCCTGCAGATTCTGCACGCCGTGCTGGGCAAACGACGTCTTGAAGGTCTCGACCTGCCCGAAGGTTATGATGTCGCCGATCAACGTATGGCGGCTAAAAGCTTCGCGCGCTCCTTCAGTCATATTCTGCAGGCCGACATCGAAGACGGCAGCACGCTGCACCTCGATATGGACCTGAACGCAGCAGTTGATCTCTTTTTGCATCGCAAAGACCGTAAGCGCTCCGATGAGTTTTTTCGGAACTGGTTCCAGCAAAAGGTTAAAAGCAACCACAGCCTGCACGCGAGCTTTCTCTATCTGCTTGCAAGTGATGAAGGGCAATTGCCTGCGGACGGCGAGCGGGATGGCCTGAAGTAGCGGCGGCCGGTTCAGCAGAATGACTTCCAGTGTGCCGTGGTCTTGATGCTATGCAAGAGCCACTCAATCTCAGTGCGAGCAATTTTGACTAACTTGCGCGAGCGCCAAGAGAGTGAAAAGCGGCGACAATGCGGCTTGCCCGTTCAACCGGCTGTGCCGATCCCTTTCGTCGCGGAGGCAGAGGGCGGGCGCTGCCGGTGAATCCGCTTCGTCCCGCCTTCCCGGAGAACGGCGATCCTGTTTTCTTGTCTGTTCACAGCTACAAATTCCAGCATGGCAAAATTGACCGTTGCCGAAGAAAACGCCCGCAGCAGCGCACGCAGCCAACTCTATGACTGGCTGCTGGTCCGCTATGGCAGCGTCGACCTGACCGAAATGGTGGACGAGCCGGATCCCATAAGCCTCAAGAAAATCTATATTCCGCTGCGACTGACGCGAAAGCCGATCGCGGAAGCTGCAATGGCCGAACCCGCCGAAGTCGAAGCAAAGGAAACAGCCGGCAATCTGCCGGGCGAAGATGCGGAAAAGCTTGTCATCGCTCATCGTTTCCTGGCTGTCTCCGGTTTGCCCGGCAGCGGCAAAACGACGCTGGTGCGCGCTCTGCTGACCCTGCTGTGCGATACCTGGCAGAACGACTTCAAAGTCAGCCTGGGCGGTAAGCGGGGTATTGCGCCCATACCGCTCATCCTGCGCGAAATTCCGGAGCTGGAGAAGATTCGAAATTTTGATGAGCTCCTGGATGCCTGGTGGCGCAAGGTGGAACGCGAAGTACATCAGGCCGACAAAGAGAAAACGGCCGGATTCCTGCGTGCCCGCCCCGGTTTCGAACTCGACATCCCGCGTCTGCGCGCCAATCTGAGCCATACGGGCGACAGATATCCCTGCATTTTTTTCTTCGACGGCATCGACGAGGTCGGCGGTATCAGTATGCGCCAGCGTATCGTTGGAATGGCGCAGGAAGCCTACGATCGCGGCCAACGGGTGTTGCTGACGGGACGGCCGGGGGGATTCGAGGGGCTGGATTTGTCCTTCCGGGAGCTAGTGCCCGAAAGGATTGATCCTTTTCATTTAGTTGGATTCAGTCATCCACGCAGTCAGCGCGAAGAAGATGAGTACTACGACGACTACACCTATGAAGAACGAGAAGTGCAGTGGCCCCTCTACCGTATCGCGCCCCTCGTCTGGCCGCAGATCAGCCGTTTCATTGCCGACTGGTATTCGCTGCGCCCCGAATGGCAGGGGCGCAAAAAGGAAAGCATCAGCGAATTTTTGGCCGCCCTGCAAAATCCCCGGCGACCGCACTTGCTGACCCTGGCGCGCAGACCGATTTTTTTAACCCTCATGGCCTTGATTCACACCACCCGCATGAAAATGCCGCATGGCCGCGCCGAGCTCTACGGCGACATCGTGCACATTTATATCGAGCGTCAGGATCACCATCGCCGCATACAGTATACACTGCAGGATCGAAAGTTCCAGTACTGGCCCGAGACGGACAAACGCCTGATGCTGGCCTATATCGCCTGGCGCAGCCAGATCACGGGCAGCCGCTCTTCGGAAGGCGAGCGCGATGAAGACAGTAGGCGTGTTACATGGCATCGGGCCAAGCTGCTGGAACTGATTCGCGTGCAACTGGCAGAGCCAGAGTTCGGCAAGTTCGAGACGCTCAGGCCGGAAAATGCGCAGGATCTACTGGATTATTATCTGCATCCCGCCGGTCTGCTGATCGAACCGGCCGAAGGGCAGATACAGTTCGCCCACCTCAGTTTCCAGGAATACCTCTGCGCGGAGTTTTTGCAGGGGCGTCTGCGCGGCCGCCGCTTTGAACGGGAGCTGAATGAAAAGCTCTACCAAAATCTGCATTTGCCGGGCTGGGACGAAGTAGCCCTGCTGCTCCTGAAAATTCACGCCGACAAAACGCAGAATGAAGGACAGCTTGAGTTGCTGGCCTTGCTGGATCCGGCCAATGCCTCGCATGCAAACCTGCTGTTGCTGGCCCTCACCGGCGGCGAGCTGCCTATCAGCGAGGAAGAGCGAAAACGCTGGCTGACTTTACTGATTGCGACCTGTTTACTTCATCCCGAGGGTCGTTTAGGTCGTCGCTTGCGTTCCGTCGAAGCATTTGCCGCGCACGGGCTCGAAATGCTTAAACGGTTGTTGGGCGAGCCCGATCCCGCGAGGCAGTGGCAGATACTGGCAGACGAAAGTGAGAAAGCCTTGAATCCCTGGCTGGAAGATCCTTCGGCAGCGCCGATCATAACTACGATGCGAAATGAATGGCTCGGGGGTGGCGCTGAGGACAAAGAAAGTCATTTTCGACGGGCTTATTCACTTTTGTCTCTCGTGAATGACACGGCATGGGGGTTAAAAGTCGATTTATTTCACCCTATAGCGGACAGCGAATTAGAGAGCGTATTGGTACGCTGGCTTCGCAATGAAGTGGGTGTCAATCAACAAATACTATGGCAGCGCGGCGCAGATCATTCATTGCGAATAAGCCAATTGACATTTGAAATTGAAAGTCTGCTGCCCGCCGCCGGTCCATTATGGAAGTTGTTGACAAGACTTCTGGCGCTCGATTCTATCCTGCTGCAAAGGCATGTTGATAATGAGGGTTGGGTCCCTTTTACGCAGGCGAGTACTGTACTATCGCTGTTTCCGCGGGCGCGAGCCTCATCGCGAGCAATTATGGCCGTGTTCCAGGTTCAGCTTGCGGAATTACAGGATCTGTTGCTTGCCTCTTCCTGGTCGCAACGGCCTCAAGCGGTCGCGCTTTTTGAATCGACTGTAAAGTCCCTGGACCTGTCTCGGTCCCTGTCACTCTCCTTGTCCCGATACCTGCCCCTGTCCCTGACCAGGTCCCGGTCCCTGTCCCTGTCACTGCCCCGGTCCCTCACCTTGTCCTTGTCCCTCTCCTTGTCTTTGTCCTTGTCCCTGTCCCGGACCCTGATTCAAACAATGTTGAAAACTATAGATGAATTAAGTTTAACGCAGAGGGCCTCCACCGAGCTGCAACTTGAGAAATCCGGGCCATTTGTCTTCAATGCGGCGGAGAAGGCTGCCGGATTATCGGCCTCGACAAAGCTCAACGAGTTGTTAGACGCTACGGAAGATGAATTTGATGAAGATGGTGAAGCCTGGCGTGATCTGAAAGTCCGCGCGCGCCTGACAGCTTTTCACCTCAACGCCCGCTGGTGGTTTGCCGACCAGGCCGCCCGACCCGACTTGCGGCAAAACCGCGGTATGCCGCCGGGGCAGCCCCCCCTGCCGGCCAAACTGGGCCTTTTCGACCGCCGCGGTCTTCCTGACAAGTTGCAAAGCAAGAGCAACTGGCTGCATCTGCGCGATTGGCTGCGGGGCGACGCGAATATCTTCAAGTTCCTGTTCGGCGATTCCCTGCCGGCCGAGGAGCACCGGGTGATTGAAGAAGACCTGAGCTTCGTGCGCGAGTATCCCTGGGGACCCTACAAGCTGCTGGATGGCACCCTGCAGCACTGGCCCAAGGACCAGGAGACGCTGGACTGCTCAACCGTGGAGGTTCTGCGTCGGCTGGAGGCGGCCTGTGATGCGGTGCTTCGGAGTTAGACGTGGGATGGCTCGTCCGGGAGCTTCGGAGTTTCGGAGCTAGACATGGGATGGCTCGTACACGACCTGCACGAGCCATCCCATGTCTCCCAGGAGCGTGTACGAGCCATCCCATGTCTCCAACGAAAACTAGTTGACAAGTAAACTAATTTTTGTATATTAGCCGCCGAACAATCAAGCGACAGCCAAAAACAGCAATCCTGGCGTCAGAATGCCGAAATCAAGCGCAGACCTTCCCGTTGAGTTCAAGACCCAGGCCCACGAGGCCCTGATGAGCGTCTGGTGGACGGCCATCAAGCTGAAGAAGGCTTCGCGGCGCTTGTTCAAGGGCAGGCTCTCTTCCGAGGCCCAGTTCAATGTGCTGATGCTGCTCAAGGATGACAGCGAGCCGCCCACGCAGAACGATCTCAGCCGCAGGTTGCTGGTGGATAAGAGCAATATCACGGGCCTGCTGGACCGCCTGGAAAAGCAGGGCCTGATCAAACGGACGCCCGTGGCCAGCGACCGTCGCAGCTATCACGTGGAGCTGACAAAACGCGGCCGGACACTAGTGCTGGAGCTGGACGAAATGTATATCCGGAAAGTCCGCGAAGTGATGCAGGAATTGAGCGAGGCGGAAGCGGCCGAATTGATTCGGCTTACGCACAAAGTACGGCAGGGACTCGCGCAAATCGATACCGAATAAGACACTAAAATTTTTTTGTGCAACTAGTTTATATATAAACCGTTTAGCTGTCAACTTGAATTCGCATATTGGAGGTGTACGATGACTTTTATGCTGATTATCCTGAACCTGGCGTCCATTGCCGTGCTCATTATTTTTTACGAGCGCTTGAGCAATCGCATCGACGGAATCTCGAAGCAAATCAAACGCCTGGGTATGTTTATTCGCCAGATGAAGCCGGAAGAGCTGCCGGCGAGCAGCGAAGAGCCGCCGACCGCAACCGCCGAACGCGAAGACGACATGGCCTGGCACAAACAGCCGCCCGAGGCACATGGTCCGCCCGTCCGCCGGCATCGGACAGCTAAGCGAGAAGAAGATGGACTGAAGCAAACAGACGATTACCGTAGAGAAAGAGACCTTCCTGACTCAATACAGGCGCCGCCGCATACCGAAGCGCCGCCAATACCCGACCCGCCCACCAAACCAGCTCATCCGTCCGCGCCTGAAGATGGGGAAGCTGATGTGCCAGCCACTCCGGCGCCGGATCGGCAAGTAGAGACTCCCGTAGAGAAATCCGCCAACGCGGCCATGGAAATTTCGCGTCGGGATGTAAAGGCTAGAGCGGAGGACAATCTCGCTGCCACAGCAGGCGCTGAGACTGAAGATCCGGCCTCAACTCCCTCTGCCGACGATGCGAGTGATTCAGCATCGGAAGAGGAAAATCCGGAGCAGGCAGCCGATTCGGGATCGGCTGACCATGAGCTCGCGGACGCGAAGTCCGCGCAACAATCGGCGGCCGCCGCCAGGCGGATCGATACAAATGCACAGGAGCGATTGACGGCGAAGCCTAAGGCTGATTCCGCTGCGAATCCGCCTTCAGGAGCAGACACGGGGCGTAAGACGCGCAGGCGTTTTGCGGAGCGCCATCCCGATCTGGAAAAGTTTATCGGTGAAAACCTGATGAACAAGATCGGCATCGGCATTCTGGTGCTCGGAATCGGCTTTTTCGTGAAGTACGCAATTGACAAGGAATGGATAAGTGAAATCGGGCGTATTTGTATCGGTCTGCTGAGCGGCGGCGTCTTGTTGCTCGTGGGGCATCGCCTGCGCGATAACTACAAGGCCTTCAGCTCGGTTCTGGCGGGCGGAGCCCTGACCGTGTTTTACTTTACGATCGCAATTGCCTTTCACGAATACGGTCAGATCAGCCAGACCGTCGCCTTCATTCTGATGCTCGGCGTCACCAGTCTGGCGGTAATGATGTCCATCGCTTACGACAAACTGGAGCTTGCCATCCTGGCATTGATCGGCGGCTTTGTGACGCCTTTCCTGGTCAGTACCGGCTCAGGCAACTACGTCGTGCTGTTTACCTACGTTATGATTCTGAATGCCGGTATGATCGGCCTGGCCTATTTCAAAAAATGGAACAGCATCAACTATATCGCTTATCTCTCCACTATTTTTCTCTACGGCGGCTGGCTGGTGCAGCAGTTGTGGAGCGGTGAAGCGCTGCCGGTCGCAGGCGCCCTCACATTTGCCTCGCTGTTTTACATCTCCTTCTTCGCCATGACGGTCATTTACAATGTTAAGGCCGGTCGCAAGTTTAACGGCGTCGAATTTATGATGCTGCTCAGCAATACCTTTCTGTTCTACTCGGCCGGTATGGCAATTCTGAAACAATACGACGTTGCGGATCTGCGCGGCTTGTTCACGCTAACCATCGGCGTGTTTAACTTCGTCTTCGCCTTTCTCTTTTATCGCCGTAAATCGGTGGATCGCAATCTGGTGTATACCCTGATCGGCCTGACCTTGACTTCCTTCATCCTGGCCGTACCAATTCAATTGCAGGGCAGTCACATCACATTATTCTGGGCCGGCGAGGCACTGATGCTGATCTGGCTGGCGCAGCGCTCGGGCATCAAATTGATGCGCTATGCTTCCGTGGCTGTTAATTTCCTGATGTTGATTTCGCTCGCGATGGACTGGTACCAGATCTATGGACCCGACGGGCCGCAGGCGCTGACGGTTTTTTTTAACAAAGCATTTGTAACAAGCCTGATCAGCATTCTGTCACTGATCGCCAGCCTGAGGCTGTTGCGGTCGGATACGACGTCCGAACTATTGCCCGGTATCCCGCTCGAATGGTATCGTCGGACGCTGCAGTTTTGCGCCGTATTGTGCATCTACTTCGGCGGATTCTTTGAGCTGCTGCATCAGGTGCATCGGCTGGTCGACTCGGCCGCGTTGAAACAGTTGATGATAGCGAGTTACAATTACGGCTTCCTGCTGCTTTCCATCCTGTTTACCCGGGCACGCAGCCACAAATTCTCGCAGAGTATTCTCGGGATCGGCGGCCTGCTGGCAATCGCCCTGTACCTGCTGTACTTCAACGGCGTTGTGGCCGCCCTGCGCAATGCGATACTCCTTAACGGCAGTCCCGGCGCGGAAGCATTTTTCTTCCACTATGTTCTGGTCGCTATGGTGATTGCGATGGTCCCGCTCAGCCGCAGCCTGCTGCTTGGCTTTAGCCGCAACTCGCCGCGCCTGGCCGATACGCTTACCTGGCTGGGCGGCTTTGCCCTGGTCTTTATTGCCAGCGCCGAGCTGGAACACCTTGTTCTGCTGGCGCAGTATCAGCCGGGATTTGCGATGGAAGAAATTCTTCGTAGTACGCGTCTGATCGGCTATCCGATTCTCTGGGGTCTTTGCTCGCTGGCAATGATGGTCGTCGGTATGCGCAGCAAGAACAAAACGCTGCGGATAATGGCCTTAAGTCTCTTTGCGCTTACTCTTGTTAAACTCTTTGTCTTCGACTTGAGCGCAATTTCGCAGGGTGGGAAAATCGCGGCCTTTATCTCGCTGGGACTGTTGCTGCTGATTGTCTCTTTCCTCTATCAAAGGCTCAAGAGTCTGCTGCTCGACGGTGAAGTCAGTGAAGAGGATGCACGAAAGGAAAGTGGCGCAGAGAGTTCATTGTAAAACAAACATCGCCGACAGGCTCTGTTATTTTCAATTGGAATCGAGGGATGGAAGAGCGATTGTAAATGGCGTGTAATAACAATCCCTCAACAAACCTCCCCTTAACTTAAGGGGAGGTTTGTTTACAAGCTTTAACATCAGCAAGCAGGAGTGCGCAATGAAATCTCTTTCTCTGGCGCTTATTCTGATAAGTTTTGTGGCATTCGGCAGGGGCAGCGCGCAGCAATTCGAATGGCAGGCCGCTATCCGACCGGTGCCGTCCGATGCCTTTTACAGTCTCGTGCTGTCGCCCTCCATTACCGGTCGCCTGCAGAGTGATGCCCCCGATCTGCGTATCTACGACAGCGAAGGGTATGAAGTCGCCTACCTGCATCGGCGCGCTGACAGGGCCCGGCCGCAGGTATGGCCGCTGGAACTGCTGACGCGTTCCGACGCAATGCCTGATTCCAGCGCAACACTGATTGCCAACCCGAAAGGGCATGTCATCCGCAATCTGGTTCTGAGTCCGCTTAACAGTTCTATCGACGCTACAATAGTTCTGGAAGGAAGCGATGACAGGCGCCATTGGCGTTCGATCGGCGAACGTCGATGCCGGCGATTTACGCGTGACGGTTCCGTTCTGGACGACATCACCTGGCGGGACCTGCCTCGCAGCTCCTATCCATTTTATCGCATTCGCCCGCTGGAAAGTAAAGCACCGGTCAGCTTCGGCAGAATCGGTTGCTTCGATCAGAAGTCCATACTTCACAATTTCGCCGAATTGCCCATGCCGCATCTGAGGCAGGAGGAAGACAGCATCCGCAAGCGCAGTATCATCCGCATTGACTTCGATCAGCCCTATCGAATCGACCGGATCGAGCTCGACATCGAGGGGCCGCGCTTTTTTCAACGCAAAGGGCGCTTGACGGCGTCTTACGATCCCCTTCGCGGCGGCGATAAGGGGCGCTCCTATGATAAGAGGCTGAGAAGTATGGATATTTGTTCCGATTGTGAGCATATTGTGGAGTTGAATGGCGAGCGGCTGAACTCTCTAAAACTTTACATTGTCAATAACGACAACCGGCCCCTGCTCGTCCGGGGGCTGCGCGCCTATCGATTCAAGGAAGAACTGATAGCTTTTCTCAAGGCCGACGAGGACTACACGCTGCGCTTCGGCAATCCGGACATTGACGCGCCGACCTATGACATCAATTATTTTCAGATACATATTCCGGCGCGAATCGACAATGCCCTGCTGGATACTCCGCGCCTGTCACTGCCACCGAAAGGGCAGGACGAAGAAAAGAATGCCGCCGATGACGTATTGTTATGGACTGTCATAATTTTGGTTGGCCTGATCGTGGGGTATACAAGCAGAAGTATGTTGCGCGATCTGGCAGCGGGAAAACGATAAAATGAAATCGGTATCGCATCAAACTGAACATCAGCTCCGGCCGTGTCAATCCAGGCGCGGCAGTCTGTTACCGCTCGCGGTTTTTGTCGCAGTCTGGCTTGCTGCGACACGTCCGGGCCTTGCCTGGAACTACGAAAAGTATTCAATACTACTATTGCTGTTTTTTCCCTGGCTGCTCGCCGGTCTCTTAAACTTGATCGTCTTTGTCGTAGATACGGCACGCCGTATTCGCGACGCCTCGTATGCCCTCCCTTCCTGGCCGGGTCTTGTGCTGGCCTGTACTAATCTTCTTTTGTTTATACTCTACTTGTTGTTGCTTGAGCTTAATCCCCTGGGGCTATTATTCACAAAGGGCTGGTACTCTTTATTGTTTTGGGCTTTGTTGTTGCCTGCAATTGTGACCCTGAACTGGCTATATCGCTTTGGATTGCGTCCGCGGCGCAGGAAGGGCAGGCAGCTCCGCAGTACCGACAATGAGGAGACATGATAGATAGCCAGCCAGACTGCCCGCCAGCCTGCATTTTGTGCTAAGCCGCATCTTCTGTAATTTTGCAGTTTTAGAATTTAGCGGCCGCATCGAACGGAAGTTGGCGGCTTGAATAGCGAAAAGGGATGGCGAAAGAATGGACAGGCAGCCGGAATTACGAGAGCTGAACTTTGAACGACGTCCGCCGGAGGAAATGCAGCATCGCGCGGCCGACTATTACGAACTGATGGCCCGACGTCGTACCGTCCGGGAATTCGCGCCCGACCCGGTGCCGCCTGGAGTTATCGAAAACGCCATTCGCGCAGCGGGCACGGCGCCGTCAGGCGCGCATAAGCAGCCCTGGTTCTTCTGTGTTGTGAGGGACGCTGCACTTAAACACGAAATCCGGCTCAGCGCCGAAAAAGAAGAGAGTCTGAATTATGGCGGGCGTTTCCCCCAGGAATGGTTGGACGACCTGGCCATATTCGGCACCGACGATGTTAAAGAGTATCTGGATATTGCGCCCGCGCTGATTGTCGTGTTTAAGCAGAATTACCAGGAGGTCGATGGTGTGCGCCACAAAAATTATTATGTTAATGAGTCGGTCGGAATTGCCGCCGGTATGCTGATTGCCGCATTACACAATGCCGGCCTGGCAAGCTTAACTCATACCCCCAGTCCAATGGGATTTCTGAATTCGATACTCGGCCGGCCCAAAAACGAAACACCGATCCTGCTTATGCCGGTAGGCTATCCGAAAGCGGGAACGAAAGTACCTGACCTGCAGCGCAAAAGCCTGTCGGAAGTCATGAAAGAATATTAACCCTAGGATGCCGGTTTCGATCGGCGCACTGGGCGAGGATCAGCTCGCTCCATATTGGGCTATCAGGAATGAATGAAAGGGAATGAAGTGCAAAGCGAACATCCAGCCGAATCATTCATTGTCATCGGTGATCGCGTCGTCATTCGTCCGAAGTCGGCGGATGAGCGCACGCGCGCCGGATTGTACCTGCCGCCCGGCGTCTCCGAGAAAGAAAAAGTGCAGAGCGGCTACATCGTCAAGACCGGTCCCGGCTACCCGATACCCATGCATCAGGATGCCGACGAAACCTGGAAGCGCGACGACGACGCGGTGAAATATATTCCCCTGCAGGCCCGTGAGGGAGATTTGGCCATCTATGTAATGAAAGATGCGCACGAGCTTGAGTACAATGGCGCGCAGTACGTCATTGTTCCGCAGGCGGCGATCCTGCTCCTGATTCGCGATGACGGATTGTTTGAATAGAGCCTAATTCTGGACGGCGCCTTCACGTACCCACTGCGTGATGCCGCGCCGGTGATTGTCATTGACCCGCGCCTGAAAACTGGCGATGTGCGGGATGCGTCCGTCGAAAATCTGCACCAGCAGCGAGGCCTCCGGGTTGCCCGGAATCACCAGACCGGGGCGCAGCATCGTATCGAAGTAGCTGCTGAGGTTGACATTCGAGGCTGCGGTCTCGCGATCATGACAGCCGCTCAGCGTACAGCTTAAGTTAAACAAGGGCTGCACGTGCCGCAGGTAGGATATGTTAGTATCGGGGAAGACGATATCGTCGGGATCGCTGACCAGGCTATCGCTGCAGGAATTCTGTGTCAGTAGCAGCGTCCCCAGCAGGAGGGCCGTAAGGAGGATTGCCGTCCGTCTCATCGATAACTCTCCTTCATCGCGGGGAACTCACCGCCGCGGATGTCGGAAGTATAGGCGGCCACGGCCTGCGAAATCCGTTCGTGCAGGTTGTCGTATTTGCGTACAAAGCGCGGGTTGAAATCCACCGTGATTCCGAGCATATCGGTATAGACCAGTATCTGACCGTCGCAGTGCATACCGGCGCCGATGCCGACGGTGGGGATTTGCACGCTGGCCGTCACATCTTTGGCCAGATCCAGCGGAATTTTTTCAAGGACGATCGCAAACGCCCCGGCCTGTTCGAGCGCTCTGGCGCCC
>JANQRB010000175.1 GCA_028284775.1 Candidatus Kapaibacterium sp. | reverse complement strand
AACGCGGCATCATAGTCGCAGCCCAGCGGAAGGTGAAGACGTGATTGAACTTCGCCGGAGGCAATAGCGAAAGCGATGAGGGAATCGCTGGCAAGTGAGTACAGGACTGCGCCGTCGTTTGAGAGCAGATTAAATGGCGTTGCCGTTGTGAAGCTTTGGATGTAGGAACCGTCGTCTGCCTTCCAGATAAGCGTTCGGCCTTCATCATCACGGCTCAGGATATGTGTCGCATCTCGATTGGCTGCGAAGGATTCGGGTGTGCCAAGGTGGGCGTTTGGCGGAATGTAGTTCTGTATTTCTCGCCGTCCGAGATCGAAGACCGCCAGGAGTCCCCTTGAAATTTCTGTCGGGCCAACGTCGACAGGAACGCAAAATTCGGCGCGCTGACGCAGGATGCCGAATTTCGAAGCATCAGACGCAAATTTCGGTTCAAGGGAGTTTCGAAACAGGCGTGAAGAGGGCCTTCCGAATGGATTACCCGGAACGTGAAATGGTATCGTCGTCACAACTGAGCCGTCGTTTAAGTCCCAGATAGCGAGTGTATCGGCGTGGACGCCGCTGATGAGATCGCCGCCGGGAACAAACACCGGGTTTGCCAGGTAGGCTTGTGATGCGGCGCTAAAGCGCCGCAATTCCGTGGCGTCATCCGGCCGGTACACGCGTAGCTCGCCTTCCGACGCCCCTCTGCCGGAGCCCAGAACAAGTTTGCTGCCGTCGTCAGCGAGATTCATAAAGTTGATGTACTCCATTCCTTCCGGACGAATTACCTGCAGTCGCTCGCCTGTGGAGGCGCGAATGATCGCGACCTGGTCGATGGCGCCTTCCAGCACTGCGATCATGTCGGCCTTCGCCGCCAGACGCAGAGGTATGAATGTCATGGTCGCAATGTCCGATAAAAGCTGCTGAAGCTTATAGCTCAGGATCAGCTCGCCGCCGGCCACAGACCGGATATCAACCTCCGTCCATTCCCTGACAATGATCAGGCGCGCATCATCCTGCGTAAATTGCATCGCGACAATCGCGGCTGCCCGATCGAATTGGAGTGTGGCGACTTCTTCGCCACTCGCAAAGTCGAAGACATGGACAGACGATCCGTCCCGTTCCGGCACAGCCAGCCTGCTGCCGTCCCGCGAAAATGTCAGAACATTGCCAAAATTGCCGGTCGCCAGCTCGCGGCTGACAGCTCCGGTAGCTGCGTTAACGATCCGAATCGTAGCGCCACCGGCGTCACTCAGCGCGACTTCGCGTCCTTCGGGGTGCCAGGCGTAATCCGACTGAAAATCCATTGCGAAGCTGCCGGCACCTGCATCCCATGCCCAAAGCGTCGTGCAGCCAAAGGGAAGCAGAAGCACAAGAGAAAGAAGTATTCTATTTGTCATAATCAGGTTCCGTTTAGAGTTGCATGCCGCAGTGCGCAGCAGGCTTAGTTGTGAATTTGAACAGCCGCAGTTTACCGACTGCCTCATCGTTCCGCTAATACTTCACCCTGGCAAACTACGACAATGATCTGCAAGCCGGCCTACTGTATTTCTACTGCACTTGACGACGTAAGGGCGGCATTTTGTTATTCGGATATGTCGGATGGCGCAACGCTGTCGTGATGGCTTACTCGGCGTACCAAGTGAATATTTCCAGGATCGCCGACTACTTGTCGAACATCGGCATATCGTGTATCTTCGGGTTTGCCTGCATAAGAGCCGGAAGCTCAACAGCGCACTCAAAGGTCAACACGATGAAAGAATGGGATCCTCAACTAAAACTGTTAGCGGTGCTGGCCGCAACGAAGGAATTGCTGCTCAGGTCGGACAGAGAGGGCTGGCCTGACGAAGACCCGCAAGAAGTGGCGGAGGAAGTCGGACAGGTCATTGCGCATGTACTGGAACCGGCGAAGAATTCACTGCCGCAGCATGCGCGGGCTTTGTTTGCCGCTACCGGTCCGATCCAGGAGCTTGCATTATCCAACGGCTGGCATGAAGAGTACATGGCGCTGGCGTCCGAATTCGATACGCTTCAACATCTGCTTTTTGGCGAAGAGTGAAAAGTACGATTGCTCAACAGCGCGAGTAGCGTGTATATCGCATATTTTTATAGATTCGTAGACGGACACCTGGGCTGCCCATCATTTCCAACCAGGATGTGCGCCTGCGATCCTCGCCAAAAACCGGATTGCGGCGCTATCCGATTATGCAGGCTCAGTTATGAAAATTCAATCTCTCTTGCACTCCGCGCTCCTGCTCGGCACATTGTTTGCCTCCCAGGTTGTCCTGACGGCGCAGGAAGGGCGCTGGCAGCTCTTCACTAATACCTGGAATGTTCTGGAAACAATTGAAACCGACGATCATTATTGGTCATTTGCGCAAGGCGGCATCGTACGCTTCGACAAAGACGATCCGGCAGACTTTGTTAAGTATACCAATATCGAAACCGGCCAGTTGCTGGAAACATTTAGCGCGGCCTGCCTGGATTCCGCCGGGACGATCTGGGTGGGATCGCGCAGTGGCGGTCTGAGTTCTTTCGACGGTGTTGCCTGGCGGCAACATCAGCTTTTATCATTTGAGGGACAGATTCTGCGGCATGTGGCCGCGCTTTACACTGATCCGGATGGCAGAGTCTGGATCGCCGCCAGGGCTGTTAATAGCGGGTTCCCCGAACCATCGGTGCTGGTTGTTGCGGACAATGAAGTTCGCGTGCTTACGAACCCGGAACTTCACATCGCACTGATGGTCCACCGATTTGTTAAAGGCAGAGACAATTCGACCTGGGCTGTTGGAATCAGCCTGGCAGATCATCGCTCGCTGTTTGCCATACGATTCAAGAGCGCCAACCACCTGTTTGCTCTACCGGTCGATGGGCTGGAACTTAACACCGGCAACAATCGCGTTTATGCGTCAGTTGATGGCGAGGGTGATTTCTGGTGCGGAAGCGAGTCCGGCCTCGCGCGCCTTCGCAATGATGAGTTGGAACATTTTCCCGCCGCCAGTCACGGCCTGCCGGACTTCCTAAGCGGTATGGCGGTCGACAACGAAGGTGATGTGCAGGTTTACAACGGCCATCACTACTATCATCTTCAGGATACTGACTGGCAGGCCCGCGACAAGCAGGACTTGATCGGTTCTTCGAATCGAATTACGGACATGCTGTTTGAAGACAGCGGGAGGCTGTGGCTGGCGACACTTCAGGGAGTGGCAATCATCGAAGACGATACTGAGGACTTTTTTAGCACTGCCGAGGGTTTGCCTGCGGATTGGATCTATGCGATTGTGAACACGAAGGACGAGGGCATACTGTGCCGGACAGCCAATGGGCTGGGCCTTTTCGACCTGCAATCCTGGCGTATTATCCGTAATGACAATGAAGTCAGCAGTAACCTTATCATAGATTTCGACGCAGACGACGAGGACAATCTGTGGTCAATTGCGGGCGGCAACGGAAATACCTTTGTTAACTCCTACGGCAATGGTCGCTGGTCGAAGTTCGGCAATGAGGAAATAGGCCTGGACGACAGCGTCCAGCTCAGCCATATCATTCATGAGCGCAGCGGTGGCGCCTGGCTGTCGCACGACATCGGAGTCTCGCATTTTAACGGCGCTGCGTGGACCCTGCATAGCATCGAAGACACTTTGCAGCCTTATCGTGAATTCAGGTTCATGCTGCTGGACGAGGCGGGTTTGTGGCTAACGTCGATGTCTCGTTATCCAATCGGGGAAACGCAGAGCGGAGCACCTATTGTGAGGCCGATCGCGCAGCTGCACTTTTTTAAGGATGGCGAATGGACCAGCTACGGAAGCGCGGAAGGGCTGAACGCAGGGGCTTCGGGACTGAGAAACCTGTGCCGGGATGCGGACGGCAATATCTGGACCTCAGCCTGGCAGATAAGTCCGAATAGTGAGCAGACACCCGGCGGCCTGTTTAAGATCGATGGCAATGACATTCAGGAATTCGATCTGATTCGCCCGGGCTACGAGCGTCAGGAGCTGCTTGTAAATCAAATTGCCTGCGGCGAAGACGGTCGGGTCTGGATCGCATTTGCGGACTGGATCGGATCGAGTGATGGCCGGGGCAGCCCCGGCGGACTGAGCGTCTTTGACGGTACGAAGTTTCAACACCTGGACGACGAAGGCCGGCTGCCAGCGGAGGGTGTGCTGAGCATTGACATTAATGCCGACAACGAAGCTTTTTTCTCGATGGCGAAATTCCAGGTGGCGCTTTTGCGCGATACCGGGGTCAGCAGGATTACAGCGCCCTTTGCTTCCTTTCCGAATAAGATGCAATGCCGGGCGAATGCCAGCCTGTGGCTGAGCTCATCGGCGGGCCTTGCTCGTTACAGTAAGATCCCGACAAGTCTCAACGCGCTCGGAGGACAAAGCGCTCCGACGCTGCGGATGAGGCTCGCTCCGAATCCGCTGATTTCCGCTGAAAGCCGCAGTTTGCAATTGCGCGTGCAGACCGCTTCCTTCGCTCCGCTTACGATCAGCATCAGGGACCTGCGAGGTGTCATGCGTTTTCAACATACCGAAGCGTCCGGACCAGGTCCTGCTGTGCTGCGAATTGACCTGGACGGGCTGCCTGCCGGCAGCTATATCGTGCAGGCGAGGCAGGGTAAAAACTTGGCTGCCGAGATGTTAACAATTGTGCGCTGAAAACTCTGTCGGGGCCCCTGGCTGTTTGTTGTTCTCCGGCAGCCGGCTCGGTGATGCGGCTGCACCGCATCACCGCCGAAGCTTGGCTGCCGATGACCTGTCTGCACGTTGCCACATGCTCAGGTTCAATCGATGACTGACTGATGAAAGCCCAGCGGCTTTTCAGCATGTTTCGTCTGTAGCTGTTGTCAACTCGAACTGCGCGGCATATTCAGAGAAGGACGAAAAGCGCTTGCTCCGCAGAATTTGTGCAGCGTACAACGTTGAATCGTAGGAAGAGATCAAGAGCGTTGAACGCGACATCCTCCGCTGTTAAACACAATTTTCAGTAATTATTGTATCTCGAAGCATACACTTTCCTGATCGGCCCGGATTTTCACGATTGTCAGATTCCCGCTACTCGTTGATGTTATCTTCTGCCCTCCGGGTAATCACCCGGAGGGCGGCAAAGCACCCGGCGATCGCGATTAATTGCGCGCCGGATAGATGCCCACGAGAGCGATAATGTAATTCATGCCTAGCGAGGGCTGCATGTTGTCATGTGCTAAGCCACCGCCTGTCTGCTCAATTGTGTTGACATTCATGGTCGCGCTGCCGTTTTCCGGGAGCGTGCTGGCCCAATTTGTGTTGATGGGGGCTGCGGTGGGGCCGCTGCCCGTCGTTAGACCCACACCCGGGAAGTGATTTTCCGGGTTGTTGGAACTACCCGACCCGACTTCGTTATTGCAATGGACGACATGCGTATGGGACGGCATTTCATTAATTTGCAGCGTAACTGTTTCACTGCCCGTCACATTACCCAGACGCGGCAGAGTGTTGCTGCCGATACCGACCGGGACACGACCGCGTAAATTGGGCAGTGCGAATGTTGTTCGTCCGTCGCCGCCGTAAGTTGTGCCGATTAAGGAATACAAATTCGGGTTGTTCCGTATTTCGAGCAGTTGCCCATCGCAAAAGGCCCAGCCGCGCGGCGCAAATGAAATGGGCCACAAGAGGATTGTTCCTAAGAAGAATTGCATGATCTCTCCAAGAGTTTAATATAATACAGAGTGTGGATATGAGTATCCACAGCATTTATTCTCGCGTCACGGGCAGATGCCGCTTAAACAGGCAAACAGCGCCTCTGCGGAAGCGCAGCCTGATGCCCTGCAGGCAGCTTTGCTAAACTACCCGCCGAACAGCCATGCTTCTGCCGATTCTTCAGATCAGCTCCGATAACTATGGAAACCGTCTGACGATCGCATTGCTTTATCGTGAACGGTGACAATATGTGGCCAATCAGAAAATCGCCGCCCCTACAAAAACCTAACAGACTGGTTTCCGCCTAATAGCGGAAAGAGAAATCGTGGAGTGATGAGTAGGAATTTACTGCAGGTTTTTATCCGCGAGCCAGGCAGGAATATCGTGGGTTGTCTGCCTGAATTTTGTCGCAGGTTATCTTGCTAGTGCTCGAACCTTTAACGCAGACTTAACAGAAAGGCCGGAAGCTTCGTGTCGGGCGGCAGGCTGAGCTTCTTGCGAATACGGTTGCGATACACTTCGATGCTCCGCGGGGCTACGTTCATAATGCGACTGATTTCTTTGTTGGAGAGGTTCAGTCTTGTCAGCGCACAGACGCGGCGCTCAGTGGCGGTGAGTCTGGGATAGCGTTCGGACAGTGTTTGTACGAAATCGGAATGCGCGCTGTTAAATTGCTCTTCGAAGTTCAACCAGGAATCCTCGCTGCCGGTGGAGTCGTCCAGTTCGCGCAACATATCACGGATCCGCGATTCGATTTCCAGGGCCGGTGGCCGCAGTGCCTTCCGCAGGTCGGATGCCACACGGCGCAGCAGGTCGTTCTTCTGCGCCAGGTAGAGTGCATTGGCGGTAAGTTCCTTGCGTTGCAGCTCCAGGTTCTGTTCAAGCTTCTCATTCCGGAGACGCAGAATCTCGCGTTCCTGCCGGGCCTGCGCCACCTCATGCAGGATGCGTAGTTTGTTAAGGCGATCATCGGATTCTGTTTTCGCGAGTTCGTCTTTAAGTTTCAGCGCCGCATCGTAATGTTCCATGGCTTCCTTGCTTTGTCCGCTGCTCCCGCAAGCCTTGGCCAGGCCCACGCGGATTTCAAGCGCCAGATTGCGGATGTTAACTCCCGCGCTCGCTTTCAGGGCGCGTTGAAAATGGGCAATCGCCTCGCCGGACTCCTGTAGACTCAAATGAAGCATGCCGATGCGATGAAGACTGTTCGCCATCTGCTGCCGGTCGCCGATCTGTTCCGACAGTTCCAGACTGCGCTGATAATAGCGCCGGGCATTTTCAAACTGCTCTACATTCTCATACGCCCGGCCGAGGTTGTTAAACACGACTGTCTGTACGGACTTGATGGGCGCCGGCTCGAGGAGTTTCAGACTGCGATCAAAAGCGTCGAGCGCCTCCTTGTATTGTCCCGAGCGATGCAGGCAAATACCGATGCCATTGAGCGAAACAGCCTGCCGGCGCGTATCCTTCAGCGCCAGCCGCAAGGTATAGCTTCGCTCATAATACTGACGCGCTTTCGTATAATCGCGCAAATCAAAGTGTAGGCTGCCCAGGTTGTTGAGATTCGTCGCCTCCAGATTCCTGTTGTCGACTCGCGATGAAAGTTGTTCGCATTGCAGCAGGAGGTCCAGAGCCTTTTCGTAGTCGTTGAGGTCCATGTAGGCAACGCCGAGACTGGTGAGCGCATGCGCTTGCCGGTCCAGGTGCTCGGCCTGCCGGGCCAGCGCGAGCGATTCGATCATGGCATCCAGAGCGGCATGGTATTCACTTTGATGGAGGTACATGGCGCCGATCATCAACAGCACCCCGGATTCTTCAGCCGGGTTGTTTAAGGCCTGGAATAATTGACGGGAAGCGTGAAAGTGTGCGAGGGCCGATTCGTAGGATCCCTTTATTTCTTCGATGCAGCCCTGGATATAGCGTATCTGTGCCTCGCCTTCTTCTTCCGCCATCGTTTGAAAAGTTGTCAGCGCTTCACGCAGGACGGCCTCCGCCTCTTCTGTTTGCCCTCGCTGCCCCAGGCAATAACCGATATGTCCCAGGCTGACTGCGCGGCTCTTCCTGTATAGGGCCAGGGCCGGATCATCCTTTTGTCCCGGCACAGTCTTCGACCCACGGGATGTGTCCTCGATTTCTTTCCGTCGACCGGCAGCAGCCTTGTGCGCGAGTTCCGCGGCCTCGCGGGCCAGGGATTCGGCCCGCGAACTATCCGTGCTACGCAGTGCCTCGGCCAGGGCATTCAGGGTGTCGAGGCGTTCGATGCCGCGCGCTGCGTTGAGCTTTGTTTCCAGCTCTTCTATCGCGGTTGCGTCCATGGCATTCCGACTGAAGAAAATTGAGTGATCGTCCTATCTGCATATTGACCGTCGCCGCAGTCCGGCAGGGCCGCATGCAAATGTGGCGAAAATTCGCTGAATGCAATAATTGCCTGTGCCTGTTCCCGGCGATTGTGGCGATCCTTGCTACTTGACCCGCAATTCGCTGGGCGAAGCAGGACTGTGCCGCGGACACTACAGCGTCGCTCAGGACGGGCTGTGGGAGCGGAATCGCTGCTGAGCCTGCGCCGAAGAAGGGCGGATGCCCCACTGCGAATGACCCGCCGACGTGTTGGCACAGGCAAGCCGCGCAGCTCAAAATTGCAAGTCCCCGCCGACAACCCGCCAAAACGGAGGGCTTATCCGGCGAAGGCTGCATTGCAAATGCGATAAGGTCGGGCATCAACTCGGCTGGAGAATCAATGCTGCAATGATTAATGCCGCCGTGAGTTGCCCTGACAGGATCTGAGCTCTCTCGATAATGCCGAAGGTTTTGCTCTTCGCGCCGCGGGCGATACTCCTGCGCGAACCAATCACTGTGTAATGTCCGGCAAACATCCGCGGGGGAGTCACGATCTCCGGATCCTTGTCGCCATTAATGATGGAGTCCGTCCTCCGGTAATTAGCCCGAAGGACGGAAGCAGCGGCGGGCATTCTGCGTCAATTCCTTGAAGGATAGGGTCCTGTCAGGGCAATGATGTAATTCAGGCCCAGCGAAGGCTGAAAATTGTTGTGCGGCAGACCGCCGCCGCTTTCCACGATGGTGGCAATATTCATCATCGCGGCGCCGCCTGCGGGAAGTGAAGAAGCCCAGTTCGTGTTAATGGGCGATGCTGTGGGGCCGCTGCCTGTAGCGAGGCCAACGCCCGGATAAGCATTGTCCGGGTTGTTGGAATCACCGGATGTCGCTTCGTTATTGCAATTGAGGGCATGCGAATGCGGTGGAATATTGTTAACTCCCAGGGTGACGGATTCACTGCCCGCTGTATCGCCCAGATTTTGGATGGGGTTGCGGCCCGCGCCAACCGGGACACGGCCGACAAGGTTGGGCAGCCCGAATGTTCGGCGACCGTCGCCGCCATAAGTGGTGCCAAGCAAACTGTACAAACTCTGATGGCTGTTTATGAATAGCAATTGACCATTGCAAAAGGCCCAGTTAATCGGCGTATAGCTAAGTGGCCATTCGAGGATCGTTCCTATAAAGGGTGCCATATTTTCTCCAGAAGTTTTAGTATTGACTAGATGTTGTTTGCAGTCGTCAGGCGCTGATTGTTCGCGCGGGACTACGAGTCGTCGGATTTGCCGCTGCTCGCTTCGGCAGCCGGCTCGGTGATGCGGTGCAACCGCATCACCGCCAGAGCTTGACTGCCGATGGCTTGCCGGCACATTGCTTCCTGCAATGTGTCCGGTTCCAAATCGAATGTCCCACCGAAACCCGGGTATCGCCCGGCAAAGATCAATTCCTCGATGGACGAATGCCAACCAGAGCGATGATAAAATTCAGGCCCAAGGAAGGCTGCATATTGTCATGCGGCAGTCCGCCGCCGGTCTGCTCGATCGTGTTAATATTCATGGTCGAGCCGCCGTTCGGAGGGAGTGCGCTCGCCCAATTCATGTTAAGCGGAGTTGCGGTGGGGCCGCTGCCTGACAGCTGGCCGACGCCGGGAAAATTATTGCTCGGGTTGTTTGAATCGCCGGAGTCGGCCTCATTGTTGCAGTTAACGGCATGGCTATGTCCCGGAATTTCATTTATTCCCAGCGTTACGGTTTCACTGCCTCTTGCAACACCCAGGCGCGGCACCGCGCTGCTGCCGATCCCGACCGGGACACGGCCGCGCAGGTCGGGCAGCCCGAAGGTCTGACGTCCGTCGCCGCCATAAGTAATGCCGAGCAGACCAAACAATGCCGGATTTTCCCGCGTTAACAGTAATTGGCCATGACAAAAGGCCCAATTGCGCGGCGCAAAGTTAATCGGCCACAACAGAATCGTTCCCAAAAATACTTCCATTTGAACTCCTGAAATCTGAGTAGTGATTTGATAAATAATGAACTCATCCACCGCCAATTCACAGTATTTTACAGTCGACAAGGTCGCGGCGCGCTATCAATCAATCTTTTTGATTCTTTCAGGTCATTGAATCCGGATTGAGGACCTCACTCCGGGACGCTTGCGAACTATTATCCCTTCTATCGTCCGGTGCCCTTCCGAGCCTCGTCCGAAACCCTCACTGGATGCGAGTGGATACAGCCACAATATGCAAGCATCGTTAATGTGCGATACCCCTACAATTGCCAAACAATTTCATCGGGAGCCGTGTCGGGGAAGTCAGCGCTTCGATCTCAAGCGCCGGGCGCGTTTTCAAAATCCTGGAAGGCAAGAAGAGACTGGTGGTTTTCGAGGGCAGCGCCCGACGCAGGCAATTCTTAAATCCGCCCCTACAATTACTTCACAATCGCATGGCCGGTCAGCGCAGGCTCAGCAAAAAGGCCGAGAGCTTCGACTCGGGAGGCAAGGCGAGCTTCTTGCGGATACGGTTGCGGTATACTTCGATGCTGCGCGGGGCGACGTTCATCATGCGGCTGATTTCTTTGTTGGACAAGTTGAGCTTGACGAGGGCGCAGACGCGGCGTTCGGTGGCGGTGAGCTTTGGGTAGCGCGATGTCAATGTCTCCAGGAAATCAAGATGGACGTTTTTGAATTGCTCTTCGAAGCTCGTCCAGGCGTCTTCGCTACCGATCGAGCTGTTGATTTCTCGCTGCATGTCGCGAATGCGCGATTCAAACTCGATCGCGGGCGCGCGCAGGACTTTTGAGAGATCCCGGCTGATGCGGCGCAGCAGGTCATTCTTCTGCGAGATATGCAGAGCATTGGCGGTGAGATCCCTGCGCTGAAGTTCCATGTCTTGTTCGAGCTGTTTATTCCGCAAGCGAAGAATTTCACGCTCCTGCTGCGTTTGGGCCACTTCATGCAGGATACGCAGTTTGTTGAGACGATCATCGGCCTCCGTCCCGGCAAGTTTATCTTTCAGGACCAGGGCCGCTTCATAGTGGTGGCCGGCTTCGGCCATATCGCCGCTATTCTGACAGGCCCTGGCGAGACCCATGCGAATATCGAGCGCCAGACCTCTGATGTTAACTCCCTCGCTGACCACCAGGGCCTCTTGAAAGTGGAGCCGGGCCTCCGCCTCCGCTTGCTGATCAAGGCATATCTTGCCGATGCGATAGAGGCTCTGCGCTATCTGCTGCCTGTCGCCGACCTGGCGGGAGATTTCGAGGCTGAGCTTAAAGATTGTGCGCGCCTCCTTATAGTGCTGCCGCCGCGAATGTATGTCGCCGATGTTGTTCAGCACGATCGTCTGAACGGCGATGGCCGGCGCCTGTTCGAGGAGCGCCAGACTGTCGGTGAACTTGTCAAGTGCCTCCTGGTATTTTTGCGAGCGCGAGAGACAGATACCGATGCCGTTAAGTGAAATGGCCTGACCGCGAATGTCATGCAGCGACAGGCGCAGCGCATAACTTTGCTCATAATACGCCTGCGCCTTGCCAAAGTCATGCAGGTCGTAATGCAGGCTGCCGAGATTGTTAAGATTTGTTGCTTCCAGGTTCTTGTCGTGAATCCGCGCAGACATTGCCTGGCATTGCAGGAAGAATTCGAGCGCCTTTTCATAATCGTTCAGATCCATGTAGACAACCCCGAGACTCGTGAGAATGTGGGCCTGTCGATTCGGATCCTCGCCCTGGCGGGAGAGCTCGAGCGATTGGTTCATTGCTTCGAGTGCGGCGTGGTAATGGTTCTGATGCAGATAAACGGCTCCCATCATGAGAAGTGCATCGGCTTCCTCGGCCCTTCCGCCAGTTTTCCTGAACAAGTCGCGGGCCGCGCTAAGGTTCGCAAGCGCGGATTCATAAGCGCCCCTTGTCTCGTCGCTGCAGCCTTGCAAATACAGTATCAGTGCCTTGCCCTCTTTTATGCCAAGCATCTGAAAGTCCTTCAGGGCTTGCTGCAGGGCTTCGTTCGACTCTTTTACCTTGCCCTGCTGCCCAAGACAATAGCCGATATGTCCCAGACTGAACGCCCGACACTTGTGGTAGAGCCTGACCGCAGGGTCGTCCCGCTCCTCCTGATTTCCGCTTTCCGTTGTCAATGCTCTCAATTCTCTCATTCGTCGGGTAGCGCCAGTTTGGGCAAGCTGAAAGGCTTCATTGGCGAATGCATGCGCGCGCGTCAGATCATCGTGGCGCAGACTGCCGGCTAAAGCATTGAGAATCTCAATTCTTTCCAGGCCGCGCGTGTCAGCGAGCTTTGCTTCTAATTCTCGAATGTGGGTTTCGTCCATACAAAAATGCCGGAATAAATTGGTCGGCGGGTTGTTCCCGGAGGCTTCTATCTCCGCTTAGACATTTTATGGCAAAGTGTCCGGACATTAAGGCTCTGTCGTCCGGCAGGTAAAGTAACTTTTAGCGCCTTTATTTCTCAGCTCTTTTCAAATCTTTGAGCTCAGTTTAAGAGCTGACAGCAATTGCACGTCTATGTACTATAAGTTGCCAACGCGCGCGATTGTCGAAATATCTTCTTGCGACAGCTCTTTCGAATAAATTCTGAACTCATCCAGCAACCCGGAAAAATTACGGCTGTTTCCATATCCGCAATCATGACTGGCCGACTTAGAGTTTCCTATTAACAAAGGCTCCTTAGTCCGATGGTATGTCATCGATTGGCTTTCAATAACATGTTGATCCAGATGCAATGCACACTTCTCATCCGTGAATGTAAGTACAAAGTGATGCCATTTGCTATCAACCAGACTGCCGTGCTTTGTGATGGCCATTTTGCCGCCTATGTACAGGCTTAACCTGGGGTCTCCATTCGCAGCGCTTCCATAATAGATCAATTGAAATCCTTGACCGCTGTACGAGCAAGCAACATAGTTGCCGATAATACTCTGTGCATACTTGTCTTTGCTTATTTTGAAATGTCCGGAAATAGAAAAGTTGGCTGCATCAATAGCCGTGCTCGGAATCTCGATTAGTGAGGTCGGGGTTTGGCAGCTTAGCGCTTTATCTCCAGTCGATGTGTTATTCCGTATAAACACTGCATCAGAATCCTTCCCGTGGAGTTTGTTTTCGGATGCGTCAATCGCATTCCCATTAAATTTGTAGTAAGCAACCAACTCCTCATCGATTGACTGAGAGGATCTCGGAATGCTATCAAAGGTATTGGGTTGAACGAAAGCCCTTTCGGTCTCAGATGGCTTGAGGACTGCCGGCTCATCTTTCAATACTCCCACATGTATGTCTTTGCCTGTGCCGATTTCGGAAAACTCGTCGCTGTTCACTTCAACGTTGTTAATAAAGCTCAAGGAGAAATCTACTTCTCCGAATCTGCCGGTCAGTGAAATTACTGTTAGTAGCGACAGCCAAAAACAGATGACGATTAGCAGTATTGTCGTCGAGTCCTTTGTGCTTGTTTTCACGTCGAATAGTCCTTCCCTTAGATCGGTTTAGCGTCCTATGCACCGGGAAATAAACTCGCTTTGCTTTATCACCAGATAGAATTGGATTCATGTATTTTTGCCGACTCGGGCGAAATTGTTAAGCACAGTATCAAACAATTTCATCATCTGACCGGAGACCTGGCCGTGACTGCCAGACGACGGCGCGTTTTGAGCGTCGAATGAGGTCCTGGGGCACTGGTCGAATACAGACTCTCTGTACCGCCGCATCCAAAGCCCGCTGTTATTTTTTTATCTGACTTTCGTACGACGCGATCCAATCGTCAACACTCATCTTTTGCACCAGCTCGCCGATTAAGCGATAAGGCAGTTTGTCAATCTTCTTGAAGCGAACGCAGCTTTTGCCCATATCCAGTTTTGTGCTGTTGTACTTGGGATACTCATCTACAAACCAGTTCATCAATTCATTGTTAACATAAATTCCCATGTGGTAGAATCCAATGAAGTGCTTCTGCGACGCGATATTCATAAAAGGCAAGGGAAGCTTGGGGTCGCAGTGATATCCATTCGGGTAGCGCGAATGAGGGACAACGTAGCCGATCATCCCATAGCTCATTTCTTCCGCGAATCCTTCGGGCAGGTTTTGTCTGATTGTTTCGCGTAATTCCATCATCGGCAGTTTGCGTTCCTCGGGAAGCATTTCGATGTATTCTTCCGGCGAATCGGCTTTGTATTGCACTTTGGGCCTCGCGTGAATGTTTGTTGATAAAGCCTAAATTTGCTGAACAAGTTATCCGTCGAATCATCACTGGCCGGGCAGCCGCAAGACGAAGCGAGGGAGAGAGACGCGATTGCGACAATCTGCGCCGCGATTCGGTCCAACGCAGGCAAGATAGTAAATCCTAAAATAACGATTGCTCTGCGACACCTGCCGTAGAGCAATCGAATTGGTCTTCCTCAGTATTCTAGCGATCCGTCAATCGGGCTCATCGATACTGAGCATCCGATGGCCGATCAATACGCCGTTCAGCGATCTGATCGTCGCGATGTACACGCCTGAGGGAACATTGAGCCGCAAAGGATGAACGATGCGCTGCCCATTTCCTTCGATGGATCGTCGGTAGACCGTGACGCCCCGCAAGTCGCTGACACGTATCTCGAATTCATCATCGCCGGCGTAGTCGAATACCAGGTTCAGATTGCCGTCGGAGGGATTGGGATATGCCTGGAGGCTGCTGACCGGAGCGATTACAGCCTTGTCGGTCTGCGATTCTGAGCCGGGGGCGGCGCCGGTTTCGCCGTGGATCTGCGCCTGTTTTGCAATCTGACCGGTATGGGAATTGATGCTTTGTCCCATGCCGCCAACGATAGCTAGGTCAACTTGCCGTTGTTCCATCGTTGCGGAATTGACCTGAAGGGGAACCGTGGCGCTACTCTTAACTTCCGAGTTAACAACCGTCTGGATTGCCGGCTGCACCAGACGAATGCAGTCGGAACGGAGAAATCTGTATGTTCCATAACTGCCGCAAGCCATCGCGGCTTCAGCAATAAAGAAAACGCTTAGCGTAACTAAGCTGCCTAGTGAACTGTTCATAATGAAATCCTCTGAGAGTTCGGGTACATAAACACTCCAGCCGGGAAAGAGTCTGATTAACAGGAAGCGCGCAGAGTCCGCTTGGAATCGATGTAGACCTGATAGGAAGCGCGCGCGAATTTCAGGAGCCGAGCAGACTTATCATTTGACGCGCAATGACAAGGCCGTCGGGAGTTGTAAGGGCAATGATGTACATACCGGCAGGCAGAGCGTCAAGGCGCAGCGTCTGCACCCCTTGTGCATCTTTGCTTGCCTCGAATGCGGTCCGGAATACTTCGGTGCCCCGCATATCAGCTATGCGAAACTCGAGCATTCCGCCATTGTTATGTTCAAATGCCACAGTCAGCCGGCCTTCCGAGGGATTGGGAAACACGGCCAGTTGACCGACCGCGACAGCGTCAATCGGGCCTTCCTTCATTCCGATGCTGAACTTGTCCTTACTGTCACTGTTGCCGGAGCCCGAGCTGCCAAGGTAGACGGATGCGACATTGTCACTCCCCTGCGGGCTGCCGTTAACAAGGGCGAGGTCGAGGATGCCGTCGCCATCCAGGTCGCCAGCCTCGAAGCGCGATGCTCGGTCGACGTTAATATGAAAAGCCGCAAGCTCAAAACTGCCGTCACCGCGATTGAAATGCACCGTCAGCATATTATCCACGGTCGAGCTGACAATCAGATCGACAAGATTGTCCTGGTTAACATCTTCTGCGACAATGTAAAAAGGCATCTCCTTTGTAAGATAGGTCGGCCGTTGTCGGAAATTCAGGCCGCCCAGGTTTTCGAGGATCACGATCTGCCGACGATCGACGCCGCTGATGGCAATGTCCAGATCGCCGTCGCCGTCGAAATCGAGTCCGCTGGGGTGCCCCTGTTCGAAAGCGCCGGTATCATGGCTTATGAAGCTGCCGTCGCCATTGTTCAGCAGAATCGAAAGACGCCGCGAATTATCGTTCAGGGCAATGTCCGGATCGCCGTCCTCATCGAAGTCGTGTACGACCGGGAATTCGGAGATACGCGTGCTGATGCCTGAAATATCAAGCTGAAAAGTCAAGGCGAAATTACCTGCGCCGTCGTTGCTGTAAATTTCCAGGAAGCGGCTGATTGAGGAATTCGTCAAAATCGCCAGATCACGGTCCCCGTCCTCATCAAAGTCCCTGATGACGATGGATTGCGGCTCTTTCTCTGTGTTTAAGATCTGTCTGCTGCTGAACCTGCCCTTGCCCAGATTAAAGAATACCTGCACTTTGTCTTCAAAGCGGTGCGGCATGACGATATCATTCAGACCATCGTCGTTAACATCGGCGGCCTGGGGTTTGTAGCCGCCGAAACCCTGGTTGCGACTGGTGAAACTGCTTGTGAAGCCCGCCTGACCGTCGTTCAGCAGCACCGTCATACTCCCCACGTCATGATTAGCGACAACCATGTCCGGGTGGCCATCATTGTTAAAATCGCTGATAGTTACATTCGTGGGGTTCGCGCCGACAGCGTGTTCAGAGCTGAAGCGGAAGAGAATCTGCTCGGCGCCCGGGACGGCGAAAGCCTCCGCGCTCGTTTTGTCAATCCTGTCTGCCTTACCTAACTGAAACCTGTACAAGAATTGGGCATCCGACTCAAGCTGAACTTCAGGGCAAGACCGCGGGACTACCGCTAAGGGAGTTTTGCAGCTCAGGAAGTTTTCTTCTTGCGGTATCCTGCTTCTGGCGACTGATACTTCCGAAACCCGGGGCTGGTCTACATCTCCATTCCGACTGATATTTACTCCGGACGGCTTATAAGCCGCGCAACAGCAGGGGCCCATCGTATTCCAGGGATAAGGACCGCAGGCAAATGCGAAATCGGCCGTAAAAAAAGCGGCGACAATGAACAAACTGACAGATGATCTGGTCATGATCGATACCCTTTAAAACAATAGTAAAAAAGGCCCTCGCCGGGAAAGGGGGCGGATACAAATGAGTGTTTGAATGGCAAGCGCGCAATAAGGTGCTGGTAAGGCCGGGTGACACCGATATTGACGCATTCGCGGAGCGATGGGCCGTCGCTCGATCTGCTATTCTGAAGTCGCGGGAAGTTATTGAAAAAAAAATTCAACTCGAAAAAAAATCGGTAGAGTGCGGCCGCGCGACCACACCCTACCATACTCTGCCGCACCCGCCGCAGAGCGACTTCCGGATGTCAACGGATCTGATGCCTGTCAGAAATTTGTGTCAGTCGACATTGATGATGCTCTGTCCAACGAGCGAGCCGTGCAAGGAACGAACCGTTACCATATATGCGCCTGGAGGCGCATCGAGGCGCAGGGGGTGGTGGATCTGTTGCTGTTCGCCGTCAATTACCTGACGGTAGATCGCCGATCCCCGAAGGTCGCTGACGAGAATCTCAAGGTCGCCGCCGCCTTCGTGGGTGATGGTCAGGCTGAGTTGGCCCTGTGATGGATTGGGATAGGCGCTGAGAGTGCCATTCAGGACTACATTGTCAGGTTCTGATTGTCCTATAAGGCCTTGCCTGTCCAGCTCTCCGCTTTGCCTTTCTTCATCTCCGCCGCTTTGCAGGGAGACGCCGGAGGGCTCAATTTTTTCTTCCGTCGGAGGGTGGCAGGGAGTATTGCGAAGCGAAGGCCGCTGGCAGACAGTAATCATTGTGCTCGGTGGCGCCGGCTCGACCTCCAGCTTGTTAACTTCGACGAATACTTGCGGTTGCCGTTTGTCAAAATCGGAGCTTGCCGAAAACGGGTATTGGATCACCGGATCATCAACCTCGACATCAGACACACTATGCTCGATTTCTCGTTTGAGCGCTGCCGGGATTGTGACTTCCTGCCTGATATTCTTTACACATTCGCGCCCCGAACCGGGGCCGTCAGGCCTGTTGCGGTTTACGCCGCGACCCTCTGCATCCGGTACAGGCCTGTTGCCGCAGATGACGACGCGGCGACAGACAATCAAGTAATTTTGTTGCAGCATCGTACTGTCAACGGTTGTGAGCACTATCTGATGATTGCAGATTCGTCGCTGCGGGACAGTCTGGAATTCCTGTAATTCCGGGCATTCACTACACCGAGTTTCAGTCACTTCAGTGATAGGCCGGTCGCAGGCAAGTATTGTCTCGACCGTCAGCAAGGCCGCGAGCGTGCAAAGGCTTGCCAGAAAGTTCTTCATAATGTTAATCCTCGCTAATTCTCGTAAACAATTATCCACGCCATTCCGGGCGGAATGGTCCTTGAGCCGGCAGCGCGGATTTTGAAGGAGATAGTGCCGGGTTTCACCGTTGTGAACACAGTTGCCGCGTGCAAGGCTCTCGGACAGGAATTCGTAGGGAGGCCGGTGATATTGAAAAATTTGTCGGTAAGTGGATGCCGCGCGCCCCCGCCGGAGTCTGAACTTCAAGACAGCCGCCGGTTGCCGCTTCGCTGAGAACAGCGCTGTCAGTTTCCGGATAAAGTTGACGCCGCCCGAAGAGACAGTAGCGACGAATACGCTTAATGGCCCTTCCTGTTCCAGACCGTTAAGTCACCGAGCGCCTCAAAGCCTAATTGCCGCAGATCCGCGAGCGTGTTGTGACGTTCATAGCCGACGATATCGATTGGACCAAATTCGCGGTAGAGGTGGTCGATGATGTGCGACCAATAATCGATTGTCGTATCCGGCGCAAAGAAATTAGAAATACCCACGATATCATCGCTCCAATTCAATATGCAGCCACTTTCGATAGAGCCGGTGCCTCGGCCCATGATAAACTTCAGCTTCGCGTCGCGAATCATTTCGTCGCTGAAAATCTTTAAGCCCAATTCTTCGCCATCATCCCAGGCGCGCCACCACTGCTGCAGCGCGGACTTGTCTACAACGGTCCCGTATGCCAGCCGTGAATTTGCAACAGGCGATTTAAACTTGCTTGCATCCAGGTACATCCACTGCGCATCAAACAGCCGTTCAAAGCCGTACGCGCGCATGTTTAAGGCGGCAAAACTGTCCTTCATCGACCATTGCTCCCATTTCTCCTGCTGACTGATCGCCTCGATCGCCTTAAAATTTTCGTCCGGCCGCCAATTGCGGGAGCGGGTGACCAGATTAGAGTACAGCGGCGGCGTTCGCTCCGGACAATACCAACAGGTATCTGTCCGAAATGATTTAATGCCCAGGGGGGCAAAGACAGATTCATACAAGCCATGATTGTTGTCGATTGCCTTAGCCAGCTTTGATTTCATTGCCCTATATCCCGGATAAGTCCTAGCAATACATTCGCTTTGTTAACGGCTCTCGGATTGAGATGCAGCGCGCTTTCTGGCTCTCGGAAGACTTTCTGGCTTAAGAGCATTGCGGGGCAAGACAGATTCATTACAGCCGCTAAGCGCTATTTGATCGATTGTTCCCGTATGCCTTTGCGGATTCGCGGATTCGAGCAAACTTTTTAACCACTATCGCCGGAAGCAGTGGCTGCAGCAACTGTCCGAGGTAGTTCCTTGGAAAGGATTCCCGGATGCCGAAGCGCTCCGGTTCGTGGTCGGGACAAACATAAGTACCGAAGATAATATCCATCAAAGGCGAGATGTTGGCGTAGTTGCCGGCGTCGCGGTCAAGATCGTGATGCCAGTGATGAAGCTCGGGTGCCCCGATCAGCATCCGCAGAGGGCCGAGCGGCAAACGCACGTTCGAGTGAATATAGATCGCCCAGATGCCGCGAAAGGCGATCAGGCCGGCCAGGGTTTCGAGCGGAAATCCCAGCAGGAAGGCCGGCAGATTTATCAGGCCGACGGTGTAAATCGAATCGAGCGGGTGTTCGCGGTGCGCCGCCAGCCAGTCCAGGTGTTCCGCGCTATGATGAACCTTATGAAATCGCCACAGAAAGCCGACTTTGTGCTGCAGGCGATGACCCCAATAGATTAACAGGTCGCTGAGGATAAGCACCTCGGCAGCCTGCAGCCACCAGGGCTGCGCGGCGACGCTCTGGCGAAAGCCGGCAGGGATGAGGCCGCTCAGCCAATCGTTGGCATAGCTGAGTGCCCAGAGTACGACGGTGCCCCAGACAAGATACTGGCCGAGAAAGAAGCAAAGGTCTACGAACCACAGAGGCCGGAAAAAGCGCTGCCGCGCCTTGGCTGGAAACACCCGCTCCATTGGTGTAAACAGCAGAATCAGGAATGCCAGACTTAATAGTGCTGCCGGGATGGAAGCGAGAATTTCCACGATAGTGCCCCCTTAGAGTTGTATCGACAACGTGTTTTACTTCGGCTGCTTAAACAATGTCGAATCAAGCTTAGAATCAAAGACTACGCCGCGCTTCGAGCTTGACATGATGTTCCGCTTCGATTCCAAGGGCTTGAATTCGAGGCTGTCCGTGGAATTCAGGATGGCATTCTTACTGGTGTCCGCTGCTTCTGATTCGCTCGTTGTTGAATTTCGGTCACCGTCACTGTCGGGGAAAGCGGACGATGCGGAACTGTCGGTGACGGTCCCGGGGCTGTCCTTCTTGGCGGAGACATTCTTAAGCTTTCTTGGTAGAATCAGCGCCTTCGATCCCGGCATCGTGGCACCTCCTCCTTTTAAATGCGGGCGCGCCCTGGAGCTCGTTTCCGGCGCAGCTTGTGGCATAGAGTCTTCGGCGGCAGGAACAGCCGGCGCTTGTATTTCGAAATGTTCGCCTGACCGCTCTTCCCGCTGTCCGTCAAAGTAGCCCGTTCGATAGGCGATGAAGAGCAGGATTAACAAAGTAGAGCTTGCAAGTACGAGTGCTTTACTTATGAGCTGTGTGTTTCTCATGAGATTGTAGCCCGCCTGTTGTCAGCAATCGTGGTTTAGAAAAGTGCGCAGATTCTAGAGCTGCACCATTAAATAAATGTGCTTACCTGATAGAATAAATTTTCTCAGCCGGGGGGAGGGACTTTTCCTAAACTAGGATAGCGTCTGTGAATAGCAAAGAAAAATCTGTTTACACTTCTTGCCGGCTCTCTGCACCGGGGCGGCATAGCCATACGAGATTCCGACGGATGTCATCATTGCGGCCGGAGGAAACTTGCTGAGATTGATGACGACTACATGCTGGCAAAGTGAATGAGGGATAAGTCCTGGCGAGGGACCTGCCTTCTGACCGGAAATTTCTTGTAAATGCTTCGAGATTCGTTACATTTTAGGTCGGGTGCGAGGGCTGTCGATTGAATGTTCCACGCTGCAACAGAGAATGAGTATGAAAGAAATCGTTGTCATCGGCTGCGGCATCATTGGATTGAGCACAGCCGTCCGCCTGCAAGAGAAGGGCTATCGCGTTCGCATTATCGCCCGGGACCTGCCGCCATGCACAACTTCCAACCGGGCGGCCGCTATCTGGACCCCTTACAAAGCCGAACCGCAAGACAAAGTTGACAAATGGTCGGCTGAATCCTATGCGCAATACGCCGCGGAATATGAGATTGCCGAGGCGGGGGTCTCCAAAGTGGAGCTGCTGACGATTAGCCGCGTCGGCCAGGAGCGGCCTTTCTGGCTGCGCCCGGAATACCCCTCGCGCATACTCGGTCCGGACGAATTACCGGATGGCTACCGGGAAGGATATGCCGTCACGGTCCCCTTCGTTCATTCCGGGCTCTATCTTGACTTTCTGCTGCATCGTTTTGCCGAGCTCGGCGGCGATCTAGAATTACGCAATCTGCGCTCGCCGGCCGAGCTTGGTTCGGAATTCGAGGCCATTGTGAATTGCAGCGGCCTCGGCGCCCGCGAATTGGTCAATGACCGGTCAATGTATGCCATTCGAGGCCAGCTTGCGATTGTAAAGCCTCGGCAAGCGCTGCAGCGGCGATTTTTTGTAGACGATACGAGTTATGATGGTCCGGTCTATATTTTTCCACGCGGCAAAGAATGGGTCCTCGGCGGCAGTGCCGAAAAGGGTAATGAGCAGATCAGGGAAGATCGATTGTTGCGGTCAAACATCATAGACCGCTGCCGGCAGATAGAGCCCGCCCTTGCGAGCGCTAGCTTTATTCGTCCGGTCGTCGGTTTGCGGCCCGGTCGCGCAGAGATCCGTCTGGAGTGGGAATCGGCAAATCGCGGACCCCTTATGATTCACAATTATGGTCACGGGGGATCGGGCTTCACCGTTGCCTGGGGATGTGCAAGCGAAGTCCTTAAGCTTCTTACCGCCGGCTAGCCATCGCAAGAAACTTCGAGCATAAGAGGCTATCCTGAGCCGGCCGCGATCAATTCCGAATGCCGCTGTTTAAGTGTCCGGCAAGCGCCGATGATAATTGATCTGTCCGAGATGATAGTTAAGATGCGAGTGCAGGTGGATCAAAAAGAAAGCCGTCGTCATTTCTTTACCGAAGACCTCAATCGGATAGGGCGCCGCCAGCTCATCATCCGAAAGGCCGGGAAGCGTCGATGTTACGACTTTCGTTGTTTCATCGATCATCAGTGCAATCTCCGCGCGCGGGACGTTTCTGGCGTTAAACTCCAGATCCCTGTTTCTGACATAAGCGCTGTTCCCGAGTATCGCGCCTATAAAGTGCTTCAGGTTGCCGACAAGATGAAGGCAGAGATTTCCGGCGGAATTTTTGATGTCTCCCTTAACCAACCACAGGGCGGTTTCCGAGTGGTGGGCATCGACTTCAGTTTTTAACCGCTTCAGATCGCGTTCAAACAATTCGAGCAAAGCTTCTCTGGGCATATTCTCTCCGGCGAATCTTGTTTTAGCAATACTTCCGGTTTGCAAAACCGGTCCGCTTTTGGCAATCACGAATTTGACTTCACTTATATCGAAGGGCTTATCTCGGTAGACTTATTGTTAGTAAGTCCGAATGTGCCGCTTACAACCGGACGAAGGCGGATAATTCGCCTTGTCGCCCGATCCCTCCAACGTATAGATCCGAAATTGCGCCCTGCAGCGTCGCAACGATATTCATACCTGCTGCTTCGAAATCTATTGCAGCGGAACTCGCCAGCTACACTCTCCGGCATTCTCTGGTTAATCCGGTCCGATTTGAAGTCCTTAGCGCAGCAAAATCATGCTGTGCACCTGCGTCCTTGTCCCCAGCGTCAAACGACACTGGTAGAGTCCCGCGCCAACTTCCCGATTGCTGTCGTCGCGTCCGTTCCACTCTGCCTGGAAGCTGCCGGCCGGCTGCCACTCGTAAACCAAATCCCTGACCTTGACGCCAAGGCGGTTGTAGACGCTAAGCTGTACAATCCCTTCATCAGCGAGCCGGTAGGCGATCTTGGTGACCGAGTTAAACGGGTTGGGATGATTCGGCTCCAGGAACACAACATCCGACAGCGTCGGTGGCTCGAATTCCTCCGTGCTGGTCTTTGTATTGTCAATGGCATATCCGATGCGCCAGGTCGAAGAAGCCTCGTTCTGTCCGCTGTACCACATTTGAAAGTTGGAACCCACTCTGAGCACTTCAGGGAAAACAGTATGGTCGTCCCAGCTTCCGGCTTCGCCGGGCTCGAGAACGGGATTGGCGTCATGTTTAGTCCATGTCAATCCGCCGTCGCTCGATTCGGCGTAACCGATTGCGCCGCCATCGGGAAAGGGACTGTTGGGATTTTCCGCCGCGCTGCCTTCATACCACATGCGATGGACGTCGCCATCTATCAAAACTGCGGGCGAGAGTACGTAGGCCGCATCCCAGCTTCCGGCCGGGCCAAGGTCGAGTACCGGATTGCCGGCGAATTTCGTCCAGTTCAGTCCGTCAGTGGAAGTCGCTTTGCCGATCCGGGTATTCGTTCCGTCCCAGCCGCTGTACCACATGTGATAGACACCGTTTTCAAAGAGCACCATGGGCGTCATTATGCCCTCGCTGTCCCATTCGCCGTCTTCGCCCTGACGCAGTACGGGATTGTTTTCATAGCGCTCCCAGGAGCTGACATCGCTTGATGAAGCGTATCCGATGCCGGTGATGTCGGCTGCGTTACGCGAGTCATACCACATTTCATACTTGTTGTCAACAAACTGGACCGAGGGGGAACCGGGGCCGGCCTCATCCCAGCTACCCGGTGCTGACGGCAGCATAATCGGATTGGCCGGCGACTTCGTCCAGGTGCTTGCGTTCGGCGAGCTCGCATAACCGATGATATTCTCTTCGGTCGCGCTGAATGAAGTATACCACATATGATAAATGGCGCCGTCATAATAGACTCCCAGCGCCAGAACGCCCCATTCATCCCAAGAACCGGCGGCACCCGCATCGAGAACGGGGTTGCCGAAGGCCTTTTTCCAGTTGCTTTGTCCGAATGTGCTCCGGCTGTCAATTGTTAAAGTTAGCAGAAACAGTGTGAGCGAAGCGCATATCAATCTTGTCATAGTTGGCCCTTATCTGTATAGGTATTGCTGACCTGATTTCTTGATTCACTGCAAAACTGTTCTTTAAGCGCCTGGCTATGTTCGTGGCGCAAGCGGCCCTTAAACTACACAATTTCGTCGGACTCAGGAACAAAAAGACCAGGGCGGAAAAAGCGTTTAGGCCCATTTAGACAATCAGACTACAGCCTGGTTCGCTGAAGAAGAGTTTTGCCATGTGATTTCGGCCGCCAATCCGCCCATGAGCTTGTCCCTCCGCTGTTGACAGCAACATAAAGAGGAAGACAGTTTTTATGCCAAATTCCGGAATTGCCTCATTGACAATAGCAAAGTTTAATCTGGTATTTTTTCAACTAAACTATTTACAATTACTCCTCCCCTTGAATTAAGGGGGTGAGACGCGGACTGAGCGCCGAACGGGGAGGGGCTATGAGTATTTGAGGACTTTTTAACTCCCCTAGCCCCTCTTTCAAAAAAAAGAGGGGCACCTGAAAAAACTAATTTGAAAAAGCATTGCTCTGCGTTTGTGTGTGCAGAGTTATCGTGATACCAGTGGGCGCTAAGCTTATCTGATGTCAATAACATCTACGCCTTATACTTTTCCAGAAGAAAGCTCTTAAACTGTTGTGGATCCTTCATGTTACCGCGCAGGAGCTCAATCGACACAGCCTCGAGCACATGACTTAACAATCGCGCCTCCTGCTCGGACTCTTCAAAACCCAGGAGAGCAAACGCCTCCTTTAGCTTCTCGATCAATGGTTTCATCTTGTCGGGATTGTAATAGTCCTTATCCCATTTGAGCTTGTATTGCAAGCGCCAATAGTCATACTCTTCCGAGCGGATGTTAAAAGGCAGTTCAATCGTTTTGCGTATTACGCCCCTGGGATCTTTTTCGCACAGGATGTCAGCCAGGACATCGCGCAATCGATCTTCCGCTTCCTGCATAATAGCGTGTAAAAGGCCCTTCTTGCTTTCAAAGTGCCTGAATATCAGGCCTTCCGAGACACCGGCCTTCTGAGCAATCTTGCTGGTTGATGTAGCGGTGTACCCTTCATTTGCAAAGAGGTCGAGAGCCGCATCTAATATTTTGTGTTTCTTATCCGACATAGAGTCTGTAAGTAGTCACTTGCAAATATGTACTGCCGGTCATGATTCGCAAAGTATTTTCGCCGGATTAGCATCAGCGTAGCACAAGCGCTTCAGATCCGTCTTAGCTGCACTGCCACCGTCGTGGATTGTCCGGGGCCACTCGCGCAGCAAAGCGGGCGGTGCGGATCTTGTGCTGAAAATTTTTCATTATCGCCATGCCGATTGGAAGAGTGGCGGGAACCGTCACTTTTAGCCTTCCCGTCCCCTTGTGTCGCCGGCATCCCTTGTCGTCTTGCGCCATTCTTGCGCCTCTTACTCCGGCTTTTGCAGCTTAGCGAGACGCGCGTCGACGACGAAGGGGCCGAAGGGAATGATGGCGGCGGCGATACCTGCTGCGGCCAGTTTTTTCGATATGGGAATAACGCGGCGACCGATCACGAACATGACCACTAATGCAACAAACAACAGGCCATGGAGCATGCCGACGATCGTGACGGCCATGGGGAGATCTGCAAAATATTTTAAGGGCATGGCAATGCCGAAAAGAATCAAAGTGGAAATCCCTTCAATTATACCGATCAAGCGCAGTTTTTTGAGAAACGCATAATCCAGGTCCACGAACTTTCGTCCTTTCTTTGCTGGAGCGCAGCACAATTCGTTAGAGGATACATGTAAGATTTGGCCGATTGAACGACGGATCGAGGAGTCGTTACTGTATTGAAGCCGGCTGCAATCCGGACAAAACGAGCTCCTCGGAGATCTATGACGTCGCAGTACTTCAATCTGCCGGAAATTTAAATATAGCGTATTGTTAGCTAAGATCGCTATCCTGTCAATTGCTGCAGCCAGTGACGGCAAGGCCGGAGAATTCGGTTTAGCCTAGGCTCTTCAGTCAAGCTTCTGTCATGCGAAAACTCTCCAGGTGGAAAGCGTACGGGCCGGAGCCTAGCGCCGATTGGGGCAAAGCGCGTCGGGAATTCTCCACCGGCGCTTTAAAGCCAGATTGCCTTTGACACCCGGTGAGAAAAACTTGTGCGCTCTTTGCTCCTCAGGATTAGCCTATCGCGGTACATGTAATGATTATTCGATGTATAGATGACTCAGGGTTCTCAGTTGTGAAACATGGAAGGTCGTCGCAGTAATCCGACTTTTGTGCAGCAGAGCGGGATTGCGTCGACTATTTGCTGTCTGCATTCGCCTGCTGGTGTAATGAGTTTCCAGCGGTGAGTCGTTCCTGACTGATAAAGGAGTTGCGGGCAAGATTGAAGCTTAAGGGCGGTTCACCTAAGGACATCCGCCCTGGAGCGGGCCAGGCCTGACACTCGAATGTTGAGGCATCAGATCATTTCGGCCGCTCGATCAGGCAGCCGATTGCCTTGGTTTCGGCGACGGCGGGCGAACGTCCGGCGATGATATCGTGCAGGGCGTCGCGCAGATCATGGCTGCTGATATTGCTGCGCTTACGGCCCAGGGCATAAAACAAATCATCGATGCGGCCGCGGTAGGCGACCTGGCCTGACGGCAGGACGACAATAGCTTCGGGTGTGATGCGCGCCGCGAGAGATTTCGTCAATTGCTGCTTATGATCGAGCAGAAGCGGGAAGGGGATTTTGTATTTTGTACGATAAGCACAGACCGAGGAGTCGCTGGAAAAGGCATTGGGGAAGACGCCGCGAAATTGCAAGCCCTGCGGCGCAAATGTTTTATGCAGGCTGCGCAGCGTCAATGAATAGTCCTGGGAGATGCGGCAGCCTTCCGCCAGGAAAATGAAGACGGTTGCGGGATTCTCACTCACAAAATCCAGACGCTCCGGATTGCCGCCGGCGCGATCCAGCTCCAGTTCAAACAGCGAAGCCGTCGGCAGGATGCCCGCGAACAGCAGTCCGCCTGCCGTGAACATGAAGCTCAATGCCAGAAGTCGTGTGCCGAATTTCTTCATGGACATCAATTCCTAGCGAACAATGATAAGACGCTGCGCCAGGCTGAAATCATTGGCCTGAAAGCGGCAGTAGTAGGTACCCGGCGGCAGGGGGCTCGCGTCGATTTCCACGACCTGACGGCCGGATGCAAACTGTCGATCCTGCAGGGGAGTCAGCAATATGGCGCCGCGGATGTCAGTGATTTCAAGGCTTACGGCGGCCGCCTGCGGCAGGTCAAAACTTAACTGTAGATGCTTCCGCGCGGGATTGGGCTGCATGCGCACATTGTGGGTATTGCTGACCGCCGCTTCCTCAGCACGTGTTGTTGCGCCATCGGTCTCGAGTTCGATTAACTCATCGCCCGGCATGTAATCCAGAAACTGAAAAGAACTTAAGAACATTTCATCGCTGGTCCGTTCGCCCCAACGCACGGTGCGCGGAGGCGAGTTGGGATTCGCCGGATTGTTGCTTGTATTGTCATACGTGGCCTGATAGACAAGCTCGGTGCCGGCGGGAACGTGCATCAACTTTTTGAAGCGATAGGAGCCCTGCCAGTTAAAGTCCCAATCGGGTATCGAGACCATGGGCAGCGTGTCGCCGTTGGGTTTGACGCCGTATGCCTTCACCGATCGTCCCAGCAGATGCTGATGCGGGGCAATGCTCATAAGGGATACGTCCTGGGGTACGCGGAATCGGCCGGTGAAGGTCTTGACCTGGTTGGGCGGAATAATGAAGGGTTGCCCGTTTTCAATAAAAAAGGGCGACATGACGAATTCCTGGTAGACAATACGCGCCTCGCCGGGGCCTTCCTTGGCGAAGAAGATGTTGACATAAGACTGGTCCGTCTCGGGCGTCACCGAAGGCGCGTAGTGTAGCGCCAGAATCAGATCCGCGCCCGCCGGTAGCTCCATTCCCATGCCGTCAGGAAAAAAGTCGACCTTCCGGCCCGGTACATAACCTTCATAAAATTTAGCTGCATCGACGCCCGGCCCGCCAAAGTTGGTATAACCGTAGCCCGGATCGTCGGCGTCGCGGCTGCGCGCCTCGCCTTCCGCATCGACATAGACAATAGCATGATGAACCACCTTGGGGTTGCCGGGACGAAACTCGATCGCGGCAACGATTTTATCTTCCGTCAGCCCGGTCGGGATCACGAAGTTGCGATACTCGTCGCTGAAATCGTCTTTTATAGCCCAGGCTTCCTCCATTGACAATACCAGGTCCGGGACACCGAGCTGCGAGCCCTCCTGAAAGGTTGGCAGCGGCGGCGTCAGCGATGGGTCGCCGGGCGGGGTGCCGGCATCGACCCAGGCGGCAATCAGGTCGATCTCTTCCTGCGTGAGTCCGGCATTGTAGGCAAATTCGCCGAAGTCGGGCGCCGCTTTCCAGGGCGGCATATAGCGCGACTGCGTGACCGCCTTTACCATCTGTGCGCGATTGGATACATCCTCAAAGCTTTGCAGGGGAAAGGGGCCTACTTCGCCCGGCCGGTGACAGGATACGCAATTCGAGAAAATGATCGGGGCAATATCCTGACTGAAGGTCGGATCGGCGGCATGGCCGCTTAAGGGAGACATCGCGAAGAGCGTTGCCGCGCTAATCACAAGAAGCAAGAGGCGATTGAACATCGTTTTTCCGTTAGTCGATGGAAGGGGCAGGAGTTCGCAGTTTTGGGAATTCGAACTCGGATACGTCGTTAAAATGAATTTGAGCGATGGCCCGGCTTGCAGGTCGCTCGCCTAAATTAGTACAGAATTTCGCGCTACGCCATAAAAAGGTCTCCGCGCGAGTACCGGAATAATGAAGAGAGAGCATTTTGTTTGAATAAGGTTGCAAAAAAAATGCAGCTCGGGTCCAATCGTGGTCGGACCGTACATTGATGATGGAAATCGCGAATTGTGATGTATTGAGAAATCAGGGCGATAAGAATCCTCGGTCTCCGCCGGCCTTCCGGCCCAATCCTTTCAGAATCTCAATAAACGCCACAAAGTGTTGAGGCGTTTCCCGAAAAGGAAGCGTTGCTGCATACCACCGGCGTCGTGTGCCGTCTTTAGTCAGAGGCAATACTTTTATGCCGTCTTGTTCCAGGTGCGGTTCCACCGCCCATTTCGCCAGGATTGAGATTCCGAGGTTGGCCTTGACCATCTCGATGATGGCTTCCGTCAATTCTACCTGAACGATGCGCCGCGGCTCGATCTTGTTGGCTGCGAAGACCTGCTCATAGGTTTTGCCGTATTGCCCTTTGGGAAGTGCATAAGTGATGTAATGGATATCCGTCAAATCTTGCGGGCGGATGTAGTCCTTTCGGGCAAGTGTGTGCTCCGGACTGAGTAAAACAAGCAACTCGTCCTCAAACAGCTCCTGGATGTTGAATACTTTAGGGTCAGGCTTATAGTTGACTATCGCCAGATCCAGTTTGCCGCGTTCGAGCCAGCCAAGGACGCGATAGGTGGCGTCCGTCACGACCTGCACCTCGGACTTGGGGTAGACGGACTGGTATTGCCGCAGGACATCCGAGAGCCAATGATAAAAGGTATAACATTGAGTGCTGATTCGAATCGAAGTGTTTTCACCGGCGGCAATATGTTTAATGTCCGCCAATCCGCTATCCAACTCATGCAGCACGGCCGTTGCCATCTGCAAGACTCTGTTGCCTAGCGTCGTCAGGACCATCTTTTTGTTAACGCGATTAAAAACCTGTCCACCGCAGGTGGATTCGATTTCCTTCAGTTGATGGCTCAGCGCTGATTGCGACAGGGCAAGCCGTTCGGCGGCCCTGGTGAGCGTGCCCTGCTCGGCTACCGCCTTGACCAGGTTCAAATGGCGAAGTTCCATGAATGAATTCTATTCATACTAATCGGGAAAAACTTTCATTTTTCTAATATATCGATTCGTTCTACATTTGGCCAACAAAATTTACAATAGTCCGGAGCTCTGAAGCCATGACCCTGCCCGACCTCGATCTCGATCTGCCCGCCGATGACTTTAAGCGCTCTCTGTATCGGATGAGCGACATAATCCATGAGGCATCGATGACTATGGAAGAACGCAAGGTGCTGGCGGGCTTGTCGCCTCGAGAAGTAAGCGAGCTCATTCGAGAACCGATGCCGACAGCGTCCGGCTCCTTCGATGCACTCTTCGATGACCTGCAGCACAAGGTCATCCCGAACGCGACCTTCAATGCCGGTCCCTATTGTAATTCCTATGTGCTTTCCTGCGGAAACCAGGCCGGCGTATTTGCCGAAATGCTTGCGGCATTCCTGAACCAGAATTGCGGCAAGTGGCATTTGTCCGCCATCGGCGCCGAGATGGAGAAGCTGGTAATCGAATGGATCAGCGCCTTCGTCGGCTTGCCCTCTTCTCATACGGGGCTGCTGGTCAGCGGCGGCTCCATGGCCAATCTCAGCTGTCTGGCGGTGGCCCGCAACAACTGGCTTCAATCGGTCCGGCGGGACGGTCTGTTTGGCCAGGTGCCCTTACTTACTTATGTGTCCACGGAAGTGCATCACTGCGTCATCAAAGCCTGTGAATTCCTGGGGCTCGGACATCGGAATCTACGCCGAATTCCGGTCGATAGTGAATACAGGATGGACTGTGCGCAACTTGCCGCGCAAATCGAGGAAGACAGGTGGAACGGCCTGGCGCCCTTCTGCGTCGTTGCTTCGGCGGGAACGGTTAATACCGGTGCAGTTGATGATTTGCAGGCGGTCGGCCGTATCTGTCGCGAGCACGACCTGTGGTTTCACGTCGATGGCGCCTACGGTGCGGCCGCGGCCGGGACGGAGCGCTGCAGAGAGCTCTTCCGGGGTCTGGAAACAGCCGACTCCCTGGCCATCGACCCGCATAAATGGAACTACGTTCCGATTGAAGCCGGCTGTGCGCTCTTCCGAAATCCACGGCACAGCAAAACGGCTTTCAGCCACGTTCCGGATTACCTGGCCGCCGATCAACGGGATGATCGCCTGGACTTTATGGAGCACGGCATGCAACTGTCGCGCGGTTTCAGATCGCTGAAAATCTGGATGACCTTTAAAGCCTACGGCGCGGACAAACTGAAAGCCGCCATCGAGCACGACATATTAAAGGCAGACTACCTGGCCTCGCTGATTGACGCTGCGGACGATTTCGAGCTGATAGAGCGGGGCCCGCTTTCCGTGGTGTGTTTTCGCTTTAATCCGGCCGGGCGCATGCCGGACAGGCAGTCGCTGGACGAGCAGGAGCTGGCCGAGCTGAACCATCGTCTGATTGCCGCCATCGAGGCGGATGGCCGAACGTTGATAACGGGAACCAAGCTGCATGGCCGAACGGCACTGCGGGTTTGCTTCACCAATCACCGCGCCCAACAACGGCATGTCGACCGAATGTTTGACGTCCTGCGTGAAATTGCCGACCTTGTAGCGCTCCCCTCTTATCAACAGTCGGAGGCGGTCGGATAGTCACTCATCAATCTGGAAAGGCGGAATATGGAAACGATGTGCTTTCGCGGAACAGTCTATCCCTGGAATTGCGATCATTTTGGGCACATGAATGTTAAATTTTATGTCGAAAAATTCGATCAGGCGAATTGTAATCTCTTTGCTGTGGTCGGCCTGACGCCGGGCTACTTCAGAGAGCACAATCGAGGCATGGCAGCGCTGGATCAGCACATCCTGTATAAACGAGAATTGCTTGCGGGCGACAATGTCTTTATCCGCTCAAGCGTGACAGAAGTTAACAACAAGACGCTGCGCTGTCAACACCAAATGTTTAATGCGGAGAAGGAAGTACTCGCGGCGGAAATGACGCTGGTTGCCGCGCATGTTGATCTCGAACGGCGCAAAGCCTGCCCCCTGCCGGCATTTGTCAAACAAAATTGGGAGTCGCAATGATAGCACGGCATTGGCGCGGTATCGTCAAACAGGAATGCGCCGAAGACTATATTCGTCATTTACAGTTGTCGACATTCCCCACCCTGGAAAGGCTGGCCGGTTTCCGAGGCGCGCAGATTCTCCGCAGAAATATCGATGCCGGCGTTGAATTCTGTATTGTTACTACCTGGGAGTCGCTGGACAGTATTCGGTCCTTCAGCGGTGAAGGACTGACGAAGGCCGTTGTTCCCGCTGAAGCGCGGGCGATGATGCTGGACTTCGACCGGGAGGTGCGGCACTATGAAATCAACTTTAGTTTAAACAAGGAGAAGTCGTGAATTCCGAACAGAAATATCATATCAACCTGGATGTGAAATTCCCGGCGCTGGAGCGCATCGACATCCCGACAATTGTGGCGCAGTGCAAGGACCCCTGGTTCAATCAGACATTGACCAAGGTTAATGATAGCGTCGTCAGAATCGGCATCGTGCAGGGCGAATTCCACTGGCATACCCACGAGGATGACGACGAGTTTTTCTACGTCATCGAGGGCAAGCTGATTATCGAGCTTGAAGATCGGAGCATAACACTTGGCCCCGGTCAGGCCGTGACAATTCCCAAGGGGCTGCCGCACTTTCCGAAAGCGCCGGTTAAAACTGTTATGTTAATGGTCGAGACCAGCGCCATAGCGCCGACGGGGGATTAAACAAGCGCTCGCCATAGCGCCGACGGGGGATTAAACAAGCGCTCCGCATTGTCCACAGTGTTCCTGAGCGCAACAATGTGAAGCGCCAATGTCTCCCAAGGGGGCCCTTCGGTCTCTCCGGCCTACTCGTCTTCTCTCACAAGTCTGAATCCAACATATTGTGAGAAATCGCCGTTAAAAACCCGATTGCCGCGGAAGCCTGCCTGACACTGAAAGGCTTTGTCCAGGGCCGAACCGCCTTTGATAACGTTGCGTTCGGTCTCGACATCGATATCCGAGCACAATTCCCATACATTGCCATGCGTATCAAATAGTCCGAATTCATTACTGTCTTTCAGACCGACATCGTGCGTAACAGATTCCGAATTCTGACAGTACCAGGCGACATCATTCAAGGCCATCTCGTCCGTACAGAATGCTTCGGGATTTTGTGTCAGATTGCCTGAAAAGAAATCGGTCGTTGTGCCGGCTCGGCAGGCTGCTTCCCACTCTTCTTCAGTTGGAAGTCGATAGAGAACACCTTCCGAACTCACATTGAGGCGCCTGATGAATTCCTGGATATCCTCTATCCTCACCTTCTCTACCGGCCGCTTCACTCCATCATAGAAGCTGGGATTGTTTCCCATAACCGCGCTCCACTGAGCCTGGGTGATTTCGTATTTGCCCATGGCTATCGACAGCTCGGGAATATTCGCAAACTCGATTTCGGCGTCCGGGTTTGATGTGATGACCACCGACGCCGTCGCGGATGCGACAATTGTGTTATCCGACGCGTTGATGACGGCATAGCCAATCTGAAAAGTTCCTGTCTGCAGAAAAATATGCTTGGCAAAGTTTTGCAACTCGGAAAAGACCGTCTCGCCGACAGACCATTCGTAGCGAACATTCTGGGGAATAGTGCTCAGCGTCGCTTGAAAGGTCAGCTCGCTGAACAGGGGCGCTTCGATGCTGGAAGGTTCGATCGCTACTGTCACGACATCATCTTGTGTGCCGGGTCTGACGGGATCATCATCACTGCAGCCCGGTAGTATCAGCATCAAAAGCGTCAGAACAATAGTGTTGTACAGGAATTGAAAACAGTTCTTCATTTCGTAATCCAGTTTCTTAACAAATAATTCAACCAGGGAAAGTATGTCATGCATAAGAGCATCTTTCACATCAAAAGATTCGCAGCCCCGAATCTTAACTGAGCCCCCTCATCTATTCCAGCCCCTTAACCATCAATTGACCAATACTACAGCGAATAGCGCATACGATTAATCTCACGCTACACACCCTGAGCTGATGCATCAGAGCTCGCGCAAGCCCGGTTTGGGCAGGCGGAGTCCGCCATCAGAGAACGGCATCGCTTGGACCTGTTGACCAGCCCGCGGCGCAAATTGTGTCGGGGTTATCGGCGCGTAGTTGATGCCTCGGCGCGACAAACTACGGATGCAACTCATGCACAAATCGGTCAATGAGTTCATCATAGATTAGGCCAGTCTGTACAAGAGCTACAGACAATGCCGGAACGACGGGGAATGGCCGACTATCGTCCACAGGGTACTGCGGATTATAAGTAGCGGGGAATGGCAAGCAGGACGAAGGTACAAATAATTTCTTTTTCGGCAAACGGTTTCCAGTCTGAAAGCGATTGGATTCGCTTAGTCATGAATCGAATGCCCGAAAACTCTCCGTGGCGACCGGTCGGGAGTGCAGGCGGGAAAACTGTCAACACTGCAGGGAGTTTCAGTATTTGACACCGATAGCCATTCAGCGGCTACGACAAAACAGCCGAGTACAGCCGTTCTTCGATGGTGCCGGTTGTTAACAGCTCGCCCTTGCTCGCTTTAATTCCTGAAAGTGGCCGTCAAAACGAAAGGCTTTAGATGTAAGCAAGCTATCCTGATCAGACAAGCGAAGCCGAAACATCAATAGACAAGAGGCCAAATCGCTCCTTTGCCGTCGGCATTGCACGCTTGGCGTTTTCGGCAATCGTTGAGAGCTTCGGGGCTGCGCACTCTTGCGCCGGGCTGTCTACTCAATTTCTTTAACAAGTCTGAATCCGAGGTACTGCCAGCGGGAGACGTTATAATCACGATTGCCGCGATAGCCCACCTGGCATTGATAGGGCCTGTCCAGTGCCGATCCGCCTTTTGTCACCTTGCGTTCGGTCTCGACATCGATATCCGAGCACATTTCCCACACATTGCCGTGCATATCGAAGAGTCCGAAGGAATTTTCGTCTTTCAATCCGACATCGTGAGTCACGTTCTCCGAATTGTTGCAATGCCAGGCAACATCTTGCAGCGCCATTTCAACAGTGCAGAAGGCCTCCGGGTTCTGTGTCATATTGCCTGAATAAAAATCAGTGTTAGTGCCCGCCCTACAAGCAAACTCCCACTCTTCGACGCTTGGAAGGCGGTAGTGCGCGCCGGCTTCGCTCGCATTTAAGCGCTCGATAAACTTCCGGATCTCTTCAAACTCTATGTTTTCCACGGGCCGGTTGCGTCCCTCCTGAATGCTGTGGTTGTAGCCCATGACGGCGCTCCACTGCGCCTGCGTCACTTCATACTTGCCGAATGCAATACCAAGCTCGTCTATGTTCGCAAATTCGATGACAGCGTCGGGATTCGGCGTAATGACGACTGTCGCCGCAGCGCCCGCGACAACCGAATTGTCGGAATTGTCGATGACCTTAAACACAAGCTGAAAGTTTCCGGTGGACAGAAATACATGGCTTGCCTGATTCTGCGAATCCGAAATCAGGGTCTCGCCAAGGGACCACTCATAGCGCACATTCAGGGGGATGTTGCTCATCGTCGCCTCAAAAGTCAGTTCGCTGAATAAAGGTGCTTCAATGGTTGAAGGCAGTATCGCCACACTGACAATATCATCTTCCAGACTGGGTCCCGCCGGTTCATTGTCATCGTCGCTGCAGCCGGGCAGGAGCAGTGCAAACAAGGCCAGGAAACTTAAACTGCGCTGAATTTGGAGTTTCAACATCATAGGGAAATATTTTTTTGTTAAAATGGCCAAAGAACTATTGAACGACAGGTCTGTCTGACAAGCGATTACCATTGTTCCATCTCGATTGTCTTGAGCCCCCTTCGCGGCAATTGTGACCGTTCCATATTCTTCGTCCGGCAACTCAGGATTAATGTATCCAAGCGTGAATCTAGCGCAGGACCACAAAGGGAATCAGCTCGGGAAGCCCGGCCGTGTTGGAAGAGCGTAGAGTTGCAACATAGCGGCCCGGAGGGAATGCGGCCACGTTAAGCGTTAAACGGCGTTCGGCGTTGACATCCCGTGCCAATACCAGTCGCCCCAGCCCATCGTATACGTCAATTTGCCCACGCATCTCCGCGCCGAGGTCAATCACCAGCGCGTCTGTTGCGGGATTCGGTCGCGCGCTCAGCTCAGGAACTGCCGTATGATCGACGGAGGTCGGCGTAAAATCGAGGGTCGAAGTCTTGCTGCGAACAATGCCGCCATTGATGTGCACGTACAGGTGTCCGCTCCCATCCAGTGCCAGCGCGCCCCCTAAAGCCAGGGTGTACTCCGGTAAGTTCTGCGTAATATCCTGCCAGCTCTCGGCATTGTCGGTTGAACGGATGACATACCTCTGACATCCGGAGATGAAAATGTGATCGAGGCTATTGATTGCCAGTCCTCTCAGACACTTGGAACCGCCGGTATCTTCGCCATAGACCCACTCCCAGTCCGTGGCTCCTTCCTGCAAACGATACACACCGACAGAACGAACGAGGGCATAGACCTCATCGCGACTGTTCACGACGAGCTTGTCGACAAAGTTGTACCAACCGCTTCTATGCGGCGGTATCGGCAGCGGCGTCCAGGAATCGCCGCCGTCCGACGATCGGTAAACTGAGTTTTTGTGTTTAACAGCGGCATAAATATCGCCATCGCTCTGCTTGACCAGGGAAGTGACCGTCGATACTTCCTCGAAGCCTCGCGAGCTCAGCGATTCCCAGGCGCTGCCATAATCTCCGGATCGAAAAACGCCGCGTGAGCCGCCGAGAAACATCGTGCCGTCGTCCGTAAACAGCAGGCTCCGCCAGAAGAGGCAATGCGGGTCGTCATGTCCGAGCGGACAATCGATCGCTAACAAGGGCTCTTCGTCAGTACCTTCAATAAACAAACCGATCGAACCGCCAAGATACAGGCGATCTCGATCGTCCCGCGCCAGAAATTCAATGTTCCGCAGAGTGCCATCTTCGGGGCGCCACAGAAATTGCCAGCTTTTGCCGAAATCAGTGGTTCTGGAGAGAGAGAATTTGTTACGATAGGCCTGACCGGCGGCATAGATATTGCCGTTCGCATCCACCTTAAAACTTGAAAGACTGGTATTTGCGGGCGAATCGACCGTCTCCCACTCGATATCAGTGGCATAAGCATTGGGACTGAGGCTGATCAGGACTCCGAGGCAAAGCAGGATACAGGTTTTAAGCATTACTTAACTCCTTGGATAGGTCTAACAAGGTCACCGGCTCTCATATCAGCCGGAGATCTTGGAGATGCGGGGGGCGCAATTGAGTTAAGTACGGGTAGGAATTTCGAATATAGCAAATTCTCGCATCTCAACACAAGGGGCTTATTTGAGCCCGTCATTCATTGAAATTGTCTCGGCAAAATCAGTTTGTCGTTTGGAGTGCCCGACTCCCTTTCAAATTTTTCATCGAGATCCAGTCAGGCTTCAAGAAGAACCTACCACCCCTGCGCATGAATCCTCAGACGATTGAGCTGCGGGCGGGGCAGGATTTGAGAGCGTGCCTGCTCGGCCCTTCAGAGAGGCGATATTCACCACCGGAAGGCCGCTTTTCACCTTTAAGGAACTGCTTCGACGAGATATCTTTGACCTCAAAAACGAGAGCGAAATAGTGCAAGGATTCCGTACGGTAAAATCGCTTAGCGGGCATGCAAAAATTAATGGCGTGGTGCCCGGCGTCAGGGGCCAACGAGCATTTCCGATTGCCGGACTGCGCGGCTTCGATCCCTTTCTTATGCTCGATCACATCGGGCCTCAGTCTGTCGGTTCGGGCTTTCGCGTAGAAGGCGCCGCCCACCCGCATCGCGGCTTCGAGACTATTACCTTCATGTTCGAGGGACTTATGCGGCACGTCGATTCTCTGGGCAATCAGGTGCTTCTCAGCTCCGGATCGGTGCAGCGCATGAACGCGGGCCGCGGCATACAGCACGGCGGGATAATGGAAGCCGATCCACTGACAACGATATTCCACGAAGTTCAATTGTGGGTAAATGTCGCGGCCGAAGACAAGATGTCTCCTCCCGATATTCACAACGTCGCCGCTGCGGATATACCGCTTGTTGAACAGGAGAATTGTCATGTGCGGGTAATCGCCGGCGAGATTTTGGACAGCCGGGGACCACTCGAAACAAAGGCCAACATCATTGCCGCCCATGCTATCGCACACCGAAGCGGGGCTGTATCGCTGTGGACAATTCCCGCTAAGTGTAACGCATTAGTGTATGTTCTGAGGGGAAGCATTCGCGCCGACGGCAGGGATGTGCCGGAATACAACTCCCTTGTATTCAACAATGATGGGGGTACGATTCTATTCGAAGCTGATGCCGGTGCGCAGGTGCTGGTAATCGCAGGCGAACCGCTTAAGGAAGCTGTCGTTATGGACGGCCCCTTCGTGATGAACACGAAGGAAGAAATTGACCAGGCCTATGCGGATTATGCTGCGGGGCTGTTCGGTACGGTGGCGGAATCCCAGGCTCATTGATTTTCCAACTTAACATCGAATGCGTCATGGCACAAAGCAGAGGACTGAAACGAATTCAACAGCCGCGCAACGCTATTCAGTTCGTGGTGGACCCCGCGACCAGAGCGGAATTAAAACCCATTGTCTTTTTCGACGCCGGCAAGTTCACGAAAGACAATGACGGACTGCACATCGGCTCGCACCCGCACTCCGGCATCGGCATCCTTACCTACTTCCATGGCACCGATCTGCACCACAAGGACAGCGGGCGGAACGACGGCATCATTTACGACGGCGGCGCGCAATGGATTTGCGCGGGCGGCGGCGTCTGGCATTCAGAATCCTATCGTCGCAAGCACGACGCGCCCGGCGGAAGCTGGACCGGCTCGATTCATCAGCTCTGGCTTCAACTGCCGCCTGATTACGAAGAAGCCGAAGTGGACTATGCCAATGTCAGAAAAGAGGAGATACCGTCGGTCGGCAATGTCAAGGTGCTGACAGGGAGTTACAAGGGCCTGCGAGGGGCAATGAATATTCCGATTTCCATGACCTACCTCGATGTTTCCTTGAGCGCGCATGAGGCATGGTCCTTCGAGACTCCCGCGGGCCAGACAAGTGGTTTTGTCTTTACGCGGGACGGTTCGCTTGCCATTCTGGGGTCGGAAGTCGGCAACGGGCAGATGGGCATTCTGGAAGCCAATGGCGGCACGATCGGGATACGCGCGTCAGCGGCGGCATGCAACTTCGTTCTGGTACTCGCGGAGCCAAGCCCCTGGCCGATTGTCGCCTCCGGCGGCCAGATTCACACGAGTCGGGAAGCACTGGCGCGAAGCACTGCCCGAATCCGCAGCCTTGCCGCATCGCGCTAATTGTTATTTTGCGTGTTGATGGAAGGCAAGAGCAAGAATATCGAGTATTTTAAGTCAAGTGAGATCGGCAAAGGACTGCCTTTTGCGATCGTTTCGCACGAAGTCCTGATGCAGACGCAGGATCTCTTTCGCCCCTCGCTGCGCGACTTTCACGTTATCTTCTGGTTTAAGAAAGGACGGGGCAGATATTTTGTCGATTTTCAGGAATATCAGTTTAAACCCAATACGATTGTACTGATTGCCAAAGATCAATTGCACTACATCGAGGCGCCGGACAGCGAATGGGAAGTGCAGTCGATTACATTTAAGAGCGAGTTCATCTATCGGAACGACAATGATCTGAAACATCTGTTTCACTTCACGATTGCCTGCCATATCGAGGGAATGCAGATAATCAGACTGCAAAGACAAGACATCGATCATCTTGACGTGATTTCGAGTTATATGCGTCAGGTTTATTATGATTGGTCTGGCAAAGCCAGGGAGAATGCCTTCTATCATTGGCTCTGCCTTTTCCTGATTCATTGCGACAGTATGATGGATAAGCCGGACAGCCTCCCGGTAATCAAAATTGATGAAAATGCCAAAACGCTGCTGGACTTTAACGAATTACTCGAAGGCAATTTTCGTTCGGAGTTTAAAGTAGAGTTTTATACCGAGCGACTTGGCCTGAGCGGCAAATCACTAGCGAAGATTACCAAAGAACGCTACAAACTTTCGCCCAAGGCTGTGATCGACGAGCGACGGATCCTGGAAATCAAGAGGCTATTGCGCGGCACCGGTAAAGCCAGCAAGACAATCGCCTATGAACTGGGATTCGATGAACCAACAAACATGCTTAAGTATTTCAAGAAACACACCGGTTACACTCCCAGCCAGTTTAAAGTCGGCGAAAAGATCTGATGTTCTCTCAGCCGGTGGCGACGCGACACCATTCGTCCGGCCGGCGACGGCTCTACGCTTAAGGGCTCATCATCGTAAGCACGCGTACTGAATTTACCATCGTCGCGCCATTTCTCACCTTTATTTAAGCCTGCTCCGATTATAGCTTTGTCTTGTATTTAATCCAATTTGTTAATCGCCTCAGCGAATTGAATTCATGGCGCAAGATTTACTGAACCAGGACACGAACAAAACGCTGATTTCGATGTCGGTGCCGATCAGCCTTGGAATGATCTCGACGATTCTCTTCCAGATCGTCGACACATATTTCGTCGGTCAGTTGGGTGCCGTTGAGCTGGCTTCGCTCGGCTTTGCAGCCACAACATATTTTGTACTGGTCGGCCTCTTCATCGGCCTGGCGGTTGCGGTTTCGCTTTTGGTCGCGCGAGCTTATGGCGCCGGCAAGACCGATCGTGCCATGAGAACGACAGCCCTCGCGCTTATCCTTGCGTTTGCGGTCGCTTCGATGTTTTCCGCCGCCGGCCTCCTGAGCGTGCATGAACTATTCGGATTGCTGGGCGCCGATGAACAGGCATTGCCGCATATTGCCGCTTACATTATTCCATTGTACTGGGGCATGCCTCTGCTGGCGGTCGGCATCGTCGCCGGATCGGCCTTGCGCGCTGTCGGAATTGTTAAAGCGCCGGAGATTGTGTTTGGAATTGCGGGAGTTATTAACGCTGTTCTTGATTATGTTTTAATCAGGGGCGTCGATCCCTTCCCGGCGATGGGAATTAAGGGCGTTGCCTTTGGAACAGTAACATCCTGGCTCTTCATTGTCGTCATCATGCTGATTCTTCTTCTCAGGCAGCGCCTCTTAAGCATATCCGCTTTAAGCGACGGAGCTGAACACTTAGCCATACTCAGACAATTGATGCGTTTGGGTTTGCCATCCATCGCGAGTCAGCTGGTTGCGCCGCTCAGCCTGATGTATCTGACTTTTTTGCTTGGGCGCGAAGCGTCGGAGGCCGTCGCGGCATTCGGAGTGTCAGGCCGCATCGAAACGCTCCTGATGATCGGCATGATGGCGGTCAGCGCCGCAGGCGTTCCCTTCATTGCGCAAAACCTGGGTGCCGGACGTCATGTCCGGATTGATGACGCTATTGTGTTTATGGGCAAAGCCGCGATCTATCTCGGTTTGGCCGTCATCGTCATCCTTGTCGTCTTTGCCGACCCCATCGCCGGCCTCTTCAGTCAGGATCGCGATGTGATCGACTATACGAAGTATTACTTCTACATCGTCAGTTTGTCTTATCTCTTTTATGGACTCTATCTCGTCACGGCGGCCATTTTTAACGGACTGCAGCTCCCCGCGATTGCACTCAGGATAATGCTGGTGCGCACGATCCTGTTTATGCTTCCCTTGACGCTGATTGGGACACTCTTCGGCGCCAATGGCATTTTTGGCGGCCTCGCCGTCAGCAACATATTGGGAGGTATGTATGCCTCATACGTCATGCGCAAACAACTGAAAAAAGTCGGCTCATCGCTGGTAGGGCGAAATCCCTTCCAAGACTATAAAGCTGACGTGAAAACTATCTGGGCCGGAATCCGACGCGCGTTCACTGCCTAAACACCCGCTGCGCATTTTCACCACTTTAACTCTCGTTTCAACCTTTAGCCAGATGCCTTTACGCACTAGTTTCGCAGGGCATTCAGGAAGTTCAGGAGGCACTCTTATGATCCGATTACTCTTTAGCGCGCTATGTCAGTTCATCCTGATGCTGTCAATGATAGTGGCACAGCCCGGGCCGATAAAAAATCTCAGGTACGAAGATAACTTTGATTACCTGATGAGTGATACCGTCGATAAACGTGGTCCCGACCATCTGAAACATATTGCCTTATCCGCGGACTCCAGCGTTCGCATTTCATTCGGCGGCGAGATACGCGAATGGTACGAGCTGCGCAGCAATGCCAACTGGGGCGACCTGCCACCGGGCTTCGTGGCGGATGACGACGGTGCACTGTTAAGCCGGCTCATGCTTCATGCTGACTTCTGGTCGGGCAGCCGTTTTCGGATCTTCGGTCAGTTGAACAGCACCTTTGAAATCGGATCGCCTAATGAGCCGCTGCCGGAGATTGCAGAGGATGCGTTGGACCTGCATCAGGCTTTTATCGAGACCCGTTTGGGGCCGGACGAGCAGCCCGACAGATTCCTTCTGCGCGCGGGACGCCAGGAGTTTAACTTCGGCAATGAGATGCTTGTTTCCTCGCGTGAAGGCCCCAACAATCGTCTGTCCTTCGATGCCGCAAGCGCGATCTATCGACACAGCGAGCTCAGACTTCAGCTCTTTGCAGCATCACCCGTCATAATCAACACCGAAGTATTCGATAACGAGCGGATCGACGAATATCTTTGGGGCCTCTATGCCGAGTGGCAAAACGACGATGGACTTAAGCTGGATGCCTACTACCTTGGTTTCAAATCCGACAGACGCGTTTATCAGCATGTGCCGGGTGAGCAGGTACGGCATACGATTGGCGCCCGCCTGTGGAATCATGCAGCACCCTTGTATTATGACATTGAGAGTATGTATCAGTTCGGCAAGTTTAACAGCCTGACGATCAGCGCCTATAATGTGACGGGCGTTGTCCGACACTACTTCAGCGGCGACTTGCGGCCGATGCTCGGGATTGGCGGGAGCTTTATAAGCGGTGATCCGTCGGAATCGGACAACAATCTTAACACCTATGATCCGCTTTACCCCAAACCGACTTTTGGATTAGGCGCTCCCCTGGGACCGTCGAATATCACCAGCTTCCGGCCGATGGTCGGCCTTGCTCTCGATGAAGCGCTTTTTGTCAACGGCAGTGTGTATTTCCTTGCCAGACAGAGTAGAGGGGAAGGGAGTTTTACGCCTGGAATGAACCTGATACGACCGCTTCCGCCGGCTGCCAGCGACAGCAAATACATCGGAACTCAGTATGCTCTGGATGTCTTCTTCGTACCGGATGAGCATTGGACCTTCATTTCATTTCTGGCCTACATTCCGCCCGGCGCTTATGTAAGGGATACGGGTAATGGCAAGGACATTTACTTTCTGGCATTATCCGCTGCATATAAGTTTTAGCGATCAAGTGGCAGACTATTACCGCTCTTCGGCGGGAATTCACCTTTATGGACGGCGCGTCCCTTCCTAATTTTGCTGCGGGTATTAAACAAGACAATCATTAAATGGAGCTGATCATGAAGATTCTCAGCGTCACGACCGGAATCGTGGTGATCCTGATCTTAGTGTGTACGGCATGCAGCATCGAGGAAGGACGAATTGAAGCCAAGGGAGCAAAAGCAAATATCATGCTTGCTCAAAGCGGCAGCGGACAGTCTCGCGTCAAAACGACAATGAAGGGGAAAACGATTTGGAAAGACGGTAAAACAGATAATCTGATGACCGGCGAAAACTGTGTCCTGGTAGTAATCGACTACCAGGCCGAACTGATTGAAAAAGTTCGCTCCATCGATCATGATCTCATGACAAACAATATGCAGGCGATCGTAAAGACAGCGAAGGTTTTTAATGTGCCGATTATCGAAACGACGGTGGCTGTCGACCTGGGCTACAACAAAACGACGATCCCGGCGCTCCGGTCGCTGATTCCTGACGGCAACAAGGTCATCGATCGTGTGACGCTGAACGGCTGGCAGGATCAGGAGTTCATCGATGCCGTTAAGGCGACCGGTCGTAAGAAGATTATCATGACCGGACTCTGGACCGGCGGATGCCCTGCCCTTACGACGCTGGATGCGCTGCGCGACGGCTACGAAGTTTATGCCGTCTCCGACGCAATGGGCGAAACAAGCGTCGACGCCCACAACCGGGCAATGGACAGGATGGTTCAGGCCGGCGCGGTGCCCGTAACCTGGGAAGTTGTGCTGGCCGAGTGGCAAAGAGACTATACGAGAAAAGAAACGATTGACGGCATTGTGGACGTGATGAAAACGCACCTTTATCCCTGGCTGGATTAACAAATTAGGCTAAGTTAGCAAAATGCGGGCCTGCGACGGTCAGCGAAATGAACCATGGGCCGGTCGCATTCCCGATCCGAGCAAATCATCAACATATCCCAACATTGCGCTTATGAAAAAGATTCTGGTATTCTCGGGAAGTAACAGCTCCAAATCGATTAACACGAAGATTGCGGAGTATGCCGCCCGGCTGGTGGCTCATCACCAGGTGAAGGTGATTGATCTCAGGGACTATCCTTTGCCGATTTACAGCCGGGATATTGAAAAAAACGAGGGGATTCCCGCCAATGTACTCGCATTAAAAGCGCTCTTCGATGAGCACGATGGTTTTATCATTGCGTTGCCGGAGCACAACAATTCGTTTTCCGCCTTTTTCAAGAACACGATCGACTGGATTTCCCGGGAACATGTGAGTTTTTTCGAACACAAACCGATAGCTCTGTTGGCTGCATCGCCCGGACCAGGCGGCGGGCGCTCCGTTTTGGCCCATGCTCAAAAAGTCCTGTCGGGATATCTGGCAGGTAAAGTTGTCGGAACGGTGTCTGTAGCGCGCTTTCATCAGAATACGGAATCCCGCGAAGCAGGTGGAATCATCGTGAAAGACGAGGCGACGGACGAAGCAATCATGGCATTGGTCCAGGGCCTCGAGCGGGACTTGATGGGAGCAGACGCGGGGCCGGGCGAAAATGAGCCAAGTTCATGAAGCAGATGAACCGGTACTCCAGGCTCATCCGCCCCGTTATAGGCACTTAGCGGCATTGTCACAAGGCGCTTGATTCAAACTTTGCAGCCGGCACAAATCGTCCGATGGGAAAATTCGTACATTTGTCCGGTTTTTGCGATCAAAGGAAATCCGCCTATGTCCCGTAAAGCACGACTTTCAAAGTCTATGACTGAGGAGCAGTTCGATAAGGGCTATTGGTATGCAGTTGAAATCAAGGCCTTTGCGAGAGAGATCGGAATCCGTTCGACATCGAAACTTCGCAAAGACGAACTCGAAGAGCTGATCCGGCATTATTTGCGAAGCGGCGAGCTCGGTCAGGCAAAACGCAAAGTGTCTGCCCGGTCAGGAGTCAGAGATTATGAAATCGGCTTGAGTCTCGAACTGCCGGTCGTCAGATATACGGACAACAAAGCGACGAAGGAATTCATCAGAAGTGAAGCATTGAAGATCAATCCGAATCTGAAACGAAAGTCCGGGGTTCTCTATCGGCTGAACCGCTGGCGTGAAGAGCAGATCGCAGAAGGCAAGAGCATCAACTACGGTGATATAGTCGATCAGTACATCAGCCTAAGTCAGGTGGTTGGCAATTTCCCTCAAGCTCCTTCGGGCAGGTATATCAATTTCGTCTCTGATTTTCTGGCCGGCGAAAAAAATGCCGGCAGGGAAGAGGCCCTGCAGGCCTGGGAAGAATTGAAGCGGCTGGATATTGTTAAAAGCTATCGCGCTTGGAAGGAATATCACAAGGCGCAGCGACGCTAAGGGGGATGCCTCAATTCGCTGGTCGCTTAGTGCTTTTTCAACTTAGTTTTTAAGATGTTCACCTCCCATTTGGAGAAAGGGGGTGAGGCGTGGACTGAGCGCCGAATGGGGAGGGGTTAAGAAATCTTAAAGTTTTTCTAACTCCCCTGGCTACTGTTTCAAAAAAAGAGGGGGATTAAAGAACTAATTTGAAAAAGTATTAATCCCATTGACTGATAGCCTTTAGTATCGCATCCCGATTTTTGGCACTTTTGATGAAAGCGGGAAGTCTCTCGACCATCGTCATATGTCCCGTCATCCGCCGTTCTCGCAGTCTGGATTGGACATAATTCCTGATGTCCGTCAGATGCCTGCGATTAAAGGCCCAAAAAAGATCGCCCCGGATTGCCGTTTGAAACCACAGGGCGTAGCCGAAGACAGGGTCGCAGGCACGGCCTGAATCCTTGTCGGGCAGGCAGTGTTTGATATTGCGGGGCTGGTATCTGCGGCTCGTTGCACAATGAGGGCAGCGCAGCGTGATCGCTTCCTTCTTGTGTTTTCGCCCGGACAGTGTCGCTTCGAACTCTTTGCCGCAGTAGTCGCAGTTCCTTTTGACGACAACATCATAGCGAGTCAGTTCTTCGGCCGATTCGATATGCGAACAATTGGAGCATGTCAGTTTGCCCCCGTCCAGAATCCAGGGATTGTTAACCCTTACCAGGGCATCTCTTGAACACCTGGGGCAAACAACGGCGAACTCCGTCATGTACGACTGTAAGACCGTCGAGGGACCTCGGTATCGATGCTTTGATGTTTCCATAATCCCAGGCAGTCCGTAGTAATGATATTAATCCTGGATTACATTGCCGAAGAACATTTACAGCCGACTTTCCATCGCATTTAGCGATACCGGGAAATTCCCTGCGGGCGTCTCCGTGTTAACAGCTGCTTGCAATTGCAGTCCTAGAAATTTGTAAAAATCTTATGCAGTCCGAGCAGAGAGATCGCCGGGCCAGCAATCTTGAAGAATGTTCCAAATTTTTTGTACCACTGCTTTTCCCATTCCTCGTCATTCTTGTTCTTGAATGGATTGTACAGTTTGAAGCCAACCAGAGAAATTATTATTCCGATGCAGGTTTGAGCGATTCCAATTATCAGTTCCATACCGCTTAGCTGTTTGCATAGCATTTTACAAGATAGACAATTCCGATTCCTGAGAGCAGCGTTGCAAGGGCAATAGTGAGCTCTGTCAGCCCAAACTGTTCTTTAGACTGCCATAAAACAATTATCAGGATCGGGACGGACGATGCCAGAGCCAGCCACGCTCTCTTTTCCGCTTTCTTATCAAATAGTTTCATCCCGCTCCTATCGACAAATGCAAAGCAATGATCGGCAGCTTCAAACATTGCGTTTTCAATGCAGTCTGCCGGAAGCTTTCTCGAATTGAATTTACTATGTAGCTGAATCAGAATGTTGTTAAAATCAGTTTCAAGGTCAGCCCCCCAGGCGTTTTTTTCCAGAAGGTTCCGATCGCAGTTTCGACTCAGGATCCATGAACAATCCAGGAATATATTTCAGTTAATCTTTCGGGCGTGATACCCTTTTCGTGTTCCACAGCCAAGGGGTGTTCGCCGGGCTCAAGCTCAATGCGAGGCCGCATGCCTCGATCACGCGGGTGAACCAGCGCTCTGAGATTTGCCGTTTCCGGATACTGCTTCAGCCAGGTATTCAGCCAGCCCTCGAAGGGCGCGATCTGCGATCCAGTCTGTTGATCGTTGTAGGCCCGCCAGACTTCAAAGCTCTTCTTGCCGACCGATACCCACACGTCCCAGCGTAAGGGTTCTTCCTCGCCGTGGACCTTGATCTCCATTATTCCACGAATAAAAAACCATTTACCGTCGATGACGCAGTGATCGCTGCTCAGCTCGCATCGCGCCGCCCGCTGTTCTTTGGGTATCGTATACATGCCGATCGGCTCATCGGCGACAATGCCGGGCCTGCCGACGTGAATCTGACCGCAGGTATGGCATGCAAACTGGAAGCTCATTGCTGGTTCTCCCGGATAGGATTTCGTGACTCGATTGATTGTGCAGTTGGCGCGGATGAGAGGGCCGCGCACGGCGTTACATCGTCTTCAGCTTGCAAATGCCTGTCGTCTTTGCTCCGGGTCGATGTCGAATGCCTGAATACACGGCATGCTCGGATTCCTACTATTGCGGCCCGGAGTTCAGCGCCGATTCTATCTTTGTTTGTGTCCGGATCGTTCTCAGGTATTTGTTCCGATGTTCGTCCGGATCAAAAAAATCAAACGACCAGGCTGCTTACTTTCGAATATGTCAATTTACAGCTTTTGACGAAAGCTCCTTCCCTGCCGGATCAGCGATTGTCGCATCTGCGAACCGGCCGATCCCTTTCAGCCCCGGGCCGCCGTCGGCCAAAGACGGCTGGGTTTGGGTTTGATCGAATGCGAAAGGCAGAACTCATTAATCCCGCAGTTCAAGGAGTCTGTATCACCGGGCCGTATCATTCTTGTCCATGAGATTGTGCTGGAGTTCACAGCGCCGAATCTGACTCCGTGTTCGCAGACTTCGATGCGCCGACGGACTTGCGGTCGGAATGCTTTCATTGCTTCGGACCTCGTCATGAAACGAATAAAAGGCCCCAGGTCGTCCGGCCTTAATGGCCGAAGCCGTTGGCGAATGGTATCGATGTATGGTGGAAGATCTGACATTGACGATTTCCTTACTTACAACTCGGGTGTTTGATGCACCTTCGTACGAAACGCTGAAATCGCCGACAGGCCAGCAGCTTCGCGCTCGATTTCCAACAGGCGTGACTCCGGATCGACGGTGCGTCCTTTACGCGAAGTAATCGACGGCGCGGGCAAATTCAGCGGCGCATTCCTGATCAGCCGATTCGAAGAAAGCGCGTTCCAGTTTAGCTTTGTTGTCCTCACTGAACAACCAGGCGCTGAATTGATCGTTCTTTCTTTCCCAGCCGGCATCGCTTACCGCCTCCGCGAGATGCCGCAGCGCCGATTGCGAATTGGTCGCCGTCCAGATCTGAAGAAAGGGACTGATGTCATCGAATGCTTCCGCGATTTCCGCAAGGATGTAGTGCGCCGGCTCGAGCCATGGCCAGGAAGCAATGATTTGTCGCCAGTGGGACAAGACAAATTGAGTGATGGCGCTGCGCTCCTGCTCGGAGCCCTTCTGCCAGTCTATCTCCCGCAGCCTTGTGAAAATCCGCGTATCGTAGCCGTACCACTGCGGGTCGGTACCCATCAGTTCGAACAAGCGCGGCAGAAAGTGTTTAAAATCGCGCTCGTCGCCCATTGTGAGTGTGGCCTTGAAAGTATAATAACAGCAGAGTTCTAAGGGACAGCTTCGCAGAGGCTGCATCATCAAACGTCGGGCCATCGCGCGCCGGTCTCCCAGCGGCGAACAACGTTCTTCAAAGTCGGCTTCCAGGCGGTAGGGGGCAAAGACGGTATACAGCGTTTCAATGCATGCATCCAAGCGGTCGATTTGTTCGGGGTGTTTACTCATCGTGCTTAAAGAGCGAAATCGGACCTGAGTCCGGAATTGCCGCCGCCACAACGCCCTGTCTCGATGAAGCGTGGCGGTCTTATAAGCGTACTGCGGGGCGGATTATACAAATATCTTCCTGCACAATCAAAGACTGCATCAGTCCCGTGCACGGGCGAATACCTGCCCGGCGAGATGTCCACCGCCTTGTGCGGCGTACTTTAAACAATGAAGCCCGTCGTCGACTGTTGTTGTCCACGACGGGCTTTTCGTGCAGTTTGGAGCATGACTCGTGAACTGCAACCGGCACGTAATCGGGAGGTATGCTATTTGAAGAATGTGAAAATTGTCCCTGATTCCGGCGCTCCGCTCATAAAGGCGAATGAAAGCGCTTCCTGCTTGACCTGGTTCGATGCGCCACTCAAGGAAAAGCCGCCCAGGATTTCCGCCTGAGATTTCGATAGCTGCAGCAGACCGACAAGGGGGCCGCCGGCTTCGTCGAAGGAGCTCGTGGCTACCTGACAGTTGCCGTAATACACTTCAATATTGCCCGTTGCTTCGTACAACCATATCTGGAGGTCAAAGGCATCCGTATTTGCGGGGTCATTAAACATTCCCGCGTTGCGCCATTCCAGTTTGCAAATACGATTGCCTGCGCTGCCCGCGACCTGAAAGACAAGGGGTGACAACGATTGCGAAGTGCCCCGATCCCGCAAATCGGCGGCAAATCCGCAGAGCAGGGCATTGCGTCCGCGAGCTGTATCGGGATCGGGAAAGACCACGACGCCCTGACTGACGACCAGCTGCTCCACCGTAAAATCGAAAACCGGGAATGAAAAGCCGAGTTCCACAACCCAACTCGTATCATCCCAGAGTCTGCCCTCGTTGATACTTGTGCCGTTAATCGCGGCGGGATAGCTGCCGCTGCGATTTGTGAAGTCATAAGAATGCCCACTACTTGATAGTGCGAGTACTGACAATGAACATATGATCAAGAGTCTTGGATATAGTTGCATAATTTATCTGAAATCGAATGTTTCGAATGTTAAACTACGTCTCTTCTCAGCCTGCCGATCTAGCGATGTGATATGCGCTGCATGTAAACTTGCTTGCCGACAATAACCTGCACGAGATAGGTCCCGGGAGGAACTGGCCCGAGGTCCAGCGTTGCAGTAAATTCCGACTCATAGGCATAGCTGCGTTGTAACACAATGCCGCCGAGGAGGTCGCGAAGCGATACGCGAATCTCCGCCGCCTTCGCTGTACAGCGCAGACGCAGCCTGATTTGGCCCTCGCTGGGATTCGGGAACAGACGCAGGGTTGTTGACTTCCCCTGTGCCGCTACAACAGTCCGCTCGCTGCCGGCCGGCGGAGCTTCGCGATTGCCGGGGTCCTGTACAACGCTGTAATAGTCAGGCGCCATCCCGTAGCTGCCGCTGCGGCCGGCAGCGGAGTGTTTCGTAAAGCCCAGGCTGTCCGTCCGGCATTCGAAGGGATTGATGTAAGCCCGAAAGAAACAGCCGCTTACAGCACGGAATCCCGGCTGCAGGGTGATTGTACGCCCGGCGCGATAAGTGACATTGCCGTTGGCGTACATCGTATTGCTCGCGCTGATCGTCGTAAAGGCGCCGTATTCGTAGTGATTGGCGGGCAAGGCGCCGTATGTCGTTCCATTAACATGCAGCGGGAAATTCTCCGAGATGTTAACTCGCGCGATTTTGTTCTGATAGCGTCGCAGCGCGCCATTGCCGCTTTCCAGATAATACAGATTATGCGCCAGCATGTAGTCGATGCCGTTGTAATAACCCATTTCCTTCCCGGTATTCTGTTCGACCGAATTGCGACAGTATCTTCGATCGGCGGCCCAGCCCTGCCCTGAAAAAGTATTTGCATCCAGTTCGTAGGGCCCCTGACAGGGCGCGCTTCTTAAATGATCGAGCGCCTTGGGAAATACCCAATCGATGTTTTTAGACTTATCGTTGAGCCATTTCCAGGTTGGCAGGTAGAAGGGCTCCCAATCCCATTTGGGGCTATTCTCCCTCAGCCACTTATAGGATGTATTAATAGGAAGATACACCGGGCGCGGCAGTAAAAAACTGCCGGGCAGAAACACGGTCAGTCGATAGGAGTCAGTCATGTCTATTAAGATACCGAACATTGTCAGATTGTCTTGCTTCAGCGTATCCAGGTATTGACCAGCCTGCCAGATCGTTCTTCCATAATTGTAAGCGAAAGGAGCAAATAGTGGAAGACCGTTATTAAACTCTTCGAAGGTTTTTGCCAGTGGAAACGAGAAACCGATCGCTTCGGCCCCACGTCGCGCCAGCTCGCCGTTGGGCGTCTGGATAAACCAGGTATCCAGGCCCAGTTTCAGATTGCGTGTTCGTCTGATTATTCGTCTGGCAATCTTCTTCGCGTTGTCGGTGAAATCGTAGGCAATACTATTGCCATTGAGAGCGGTGAACGAAAGCGGTCCATCGGGAAGGGCTTTGAGAACGGCAAGCAGACCCAGACACATGTGAATCACCTGATCCTGGCTCATGTCCTTATCTTTGTTTCTGGGCTCGTCGTTAGCGTTTAGCCCATCGGCTGTATAGTCTGAAACGAGCGTGTCGACCGTGTCAAGGCCGAAGCCGGTTTGGTTGAAATGCGCGAGATGATTTTTAACAAAATCTTCGCGCACATCATCGCGAATCACATGCCCGTCCAGCTCCGGTTCCTGCAGATAGGGAACCGCTTCATTGCCGTAAATATCCAGTCTTTCGATGGCCTTCATCGCATAGTACAATTCCGCCAGGCTGGCTTTGGCGGCTTCGTCCTGCCCGTTGTCCATAAGCAGTCTGTATTCCGTCGCGAGAACCATGATATAGCGTCCCTGGTAGGTCGTTCCTTCGCCCCAGCCCATCATATTGCGCGGAATGGATTTGCGGCGGCCCGCCGGAATGCTCATGCCGCTGTCAAGGCCGATCTTCATGAAGTTGTTAACCAGACGCCAGCGATAAAACCAGTATTTGTTGTGAATGTCGTCATAAACCGTCTGCGCGACGATGAATTGCGCGGCGCTGCAGAATAACAGCAGCAGCAGCGGCAATTTGTGAATTCTTGACAGTTGTTTCATGTATCGATTTATTTTTTGTCCCAAAAGAATTGGCAAGTCCTTTCCCTCTACTGCCGCTCTATTGCTGTCACGCGTTGCTCGAGTTCTGAATTCCGTTCGGCAAGGGCCCTGTTCTGTTTTTGCAGTTCGATCATGTAGAGGGTGAGCTCTTCGATCTTTTGCATCATGAACGTGCTTGCTTCCGACAATCTCAGCCCCCTGGCCTGTACATCCGCGGCGGACGGAACGCCGGGCAGGTGTTTGTGCTCCGCGATGTAGGCCTCGACTCCATCGAGTGAAAGCAGCTTGTAATCGTCGGCAAAAACGAAATCCGACCAGCCGGTTTCGACGACAATTTCCTTGGCGCGAATCGTGCCGTTAACCATAAGCTTAAATCCCGGCTCATAGGTCAAGGTGCCGATGCCAACTGCGCCGCTGTTGTGCAGCGTAAGCCCGTCAATCCAGTTAACCGTAGTGCCCGCAGAGGGAGCCTGGTCGGGCGAGGAAAACATGAAGCGCATTTTTTTGCCCCAGGGTTCATAGATGATCTTGGCGGCATGGTCGCTGCTGTTGCGAAAGCGCATTTGTGTGTTGTCGCAGCCATGATCTTCGCCGGGGGGATCGACGTCGCCCGGATAGGCGTTCCAGGCGATCGGTACGTTGCCCTGCCTGCCGCCGATATAGAGTCGTTCGCCGCCATTTGCTCCGAGCTCCAGGGCGTCGTACTGGCAGATCGGTGTAAACTGGCATTCGAGCGTGGTGACCGGCTTGGCGATACAGGCATTCTCGTCTAGCAAGGCCGCCAGGCTCAGCCACTGTGCTTCGCCATCGGCATTGGCGGCCATGACGCGACCGTGTAGAGGGACTGTTCCATTCAGCCGGAGCGTACCTTTAATGTCGAAGTCGGCGCCGGGCTTATCGGTGCCGACACCCACGCGGCCGTGGCGATCGATTGTTAGGGCGTGAACCTCTTCATCGAATTGATTGCGCGTCACGATCTCGAAGAGATTGGCTATCAGCCCGGGATCGCTCAGGTCGCAGTCGCTCTGCAGGCGAAAGCCGACTTCGCGGCAGTCCGCCGGGACAACATGGAGCAATGCGCCCGGAAAGGCCCCCCCGGCGGCCGGCGCCTGTCCGATCCCGACGCGGCCGGCGCCATAACGCAGGTGCGGGCTGGCGGACTCCCAGACTCCCAGAGGCATGCCGTTAATATTGTAAGCGCCGGCGTTCAGGCTGCCGTTCACATCGAGCGTATAGGCGGGTGATGATGTTCCGATCCCGACGTGCAGAGGGTTGCTGCCGCTTGCCGTCTGTCCCAGGGCGTTGCTGAGATTTGGCACGAATATCTGTTGTGCCGCGCAGATCGTGGCGCTCAAAAAAGCGACTGTTATTGCAATAGTCGACACTATCATCGACGCTATCCCTTTGTTCCGTATCATTGCTCTTCCTTTCATCTTGTGAATAATCACGACAATCCCGCGCTGCGAATCTTGCGGTATCGCGGCTTCCGAGCGGAAAGATTGTCGTAGTGTGTGTATGATCTCGCGGTCGCGCGCATCGGCCAAAGAGAATCTGCACGAAGATAATCCGGCCGGCATTCGTGTACATATAGACTTAATATGGAGCTGGTATGGACTGCCGATATTCCGCGGTCGACGAGAATCAATACCGATGTCTCGTTCAAATGGCGGCGAGAAAGCCGGCCAGGTTCTGGCTGCGTCGCAGTTGGAGTTTCTTGCGGATGCGCCAGCGCATTTTCAGAACAGCGCTTTCCGATACAAGCAAGAGTGCCGCGCTGTCCTTGATTGACATTCGCGCGGCACACAAGGCGCAGATTTTAAGTTCGGCTGCGCTGAATATCCCGCCGAGCTCCTTTAACTTTTCGTTGAAGTCAGGGTTGCGGGCAAAGAACCGATCCGCGAAAACGCGCCAGGCATCTTTGTCGTCGCGATCCTGATCCAGATCGACGATTAACTCACGCCAATCATCGGCGGCGGCCCCGTTGCGCCTTGAGCTACAGGCCCGGCGTCTGGCGCTTTCGATCACACTTGTCTTGGCAGTTAGTTGATTGTTAAGTCGTTCGATCTCAAGATCTCGAGTACGCAGCTCCTGCTCCAGACGTTCATTTCTGAGAAGCTGAAGTCGGGCTTCTTCATGGCTGTGCAGCAGTTTATATCTGCATTCGGCTTCGGCAACGCGGATGTAGACGGCTGCCGAGTACTGGCGGCCGGCGATGCTCTGTGCTTCCTGCGCGTGCTGCAGTGCCCTGGTGGCTTTGCCGCCCGACGCGTACAGACGGCTCAGGGCCGCGTGTGCTTCGATGCATCCCTTGTTAAACTTCAGGGCCCTGGCGCTTTCGAGCAATTCCAGGGCCTGGCGCCGCGCTTTGCTCGTTTGCTGACAATGTTCCAGGTTGCGAATCGACTCGGCCAGGAGCAGACATCGACTGAAGCGTCCGTGTGCCAGCTCTTTATCCTGCAGCGCTTCCTGACATACTGTTAGCGCCTTGCGCGCCTGGGCGGTGGCGCGATAGGCGCGGGACAACAATTCGTTGTATCGGCAGCGCATCAATGGCAGACCGGAACAGTTGCTCGCAAGCGCCGTTCTGCAGATGTCGATGACCCTTGTGAAGTCACATCTGTCGGCATAGATTAAGGCCCAAAAAAATTCGATCTTGGCCAATAAGACCGGATCCGCACTCTTGCGGGCGCTGGCTTCGAATTTTTCAACGGCATCGCGGGCCTTAACAGAGCAGCCCAGGTCCAGGTATACCTCAGCGAGCAGCATATACAGCGCGGCGCGATAGGCGTGAACGATGGGCGCGCTCATCTTGTCGCAGTCGGCTATGGCGCGAAAAACGTGGCTGACGGCCTGATCACAGTGGCCGCACTTAAACTGTGCGCGGGCACTGTTATACTCTAGGCGTACACGAAGCAGGAGCAGGGTTTCCTCGCGGCCCGATGCCAGCTGATTGGACACACCATCGAAGTAGAGTGACGGCAGATCAAATATGTCGGGGCATTCAAATATTTGCAGGGCATGGGAGAGAATATCCAGCATTCGAGGATAGTTTTCAGCCATATCGAAGTTAACAGCCGCTTTCAGCAGGGTATCTACCGCCAGTACTTTATCGGGCGAGCGCAGGGTGATAGCCAGTGCTTCACGCTGCAGTGCGGCCGCTCGATCCGGGTGGCCATCGCTGAGCGCGCAGTTCGTGAGGACAAAGAGCATCTGCGCGTGCGCAAGTTCCTGCAGGACCGGCGCCAGAAGTTCCCCCGACGCTTCCAGAGCCTGCAGGGTAGCCTCGGCCGCGCGCCGGGCCTCGTCCTTGTCTTCACGTAAACACATTCGCGCATGAATTACCTGATATTTTAGGCGTTGAACGCCAGTAGCCGATTGATAAATCGATCGTGCCTGTTGAGCGTTTATAATCATAAGTCTCCTGGTCATTTGTTGTTGCAGATCTTGCGCTTACACTACCCGAGCCAATCGCGTGTGTGGCTTGTCGGCCGGCAGGTTCTCGGTATACTTGCTTTCGAAGAATCAACACTGTCGTTGCAAGTCCGATTCTTCTCGTGAGTGTCTGGTGTTGTCTCAACAAAGTTTCTTGTATGTTTCCCTGCTCTTAAGCTTAGGGGGTGAGGCGTGGACTGAGCGCCGATCGAGGAGAAATTCTAAGTATTAGATGTTTCGAACTCCCCTGGTCCCTCTTTCGCAAAGAGGGGGACTAAAAGCAATTTATTTGAAACGGCACGAGTCAATGCGTCTGGGCTGTCTTGACGACCGCCTGCAGGATGTTCCTTGTTTTCGTCTCGGCATTGACGTCGCGTCGATGGCCTCTCCACGTCGTAATTCCATAAGATGGCGACACGGTGGAGCTGCGTGGCAGTCGGACGTTCAGCGGCCTGCAAAACTTTTGCGAGGTTTATGATCTCACTGTACCGGCTGCTTGCCAGGCTTAAGGACACAACAAGGGCGTCCGTGATCTCAGGTGTTTTCGATCAAATCGTCAATGAAAAGAGCAATGTGGCTGGATTTGCTTGAATCCGCCACTTTCTTGTTCAAATTTGGCGGTAAGCGCAATATGCTTTACTATAGGCTAAGACCGGATTCAGGTAGCTGCGCGAGCAATGGTATAAATATTTTCGGTCAAGAAAAGTGAATGCCGCGCAACCGGATGTGATTCGCTGCTCTGTGGATCCTGTTGTGGCGATATCCAGAGCCCCACGGATTTTTGCTGGCGTATTGGTCGTGCTGTCTGTCGCGGCTATCCACGGCTATCTCATTCGCCGCAGCTCCACGATGTTCTTTTCAGGGCGCTGATCCCGGATGCGCTGCCCGCACAGCGTCGCGTAGAGGGTCTAAGGTATCTTCACGTAGGCCAATCATTGTGATTATCTGGGCAGTCACCAACCCTCTCGTCTAGATCCTGCGCTTGTTACCGGTGTTCTTAAAGCGAATGGTGTCTTTCAGCAGCTCCCGATCCTCTTTGTTAAAGTCCAGGAGCTCCGACACGATCGATGGATCCGACTTGAGCTCGGATGCAAGAATTTCATAGGCGAGGTCACGAATCGCAGCTGCCGACCCAGACCGATTCTTGTACTCATACTTAAGTGCCCGTAAAAAGACCTGTTGATTGGCGGCGCTGACATCGTCTTGATATAAGCGCTCGATTTCACGCCATAGTTGTTCTTCGTCCTCGAAATTGCGGAGATAGTTGTTAAGGCAGTTAAAGGCGTCGATATCGGACCGCCAGCCTTCCAGCAGAACTGCCTGCCCTCTGTGAGCCGCATTCATTTTGTCCCGGTAGATGAGCGCGGCCTTAACAAATTGATTGTTGGCCTTATAAGCGTCCGCAACCTGCTCATAATAGAAATTTGCTTCTTCGATCCGCTGCATCCCGAGATACAGATCGCCGACTTTTTCATTCTGCTGTAATTCTTTATAGAGTTCGATCGCCTCGGCAATACAGTTGCCCTGTTCATAACAGCGGGCGGCGCTCGACTTGTCATCGAGATGGATGAGGTAGATACCGGCCGCTTCCTGGTAGAAGCCGCCATCTTCCAATACCTTGGCGGCACGCCGGTGGTCCTTCAACAGTCTGATATAGATGAAAGCCGCTTTGTGACAATCGCCGTTCCTGATCAGTTCTTCGGCCGTTTGCAGATATTGTTCCTGCAAGCGAAAGTAATCTTTCCCGATGTTAACAGAAGCGGCTGCACCGGCTGCAATCGTTCCGAACAGGCCAAACACCGTCCAGAGTTTTGTCAGGATAAGGGGCATCTCGCCGACGCCTCTGCTGCTGCCGTCGACGTCAAGCGGAAGGGCGTAGTGCAAGGCTTCGTTCGGATCACGCTTAAACATCGCCAGGAGCCGATCGATCTCCTTCTTGTTGCGCTCTTCCAGATCTTCCAAATCCATGCGCATGTTGCTGATCTTTCGATCTCCCCAACCGAGGACACGGCCCAGCAAGGTGAGTAATTTTGAGGGACGATATGATTCTGCCCCGCTGCCTTCGCCCTGTGCCGCTTTATGAAACAGTCTTCTCAGAACAAAGAGTCTGGCTTTATCAATAAGAGTCAGTCGTTTAGCGCGTAGATTTTTCCGGTCGGGGAACGATTCAGCGTCGAGCTTTTCAATGACTTGTTCGGGAGACAATGACTGAATGCTGAAACTCCTGACGCGCTTCGGAATGTCGACGGAAGCGGCCGGCCTGCTGATGGCGCGGGGGCGCTCGGGCGGGACCTCAATCAGTTCCTCCCAGTTGATTTCCTTGTTGAGTTCAACAAGTCCAAACTCCGGGTGCAGAACATGCAGCGTATTGCCAAGCAGTCTGTCCAGCTCATCCTCGCCGGGAGCCGGTACGGGCAGGGAATATTCGGGAATCAAGAGTTGATTGCCGACCTGTTGACAAAATTCATGCCGTCCTGGATTGTCGACGTCATGCTTCATCGGCAGGATAAGCAGACAACCCCAGAGGCTGTCGGGAGTTGTATCGGGTATCGGGTAGCAAAGGATCTGCGTCAGGTCCAGACCCAGGCGCTGACTTTCGCGCGCCCAGTACGATGGCTCGGCCCCTTTGATCAGGATTGCCGTCAGAGGGAAGCTGTTCGCATGATATGGCCTGATCTTAAGCTGCATAATTTCTGATCTGATCGATGAATGCCTGAATGTGTCGCGAATAAAAGTCTGCGGCGCTTAGCATGTTCATCGGCTTTCCGCTCCGCTGAATTCCAATAACTGCACCGACTTTTTCCAGCTTGATTTTCAGCGTTGTTGCCTTGCCCTCGCTCAGCGTTTTCAGAATTAAGGCCGGTGTATCTTCGATAAGCTGCCTGACGGCCTGCTCATCAAACGCCAACAGATTCTTCAGCACCTGTTCCAGTTTCTGTCGATTGTTAGCGATAGATTCGAGCGTGACCGCATATTGGGGTGACTTAAAGTAATACTCATTACCGGCGAAGTCGTAATCGGTGGCCAGGCCAAGCGAACGGCCGAGCACACTCGCAATGAATATGGTCGGAATGCTCTCATCGCTGCTGCGCAGAATCAACATCCCGAGGCGATTGACCTTAACACGGCTGCCGTCCGAAAAGGTGAATTCGCCTTCCGCACTCCAGTTCGCGCTGTGCTGTCTGCTCGCTGATGAAATCAACGCGTCCATCTTGAGCATGCCCGCCTGACTGACATAGAGCCGATGAGTATTGAACACCAGTTCGGAGCGTTCGTTGATAAAGACCGTCTTGACATTTTTGAATACCTGCTGAGTCCGCGCTTCTATTTGTCGGTCGGCAGCAGTACCTTTCTTTCTACTGTCGATAATATCAGTGAATTCATCGGAACTAATGGAAATTTCTTCGATATGCCCATCAAGGTGGATCTTCCAGTAATGATGGTGCCCAACGTAACAAAAACAAGCTCGGTAGAAAAAGAAGGTGCGAGAGGGCACCGAGTGCCAGCGTCCGAACATGAATCTGCGCCGCTCGCCTGAACTGATGTTTAACAATACGATTTCTCTATTCTGGGGGTTGAACATTAACAATATGTCCTCGCCCGCCTCGTTAAAGCCCAGCGCGAATTCGCCAAAGCAGAAGTCCAGGTCGTCATAGAGAATTTCCCAGCCTTTCGAGTCCGCTTCCTCATTGAGACCATACTTCCGTAGGAGGCACTTTTCTTTCGAAATGCCGTATATCGAGCCATCGACGGTGCAGATGGTCCGCTTAAAGCCCGGGTTCGGGAAGAGCATGGGGTAGTCCTTAACTTCCAGCTGAAGATCGTCGGTATCTTCAGCGCTGAACTTCCGATCCCAAAGCTCCTTGAGCGGCAGATTGAAGGTCTGGATTTGATTTTTTTTCTTATTCCGGAAGTTGTAGACATCGACCCGGCCTTCACTGGTCGGGTGAATCCAGTAGTCAATCGGGGCGTGACTTTCGTTAAGAAGCTTTTGCACCTTCGGGTATGCGATAGCCTCGGCGCCGGCGATCAGGATTAACTCCTGCCGCCGAGTATCGTGCTCTTTGATGTAGGCGGCCAGACCCGAGGCGGCATTCAGCGACACATCCAGGATTTGCAATGCATCGATGATATCGTCGACGTTCGCAACGGAAACGCGTCGGTAGCTTTCACCCAGCAGAATAACCCGACATTCGATAACGGAGCGCGGATGTTTGGCAATGGCCAGCATGACGGAAAAGGCGATGCTTTTAATCGTACCCCAGTTCTTAAGGCTGATGTCGATGAGAATCGTCCGTTGAATGTCCTTATCGGCCTGTGGTATTTCTCTGTTAAAGAACAGAACTTCGCGGTTGGCCAGGCGCGACAGGAAGACAAAGTCGTCGTTGGCGAATTCATGGTGCAGGAGCTTGTCGAAATCGCCTTTATTGCTGATATCAGCCACGCCGCCAAAGGACTGCTGACTGGCCTGATTGTGGTGCATGGGTATCTTGATGCAGCTCCAGATGCGCTTGATGAGGGCCGCGACTTTGAAAGTCTGACGATTCTCCATCAATTGTTCCACGAGGTCTCGCCCTGCCGACTCACTGTCCTTCTTCTCTTCGAGAGCAGGTGGGTCGGCGGGAAATTCGGGCAGCGATGTTATTGCCCGCAAGACCGAGTCAAGGTCGGGAAATCTACGCGCCAGCAGAAAGATTGTGCGGAAGTCCTTCTTACAGTTGGCTTCGCTGAACTCGATCGGCCGGGCGGGTGGCGTCGCCGTAGCTGCTTGCGATGACAGCGCAGAGAGGATGTCCGCGCTGTCTTTTGCCGATACCGGCTTGTGGCAATCCTGAAACAATGCCTGCAGGAGCAACACCCGTTTTGAACCTTGTTTATAGGCCTGCGGCAGATCCGCCAACATCTTCAGAAAGCCGACAGCGCCGTCCAGCTCCTCGTCGACAGGCGATTGCAGCTTTTGCCTGACAATCGCGTTTACAACATCGACGGCCTCTCCGCCGTTCGGGTTAGTAGCGCTCAGCACCAGGAGCAGGGAGCCGAAGGGCGGGAATCCCTGGGGAGCAAGCACCGCCAGCACTTCAACAATGAATTGGCGGTAGGCAATCGTGTCGGCCGCCGGAATCGTCAGGACCTCGCCGTCTTCCTCCCATTGCCAGAAGTAGCCCTGATATGATTGTATGTACTGCCCGGCCTTCATTGTGCCGCCGGATGAATAAGGTGCTTGTCGACGCTCAGTCTGAAAGAGCTGAGAGACAGAGGTTGTAACTGGCTCTTGCCGATGCTGAAGTAAGTCGCATCTTCATTCCATACTATCCAGTCATGTGATTTGTCGTTAATCCGCCGGTTGATCGCATCGACGAGCGCCTCCGCTTCGAAGCTCAAGCCGGCGGGAAGGAAAGAGTCATCATATCGCCAGTATACCGCGCCGGGTAAGGGAAGCAGCGGTCTGCCAAGTAGGAATGCGTCACGGCCATCCAGGATGGTCCAGCGAATGTTGGAAAGGCGAACCACCGCTGCCGTCCTGAGGTATGATTCCAGCTCCGGCGCGGAAACGATCATTGCGGCCGCCTCTTTCTCTTCGGTCGCGTGAACGAGACGAGGACTTATCTGTGTTCGGACAGCAAAAAAATTGTGATTGAAATCGGGCAACTCAAGCCTCAAACCTCTCTCGATCGGCGTCCACAACAAAGACGGCAATCTGCCCGCCGGCAACAAACTATTAACAGGAAACAGCAAGCCGGCCCTGGCGTAATATCGCCGGACATGGGGAATCCGCCTGAGCTCGGGCGCATTAATCTGTTCGAAGCTGAAGCCTTTCAGCCAAACGGACTCGGCTTCAAATGCCACCGCCAGATTGCGCCAGTGGCGGAGGGTGGCGAGCTTGTCCGCCATTGAAACGTCCGCCTCGATGAGATAACTCAGATCGTCTGCAGCATCTTCTGCCATAGCGCATCGATCTCCGTCGTCAGGTATTGCTTGTGCTCTTTGTCGGCAATCCATTTACTGCGGGATTGCGCTTGCCGCAGTTTATCCTTTATCAGATTCTGTTCCTCGAAGGAAAGGCGTCCGGAGTCCCATTGACTGCGCAGGCGTTCCACCTCTTTCATTAAGTCCTCGGCCTTCGGCATTTTGTTAATCAGCGCGCGCGGATGGGCGGCGGGCTGCTCGTCATTCTCGATAATGCCGTCGACGATACCGGCCAGGATCTCGATTTGCTCCTCTGAATCCCATGTATATTTTAACACCCACAGATCGGAAAGCGAGGCCTCGCTTCTGCCGCAGCTAAGGGCGCTGGCCGCAATCAGATTCTGAAACTTAACGGCCCGGCGGTCGGAAACCGTGATTCCCGCGCTGCGCAGGCTGCGGATGAGATCGACAAAGTCTTTCCTGACGGGGCCAAGGTCCACGCTGCGGCAGGCTTGCTGAAGCTCCCTGATCGCGGCGGGGCTGATAGCCGGTCTGTCGGCGCCGTCCCGGTTTTCAAGCGCCCAACCAGCCTGTAATACCTCTGCCAGTTGATCGGTGTCGACGTAATCGCATTTGATGCGTACCAGAAAACGATCGAGCAGGGCATTAAGCGCTTCGTCATCGGGCATCAGATTGCTTGCCGCGACAAACATGAGGGCGGGAAGACGAATGCTTTCCTTGCCGCGCCGAAAGACTTTTTCATTCAGCGCCATCAGCAGACTGTTAAGCAGCGCGCTGTTGGCGTTAAATATCTCGTCCAGAAACACCATGGAAGCCTCGGGCATCATACCCTCGGTGTTGGTGATTAACTCGCCCTCCTTGAGCTTGCGAATGTCGAAAGGACCGAAGATTTCATTCGGCTCGGTAAAACGCGTCAGCAGATACTCAAAGTTGTTGCCGCCTTCGATGCACTGCGAGAGCTGGCGGACAATGGCGCTCTTTGCCGTGCCGGGCGGGCCCAGCAGGTAGGCGTTTTCACCGGCAATCAACGCGATACCAAGTAAATCGACGATCTCGTCTTTGCCGACAAATGTCTCTTTGACAAATGCCAGCACTTGCTTGAGCTCTTCAATGTTTTGCATAGTTGTCTTTCACCAGGTCGATGTCCGGCCAGAATTCCAAAGTATATGCGCCGAAACTGGCTGCGATGTTTCCTTTGAGAGTTGCCAGCTTTGCCAGCGGAAGTCTTTTGTGTTCAATCACCCGGTTGCAATACATCTGCAACAGGCAGGCGTCGGAGCTAATGACATTAAAGTCCAATGAATCGACTGCCAGCTTATGCGCTATCCCGGCATAGTGCCAGATGGTCAGCTGCGCTTCCAGCAGGGCGATAATCGGGTCATCCGCATCAATCGATTGTGCCCGGCTGATGATATCAGGTAAAAAACGGAGGCACAAATCTGCCGATACGTGAGCGGATGCCGTGACGTCGCCGCTGAAAGCTTTTAACAGCTCCGGCAAATCGTCGGCCCTGTTGTTGCAATCTAAAATCAGTTGCGCCGCGCGATACACCGTCACTGCGCCCCAGAATGCCGCTTCCGCATCGAATGGGGGCGTCGAGTGCGGGTAGTCCAAGGATTCATTTTGAAATTCGCTTTCCAGGAAGGACTTAACTTCCTGCGCGGCTTCAGCCGAATGCTCGACAACATTGCCGTGGAGCACAACTTCTTCGTGTTGCCGCAGGTGGTGAATCGTATGTTGAATTGCGTCCATCCGATTAATTGCCTTTGTTATAATCCCGCTGATGCGTGCCGTTTCGACATTCGGAAGGACAAGGTGAAGGGGGCTTTGGCTGATGGGGCTCAGCAACCAGGCTTCCGCCGCCGTCCGGATAACACGAATGCAAGTTTCACAGGCAGCAATGACAAGACCCGAAATATAGCAAAAGAAGAATTCCTAAGCACGGCCTGAATCCGGCCCTTGTCAGTCCACCTTGCATGCCGTGGATCGTGTCCCTTTCGGGTCGTTGGATATTGTACTCGCCGCTATCAGTGAACAATTGAGCAAACAAAAAAAGCCGCGGTTCGTGCTGAACCGCGGCCTTCTCAGGAGCCAAACGATATGGCCTTAACGTTGTACCGTAATCATGCGCGAGGCCAGTTCACGGCCGTCGGCAATCAGGCGGCACAGGTAGACTCCTTCCCCGAAGTCTTTCAGCGACACCAGGGCTTCGCCTTTGCCCGGCGTCACGTTCTGCTCGTGGATCGTGCGGCCGAAGAGATCGCTTATCTGCAGGCGTGCATTCGCAGCGAGTACATTGTAGGGGATGCGCGTTTCGATGCTCGCCGGATTCGGGTAGTTGACGCCCAGCGCTGACGTTTTGTCGTCTGTGCTTTCATTGACATCCGTCACCTGCTGTTCCGCCTCGATGATTTCGATCTCATAGTCGCGACCGGTAAAGAATCGCAGCAGGGCGCGGGCATTGGCGGAAGCACCGCTGTGGCCCTCGGAAATCCCTTCGAGGATTTTCATTTCGTTCGGGTTCATTTCGGCCAGGCTGCGGCGGCTCTCGAGGATACTCAGCACGAGGCTGAAGTATTCCCGGTAACCGTGGTCCAGGCTGCCGTCGGCGGCGCTTTCATTCAGCACGAAGCGTGCTCTCTGATACTGCTGCGCAAATATCAGACCGCTGATAAGGACCGGCTTCGCGGGCGTGGCAACACCATCCTGCCAGATGTTGTCACAGGCGGCGGTCTGGTCCCAGTCGTAGGCGCCGCAGGGCATCAGGGTCGGATTGCCGCTGAAGTACAAGGTCGGGATGATGTAGACGGGCACAAGGCCATTATGATGATAGTAATCAAAGGGGTAGGCCGTTGTGGCGTAAATCTGGCTATGCGTCGGCACTCCGAAAAAGCGGTTGCCGGCCGGCGAGCTGATGGAGCTGCAGTTGCCCTGGTCCGCCATCGGTCCCCAGTTGCCCCAGAACATCTGCGCGACGCCGCCGGGGTTGCTGAATTCGTTGCACTTCACTTTCATGTTCTTATTCGTGTACTGCGTCTGCAGACCGCGGAAGTTATTCGTGAAGTCATTGCTTTGCACCAGCGTCGTGAAATCGTCCGCGCCGCCGCTGTTCTTGATTAACACACCGTAGGTGAAGTTCTCGAAACTGTTGTCCACGATGTACATGCGCTGAGCGCTGTGGCTGTAGATGCCAAGGGTCGGACTGGAGAGCGTGGCCGCCGGCAGGCTGCTTTTCGTGAAGCTGTTGCGACGTATTGAATAACCGGCGCCGTCGCCGTTGATTTTGATGCCGTAGCGGTTGTTAACAAAACTGTTGTCGGTAAAGTGCTGGATGCCGCTTGTCATTGCCGCCGTGCGGTTAACGTCGATGCCGATGACCAGATTCTCGAAGCGGTTGCCGGTCGAGAGAGTGCTGGCGCCTTTCTGGACGTGATAGATCGCTTCCGCGCTCTTGATGCCGTAGCCGGCCGGATCGCCGTTCAGCGCGTTCATGAAGGTGTTGTGGAAGACGTTGTCGCGAAAACGGACGCCGTCAATGTTCCACAAAGTCACGAAGGCCGCGATGTTGACATTGCCGGGAAAGACATCCTGATCGCGCAGCAACTGGTTCGTTTCGAACACACAGCGGTCAAACCTGCTGATGCTGTTAATATTGCCGGCGTCGCCGTAGGACATAAATTCCACTGCCCGGCGGTTGTTAAGAAAGTAGCTGTCGCTGGCCTTAATGATGCCGCCGGTCTTGTTCCAGTCGGTGGAGCCGTCCGGGTTGATGCCCTTCACGACAACCGCGTCATAGGCGTGTTCCAGCACCGAGTTGTTTTGGATTGTCAGCGAACCCTGGTCTGCGAGATTTTGCGTGGCGTAGCGGTCGCCTTCAAGGACGATACCCTTCCACATGCTCGTCGGGCCGCAGGCGTCATTGGCCGTAATCGTCGTGTTGTCAAGCGTTAAGCGCGCCGCATCGGCCGCACCGTTGCTGCCCTTGATGAAGATACGTGCGCCGGGCCCCATTTTCAGCGTCATACCGCTGATCGTAAGCTGGATGCCCGCCGGAATAGTCAGCGTATTGCGAACCGTGATCGTGCCGGCGGAGAAAAAGGGATTGTTAAAATAGCCCGGCGACCAGGTAGCGGAAGCGCCGACGACAAAGTTATCCGTCGTGTAGTCCTGCGCCAGTTCGCAGCATTCGCTCGTGGCGTAGAGATGTGTTTCGTAATCTTCGCCGTCCAGTTGATCGGGCAGCACCCGCAGCTTTTCAACTTCGTCGCCCCATTGGCCGTTTGTCAGCGGTACCGAGATGCTCAGGGCATTGTTGTTCCAGGCGCTGGCGGGATTGTTGGGATCCGCGAGCGTCGCCAGGCGATTGTGCGCCGCGAAGTAGAGTTTACCGTCGTAGCCTACCTCGATTTGCGAGTACTGGAAGTCGGCGGTATGCGTCGCCTGGCTGACTGCCTGCATACTCGTGCTGTTAATGCCCACATCGATGTAGCGAATATGGGGCGCCTGATTGTGGGTAAGGTAGAGCGTATTGCCGTCAGGCGAAAACTCGAGGCCACGTAGACCCTCGTAGCCGGAGCCGCTGGTAAATTTCGTCTGTATCCAATACGACGAGATAACATCGCCGCCGGCATCCAGATGAAATATTTCAACGCGGGGCCACCAGGTGCCGCCGCCGCTCAGCGGAATTGCCAGTCGCCAGGTGCCGTCGTGCAGTTCAACGATTTCGGATTCGCTTCTGACCCAGCCGGCATCGGTCGATGTGAGCGGTTGCGTATAGCTATCATCATAGATGCCGCTGTTTTCGATCCGGAAGCGGAAGAAGTTGCTGCAGTCGTTAACAAACAGCAGATGGTTGTTTTCCGGCTGGCGCAGTTTGGTTGCTGCCAGGTGATAAGTATAACATTCGCGCGCAGGGCCGGTGTAATGATTTACCAGCAGGGTTGCCAGAGCCTGCCCCCAGTCGGGGTTCATTTCCAGCGCGCCCTTGCGGCCGGGATAATTGATATTGGGCGCGTTCATATCCAGCTTGATGTAGTAGGTTCCGCTGCCGCGCCGAACGCGCGAGCCGGCCGTCTGGATAAGCTGATTGCAGATCAGGTAATACTGGCGGCACTCGCCCGGCACGGGCACTATTACCCATTCCGTCTGTCCGGTCAGTTTGTAGATGTTGAGTACGGAAGGATAGGGATCATAGAGTCCCCAGATTTCGTCGATCAGGTAGCCGTCGCCATCATAGACCATGCCATCGATCACAAAAAAGAGCAGATCGCCATTGGCGTCATACATCGAGTTTTGCGAAAAGTCCGCGCTCTGACCGGCATAGTCATAAGTCGGCAGGGACGATGCCGTCGGTCCGGCGGGAAAGCTGACCTTGTTCGGCGAGAGCGTCCACAGCTTCGATTGCGTCTGCGCCGAAGCGCCGGCCACGAGAAATAACAGCCAGAAGAAGACCGGCAGCATGCGGCCCATGCGAGTGAAGAAAGAAGTGCGATTCTGCAGGTCGGAATTTTGTACAAGAGTTTTCATGACAGTCCTTAATAGCCTAAGTGATTAAGTTGTTTGTTGTTGTTCGGCTCTTATTTGCGCGAACTGCTCAGATAGGCTCTAAAGTCGTGCCAAAGTAAAAAGTGCTGATTTTTTGCGTTTTTGGCCGGTATTAGAAACGCTGTCATTACTGGGGTGAAATTTTTATGCCGCTGGTATAAGTTTTTATCCCGGGGCGAATAAATTTTTTCCACTGCCGTCGGATTCTCGGGCTGCCGGAATTGCTTCGGAAGGAGAGGAAGATGTCGTCTTGAAAAAGATTACAATGGAAATTGAATGTGTTCAGCGCGCGCGCTTGATGAATAATTTGAATGAATGCTTCAGACGAAAGATCTGAAAGGACGATTTGGAAGAACAGTTCGAATGTATGCGAACAAATGATTCGTAGGCTGCGGTCGCGACTGCAGTCTACGATTGTTCCATGCCTGGTGAAGCGTCCTGGTTTACAGCGCCTGCCAATTGGCGAATTGCCGCCGGTCCGGACAGGACTCCGGGATTATTCCTCATCCGTCCTGACTCGCGCGCGCAGCTGCTTTTGTATGCCCTGTCGTGCTTTGGCGTCGAGCCGTTTTTGGCGGACCGCTTTGCTTGGTTTAGTAGCTTTGCGGTCTTTGGGCGCTTGGGCAGACCGCAACAGTAGTACGCGCAGCCTTTCGCGCGCATCGTCGCAGTTGCGTTCGCGGCTGCGGTAGCGCTGCGCCTTAATCACGACGATCCCTTTGCTGATGCGACGGTCTTTTAGGGCCAGCAGCCGTTCTTTCCAATCGTCCGGCAAGGACGAAGCCTCGATATCAAAACGCAGGTGGATCGCCGTCGACGTTTTGTTGACGTGTTGACCGCCGGGCCCTTGTGCCCGTACCGAACGCAGCTCGTACTCCGAGTCGGCGATACTGATATGATCCGTGATTTTCAGCACTGTGGAATTGCCCACCCCAGTCAATATGCCTTGCAAAAGGGAGCGTCGGGGACGCAGCGGCCCGTCATTTGTTGCACAGTTCTTGGAACCGACAGGTATTTTGTCAACATAGTTATTTTCAAGTCCCCCTCTTTTTGGGAAAGAGGGGCCAGGGGAGTTAAGAAGTCCTTAAGTGCTCAGAAGTCCTTTCCTTTCGGCGCTCAGTCCGGGTCTCACCCCCTTCGCTCAGGGGAGATGTAGCAATGAAAATTTTTTCGAAAGAACACTAGACCGTTCCCGTGTGCCTGCCAGCGCCCTTCATTTTTCTATACTCTACCCGGCGGCGCTTAAATTCTGTCCTGGCGGTTTTATCGAGTTTCGCCGTCGCTGCCGAATAGGCCGTCGGGCTGATGGCGTGAAGATGTTCATCCATGAATCGGAACGTTGCTTCGGGATAGAGGGTGTAGAGTTCCCGCAGCGTCCAGCCGAGACCTTTTTGCACATAGTATTCTTCGTCGTTAAGAAGATTTTCGACCAGGGGCAGCATCAGCTCAACGGGCAGCACCCGTTTGCGTTTGCTCGCGTATTCGATCAGGCCCACCAGTGATTGACGCCGCTTCCACAGCGAAGCCGCCGAATTCCAGCGTTGCAGCACGGGCAGCATGGCGTCGGGATCATTTTCGAGGGCGTCGGCAAAAATTTTCGACAGGCCGTCGCTGTGTTCCCAGCAGAAACAGCGATCTACCCAGCTTTGAATCGTCACGCACTCGGCGGGCGTAATTGTCCGGCCCTGGTAAAAGTACACCGCCAGGTGCATTACCTCGTACCACTCGCTGTTGTTCCAGGCGTAATCCCAGATCCGCAAGTCCGATTCGCGCGAAGTGCCGACAAAAGAATACGGCTTTTTCAGCTCCCCTCGTACCAGCGGTACCGGCAAACGCATGCGTTTGAAATGTTCTTCTGTTTTGACCTTGCGGCTGTCGGCCAGCGCCAGTAGTCGACCGGTAACTTCAGCCAGCGCCGCGACGGGCGTAACGCTGTCTTTGCTTCGCTCTTTTTCAGATTTCATGTTCATGAAATTCAAATTAATTCAATTTATACTGTGAACACAACGAATAGGGGCTCAATGCTCGATAACTCAGAGCCGACATAAACCACGTCCGACTCCTTCCCGGGTCGATGACAGGACGAAGGCCGATCGAGATAGTACAGGCTTTCGGTAGCAGGGAGGCAGAAATCGTAGGCAACAGTGTCACGTTCTCTGTAACCCAGGCTCGCGCTTAACTGTCAACCGGGAAGCTTTCCGGCACAACATTCACCTCCATTAACTCGGGGGCGTTTATGATAACTTACTCCAAACAGGGAATAATTCGATTTGCGCTTGTTCTGGCTTTGCTGCCGCTTATGGGCGTCGCGCTGTATGAACGCGATGCGATCGACGGTATTCTCGCCATCGCTCACGAGAAGCTGAAAGAGTACGACAGGCTGCTTCCGGAAGACAAAACCTATATCCACGTCGACAAGCCTCTTTACAAACCCGGCGAGACAATCTGGTTTGCGGCCTATGCCCGCAACGGCAATGACATGCAGCGTTCGCGCAAGAGCGATATCGTCTATGTCGAGCTGATCGATCCCAAGGGCAATACCATGAAGAAGCTGACGCTGATTGCGGATGAAGGCGTTGCACGCGGCGATTTTACCCTGAGTCAGCACGCCGCCGGCGGCCTGTATAAACTGAAAGCCTACACCCAGTGGCAGCAGAACGACACGGCAAGTATGTTCGAACGCGAGCTGCAGGTGCAGGCGGTGGTTCTGCCTCGTTTAAAGATGACCCTGGATTTCACGCGAAAAGCTTACGGCCCCGGACAGGATGTCCGTGCCGAACTCGTGCTGCAGACACTTGCGAATGAGCCGCTCAAAGATTATGAGTTTAGCTATGTCCTTGCTGTAGAGGGGCAGGAAACCGAACGCCGGCAGGGCCGGACCGGTGAAGACGGCTCGGCCTTCATCACTTGCAGTTTACCGGCGACTTTGTCCCGTCCCGATGCCTTCCTGAATGTCATCATCGCCTACCAGGGCCGCAGTGAATCGATCGGCCGTTCCATTCCGATCAGCCTGAACAACATCGACCTCGCATTTTTCCCCGAGGGCGGCGAGATGCTTGCGGGCTATCCCTCGCGTGTGGCCTTCAAAGCGCTTAACGAACATGGTCTTCCCGCCGATGTCGAAGGTGAGATCGTCGACGCCGAGGGACGCAGCGTCGCGACCTTTGCCAGTTTCCACGACGGCATGGGGGCCTTCAGTTTTACGCCGATCGCCGGACGGGACTATTCGGCGCGTATCAGCAGACCCGCGGCGCTCAATACGCTTTATCCGCTGCCCCGGGCCGTCAGCGATGCTGTTGGGCTCGCGCTCACTCACAAGTCCGAGCATTGGCTGCAGCTTCAGGTTTATTCGCCTCGCGAACGGAAACTGGCGCTTGTCGGGCAGACGCGCGGTCGTGAATATTACAGCAATGCCTTTGTTGCGCGTCGGGGCAGCAACCGGATCGATATACCGCTCGAAACATTTCCGGCGGGCGTTGCGCAGTTTACACTCTTCGACTCCCAGGGTGTCGCCTATGCTGAGCGCCTCGCATTTGTCAACAAAAGCCGGCAACTGGATGTGCAGATCAGCAGCGACAGGGAACGCTACGAGCCGCGCCAGAAAACGCGATTAACAATCACCACACGCGACCCGCAGGGCAGCCCTGTGGCAGCGCGCCTCTCGCTGGCGGTCAGCGACGACAAGCTGTTAAGCTTTGCCGATGATAAATCCAGTACGATCCTCTCCGCGCTTTTGCTGGAATCCGATCTGAAGCAGACAGTGCGTGAACCGCGCTTTTACTTCGACCGGGACGAGCCGAAGGCGGATAGCGCGCTGGATTATCTGTTAATGACGGCGGGCTGGCGGCGCTTTGTCTGGAAGGAATTGTTAAGCGACAGCATACCGGCAGCGCGCTTCAGCGGTGAACGCGCCCTTATCGCCGGCAAGGTGACGGACGAAAAGGGGCATGCGCTGGAAGGCGTGCAGGTTTCGCTATCCTACCATGTGAGTTTTTCCGAACCGGAGATGTCAGTTTTCAGAACCGGCGACGACGGCTCCTTTGAGCTGCGAGACATTGATCTGGACCGCCGGCCCTTCCTGGAAGTTGAGCTTAAGGATACCGTATTGGGGCGCTATCAGATCAGCAGATATGATTCTCAGCTTTCCATACGAATCGCCAGGGGCTCGTCGCAGATCTTTTCCGTCTACCATCAGGATCACGCTCGGCCAGTCAGCGGCGGTCTGGGAATGGCCTATGGCGATGCTCTGGGAGGCTTTGCGATTCGCGGCCAGCGTCTTCAGAATACACAATTCAGGGTCGAAGGTCTGGATATCAACGACCAGTTCGGCGGCGCTCTCGCCGAAGCTCCTGCGGAAGTCGTGGAAGTTGTAGCAGAAAGAATCGTTGTACCGCTGCCGGATCAGGCACAGCGCGTACCGCGCGAATCAGTTAAGGCGGCTGTCGCCCTGCAGGCCGGTGTACAGCTCCGGCGCAATGCAGGGTTGAAACTCATCAATCCCGCAGGTGTCGGCCGAGTCGCTCCAGACGGAAAACGAGCATTCTTTCAGGGTACAGCCGTCGCCGGTTTCCATCAACCGGCATATTACCGCGCGCGCGAATTTCCCGCGCCCGACTACGCCGGGCAGCCGACGCCGGAAACACGCAGCGACTTTCGCTCGACGATTTATTGGAACGCCGCGGTCGAAACCGACTCCAACGGTCTTGCGACACTTGAGTTTTACAATTCCGACGAAGTTACAGCTTTCCGCGTCGTTGCGGAAGGCATCGGCGCCGAAGGCCACGTCGGACGTGCTGAATACCTGTATCACACGCAATTGCCATTCAGCATAGCCGCCAAAGCGCCGCGTCAGGTTGTTAGTGATGACATCATCGAGCTGCCGGTAACGCTGACAAATACAACCGACGAAGCGCTCCAAGGCAGCCTGCAGATTCACGAGCCGCACAATTTCGAACTGCTGGAATCGATCGAGCGGGACCAGCGTCTTGATGCCCGGAGCTCAAAAACGCTCTACCTGCGATACAAGGCTACAACCGTCGGACAAGACCACTTCGACATCGCATTTACCGCCGACGGATTACGCGATGCATTCCGGCAGGAAATCGCGGTTGCGCCGCGCGGTTTCCCGGCATCGATCGCGCTATCAGGCGCGGACATGGACAAGTCCTATTCGATTGACCTGGCCAAAGCCGTACCGGGTTCGCTGCGTGCTTCGCTGACGGCGTTCCCGTCGATAGGCAGCACCCTCTTGGCCGGCGTGGATGCTCTCCTGCGTGAGCCCACCGGCTGTTTTGAGCAGACCTCGTCGAGCAACTACCCGAACCTGCTGGCCCTGCGCTACCTGCGCGAGGCGGGCGAAGATGATCCCGCGCTCGAGGCCCGCGCCACAGCCATGCTCGACAGGGGCTACGCCCGCCTGGTGAGTTTCGAAACCTCTTCGAAGGGCTATGAATGGTTCGGCAAAGCCCCGGGCCACGAAGCCTTGTCGGCCTATGGACTGATGCAGTTTGTTGATATGCAATCGGTGTATCCGGATGTCGATGGAGAGATGATCGATCGCACGACAAGGTGGCTGCTGGAGCGTCGCGATGGCAAGGGTGGCTTTACACGCAACCCCAAAGCCCTGGATTCCTACGGCCGGGCCGAAAGCTCCATCACAAATGCCTACATCGTCTATGCGCTCAGCGAAGCCGGCGTAGCAGGTATCGATGCCGAGCTGGAAGCTGTATACCGCAAGGCTGAAGCTTCAGAGGATGCCTATCTGATCGCCCTTGTCGCCAATGCGCTCTTAAACCTGCGCGACGTGCGTGCCGCTGACCTGCTTACGCGTCTGGTGCAATTGCAGGAGCACGACGGCCATTGGCGCGGACGTACACACTCGATCACGCGCTCGGGCGGACAGGCACTGACGATTGAAACAACTTCGCTGGCGATGATGGCGATCCTGAAATCGCCCTCGCAGCACAGGCTTGCTCTTGAGCGGGCCGCCCGCTTCCTCATGGAGCAGCGTTCGGCGCGTGGCGGATTCGCTTCCACGCAGAGCACGATTATGGCACTCAAGGCCCTTACGGCCTATACAGTGGCTTCACGCAAAACCGAAGAGGCCGGGGCAATAACACTGGCAGTCAATGATGAACTTGCAGCGTCGCGGGACTATGCGGCGGGAGCGCGCGAGGCAATCGTGCTCGATAAGGTCGAGAGATATTTCCGCAGGGGTGTCAATGCCCTCCGGGTTCGCTATGAAGATACGCATAGTCCCCTGCCGTATACGCTGGCGCTTGAATACAGCACGGACCTACCGCAGAGTTCCGACGAATGCGTGGTAGAGCTCGATACGCGACTTGGAAGTACATCGACTCGTGAAGGCGAAACAGTTCGCTTCACCGCTGTGCTCAGCAACACAAGCAGTGAGGGCCAGCCGATGACGATTGCGGTTTTAGGCATCCCGGCGGGATTAAGTCCTCAGCCGCGACAGTTAAAGGAGCTGCAGGAGCAGGGCGCCTTCGATTTTTACGAGATACACGGCGGCTATGTCGTCTGCTATTACCGCGATATGGCGCCGCAGGAAAAGCATGAAATTATGCTTGATCTCAAGGCTGAAATACCCGGTGAATTTCTGGCGCCCGCATCGTCGGCCTACCTCTACTATACCGACGAGCACAAGGTGTGGAGCAGCGCGGGAACGCTGACAATTTCACGCTAGGGGCTCGCCGATTTTAACAAAGCTTCTGCGCCGCACCTGCTCGGCTTGCCGGGACTGACACATGCGCCTTGTGAAGACGGGCGAGTTCGGCGTGGAAGCTCGCTGCCAACAACATGAAACTTGCAGTCCGTGCATTGCGGATGTTGACATTTACCCGATGAATCCCGGAATGACTGCGCGACAGATTGTCGTAATCGTTATTCCGAAGCCTGGCCCGAACTCCGGCGGTGCCCGGCCGAACAGCGCGTTCTTCGTCTTTTGTGAACACTGCCTTGCCGCGTTTCATTTAGTGGAGATCCCTTGCAGCCTGACAGTGGCTTTTTACATCCTGTTAAGGCGGCAAGCGACGGACTGAAACCCGCCGCGATACCGATCGGAGGCAAGCCGACCGATCTGCGGCATCCGCTCGCCTTTCTTACAAGGCGGCAAAAAAACGTGTTAAGTTTTCACCCTGACGGAGTTGAAGCTTGCTGCGAATGTTGTAGCGGTGCTTCTTGATCGTTTCCGTCCCGACGTTAAGCAGGTTGGCAATTTCCTTGCTGCTGAGGTTCAGTTTTAACAGGCAGCAGACCTTGGTCTCGGCGGGTGTTAAGTCGGGGGAGCGTTCGTGCAGCGTCTGCAGAAAGGCCGAATGAACCTTTGTGAAACGCAGCTCGAAGGCTTCCCAGTCCTGCTGCGTATCCTTTGATTGTTCCAGCCGTTCCCGAATCGCCGCAATGTCCTTTTGCAAATCAGTGGGCGCTTTAGCCTGCAATACCTTTATTTGACCGTAAACTTCCTGCAAGGCCTCGCCTGTCCGCGCCGTCACGATTGTCAGCGAAACAAGTTCACGTCTCTGCAGATCCAGTTCGCGTTCGATAGCGCTGCGCCGGGTATGCTCTAACTCCGCGTCGAGCCTGGCCCTCTCCAGCTCCTCGGCTACCTGTAAATTGTGGAGACGTTCGCGCGACTCCACATTAAACTGCTCGCGTTGGATTGCATAGAATTTTTTGAAGTGCGTCAGCGCCCCGATGGGGTCGCCCTGCTCCTCCAAAGCGGCTGACATTTCCTGATGAATTCGGGGGACGAGTTGTTCCGACCCGGCGGCCTGAGCATCCGCCAGCGCCTGTTCCAACATTACCAGCGCCTTCGGCAGTTGACCGAGCTTGCGTTGCGCGCGCGAACCATCCAACAGCACACTTGCAATATCCGCCGCATCGTTCATGGTGCGCCGCAAAGCTATGGCTTGATCAAACATTGTCATCGCCTCCCGGTATTCGCCGTCAAGGCAACGCAGCCGGCCAAGAGCCTGTAAACAATTGGCCTGCATTCGCATACTGCCGATCTCCCGCGCTATGCTTAGGCCCTCGGCAAAATGTTCTTCCGCGCAGCGGTAATCTTTTTGTAATTCACAGCAGGTGCCCAGGTTAAACTGGCCCAATGATTCAAGAAAACGATTGCTGATGTCGCGTGCGATGTCAAGTGCCCGACCGGAATATTCGGCTAATTTTTCATAGTCTTCCATCACACGGTACAGGTCCGCTATGCTGCTGAGCGTGCTGCATTCAAGGCCGGCCGTTCCAAGATCGCGATAGATTTTCAGCGCGCAGAAGTTGTGCTCCAAGGCCTGGTCATAGCGGGCCAGGTAGCTCAGGGCATTGGCGACATTGGTGTGCGCGATGGCGGTGCCGCGTGGAATTTCCAGCGCCTCGTGCATCTTGAGACTGCGCCGCGCCGCATGCAGCGAACGGCCGTACTGACCGAGCATCAGCAGGGAATGGGCAATATTGTTGTGGCAGCGGGCTTCTTCGCGCTTCTGTCCCAGATCCGCATAAAGCTGCGCCACTGTGCTAAACGCCTCCAGCGCTTCCGCGTAGCGGTCGATATCGATCAGGACGAGTCCTTTGCATTGCAGGCTCAGTGCTTCGCCCGTTCGGCTCGCGAGACTCTTGGCATGCTTCATCGCTTCCTCGTGACAGGCCAGCGCATCAATCGTGCGCCCCAGATAGCTCAGGCAGATGCCGGCCCTGTCGAGCGCGCCGCTCAGACGCGCCAGATTGTTGTGGGCTCGGCAGCGGTCAATCGCCTCTTCGGCATTGCGCAGTCCTTCCTGGTAGTTGCCGCGCATATAGTTGAGGGTTGCTCGACAGATCGTAAGCACGATCCCTGCCTCGGACTGTTCCGCCGCCCTTTCGGCAAGTCGGGCCTCATCGACGAAAGTCTGCGCGTCCGCATAGCGGCTCTGCGCCATACGCATAAAGGCCAGCCCTGCCAAAGCGAAGATCATACCGCCCATGTTGTCGATAGCGCGAAACAGCTCAAGACTGTGCAGATAAATCTCTTCAGCGTGGTCATAATCGTTCAAGAGGCGCAGGGCTTCGGCCTGCACACGGAGCGCGGTCGCCTCGCCGGCACGGGACTCTAGCAAGAGAGATAGCCGCGTCGCACTGGTCGCAAGCTCAAGCGCCTGCCGCCAGTTGCCCTGGATAAGATCGCAGTGCGCCAGGGTGAGCTCTATTTCGGCGCAGTGTTCCAGCAGTTCGCGCGTTTGCGGGGACGCTTTTGACAAATGCCTCGGCTTAATGGTCGTGATATCGACATTGTGCCGCCAGAGCGCTTCGGTCACCATCTCCCGCGCCTGAGCGGCCTCTGCGCGGGCTCCCGGCGTGTCGCAGTTGAGCAATGTGTTCGCGTGCCGCAGCATGGCGCCGATTTTTGCGTTTGCGGGGAAGTTGGCTGTCATACCGGCTTTGTTCCCTTAGGCAGTTACATCTCATCTGACTGTTCACAACAAAGATAGGCAAGGGCAGGTGAATGCACCTGTAGCGCGGAAATATACAGCCCTCATTCTTCTTTTGGAACGCAGTGTTTCTCCGGTGCAGTTTCGCCGCAACGCTTTGTTTCGGCCGTACCCGTATAAATATTGTTTCAAATAAGTTACTTCTAGACTCCCTCTTTGCGAAAGAGGGGCCAGGGGAGTTCGGATTATCTAGATAGCATAACTCATAATCGTTTGGTGATCAGTCCACGCCTAATCACCTGACCTTACGTGGGAAAATTAATGCAAAAAACTTATTTGATAAAACACCGACCTTGCTTCGCAAGGACATCGTATCTAAACCATGCCTTTTAAGAGGTTAAGTGCTCGACCTACTCCTCATCGGTCTTGATACAACAGTAGCGGCATTAACGAATGACCTGCAATATTGCGCTAACACTACAATCGCGCGCGCTGATGCGAACAAAGTAGCGGCCGGACGCAAGATGCGAAGTCTCATATTCGAAGCCGAGATCGCCGGCCGCTTCGACTGTGCTGCGTTCTATCAGCGCGCCATCCGAGCTGAATACTTCCAGCATAGCCTTGCCGTGGCAGGCCGAAGGCAGGATGAATCTTGTCTTTTCCGATGCCGGGTTGGGCTCAACACGCAAGTTGCTCCGTGTTGTATTGCTGCGCCCGACAACTGCGGTTGTCCTGAGATCGCTGCGATACAATCCCATCGGCAGAGGGCCGCTGTTCTGGACGCCCGTTCCAACCACTATACTTCCGTTGCCGGCAACAAATGCCCTGACGTGTGTACTGTCAAGACCTGCACTGCGCCAGGGTCGACCCGGACCATCGCAGCTGAACAGACCGTCTGATGCGGCCAGATAAAAGCGATCGTCGATAATCGCAAGCTGTTGGGTATAAGCGAATTGTTGGTACTGCGGAACGGAATCCAAAGCCGTCCAGGTTTCGCCCATATCGTAGGAATAGAGAACTTTCTTGTCGAAAGTACTGAGGTACAGCGTATCACTACGCAGCAGGAGCTTTTCAAAGATGGCGCTGCCTTTAACCGGATGCAGTCGCCAGCTATCGGCGTTTCCTTCGTCCAGACTAAACAAACCGTCGTCGGTAGCGGCGAAAAGGCGTGAGCCCGCATGAACCAGGCTGTTAACTGATGACAAAAAATCATTCTCCATGCCCTCGCGGGTGAGAATCTGCCAGTCCTGCCCGTCGTCGGTATAGAGAATTCGATGCTCTACCGCCAACCAGGCGCTGCCCATGCCGAGATACATGCGGTCGCCGCCGGGATTAAGGTAGAGGAAGTTGGAGGAAATGCCCTTCAGGATAAGGAATTCCCATTCATCCGTATGGTCGTCGAAGCGATACACGCCGCTGTCCGTCACGGCATAGAGTCTGTCCTTAAACACCGCCATAGAGCGAATTATCTGTCCCACGAGACCGATGTTGCGCCAGCTTCGGCCGTCGTCCGAGGACTGCAAGACACCGGTAGCCGCGCCGACCCAGAGCATGTTTTCCGCCCGGGTGAAACAGTTAAAGTGGGAGGCTTTGATGCCGCTATTGCGGCTTAACCACTCCGCGCCGTCTCCGCTCAGTTGAAAGACGCCGACGCTGCCTGCAACGAACAAATCCCCCTGGTCCAGGACAAAGGAACGAACTTCACCGGCCAGCCCTTCGCTGATAATCTGCCAATGCCGGCCTTCATCGATCGAAGTGTGCAGGGCGACACGGTTCAGCTCCGGCAGGTAGGTCACGGCATACAGGGCTGTCTCATCGGCAATCAGGATTCTGAAGTATTCGTCGAAGTCGCCCGTATCGACAGCTTCCCAGCTTCTGGCTCCATCGCTAGAATAGAGAAGCTGGCCGCTGGCCAGGGTTGCGTACAGAATTTCGCCCTGGCTGGCAAGACTGTAGATTCGTTGCTCGGCCGTGAATGCACTCGCCGTCCAGTTTAGGCCGGTATCGGAAGAGTAAACAATCCTTGTGCCGAATGCGGCAACTATCATTGACCCGGACACGGTAAAGCTCATCCGTCTGTCTGCGGACGGCGACTGCGCCGTGAACACCCGTTCCCAGTCCCGCCCCAGGCTGGTCGAACGCCAGATATGACGGAGCGAGTCCTGATGCGTCCCGACGTATAGTGTGCCCTTATGTTCAAACAAACTCAGGATTTCTTCATCGGCGAAGCGGTAGATTTCCGACGCTTCGTCACGCATCGTGTTAACACCGACCAGGCTGCCGCCTCCCAACGCGAATAAAAATGTTCGGTCGGGGAGAATGAGCATGCCATTGATTTGGGCCGCGTTCATAGCCTGCAGGCGTTGCCAATCTTCACCGCGATTCGCGGAATAAAAAAGGCCGCCATTTGTAAAGCTGAGAGCGTCATCGCCACGCACCACTATGTCCCGGCAGATACCGCCATCAGGACCGTCGACGGGCTGCCAGTTGTATTCATCCGCGACATTAGTTAAGGTGGCAGCGCAGATAGCGCTCGCAAGGCTCAAAAGCAATCGTATTCCGTTCCGCATTTCCTTCCTCTCCACTCGATTCAAAAAATAAGCTATTCCAGGTCCGGCATGAAGGATGAGTGAGATAGATGTTGTTGATCGCTAGTGGCGATTTTGCTGCTCATTCTTCTATTTCGTTCGGAGTGTATTGATTGAAAAATTCCCATATTTTGGTGCCTGTTGGCAAAATATTCTTCTATTTCCAAGCGGAGTATGTTTTTGCTATCTTGCGCTCGTTAGGCGCAAATTGGGCATCCGCATAATAGCCTGACAGGAATGACTCGAGCATATAGAACAGCTGCCATTCGGTCAGGGAACGACCTTTAGCATAATTCATCCATCAAATGCGAAACGCATATGGTCCCCAAAGAAGATCTCTTTCAACTTGTTCATTCACTCAGCCGAAGCGAGAAAGGTTATGTACGAAAATATGCGGCCTTATTCGGCAAACAGCGCACACCGGGGTACATGAAACTTTTTGATGCGATTGCGCGGCAGCAGCACTACAACGAGGAGGCCATTAAACAGGAATTGATTGATGAACCGCTGATCGAACGACTGCCGGCCGTTAAGAATTACCTCTATCATTTGATTCTGAAGAGTATGCGAGCCTATCACAGCGATCGAACCGCGCTGCGTACGGTGCAGAACCTGCTTGCGAGTTGTACATTCCTGCATGAAAAGAATCTCCATTCACAAGCCTACGGCCTTTTAACAAAGGCGCGGAAGATAGCGCTCGAGTCGCAGGATGTGCTGGCGCAGTATCTGGTTGTCTTAAAGGAACGCTTTTTTAACGACGGCAGTGTTGTCATCCGCCAGGTGAGTAAGAAACCCGCCGGGGCGAGCTTTGCCGCTGAGCGCGATCTGCTGGAGCAGTTGCATCGGAGTAGTGTTTTTGCCGAATACAGCCATATCTGCGCCGGACATTTTGCACGGCAGGGTCCGCTCCGCAACGAACGGGCGCCGGAGCAGATCCGGTCCATTATCGCTCACCTGCACGATGCACTGGCACAAACGGACCTGGCCCTGGAAGTGAAGGTGCTGGTGTACCAGACTTTAATTCTCTACACAATCAATGCGCGTGAATACGAGCGGAGCTACGCCTACCTGCGAACCCTGCTGGCCTTGCTGGAAGGCGCGCCGGGCTATGTCAGGTCGAATCCCTATAAGTATCTCTACTGTCTGATGAATCTGGGTACGTTAAGCCGCATGTTGAAACACTATGATGAAACGAGGCACTACATTCGGCTTTTGGAAGAGAGCAGGGCTCCCTCTGTCCGCGCGGAAATCGAGCAGCAGGTTGCGATTCTGTTAAACCGCTACTTTCTCTGTCTCGACCTCGCTTCGTTTGGGGAACTATTGGACTTGCAAAAACAAATCGATGCTTTTTTGCTTCAGTACCAACACTCGATTTCGGATTTTCTGCAGCGCCAGTTTCTCTTCATTTTCGCGACGACGCAGTTTTATCTTGCCAATTATACCGGGGCGCTGGAGTACATTCAACGAATATTTGCCTTCACGTCCATTGACTCCAGCGAAACGATTTACTGTTTCGCGAAAATTCTTCACATCCTGCTGCACTTCGAATTGGGCAATACGGCCCTGCTGCCCTACGAAATCCGATCGACTTATCGCTACTTAAAAAAACGGAAGCGGCTGTACCGCTTTGAGTCGCTTGTTATGCGTTTTCTGCGGACCCTGCCGAAGTTGAAAACCGCTGCCCGCTTTCAACGGCAATTGCGGGAGTTGCATCCGAAATTGCTGGAGCTGCGCGAAGACCCATTTGAAAATTCCGCCTTCAGCTATTGTGACATTATTGTCTGGGTGGAGAGCAGACTTGAAGGGAAACCGATGGCAGACATATTAGGTGCAAGAGAGTAGTGCAGGCCTTTGCGTTCCCGGATAGGCCTCCGCATGAGAAGCGCCTGCCGATCCTCTGGCATGAATTCTGACCGTTTGATTGTTCGCTACAGGCGGGTCGAGACAGAATTCCGTTTAACGGTATTTTAGTTCGGTCGTGTGAATTCCAGGCAATTTTAAACAGCGAAAAAAGTGCAAACGGCAGGCGTCCGCACTTTCTTCGCTGAGTCTGAGCTGTCGTCCCTCCGACAAGGGTCGGTGTTTAACTTGTCAGTTTGCCCAGGTAGCTTTCCAGATTATCAAAGACGCTGCCCCAGCCGTTCATGAAGCCCATACGCTCCTGCTCTCTGCAATACTCTTCAGTGGGATGAGCGACGCTGAAGGTAAACTTTGTATCATCGCCCTGATCTTCGAAGCGTACAGTAATGCTAACACCCTCGGTGTACGGCTTGAAGTCCGCCGAGAAAACGATTTTTTCGAATTCGACAATTTCAGTAAAAACGCCTTCGGATATGAAACTCGATCCGTCGGGTGCTTTCATCACAAATTTCCAGGGGCCTCCCGGCCTGAATTCCATTTCGGCGACCTCGGTGGTCATGCCTTTGGCTCCCCACCATTCCGCAATATGACCGGCTTGCGTCCAGGCTTCCCATACCAGTTTGCGGGGGGCTTTGAATGTCCGTACAAGCGTTAGTACGCGACTGTCAATCACGTTTTCTTCCATCGTGCTTTCCGCTTTTAGTTTGTAATTGTTCTAAATACTCTTCAAAAGAGTCTATTCTTGCTTCCCAGATTTGTCGGAACTGATCGATCCAATCCGAAACTTCATTCAGCTTTTCACCCTGCAGTCGGCAATACCTTTCCCTTCCTTGCTGCTGTATGTCGATTAAGCCGCATTCAGTCAGAATTTTAATATGCTTGGAAATGGCAGGTCTGCTGATGTTAAAGTGTTCCGCCACGGAATTGAGATTTAACTGCTGTCGTGCAATCAGCTTAATGATATCTCTTCTGGTTGGATCCGCAATCGCTTGAAATACGTCTCGTCTCATCTCATCATCATCGTTTAATCCGTTACCGAATGGTTACGAATATAATTGTAACCGAACGGTTACGCAAGTGTTTTTTACAAGTGCCTTGAGTTTGCGGCGGGTGCGTAGTTTCATCCGGCGAACCGAATCAAACCTAAAGTCGATAATGGTCAGCTGCTTCCGCCAAGAACTGCCTTGCTGAGATCGTCTTGCAGTGTAATAAGAGAGGGGCAGCCGCCAGGTCCACGCCTCATACACGATGGCGGATTTTTGACAAAGTGGCGACGGGTGCTAAACGTCCCGGGCGGATGAAACAGATGCCTTACTCAGGGGGCCGGTATTGCCTCCTGAGTTCTTAAGCTGCTTGAAGTCCGAGGAGTCTGCTGTATCGGCACCAAAATTCTTATGATGACTTTCATTTTTGCATTCAGCCAACAAATGCAATTCGTTCAGATCGCCTCGAATTAAAGCTTCTTTTTTCTTCCTACTCCAGCCCTGGATTTGTTTCTCTCGGTAAAATGCAATGTCTATTCGATGATACTCTTCGACATATACCAAAGTGACCGGTAATCGTTTTTTCGTGTGCTTGGCGCCTTCGCCGGATTGGTGTTGAGCCAGCCGACGTTCCAGGTCTTTTGTACTTCCCGTGTAGTAGCTTCCATCGCAACACTTCAGGATGTAGACCCAAGCTCTCATAACTAATCCTTTCTGGTTCAGTTGATTGCTGAAACACAAGCTGTTGTTTTTTGAGAGGCGGATTGCTATGCAACAATGGCTGGATTGTCTTCTACAAGCTACGAAACTTCTCAGTTCAATGGCAATTTTTGTTTAAAGATGCTGGCCCTCATGTTTCGGCTACGCTCAACGATCGTCGAGCTTTAGGTTGCGGCTGCTTCGTTGGTGTGCCGGTAGAGCTGGGCAGAGATCCGAGTTACCTCCCGTTTCGGCTGCGCTCAACGATCGTCGAGGTTTAGGTTGCGGCTGCTTCGTTGGTGTGCCGGCAGGGCATAGTTTCGAGTTACCTCCCGTTTCGGCTGCGCTCAACGATCGTCGAGTATTAACAGTCCACACCGCAACCTAGCGCTGGCAGAGCTGGGCAGAATTCCGAGTTACCTCCCGTTTCGGCTGCGCTCAACGATCGTCGAGTATTAGCAGACCACACCGCAACCTAGCGCTGGCAGAGCTGGGCATAGTACCGAGTTACCTCCCGTTTCGGCTGCGCTCAACGATCGTCGAGTATTAGCAGGCAACCCCGGAGCTTAGCGCTGGCAGAGCGTCGCCGAAGCCAGCATCACCTTTGCACTCGCGGACAACACCGCAACCTGGTGTGCCGGCAGGGCGAGGCATAGTACCGAGTTACCTCCCGTTTCGGCTGCGCTCAACGATCGTCGAGATTTAGGTTGCGGCTGCTTCGTTGGTGTGCCGGCGGGGCAGAATTCCGAGTTACCTCCCGTTTCGGCAACGCTCAACGATCGTCGAGAATTAGCAGTCCACACCGCAACCTGGCGCTGGCAGAGCGTCGCCGATGCCAGCATCACCTTTTGCACTCGCAGTTCACACCGCATCCTAGCGCTGGCAGAGCGTCGCCGAAGCCAGCATCACCTCTTGCACTCGCAGTTCACACCGCAACCTGGCGCTGACTGAGCGGCGCCGAAGTCAGCATCCTCTCGCAGTCCACACCGCATCCTAGCGCTGACTGAGCGGCGCCGAAGTCAGCATCAGCTCCTATGCTCAGCGAGTATCTCCGCTTCTCTCAGAGTTTACCCAGGAAGGAATACACGGCAGCCAGATATTCATCTTTTGTATCCAGCCAGCCATAGTGACCGCAATTATCCAACAGAATTAGCTCTGAATCGGGAAAGGTGTTGTGTGCCGTTACAGCGGTCCTTTCAAGTATGATATCCTGTTTCCCTTGAATAATTAACACCGGCTTTTGAAATTCCTTCAGGCTCTTTTTGCAATCGTAGTTGATTCGCTGAAGATCTTCGAACACTAATCCATTTATGATGTGGTTACTTTGAGTCAGTCTCTCGGCGATGATCGCTCTATGTTCCTTGTTGTACAAATAGGCTGGCGCCAATGCCTTCCCACGTTGTAGTCTTGCGTAGTATGACGTGTCCCCTCCGTGGATCTTCCGTCTCCACTTCTCAAGATTTGCACGATTCGTTTCGGACAACCGGGCGTTGATGTTTTCTCCGGCATAACTCATCAGGTCGAGGTCGAGGCCGCCGGAAGCCGAAAGAATCATCCCTTTGATTGAATGCGGGTAATTGGCGGCATAATAGGAAGCCAGCATTCCGCCAAACGAATGCCCGAATACGACCCAGCTCTCCACTTGCAGATGTCTGCGAAGGGCTTCGATGTCTTCAATCATGAGATCCATGGTAATGGTCTCGCTAGTAACTTCGGGCAAAACGGAATTGCCCGTACCGCGTTGATCGTAGATTATGGTCCGATAGCCTTTGGATAGCAATTTCCCAATTGACCTGAAGCCCCTGCTGTTCATGCCGGGACCGCCGTTGATTATCAATATGGGGTCTCCTTCTCCAAAGCTTTCATAGTAAATCTTGGCTTCTCCATTGCTCAGCATTCCGGCTTGTTGTCCTCTCATGCTGCCGGTGCTGAGCATGAGCGCCAGACAGAACATAAAGCCGGTCACAAGACTCTTACAGAGATAGCGAGAAGTGAAGAAATTCTGTGAGTGCATGGTTTGTCAGAGTTAGCGTATGGATAGATCAAAGAGCGCGACCCTCTTCAGTCCGATGAGACTGCAATCCGACATTGGAGATTGTTGTCGCCGGACCACCGGTCGATAAGATCGGCCGAGCTACGAACAAGGGGTTGCAGTGTTGCGGTATGGTATGCAATTTCTGGGTTTATCCCCAATTTTGAAATAGTAGTAGTAGCCTTGTAGTGACGATGTGACAACTTTTTGTTCATTTCTTTGTATTGGTCACTGCGGCGGACAGAGCCGAGACTAACAACAGGTCAGCCGAAGAAGCAGGTAATCGGTGGAGACGACATTAGCTTTAATCAAGGAGATAGTCATCATGAAATTCGACCGAGCATACAGTCTTGAAGAAATTGCCGGCATCATCGGCGCGCAGGATTTTTTCGGCCCTTCCGGTCCAATCATATCCGGACTGAATATCCTGCCATTTACGGCAAAGGGTGAAATCGCTTTTGTCGATAAATCAAGCTACCTGAAGCATGCAGCGGAATCATCCGCCACGGCGATCCTGGTCAGTAAAAATATGGCGGTCGCCGGCAAGGCGCTGATCGTAAGCGAGGACCCCTTTGCCGGCTTTGCCCGGCTCATCGAGCATTTCGGCCGGCAGCAAAAGGATGGGCCTGCGGCCGAACGCATCGGCAAGGACACCATCGTTCATCCCGGCGCACAGATCGGCCAGCGTGTGCGAATCGGTAAAAATTGCATTATTCATCCGAATGCGGTGCTGTACAACGGCGTCAGACTGGGCGACAATGTGGTGATTCATTCAAATGCCGTTATTGGCGCCGATGCTTTTTATTTCAAGAAGAAGGACAGCGCTTACCATAAAATGCCTTCCGGCGGCGGCTGCGTCATCGAGAACGACGCGGAAATCGGCGCGGGCTGTACCATCGACCGCGGCGTAACGCGGGATACGACGATCGGGCGCGGCTCTAAGATTGACAATCAGGTGCATATCGGTCATGACACGATACTCGGCGCGAATTGTTTAATTGCCGGCTGCGTTGGTATCGCCGGCTGTGTGACGATTGAGGATGATGTCGTTATCCGGGGGCAGGCCGGCGTGACGAGCGGAATAACGATCGGTCGCGGTGCGGAAATCCTGGCGCAAAGCGCCGTGTTGAACTCCCTGAAAGGCGGCAGACGCTATTTCGGTACGCCCGCTCAGGAAGCCCGCACGAAAATGAAGGAACTCGTCGTGTTAAAAGAACTTGCCAGCAACGGGAGATCACTGCGCTAGTAATTGTTAACAATGCCCAACTCCATACCCGGAAGGCACATCTGCCCGCAGCGTTCCAGCCGGAGCCGGAATCAACTGCAAGTGTCAATAATAAGGATGCCTCGCTGTCGGTGAAGCTTGTTGCCCGGTCTGTTGTGGGCAGCCACAAGACGGTCAATTCTTCCCCGCAGAAGAAATCGCGATGGGCAGGTACAATGATCCGGCCCGCGTCGACGCCTCAGCGCTTTGTTCGGATCGAACCATTGAGTGAGTATGCGTCCTGGTCTATCAGTCTGTGCCGTCATCGGGCTGAGCAGCCCTGTGCTTCTTGCAGATCCAATGTCTTCGTTGAATACTTTCAAGCCGCCGGACCGCCGGATTCGGCGACGCGACTTTCCGTTGCAGGGAAGCGGTTCTCAGTTGGCATTCGCCTGAATTATTATCAAACCACCACCGGGGCCTAATCGCGAGGCGCTATCGAAATTGTTTTTTATTCACTGCCGTGTATGTACTTTGGCGGTGAGTTCCCAACAATCTCAACGATACACCAATGCTAAAAAGCTCTCCCGCCGACCTACCGTCGCAAGCGCTGCCGCACCCTTCCCTCGCAGCGTATATCGACTCCTACAATTTTGTCGGCTGGAAGCAGACTCCATCGTGCAAGACGACGGAAACATTCTCGATGTTCCCACTCGGCTATCCACTGATCGAATTGAATTTCGCCGACAAGTGGATTAAGTATCTCCATACAGCGACGCAGCAAAGCAGCTATGACAGCAATCTGATAACACCTTCCAATGTTCCTATTCGCATCCGGTCAAGCGGCGAAATCAAAACTATACTCGTCATTCTTAAGCCCCTCGGTCTTCGAGCACTGATCCGCGATGATGTTGCGAAGAACGCGATCTGGGATCCCTGCCTGGTCTTCGGGAGGTCGTTTAGCGAAACTCTCGAGCAAATTGCCGACTCTCGCAGCGGCAGGTCCATTGTGTCACAACTTGACACGTTCTTTCGCACTCTTGTCAACCGCTCCCGGAGCGCTATTGACCGGCGTGTGAATTTTCTTAAGCGTTGTATTATTGCCTCAAAGGGGAGTTTATCTATTCATGGCGCGATTCAGGAAACCGGTATCAGCCAGAAGCGAATGGAACAGCTTTTTTCCAGTTATCTCGGTATGCCACCCAAGGCCTATGCAAACATCGCGCGCTTTCAGCACGCCATTGCAATCTACACGCCCGGTCAAAGTTTAACTGAACTCGCTACCTTCGCCGGATACTATGACCAGTCGCATTTCATCCGGCAGTTCAAGCGTTTTACCAATAAAACACCACGTGATTTTTTTGCCAGTGAAGCGATCGAAATCGCAAGGATTTCGAATTTGTACAATTTTTCGTTTTGACCCAGCCATATATTTGCCGCCAGCATAACAGGATGCAGAAGCACTGCACTCCATAGTGACAGCTTTGTTGTAACTGCAATTTCCAATGACTATTTGCCTGGGAGACGCTCCATGAAGGAACTCAAACCCTACCTCATTTTCACTGGTAACTGCCAGGAAGCACTTCAGTTTTACGCGGCGTGCTTTGGCGGTGAAATAACTTTCATGAAAACCTTTGCGGATTCGCCCTTGAATATACCCAAAGAATATGAAGATAGAATTTTCAACTCCGAATTGCGCGCCGACAATCTCTGCTTTATGGCCTCCGACAATGTGCCGCCGTATGCCACCGAAACGGGAAGCAATGTCTGTTTGTTTGTTGCTTTTTCTGATCACGAAGAGCAAAAACGAGTATTTGATACTCTCTCGCGAAGCGGCAAAGTCATCATGCCTTTCGAGAACGGATTTGGGATGGCGGAAGACAAATATGGCTTTCGCTGGATGCTCGCCGGCCGCTAGATATTCCGGACATGCTGCGCCAGGCTTAAGCTTGTATCCGGCAGCCTGTCAGCTCTGAGATGCCTGTCAGGTTGGTGAACTCCGGCCAGGCCATTTACGACATCCGCTCACAGAGTAATTAACGTAAAATCACCAGCGCCCGAAAAACCGGATAATGGGACGCTGGCGTCTTGAGCATTTATCTCAACGATAGAGCTGCCAGCCGGTACAGGTCAGATCGGCGCGTTTCCGGTGCAGCCGTATGCGTGTCTGGCTTAAGTGACTCGTTTAACAGTTGGCTTACTCTGGCACCGCCGAAGTTGACGAAAAACAGATAGTCCGTCGAAGGATCGCGGAGTGCGAATGTTAAGTTGACGCGGCCGGATGTTAGGGTGGGGCCGGCTTCGACCGCGCTCAGCCGGCCAGACGGGGATATCTGGAACCTGAGCGTCTATGGAGCGATGAGCATTGTCTGGGGGCTAAGCGAAACCGGCAGCGGGGGCAAAGACGTTGTACAAACTCTCGAGAATTCTCCCCGCTGCGTTCATAATCAGCGCCTTCGATTCAGGGACACAATGCACCTTTGTGCGGACACCGATCTAAAATTGCTTGTCATTTCTATTCAGGTCAATCGAATCTTGGGACAAGTGTCGGCTGTCATTGCGAGCCGGTTTGGCGGCCCATGACTACGGAGCTATGTGGCGAGGTAGGGGGTCGAAGCTGTGCCCAGAACGTCCTCGCTGGGAGCGCAAGCAATGCGACGATCTCATTGACATGGAATCTGACTTACGGTGAATCTGCTTCACTGCGCTCTGCTCCCATCACAAGGGCTGGACGGCAATTTAGGAACTAAGCTTCTTTAGCGGTAGTCTCGAGGACTGAAAAGACATCATTCGTTTCGCTGGCCAAAATATATTATTTTAACGCCACATTTTGCGACGCCATGACTAAAGCAGAACATCTCGATAAACTCCGCAAGAAAGTCGGTTACTGCAATGGACGGCGCAAAGTCCTTGCAATGGCCGAGCTGGCGGAATTCCTGGCCGATGTCAATCAGGCCGAAGCGCTGACGATTGCCGTGGACGCGGTTGCGCGTGCGCGGGCCCTGCTGGACAAGGTACCGGAGCACTCCGCCAAACACGCCGAATACGCCGGCGCTCTGGCTTATGCCCTGGCCGCCCAGGTCCCCTGCCTGCAGAATCAAGTCGAGAACGGCGAGGATGTCGCGCTGATGACCGAGGCCGCCGCCATCCTCGAAAGCATAGGCGATTGGAAGAAGTTATTCGAGGTTTTCGAAGATCTGGCGGAAAGCCACCGGCAATTCAGTCGGCTGCCGCAGGCATTGGAGGTCGCGGAACGCGCGCTCGTCCTGGCCGAATCGCTCAAAATGCCGGCGCTGCGCTGTCGCCTGCATGCCTTTCGCGCCTCAGTATATGCCCGCCTGGAAGGCCGGGAAGCCGCCGACGCGGAAATCGAAAAATCGCTGGCATTGCTGCAATTCTGCCGTGGGAACCAGGATCTCGCGGAGGCTTGCGTTGCCCTGGGAGGTTGTTTCTACTTTGCGCGACGCTTCGACCGGGCTATTGAATTTTATGAAAAGGTGATTGCCCCGGCCACCGCCGCCAACAACCATGACCTCCTGACGCACGTCTACTGGCAGTTAAATTTCTGTTATCTGCGTACCGAACAAAGAGACAAGGTCGCTCCGGTTTTGCGGGAGGGATTCCGGCACGCGCAGGAAGGCGGGCTGGCCTGGATGGAAGCCGCCTTTGCGCGTGAACTTGGATTGCACGACCTCTTTATGGGCAATTTCGCAGGCGCGCTGAATTATTGGCATCGCTGCGAGGAGCTTTTCGAGCAACTGGGCGATAATTACAATCAGATATTTGCCATAGTTTACACCGGCTGCGCGCATATCGACTTCGACGATTCCAGGCGCGGCCAGGCCATCCTGCGCAGGGCTTTGAAGCTCATGCCGCAATACGAATCACATCCCTTAACTCTGTTGTCACTTTTCCACATGTTGTTGTTTGATTTCTGGGAAAACGATGAGCTCGAAAGCATACTTGCCTTCGCCCGGGAATCCAGACAATTGTCGAACCGCTATACGGACACCGACTTTCTGACGAATATCTGCATGGTTCTCGGCGCGGCCCATACCCAGCTTGAACAATACGCAGAAGCGGAAACGGCATTAAACGAAGGGTTAACCGAGGCGCGGCGCCGCAAGGTTGATTATTTAACAGTACGGATGCTGCTCGCGCGAGCCGCGCTCGGCCTGGCCAAAGCAAAGCCCGAGGACGCCCTCGGCTATGCGAACGAAGCGGAAGGCCTTTTCAGCCAGGATGTAAACTCTAACGATTACATTCGCATCGTCGAGACGCTGTTAAACATTCACGTGGCGCGAGGCGATTACCCGCAGGCATTCGAATACCAGCGCAAAGTACGCGAAGTGGAAAAAAGGCGTTTGACGCGGCGCAATCACGATATTGTGGCGGGCTCTATCCAGGAGATCGAATTTCAGCGTTTGCGCCAGGAGCGCAATGAAGCCCAACGCTCTCTCGAAACGCTGCGGAATGAGTTTGAAAAATTGCAAAAGTCCGGGCAGGAGCAAGCCCTGCAACTGGAACATTTAAAAAACCAGGCACGTGAATGGCGTGAACAGTTGCGTACCGGTCCTGAGAATGAATTGTCTGGACCAAATGATGACAGGCAAAAGCTGCTGAAATCGATTAACACCGCGCTGTCCGAAAATATTGTCGAACAAATCGACGCCGATCTAAGCGGCGAGGAGGACTTCACACGCCGCCTCGGCAAGGAGTATCCGGCTCTGTCGCAG
>JANQRB010000172.1 GCA_028284775.1 Candidatus Kapaibacterium sp. | reverse complement strand
CGAGGCCAGTGTTACCTACCGCTATCGGATTGCGCTCGGCGGCGCCTCCGACTTTAAGCTGGCCGGCGCTTCCGGCGCACCCCCGATTGTACAGGGGCTTGTCGACCCCGGCGCCACTGCCGCAGTTGACCTGGAGTTTTCGCCGCGTGACGAAGGGCTGCGCAACGCCGAGCTGCATTACAGTTTTCAGACGCTCAACGGCAAACACGAGTCGTCACTGACGACGATCGCCCTGGCGGGCACCGGCCTGCGCGGTCGGCTGAAATTCAGGGCGGCCAATGCTGTCGGCCATATCGCCAACCAGTCCACTGCCGCCCTGAACATCGATGCATCTGCGGGCGACGAGGAGGCCGTCGTCGATTTTGTCTTGTCCAATACCGGGCTGGCGGCAATCAATGTCAGCGCCTTTCGCATGATGCAGCTCGATCTGGACAATCCCGTCGACGGCCGTCTGCGTGTACGCTGGAGCGCCGGCTTTGGCAATGGAACGCCGCTGCCCGCCGAATCTTTTCGCCTGCAGCGCCGGGTAGGCGGCGGCTATCAGAATATCGACAGCGATGAACGCTTCAGCCTGCCACCCTCGGCCGAGCTTCAACTGCGTATCGTCTTCGCTCCGCAGCAGGCCGGAATGCATTTCGCGCGGCTGCTGTTTCTAAGCGACGCATTTCTGGAAGACAATCTGAATACCGTTCTGGGTCGCAATGAAAACGATGAACCGGTACCCGGTCTTTTTAGCTATGACTTTAACAGATTCAATGCGCGTTCGGCATTGTTACAGATGCCGCGCAGCCTTCAATTCCCCCCGACACCTGTCGGTTCGTTCAGCGAACAGACCGTCACTGTCAGCAACCAGGGCGATGCTCGTCTCCTGATTCGTCCCGACGACGTGCGTATGATGATCACCGACCGCGATTTCACCCTGGAAGCCGTTCTGCCGGAAGCCATTTCCAGCGGCAATGGACGTCTGGTGATACCTGTCGGCGGCTCGGCGACACTGACTGTACGTTTTACGCCGCGCAAGGAAGGGGTGCGGATTTCAACCCTTCGCCTTGCCAGCAATGACCTGAGCGATCAGAGCGGTCCGGCGGGCGAACGTTTCCTCGCTCTTGGCGGGCAGGGCATTGCCGGCGCGGAGATACGCCTGTCCATTCAGGGCGGCGGCAACGACATCAACGCCGATACAGCCATTGTCGATGCGCCCGCTACTTACCAGGAACGCCGTCTGAGCATCCGCAACCCCGGCACGACGGAACTTAACATCAGCGAAGTCAGTATCGTCGGCGCCGACAAGGACGATTTTCGCATTATTGCCACGCCGGCGAACTCCGTGCTCAGTCCCGGCGCGGAGACGGATTTCCGTGTCAGCTTCCAGCCGCAGTCGGGCGGTCCGAAGAATGCGCAATTGGAAATCCTTAACAATGCCGAATTTCAGTCAGTCACACTGCGTGGCTTTGGCGGTCTGCGGACGCTGGCAACTGAAGTTAACAACCTCTTCGACGGCGATACGACCAGGGCCGGAAGCGCGCTGGAACGAAACGTGACAATCCGCAATACCGGCAATGTACCACTGCGAATTTTTGCCGACCCTGTCATTAACGGCGACTACAGCTCCATTACGGAGGATGTGGACATCGCGCCCGGCGCCGAGGCAGCCATTGCGATTCGTTTGAATAGTGTCGAACGCGGCTCCAAGAACGGGACGATCCTGCTGGCGAACAACTCCACGAACCAGGCCGACCTGACGATATCGCTTTTCGGATTCGTCGGTATCGAAGCATACAGCGTGACGCCGGCACAGTTCGCCCTGCGCGCGCATGTGGTCGGAGGCGAGCTTCAAATCGTGGAAGAATGTATCGAGTTTACGAATGACGGCGATTTTCCCATTCGGATCAATGCGCTTGACTTTATCGGCGCCGACAGTGATCGATTCAGTCTGCTTGCGGCCTGGGATCCCGGCGACGAAATATTACCCGGGCAAATGCGCCGCATCTGTTTTCGATTTACGCCGGAGGACAGTAGTCCGGTTAACGCCCAACTGCGGATTACGACAACATCCGCGCCCGCGACGACGACAATCGATCTTACAGCAACTGTCACTGACGTAACGGGTGAACTCAATGTCGATGCCGGCTTGAGCTTGGAACAGGTCTTTCCCAACCCGGCGGCGGCGTACAGCACTCTTCAATTCGCGCTCCAGAAGCCGGCGCATGTGACACTTGTGTTGTATTCGGCGCAGGGAGAAGAAGTGCTGGTGCTCTTGCGCAATGTATTGCTTGCGGCGGGTGACCACGAGCTAAGGTTTCAAACTCCTACCTTAGCCGCGGGTACCTATTACTGCCGCCTGAGTACTGCCGGGCACAGCAGCACCCGCAGCCTGACGATAGCCCGCTGACACGGCATTGCTGTCCACACGAATGCCGTGCCACACGCGCCGTGGCACGGCATTATTTTATTATTACTCCTTGAAACTTCTCTGTAGTCCGGAAGCGCAGTCAATCTTCGGCGAGCGCTCGGGAGCAGGACGGGGGAGACAAGCAAAATTCGGCGACCGTGGTACTACCGGCAATTAAATAACAAAGAAGAGGCGGATGGCCATCCGCCTCTTCATGGTCTTCAATCGCTTTGACAGCCCCGAAATTGCGATGTCTATCAGGAGCCTTTCATCGTGACCGTACCACCGGCCTTGAAGACGACTTTGCCGTTTGCGCCTTCATAGGTGACGTCTTCCTGCAGCTTGTAGGTCACTTCCTCTTCGCTCGGCCACGATCTGATTTCATCGGATGATTCCAGTACAAGCGGGTCTTTGCTTGTGTACTCTTCGCCGTCAATTTTAACAATGACGTAGGAAACCACTTTGGCGCTCGCCGGATAGAAAGGATCGCCGTCCGATTGATTGCTGGTAATCGTGATTTTTGAATCTTTATCCCGGTCGTTGCGGGCTTCGCCCGAGTTGTTGCCTTTGCGCCACGAAAGGTCTTTGCACTTGATCTTTACTTCTTTTTCCGTCGGAGATACGTCATCGGGATCGGTACCGTCCATAAAGTTGACGCCGCCAACCACAACTTCCATACCGTCGATTTCCAGCGTGCAAAGGGTGGAACCTTCACAGTCGAAGTCGCAGACGCTCTGGGCGTCGGTATCCACAACAAAAACAAAGGTGTAGACCGCTGCGATCGCAAGCGCGCTCATTAACAATTTACGAGTTGTCATAACTACAATAACCTTAATAGAAATGTTTAAAAACACGTAGTTTAAGAGTAATGCTGACCCGGCCGCACCGATACATTCGGGATAATCCGAATTGTACTCAATACGATTTCAGGCTTGCACTGATTCTGCAGGCCCAATGCCGGTTGTAATGTGGTCGGTCAGGTCGGGGTGCGGTGTTTTACAGTGTTTGCAATTTGCACTCTATACCATTAGCTGCCGGCGTAGCGCCGGTAAAGAGTGGTTGTATCTACCTTCTGCCGAGCTGACCGTATGTGTAGACTGAGATTAGTTGTTAAATGATTGATATGCGCTGACTAGAGCTGGTATCTGGCAGTGATTGCTCTGTTAAAAGCTAGTGTTGTGTAACGTATCTTTTTTATTGTGGGCTGATTGGCAGTGAAGCCGATGCCAATATAGCATGCGTCGGTTTTAACTGCAATAAAAAAATCACTTAAGAATTCGGTTGCCCTTAGCTGTGAATCATTTAACATTTTTTTCAAACATTGAGAGCCGGGCTGACGAACAACCCGGCTCTCAATTGTAAGACTGTAAACCTAACGTATACCTGTGGAGGAGTAGTTAAGCTTATGCCCCTTTCATTGTTGCCGTGCTGCCTGCTTTGAAGGTCAGCTTGCGATTATTGTCATCAACGTAGGTGACGTCTTCCGTGAGTTTGTAGGTCACAGCTTCTTCCATTGGCCAGGATCTGACACGTTCCGTCGAACGCAATACCAGGGGATCATTGCTGGTGAATTTCACATCGTCGATCGTGACGACCATGTAAGACGTCACTTCAACCGCCGCCGGATAAAAGGGATCACCGTTCGGGTCCAGACTCTTGATACGAATCGTCGACCGCTTGTCAGGATCGTTCTTTGCCTGACCGCGTCGATTGCCCTGTTTCCAGGAAAGATCTTTACAAAGGATTTGCACTTCTTTTTCAGTATCGTCGACGTCTTCCGGATCGCTGCCGTCAATAAAGTTAACGCCGCCAACGACTACTTCGACGCCGTTGATTTCCAGCGTACAGCGTGTAGAGCCTTCACAGTCGAAGTCGCAGAGACTTTGGGCATCGGAATTATTGACGAGAGCGAAAGAGTATAGTGCCGCAATGGCAAGGGCACTAAAGTACATCCTGCGGATTTTCATACTGTTATTCCTAAAATTACGAGAGTAATAGATGTTGTTTAAACAGCAGTGGAGGTCATGCTCAGTGAAAAGCACCGGTCAGCTCTGGCCAGCAACAAGCGGAACCCGGCCGTGGTACAGCCATGTGGCTTTGAGCTTGGAAGTTATGGCAGTATCGTCATCGTAAGAAAGACGCTTCGAGGCGTACGTATTATCTTCTTCAGCACTTGTTCGAACGCAACTCCTGGAACTGCGCTGGTAAGTAATATTTATATTAACCGATCAATCAAGACTTGGCGCGTGATTTGTTGATCAGTTGTTGTAATAATAATGAGCAATTATATCTATTGCTCTGAGCTGGATGCTGGTCTTTTGGCGGCCGTGTAATTTAGTATGGGCTGGTTGGTATATCGGCCGGGGAGCAATATACTATCTCCCGATCTTCAGCGCAAAGTAATTCTTAGCAAGGCGCAAAAAATCTCGTAAAGGCTGCAGCTCTGTTTAGCCTGGTCCCTTATTGATCCCAGGTGCCATATCTTTTCCCCGGGAATCGAAATTATCTTAAAAGCAAACTTTGATCCAATGAACCGAAGATCGATCGACGCTTACTTAAGCAGGAGCATCCGGGCGTGGCGTTCATCGCCGGCCTTTAGTATTACAAGGTACGGACCGGCTGCCAGTCCGGCGGTCGCGATCGTGAAAACGTGGCTCCCGGGCAAGAGCGGACGTTGCCGGGAATGGTAGAGCTTAGCGCCTTGAAGAGTGTACAGGCCAATTTCCACCGAAGCCGCATGGCGAAGTTCGTAGCGGAGCTCCAGCGTGGATACCGAGATATGGCTGTGTATCGCGGGCACGATCGATGCGGCGGACGTTTCTGTTTCTGCCGCCGTCCCCGGCAGCACGTGCGAAACAACCGGTCGGCTGCTGCGGAAGATGCCTTCGTTGCTGCTCAGGAAAATTGTCCCCGCCTCATCCAGCGCCACTCCCAGCGCTTCCTGGCGGACCAGCTGAGGCAAAGCACTGCTCTGCCAGTTCAAACCGGCATCGCCGGCGACGAATACACTGTCCAGGCTAAGGGCCGCCATAGCGCCTTTTGTCGTCACTGCGAGATGCCGGATAAGCTGCTGCGTCAGGGTTTGTTCCCAGGTCAGGCCGTCGTCACGGGTCAGAAAAATTCCGAATACCGTTCCGGCTGCGATGAAGCGATTTCCGGCGTTAACAACCTGGCTAACACTTGTTTGCGCGGGGATCGCATCGACAGTCGAAACGGAAAGGCCGAAGTCGCGCGTTATGCGGAGGCGTTCACCGGCGAAATAAATACTGGTGTTGTTCCAGATCGCGGCATTCGTACCGGCTCCAACCCTGGTGATGAGCTCCCGCCACTGAAAGCCGCCATCCTGCGACACTAACAAATTCTCTTGGTCCAAAAGCAGGTAGATGTCGCCATTTTCCGCCTGCGTAAAATTATTAAACAGGCAGTAGCGCTGCTCGCAGATCGGACCCCAGTACTGCGGATTGGCCTCGCGCCAGGTATCGCCGCGGTCTGTCGAGAGAATCACTCCCCGTTCGCCGATGCCGGAGATGAGGCTGCCGTCGGCGAGCTCTTCGATCGCCAGACTGCCCGGTTCCTGAATCTGTCGCCAGGTATCGCCGCGGTCGCTGCTGCGAAACGTTCCGGAACTCTGCGATACCGCCAGCAAGCCGTTCTGAGGGAAGTGCGCGATTTGGGCCGCAATGCTGGTGAGGCCACTGTTCGACTCCCGCCAGCTTTCGGCCCGATCATCCGAAGCATAGATTCCTTTCTGTGTTGCTATCAGCAATCGACCCGAAGAAGTCTCGGTCAATGCGCGGACTAATAAGCCCGCCGGAATGGATGACACAGGCTCCCATTCGGCATTATCCGAGCGGCGCTGCAGGATAATGCCGCCGTTCAAGCCGACAAAGAGGTCGTCCCCCGACGTCATGGTCAGAAATTGCGGCGTTCTGAGCGAATCCGCTTCGAGCAGCCAGGTATCGCCGCGATCGCTCGAACGGAGCAGACGGGACGGCACTCCCGCTCGGCTGCGCTGCAGGGCAAAAATTTCAGCCTGTGAATTCATTGCAAGGGCACGCACTTCGCTGGGAAGTGTCGACACGCCCTTTGCCGTCCAGGAGAATCCGTTGTCTGTGGAACGCAGCAGTCCCGGCTCGGATTTCACCGCGATATACAGCTCCTCGTCGCCAAAAGTTGTCAGCGCCGTCAGACGGCCTTCTGCGTCAAAAGGGATAGGCAGAGAAGCCCAGGCCAGCCCGCGCGTTTTAGAGCGGTAGAGCCCGTCTCCTGCATTGAGGTAAATCTCTTGCGCTCCGCGCGCCAGCAGGGGATTGCCGAAGGTCGAAGCGGCCGCCGGGGCATCGAGGGTTTTCCAGGACAGGCCTTCGTCGGTTGATCGGACGATCGCCTTGACCGGGAGGACACAATAGATGGCGTCCGTTCCAAAGGTAATACCACGAGGAGTTGCCGGCGGCTGGCCGGGACGCTCCCATGTGCTGCCATTGTCCCGCGAGAGCCACAGGCCGCCCGACACCGTGGCCGCCAGAACCCTTCCATCACTATCAGCAGCCAGTGCAATAACATAGCCGCCGGCGGGACCATTGGTACGAATCCAGTCAATGTCTCCGGCCGCACTTTCCGCCGGGCCGCCAAGAAGGGCGCTCAAAATGAAAATCGCAAAGAGGAATACTCGATTGCAGTTGGATACGAGACGACGTAGCAGTGAATTCACGAGCGTAATCTCCGGCATTGGCAATGAAGGTAAAAGGAATAGCTGTTCTTGCGGCCGCAAGCGAGAACCGAAACCACAAGCTCCGAACTCGTTACAAAAAATTCGGTCGGCCCCTTGTAAGGAAAATCTCTCTCCGAGTTTCGTCAGACAGTCCGGCCGTTCATCATTTTATTTCGCCGCCGATACCAATTCACCTGCATAGCGGGGCCCAGGGTCGCAGCTTGGCCTCTATCACAACACTCTGTGCCGGGGGGCCGGACACTTTTCACTTATAATTAATGAGCTAAAACTAAGCCAAGTATTGAGCTATGAAGAACCGTGTTTTACGATCATTGCTTTGTGTGGGCCTGGCGCTGGCCTGCAACTCTCAACTCTCCGCTGTGCCGGGCGACGCCGCCTTCAGCGCCGACGCTTCAGACTACAGCGTAGTTTTGCGGGAGGCGCAGGCAAGCCGCTTGCAGCGTATTCTTGACAACACGCTGGAGTCATTGCATCGCTTTCAACTGCCCGATCCCGCAACCCATACGCTGAATCGCTCTGTACGAAGTGCAGCGCGGGACGCTGTGCTGGCTGACTCACGTCTCGACGATTCGCTGGCCCTGCTGGAATTGTACGATGCCTGCGGTGGGCCGGCCTGGACGGACAACAGTAATTGGCTCAGCGAGCGTCCGCTGGACGAGTGGTTCGGCGTTGTGGTGGTCAATGACCGTGTTGCCTCGCTGCAACTTCAGAACAATAATCTCAGCGGACAGCTGCCGGCCGCGATCGGCGAGTTGACGGCCCTGCAGACACTATATATGTTCAGCAATCAGTTAACCGGTCCGCTACCCGCCGAACTGGGCAAGCTGCAAATACTGGAACAAGTAGTTTTGCCATTCAACAATCTCAGCGGATCAATTCCGGCCGCCATCGGCGAAATGTCGGCCCTGCGTCTGCTCCTGCTTTGGAATAACTCGCTGAGCGGAACGATTCCGGTCGAGCTGACGAAGCTTTCGAACCTGGAAACTCTCAACCTCGCCGTGAATCAATTGAGCGGATCGATCCCGCCCGAGCTGGGCGACATGGGCAGCCTGGTGCGCCTCAACCTGGCTTCCAATAATCTGAGCGGTACGATTCCCGCGGAATTGAGCCGGCTCGAGCGACTTCGCAATTTGCAGCTCTGGCAGAATCAACTGCGAGGCGGAATCCCTGTCGAGTTAGGCAATCTCAATCTGCTCGACACGCTGGAGCTGCACATCAATCCCCTGGGCGGCACGATTCCGGCCGAACTCGGCAACCTGACAAACCTCAGTCTCTTGTCGCTCTCCGGCAATCAACTGACCGGCTCGATACCGGCCGAGTTGGCGAATGCCCGCAATCTGCGGCAGTTACTCTTGTGGAACAACCGTCTGCGCGGTTCGATCCCGCCGGAGCTCGGAACGCTTGCAAACCTCGAGTGGCTGTACCTCAATCAGAATCTTTTATCGGGCGACCTGCCGGTCGAACTGCGCAATCTCAAGAACCTACGCCAATTAGTGCTGTTCTGGAACAATCTCACGGGCAGTGTGCCGGCATGGCTGGGCGAGCTGACGGCCCTGGAATGGATCTACATCATGCTGAACGAGTTCAGCGGTTCGATTCCCGCCGATCTGGGCAATCTGCCGAATCTGAGGATGCTGCACATCGACCAGTGCCGTCTGAGCGGCAGCATACCGGCGGCATTGGCACAGGCGAGCCAGCTAGAAGAAATAAGTCTGTGGAGCAATCAGCTCAGCGGTTCGATCCCGGCAGAGCTTGGCACATTGTCGCGCCTGCGGGTATTGCGCCTGCCGATCAATCAGCTCGAAGGCCGGATTCCGCCGGAGCTGGGTCGCCTCGCAGCTTTATTCGAGCTGGACATTGCGCTCAATCGCCTCGAAGGCCCGATACCTTCCGAATTGGGGGACCTGAGGTCTATCGGCTGGCTGAATCTGGTCGATAACGAGCTCAGCGGGTCGATACCGTCGGAATTGGGCAAGCTGACCACCATGACGCGGCTGGGACTGGGTAACAACCGGCTCAGCGGATCAATCCCGCCGGAGCTGGGCAATCTCAGGGAGTTGCGGATTCTGGTGCTCAACGACAATGAGCTCAGCGGCACGATTCCTGCCGCGCTCGGCGGCCTGCGCTTCGTCCAGACTCTGGCGCTCGATTCAAACCGTCTGAGCGGCGCGGTTCCGGCCGAGGTGTTCAGCTCCGATAGTATCAGCGTAGTGCGCCTGCACGACAACGAACTGAGCGCATTGCCTGATTTCAGCGCCGCCGCCGCCTCGCTGATGCAGGTCGTCGTGATGAACAACAGATTGGCTTTCGAGTCGCTGGAACCCAACCTCACGAGCCCGGCCCAGTTTGTGTACGTCCCGCAGGACAGCATCGGCAGGGTCAGGGCGCACCGCCGGCCGGAAGGCGGCAGCATCAGCCTGCGTGCCGCCGACCGCGGCGGATCTTCCCTGTACCAATGGTATCGTAACGGAATGTCGCTGTCCGGGGCCACGGCCCGCGAACTTCAACTAGACGATATCGCTGAGGATGATCTCGGCGATTATACCTGTGAAGTCCGTAATTCCCTGGTTACCGATCTGACGCTCTGGCAACGGACTCAATCGCTCTCGTTCGGGCAGCCTTCTTCAGTCGACTTTGACGAGCCCGAGCCCCTCTTGATCCTCGGACCGCAGCCCGCCCGCGACGAACTGATGCTGCGTGTCACCGGCGAGGCAAGGCCGCTGCGGGTGGAAGTGCTCGATCTGCGCGGTCAAGCTCTTCTGCGTGTCGATGTCGGGCAGTCCGACATGAACCCGATGCGACTGTCAACGAGCGGAATCGCCGCCGGCAGCTATCTACTGCGCGTGTCGCTGCCCGGCCGAACACTGGTTCGCAAGCTGCAGATAATGCGTTGACGGCCGCGGACTGTACGCGGGAACACGCAGCAGAGTCCAAAGCGTTTGCTGGAAATACCTGTTTCGCTGATTGTACAATCAGCCTGGCTCCGGTCAGTGTGGACCAATCGATCCGATTGTCCGCCGGCCGGAGCCAGACCTTATTTGCAACATTGCGCCGATGCGGCACGTTCAGTGCCGGATTGTGTTTCCCCATCCCGCTGCGACGGCGGGACCCGCTTTCCGGACGGAATCTATGAATCAGATCGGTCTGCTCCTGCTGCGCAAACTGGGACCCTACTGGATCTGTCAGATACTCGGCTGGCTGTTCTATCTGGCGGCGATGTTTGCCCTGCCCCTGATTGTCTATCCGAAATCCTGGCAGCGTGTCGGCCTGGTCGTTTTATCCGTTTCGATCGGCTTTGCCACAAGCCACCTGCTACGGCTGTATGTGCGCCGCAGCCAATGGACGCATCTGTCCTTGCGACAACTTCTGCCGCGGGTGTTGCTCGCGAGTTTGCTCAGCGCACTGGTATGGAAACTGGTCTTTACCGCTTCTTACGTCCTCGTCAAGCCCCTCGCAAACGAACTGGACGCCGCCGCCCTGCTCTTCGTGCGCGATGTGATCGACGGCAGCGGTACGATGCTTCTTTGGTCCGCTTTGTATTTCGGCTATCACTATTTCCGGCGCCATCGCGAGGCGGAGCTGGGCAGGTGGAAGCTGGAGGCGGCCGTGAAAGACGCGGAGTTGCGCGCCCTGAAGTCGCAGGTCAACCCGCATTTTCTCTTCAATGCGCTTAACAGTATCCGGGCCCTGATTGTGGATGAACCCCGCAAGGCGCGCGACGCCGTTACCCACCTGTCAAATATTCTCCGTTATGCACTGGACTCCGGCGACAGCCAGACCGTAAGTCTGGAGCACGAGATGGAGATGGTCCGTGAGTATCTGCGGATCGCAGAAATCCGTTTCGACGAACGCCTGCAGAGCCAGTGCCAAATAGCGCCTGATTGTCTGGCGGTGCAGGTGCCGCCGATGGCGATACAGACGCTGGTTGAAAACGGCATCAAACACGGAATAGCCCGGCTGCCGGGCGGCGGCTGCATTCGGATCAGCGCCCGCAAAGCGGAAGGATGCTGCGTGGTGGAGGTGCAGAGTCCGCGGGCAAACGGCCGGTCATCGGATGCGCCCGGCCTGGGGCTGCAAAATACGCGTGAGCGTCTGCGCCTGCTTTGCGGTCCGCAAGCCTCGCTGCTGCTGCGAAGCGAGGGCGCGTTAGTCACAGCGCATATGGAAATACCAATCGGGGAGGAAGGCCATGAGAGCTCTGCTCATTGACGATGAACGGCTGGCCCGGCAGGAGCTGCGGCGCCTTCTGCTGCAGTATCCGGACATCGACGTCGTCGGGGAGGCCTGCAATGCCGACGAAGGACTGGCACGGGCCGCTGAACTGCGTCCCGACCTTATGTTTCTCGACATTGAAATGCCGGGCAAAAATGCCTTTGCCATGCTCGAAGAAATGACTGCCACTCCACCGGTCGTATTTACAACGGCCTATGATGCCTTTGCCGTCAAAGCCTTCGAGCTGAATGCCCTGGACTATCTGCTGAAGCCGATCGATCCGGAGCGTATGCGCTGCGCCGTGGAAAGAGTGCGTGCCCTGATGCAAAAGCAAGAGCGCGAAACGCCTTTGCTCGCGCACGAACGAATTTTCGTGCGCGAGCGCGAACGCTGCTGGTTTGTGCGTCTCGAACAGATATTTCTGATTGAATCGGAGGGCAATTACTGCCGCCTGTATTTCGAGCGTCAGCGGCCCCTGATTCTGCGCTCGCTCAGCTACCTCGAAGAACGGCTGGACCCGCAGGTCTTCTTTCGGGCGGGGCGCAAACATATCATTAATCTGCAGCATATTCGGGCCATTCGTCAGGTGCTTTCCGAACGGCTGACGCTGGAGATGCCGCAGGATATCGACATCCCCATGTCGCGGCGGCAATCGCAGCTTTTCAGGGAAAAGTTGAGTCTCTGAGACTCACGCCCTGGTTATGGCATCAGGGGAGCAAGCAGCCGAGCCACGCTGCCTTCCTTGGGATGCAGAGGGTCGTAGAAGTCAGCAGCCGTGCTGGCGCAGCGCTGCGGATCGTAGGAGCCGGCGAGCGGCAGTGAGCGGCGCTGCGCCAGGTCCCGGTAATACTCTTCCACTACGCTCAGGATTTCAAAGCCGCCTTCCATTTTCAGTATTCGATAAGTCGTGGGGTGATAGGGCGCCAGGAAGAGCAGCGGCTGCACGCCGTCGCGCTGCATCAGATCCAGTAATGCTTCGAAGCGTGCGCAGGTGGCGCTGTCCAACTGTTCGAATTCACCCATCCCATAGAAGGGTTTGCGATTGGCGAAGCTTACGGCCAGCGCTTCCAGCTCGTCGCTGCTCTTGCGGCGGTAGTCGAAGCTGTAGCTCAGGCTGCCGTCCCGCAGACGGAACTTGCCGTCGCCGATGCTGTCCGGACTGGGGTGCAGCGCCTCGCCGCCCCGCAGCGCTACTTTGACATCATTGAGCCACATCGTAAAGGAGGCTTGAAAGTAGCGGGGCGAGAGCGCCATCGTCAGCTTCTCGGCTATGAGACCGTCGGAAACAAATGCGTCGGGCACCGTCGCCAGCTCGAGCAGATTGGCGGTGTAGGCATAGGATTCCCGGACCGTGTACCAATGCATGTCGCTCATGACAAAGCCGGGATTCACGATCCAGGGATCGGCGCTGATGATGCAGGTTCGCGGCAGCAATCCGGCCTCGCGGAACATCCCATAGACCGCCAGGTAGTCTTCCAGAGTGGCGCCCGGAATGCTCGCATTGTACAGCGTGCGCGGCGCGGCCACGGCCGCGCGTATCTGCCACGAACGGCTGCTGCCGATCACCAGCACATCCGGCGGGTCCTGCCGTCCGGCGCTGTAGAGCTTGTGCACCAGCCGCTCGTTGCAGTCCCGTACATTCGCCACATTGCTGTCCGCCAGCAGATACGCGGCCATCGTCCGTTCATAGTGGCCGTCGGAATAGAGGTTGCCGGGATCGACGGCAATATTGACTGCCAGCACCATGGCTGGAAGCGGAAGCAGTAGCAGCAGTCTGGACAGGAATTTTTTCATCGTTGCAATGTCGGGTCCGGCGCGGACCGCGTGCTCCTCCGACTTAAAACTGAAAGTAAATGAATTGATTTTCTTCGAAGACGCCCAGCAGGAGGATCGCCATCAAAACGGCGTAATATATTGGCCAGCGCAGCCATGCGGGTTTTCCGGACAGCATGTGCCTGATGCCGCTATGGCGCTGCATCAGGTGGACGATCTCCATAAAGACGATCGCCGCCACCGCCACGGCCAATCGGTTGAACGACAGGCCGGTATTGGCGATCAGGGCCCGCAGTCCGGCCGGGTCGAACAGCAGCCCGAGGTCGCTAAACAGATGTGTACTGATGTACCAGGCATCGGCCAGCGAGGCGGCCCGGAAAAAGATCCAAGCATAGCAGACGAGCGCGAATGTCGTCAGAATCTGCATCGCCTTGTAAAGCGTGGGCAGCCGGTCCAGTCCCAGCCGGCGTGCCAGGGCCTGTCGCAGCGGCGCACCCGCGCGGCCAATGATCATGTAGACAGCGTGCAGCGCACCCCAGACGACAAAGGTCCAGTTAGCGCCGTGCCACAGGCCGCTGATGACGAAGGTCAGAAGCAGGTTGAGCTGCATCCGGCTGACGGGCACACGGCTGCCGCCCAGCGGAATATAGACGTAATCGCGAAACCAGGTAGAGAGCGAAATATGCCAGCGCCGCCAGAAGTCGCCGATCGATCGAGCGTGATAGGGACGATTGAAATTGTCCATCAGATCGTAGCCCATAATCTGCGCGGCGCCGATGGCGATATCCGAGTAGCCGGAGAAGTCGCAGTAAATCTGAAAGGCGAAAAAGACGGTGGCGGCGATCAAAGCCAGGCCGGTATAGTCGCTCGGATTGGCGTAGATGATGTCCACGATCACGGCTACCCGGTCGGCAATGACGAGCTTTTTGAAGAAGCCCCAGGCCATTAGTTTCAGTCCGTCGGTCACCCGTCGATAGTCGAAATCGAAGCGACGGCGAAATTGCGGCAGCAGATGCGTCGAACGTTCGATGGGGCCTGCCACCAGCTGCGGAAAAAACGAAACGTACAGAGCGAAAATGCCGAGGTGACGCTCCGGCTGCTGCCGGCCGCGGTACACATCGATCGTATAGGAAAGCGATTGAAAGGTATAGAAGGAGATGCCGACCGGCAGCAGCAGCTCGAAGGCGGGCACTTCGTAGAAAATGTTAAACTCGTTGAAGAGCGCGCGCAGCGAATCGTTAACAAAGTTAAAGTACTTAAACGCGAAGAGAATTCCCAAATTGGCCGCTATGCTGCACGCGAGATATGCCTTGCGTCGCGACGGCTGCCTTGCCGCGGCGATGCGGGCGGCCGCGACATAATCGACGAGGGTGGACACGATGATAAGCGCGGCATATTCAACCTTCCAGCACATGTAAAAATAGTAGCTGGCGCCGAGCAGCAGCATCCAACGATAGCGGTAGGGCAGTGCAAAGTATAAGAGCAGCACCACCGGAAAGAATACGGCAAACTCGAAGGAGTTGAACAGCATAGTAGTCGATCAGGCCGCCGCCGCGGGGTGTCGCATCAGGCAGTGACAAGGAAGAATGTTGCCGTCAATAAGCGAACTTCCGTTTTCGAATTCTCGATTTACGGCAATATAGCACGAGATGCAAATGTGAAGCAAAAGAGGGCGGCTGGCGACTGTAGAGCCGTCCGAATAACCCGCCGCGCTGTAACCTTTGTCGCGGCTGTTTCATCGCAGACCTTGAAGATTCCATCATTGCTTCTTGCGAAACACTCAGGTATATACCATTTGGCTTATGAGCTCAACCTTAGCGCTGGTAGCACCGGCGAATCCCCTGGAAGCCGAAGAACGGCTGCGGCGATCAGAGCGATTGCTGCAGGAAGAGACGGATGCCGCCACACGGGCCGCGGCCTTAAACGAATTGTGTTTTTTGCTCTACCGCAGCGACAACGAACGCGCGCTCGACTACGCGGAAGAAGCGCGAAGGCTTGCCAGACGACAGCGGCTGCGGGCGGCCGAGTTCGACAGCCTGATGAATATCGCTCGTTGTCGAACAGCCAGAGGTGAAAACCGCAGGGCTCTTTCGCTGTACAAACAGGCGCTGGCTTCAGCGCGCGCGCTAGGCGATGTGAGCGCGCAGGTCTCGGCGCTCAACGGCTGCGGCTATAGCTATGCCCAGCTGTCGTCCTTTCGCCATGCATTGCAGTACTTTCGCAAAGCCGAAGCCTTCGCTCAAAGCTTGAAAGATCAACATAAGGCGGGCAGCCTGTACGGCAATTTCGCCTATGTCTTCCAACAGCTTCATGATTTGCCGCGTGCGCTCGAATATCAACAAAAGAGTTTGCTCATTGCCGAGCAAACAGGCGACGAATTACTCAAGGCCTCTACCCTGGCCAACATCGGCACGACGCATAACCGAATGTGGTCCTTCGAGCTTGCAATTCGCTACTACGCCGCCGCTGTCGAAAGCTTTCGGTCATGCGGTGATGACGTAGGAATCCTTGGTTGCCAGTTTAACAAGGGGACGATCCTGATCGATTGGAACCGACCGCAAGAGGCGCTCGCGTGTTTCGAGGAATGCGAGGCCGGTTACCACGCTATCGGCAACACCTGGATGGAGGCGCGTACCGTGATGCATAAAGCGATTGTGAAAATAGACCTGGGCCGTTACGACGAAGCCGAAGCAGACCTGGATGTCGCTGTAGCTTTGTCCGCCGGGCAGGAGATGAACCTGGAAGCGGGGATCAGCAGAGCGCGCGGACGCCTGTTACTGTACAGTGGTCGCCTGCAGGAGGCCTGGTCCGAACTTCAAAATGCTCTGGCGCTGGCCGAAGCGCGACGGGAAAAGGAGCAGTTGTGTGACATCCATATGATGTTGGCCGACGTGGCCGAGAAGCAGGGACGGACCGCCGACGCTCTGGCGCATCGAAAATGCATGCAGAGCATCCAGGACGAACAGAATGCCGGCGCTGATCTCGCCAAAATGACGGCCATGGAAACACGACTTGCCGTCTGTGAGTCCGAACGCGAAACAGCTGATCTGCAGCGCCATCTGGAGCGAATGAAAGAAGAGCTGTTAAGCAAACAGCAAGACCTCGCGGAGACCTCCCTGCAATTATTGCAGATGCATGAACTGCTTGGCCGGATAGATGCCGGGCTGCAGAAAATCGCCGCCGGCACGCCGCGTCAACGCAGCCGCGGGGTAGACAATCTGCGGAGCGTCATACGCCGTACAATCAGCGGCGACGAGGTGGTGGAATCGCCGGACCAGCGTTTTATCGATCAACATCAGGAGTTTATGACGCTGCTGGCTCGGCGCTTTCCGGCCTTAACGCCGATGGAACGCAAAATCTGCGCGCTGATTCGTCTCGACCTTTCCGCCGCCGCTATCGCCGAAATGCTGGTTATGTCCGTTAAAACCGTTTACACACATCGCCAGCGTATTCGCCGCAAGTTAGAGATTTCTTCCTATGGCAATCTCAGCTCCTGGCTGAGCTCGCTCGACTGACTGTACACCGAACGTATCTTCATCGGTCGATTCGGCTATTCTGTCGAGCTCATCATTGCGGCGCTGTTCCCACCGTTTGCAGGCCCGGTACATAATAAATACCTAATCCGAAAGCGTAACGCGGCAGCGGTCCTGATGCTCTATGCCATCGGTTTCCAACCAGTGAGCAGTATCGGCTCCGCAGCATGCGGGCGAGCGGAGTCGTACTGCCTGCTTTTTGCCCGCGGAATTAACTATGACTGCTGCTTCCAAATCAACCAGAGGTGATAGCATGGCCACGTTAACATTATTCGGAAATAACTGCATTGAGCCGGGACGGGCGCGATATCGATCGTTTGTTCTGCGGCAACTGCTGGCGCTGACTGCCGGCCTTGCGATTCTTTATGGGCCGCCTCTGGCTGCGCAGACTACCGGCCGCTGGGAAGTGACGGATACAACCCAGTTGCGTCATTACCTGCCTTTTCGCAGCGCGCTGGCCGCCGCCGACGGGCAACATCTGGTCCGCATGGGAACCCAGTTTATTCCCGTGAGCGATATTCAGACCAAAGTCTACTCACTGATACTGCGTTCGACGGATGGCGGTGAATCCTGGCTTGAGATGTGGCGTGACGATACCAAGGGCGACAATTTGCTGGCGATCGCCCATCCGACGCCGGAAAAACTGGTCGTGGTCGGCGGAACAGGCCGCTACGGACCCGACGGCAGTCAGTTTCAGCGGGGTTTTATCCAGCATAGCAATGATGGCGGATCCAGCTGGCAGCGCCTTAAGGTTTCCGGTTTGGAGAGTCGCGTTATGGCGGTGGCAATGAACGATGCCGACCGGGGCGTAGCACTCAAATGGAACAGTATTCCCGAGCAGGTCAACAGCCGGCCCTGGCACAACGGCAGTCTGCTGCGCACAACGGACGGCTGGCAGACACTGCAGGAGATTACGATGCCGGCGGGACGACAGTATCTGCCGCAAATCTACAGCCCCGCCGATGGCGTGATCTTCCTCTTTGGCCGGACGCTGGGCGGAGATGGCTTCAGCCTGTGGCGCTCAGACAATGGCGGCGCAAGCTGGGCGCAGTCCGTCACGGTATTTGAAGAAGCTTATGAATTCGATTTTATCGATGCGCAGCGCGGCTGGGCGGCCGGCCGTCGGCAACAAGGCAGCGGCGGCGGTGTTTTTCGCGATGTCGTGCTGCATACGACGGACGGCGGCATGCACTGGGTAGAACAACTGGACCAGCTTCACGATGCCGAAGCCGGATTGATTGATCTGGCTTTCGCGGACGCCGACAATGGCATAGCCGTCGGTCATCTGGGAAAAATCCTGCGTACCCGCGACGGCGGTCAGAGTTGGGTGCAGGAATATCCGCCTAATGTCGGTGGGTTTGACAACATCAACTTCATCATGTATCCCTCTGCCGACAAAGCGATCGCGGCCTACGGTTATGGCGCTCTGATTCAATTCGATGGCAAGGAGCGTTTACATTTTCCCCTGTTTACCGAACCGCGGCCGTTTCATAACCTGCCGACAGATGGTGTTCGAATTGCATGGACAGCCGTCGAAGGCGCCCAGACCTACCAATTGCAGCTCAGCGAGCATTTTCCCTTCAGCGATGTCTTTTATAATCCGAATTGGGAGGACGAGAGCCAGGTCGTGCTGGATACCACCCTCAGCGACACAAGTCTGATCGTGGGCGGCCTGCAGTTTGCCAATCGTTATCATGCGCGCCTGCGGGCGCTGGCCGGTCCGATGACCAGCGACTGGCGCGAGCACTTTCTTTTCTACACGCGCGAGCAGGAAGATTTTATTGCGCCGCCGACAATTCTGCACCCCCTCAACCAAAGCTTCGACAACCCGACTACGCTGACGGTGGAGTGGGAGCATCTGAATGATGAGCACAGCTATGATCTTCGGATCTTCACCATGGACGGGCCGGTTCGCAGCGTTGTGTTCGAACGTTATGGCATCGCGGGCAATGCAGTTGAAGTCACTGGTCTGCAGGCCAACACCGTTTTTTTCATTGAAATCCTCTTGCACAGCAGCGAAGGCGACAGCGAGTGGTCCTCGTCCTTCGTAACACATTGGTTTGAAACGGGCGGCAAAGCCACGTCGGTATCCGAAACGACCGTCAGCGGAGGAGGGCCGGGTCTGCTCCTTTATCCTCAGCCGGCGCGCGAGAGTGTGCGTATCTTACCCGGCGGGACGCTGTCCGGCCCATGGCGCCTGGAGCTCTATGACCTTCGCGGTGTTGTGCGTGCCGCCTACGAATTGGCGGAAATTCCCGCTGAAGGATGGACATTGCCCACGGTAGCTCTGCATTCGGGCTGGTATCTACTGCGCGTCCGCAGCGACAACAGGACGTTCACCCAAGCGCTCATCATCAGTAAATAGGTCACAAAAATGAAATCTACTATGTTCGAGCTTGCTTTGCGCCGTCTGATACCTGCGCTGGCCTTACTTGCCGGCGGAGTCGCGGCTACGAGCCAGGAGTATTATACTGTTCTCGATGTCGGAACCACACCGGACTACTCGTATACGCAGTCGGCCGCTGTGCTGCTTAGTTCACCGTCCAATGATCGGCTTTCCGATTGGCAGCCCCTGCCCTTTGCCTGGCATTTTTTTGGCCGGCAAGTGGATGCTTATCGGGCGAGTGACAATGGCTATATCAGTTTCGACCCGGCGGCGGAACACAGTCCTGCCGCCAATACCGATTTGCATGCCGAGACGGCTCCCCGCCCTGCTATTTTCGCTTTATGGGACGACTTTCATCTGGCGCCGGGCATCGGCACGCCTGACGAAGTCCTTGCCTGGACTTATGGTACGGCGCCTGAGCGCGTTCACGTGATACAGTGGCGTTCGGTCAGTCAATTTCCGGCGGCGGGCGGAAGCGACAACAATGTCTCCTTTGCAATCCGGCTGTACGAGCAGGGAGATTTCGACATTGTTCACAACTGGGGCCGGACACCGGCGCCGCTCACGGCAAGCGTCGGTGCACTAGACGCTTCCGGGCAGCGCGCGATTCAGGTAGCGGGTAGTCCGGAATATGCCCAAATTCCGAACTCCGCCGCCGCCACTGATGACCGCGTAATCCGTTTTGTTCAGGGCAGTCGTCCGGCCGTCGGCTTGATTCTGAAGGGTCTAGAGCTGCCGACCGCTGTCGAGGAAGGCGAGGACGTGCAGCCGGCGTTCCGGATCGTGAACTACGGTCGGGAGACCATCCATTCCCTTTCGCTGGATTACAGCATTGACGATATGCCGCCCTTGTCAGGCAGGCTCGACGGCCTTCAGATTGCGACCAACGAAGCGCAAGGCCTTAGCTTCCCGCAAAACTGGACAGCGGTAGACGGCGGCCGTTATCACACGCTGCAGCTCGAGCTGACAGGTATCAACGGCGGGACCGCCGGTCTTCCGCCCGATGTTATCCTGTCTGCGCCGCTGCTGGTGTACACAGGCCGGCGGACGCCGATGCGCCCCCTGCTGGAAGAATTCACCGGTACCTGGTGCGCGGCCTGTCCCGACGGCGCGGTGTTCATCGACCGTTTGCGTCCTTTGTTTCCTTCGCTTATCGCTGTTGCCATCCATCGCGGCGATGCGATGGCTTTGCCTTTGACGGAAGCACTGGCGGATGACTTCCGGCCGGGCTACCCGCAGGCCCTGCTCAGTCGTCGCAGCTTCGGCATGGACAACATACCGGTCAGCCGGGTGGATTGGCAGGAGCGACTGGCGGAGCTGCTGGCGGAGGGATCGTCGGTGTCCCTTGCAATGGACCATAGCTATAACGCCGCCGAGCAAACGGCGACTGTCAGGCTCACCGCAGGTTTTCTGGACTACGCGCCCCCGGCCGATTATCGCATAAACCTTTACATCGTCGAGGATGGTCTGGCGGGCGAAGGCCGAGGCTGGGATCAGGGTAACCAGTATCATAATGAAGCCGGGCATCCCTATTATGGGAAAGGTAATCCCGTGATCGGCTATGTGCACAACGACGTCGTACGCGCGATTCCCACCGGCACCTGGGGCGCGGCCGGCCTTATTCCTACAACACCGGAGGTGGATAAGGACTATGACTGGGAATATTCTTTCTCGCTGCACGAAGATTGGCGTCTTCCGCAGCTGCGTTTAGTAGCCTTCGTCAGCATATACCACGGCGACTCTCTAAAGCGCCCCGTCCTTAACGCTGTGGAGATTCCGCTGTTGCCGACGGCCAGCGAGGTAGGTGATGGTACTGTTAAACACTTGCAGTTACAGATCGAACCGAACCCGATCTCGGAGCGGGCGATTCTAGGGCTCCATCTGAGGGAGTTAAGGGATCTAAACGTCGCAGTCTACGACATGCGCGGTCAGATGCGGCGCAGCATCTTTCAGGGAAGGCTGGCTGCGGGGGAGCACCGTTTGGCCTTGTCTGCGGCCGGTTTGGCGCCTGGAGGCTACGTAGTTCTGGTGGAGAGCGGGGAGTTTCGGCGGAGTGTGATGATTGTAGTGCGGCCGTGATGAGTATTGTTTACTAAAACCGAAGAATCGGCTGGCTTTGAGAGGGCTTGTCTTTCTTGCTGTTTGCTACTTAAATTCTGTGGAGCGGTTTTTGGTTCGGCTCGGGTCGCTTTCGGTGTTGATTGTTATTGTCATTCCAATGTGTTAAGTATGTCTCGTCTTACATGCTCAAAATCCAATGCGCCTCCTTGTTTTTGAATTTCTCTGATTAAATTCGCAAAATCTTGTCCTACTTCAAGGATTTCTTTTGCGACATTCACATGCTGAGCCAAATGTAATCTGAGACCAACGATTAAAGGCTCTAGGTGATTATGTGCTTTTGAGGCGACTAATGTATTGATAAGTACTCCAGCTTGTCCATGGACGGCAAAAAATACAGCAAGCACCGCAAATATTTGGTTTGTGTAAATACTTTGAGAGGAATTGTTCCAATCGACCAGAGTTAGCAGTTTTTCCAGGGATACAATTGCACTATCCCAGTCACTTCTTATTGCGTTTAGTACTACGAAGCCAATGTAGCTCAACGGATATTCCGGGTTCAGATTCAGCGATTGTACGAATGACTGTTCAGCATCTTCGAATTTATCGTTTCTCAACTGCCCAAAGCCGACAAGTGCCCATGACACTGGATTCTGAGGGCGTAATTCTTTTGCTTTCATATAAGCTGTGAGCATGTTTACCTGCTGATTCTGTGAGTGAAGGTAGGCATTGCCCAGCTCCGTCCAGGACTCAAACGACTTTGGATTAATTGCAAGCGCATTCTTGAATGCCGATTGAGCTTCTGCATTATCGTGAAGTTTATAAAGATGCAGCTTCCCTAAATTGTGCCAGGCCTCGAAATAGTCTGACTGTAGCTCGATTGCTTTCGAGTATTCCTGAAGCGCATTTTCAAACTGTTCTAGATTATAGTGATAAAGCTCGCCCAGTACAGTGTGAAGTACACAATCTGCCAATGGATGTTGCGACAAGTTGTTTAGCAAATTTGCAGCGAAACGAAACTGGCCTAGTTGTCTCGAAATAAAAGCCAATACTAACTGCAAATCGTATGAATTGACGGAGACAAGCTGCGCTGAGCTTAAGGTCGCGAGGATTCTTTTCTCATCTTTCGCGAGAATCCGCAACAAAGCGGCAAATTCAACGAGATCCCAAAAAGATGCTTCACTTTTGCCTACTCGACTCTGATACGTGTTTTCTATCTCAGTCAGAGTCTCTTTCTTTTTACACAGCCATTCCCACCGATCAATTTTTTCTCGTAACTCCAAAAGTCTGCCAGTAATTTCAATCGAAGACAATCGACTATTTAGACGATGAATGTAGTCGGGGACATCTTGAGTTTCAGAGTGTTCTGCTGTAGTCGCTGCTAATTCGCATTGAGTTCTTTGTGTTAGCTTCGATCGAACTGACTTATCAATTAGTGCATATTTTAACAGGCCAATGAGTGCTTCGTATAGATCGCGATTCCGAAGTTGTCCATTGCGGCTATATTCTTTAAGCAACGAAACGATCAAGTCGCTCAACTGCTCCGAATCATAAAAATTGATCATAAACTGTACCACGGCACGGACTCGCTCCGAGGCGCCGCCGCGGCAGCGCATTAAATAGTAGATGTTGTACATCCGTTCGCTGAGGAAATACAGCTTGTGCCGTTTGTCACCGGTCGTTTGCACAGCCCCGCGCTTGACAAGGCGCTGCAAGAGCGAGCTGGCTTTGTTAACATCCAATCTTGCTGCTTCGGCAACTGCGCGCGCGCTGGCCGGATCCCAAATGCCCGCCAGGGCCACATAGACCTTGCGTTCCTGCACCGCCAATCTGTCGAGCTGGCTCTTGAAATATTCGGTGTGCTCGTCGACAAGATGGGTAAGGTTGTGCAATAAATCGTGAAAGGAAGATTTGGCGTTAAAGCGGGCGATGATGTGAATAAGTCGCGGATTGCCACCTGTCAGAATCTGAATCGGCCGCACATGGTTGAAGCTGATCTCCTGTCCGCTGACCTGCTTCCACAATGACTGACATTCCCAGGTGTCAAGAGGCTCCAGAGTAAGTTCACGAAATTGACCGAACAAAGCCTTGCCGTATCCCGAAACCTCATCAAAACGCGCCTTAGCGGTACCGAGCAGCATAATGCGCTGTTCATTCATCAGGGTATGGCGAAGAACCCAGGCGTCTTCATCGCTCATCTGTACACCGAAGAGTGTATCGAGATTCTCAACTATCAGGAGGATGCGCTGCTTGTGTTCATCGGCAAAATCAAGTAGTTGGCTCAGAGCGCGTTCGCGCAGTTGATTGTCGTCTTTCTCGGTGGCAAGCTGCCTGTGTGTGAGCTGCCAACGTTCAAGTCCCGTTTGCCGGGCAAGGTGAAACAGAGCTTCGAGCCAGAATTCACCGGGGTTGGAAACGCTGTAGCTTTCCTCGGCAAATGCAAGCGGATACCAGTTTGTAGCTAAATGCTCATCGTTCCGGATTTCAGCGGCGACCCGCTGCACAAGTGTTGTTTTGCCGCTTCCGCGCGGACCGACAATCAGTGCGTGCTGATTACTGAGACTATCGTTCTCGCGTATCGTTTCCAGAAGTAAGGAAAGCTGTGTGTGACGCACGGCAAAGGTTTTGATAATCTCATCATCACTCAGAAATGAAGGATTGTATTTCATCAGTATTGCTTCCACTAGTTTGCTCCTCGTTGTTGAGTAGGAACATAGCCAAATCCATGGCGCGCTTTCCACCAGTCGCGCAGCAGGTGCGACACAAAATAGTACTCGTCTTGGCGTCGTTTCAAATAGCCATCGTGTTCGAGTATATCCAGCACCAGACGCACTTTGGACTGCGGTCTTCCGAGATTCAGATCGTGCTCAGCCGCTAATGCCTTCAGGGCGGTGACGTCAAGACAGTCGGCAATTGCGGTTTCAGTCAATAAATCGAAAGCAAAAGGCAGACAATCTTCTGCAATCATTTTTGCGAGCCGTTCTTCAAAGGTGCTGAGTTCGGCATGTCCGCGGCTGCTTAACATATACTTCTCATAAACGTCGTCCACCAGCTCCCGCGTGCAGACGGTAATGGAACGCCGTTTGCAGCTTTCATAAACATGCGAAAAGTACATTTGCACGTGGTGCGGGATATTGCATCCCAGTCGGCGAATCATGGCAAGACAGATTTCTTCGCTAAGGCGTATCTCATAGTAATTGGCGAGCGCGCGCAGGCAGCCGAGGGCGGTCTGTTCATCCCAGGGCTCGAGATGGAAAGGCTTCAGATTGTTGATGGCGGCGCTTAAGTTAACCCGCCGCAGTAATGGTTCCAGTCCTATCGAGCCGGTTAGCACAAAGCGGATTTGATTGGCGTGTTGTAAGGCTTTACTGCGCAGCCAGGACATAAAACGGTCGGCAGCCTGAATTCCTTCCGAACTAATTGCGCTGTCCTGTTGCCAAAGAATGCGGCCTACCAAAATAGGTACTTCATCGATAAACAGTACGGTTGCTTTGTCCTGATTTGCAATTTCCTGTAAAAGCTCATCTGCCTTGCTTTCCCAATTTGCGGCAACGAGTCCGGCCCGGATCGTTATTTTGATTTCTGATAACTGCAGCGTCTCGACCGATCGACGCGCTGAATCAACTACATTGCTGAACACAGCTTTTGTCCGGTGCCAAAGCGAGGCGTGAGCGTTGGTTGCGATACCCAGCTCGGCGACAAAATCTTCAGCAGTGGAGCAGTTTTGAACGTCGAGATGCAGGCAAAGATAGTCATTATCGATTCGCCTGGCCGCTTCCCGCATCAGGCTCGTCTTTCCCATCCTTCGCTGGGCTACAAGCAACAGGTTGGCACCTTCATCCAGGTAGCGGCAGAAGTTTGCAAGTTCGGTTTCGCGGCCCCAAAAGCGTTCTGGTCCGCTTACCCAGTTGCCGTGTGCCTGCCTTATCTTTTGCATATTTTTTTCTCACTTTAGGCGCCAACGAAATTGTTGCCAACAGAATTGTTGGCAAATATAATAAAATCAAACTTGTTGCCAACAGAATTGTTGGCAATCGGCAAAATTGTATCCTTGCTAGTGCGGCTTGTCTGTATTCGTCAATTTTCCTAAGAAAAAGACGATGTGCTCGGGTTCGATTACTGGCGGGAAAGAAGTACAAGGAGCGCAATCCGCAATAGATAGGTCCTCTTGCTGATTGACCTGAGGCAACTGGAATCACTAAAAAGAGAAGTGGAAGAGGATTTGCAGGCGATAATGCGGCAAGAAGGTTTTTTTGTTATATAGCACATGGAGAATGGCTATAAGCTGATTGGCGGCAGTCGTATATACAAGCTGTCCATTTTTGCCCGCCGCCGCTGTTCCAAAATAAACGAGAGAACAAGAGGTGCCAAGACATCCCGGGAATAACAGCCCATCCGAACTGCGGTCCCTTCGTTACGAGCAAAGTAAATGTAGTCCCGACGGCATTTCTCCCGCAAATTAGCTCCTGAGACTTGAGATTGGTTGGCTGTGTTGCTCCTGAAAATGATCTTTGCAACAATTGTTTATCAGCACATGAAAACAAGAGAACAAGGATAGTCAAGACATCCCGGGTCAAAGCCCGGCCGGGCGCAAGACGCCAGACACTGACGTCGCCGGGAATCCCCCGTCGCCCGGATATCCATAAATGTAGTCCCAACCGCATTTCTCTTGTTTAATTGCTCCTGATGTGTAATTACGGACTCTGATTTTTTGTTGCTTTTAGGGGCTGCCGGCAATTGCGCGCCGGCAGCCCTGCCGTTGTCGTTTGTCAGTCAAGCTCGATCGTATTGATCACGTCGAGAAATGAAGCTCCTTCGCGTTTATAGAAAGTCTCGATCACTCGAAATACGGAATCGGAGAATCCACCGATGTTTAACACATCCCGGGCATTGTAGGCCTGCGTATGCGTCGCGGGCTGAATGTCGATGCAGACCAGCTTCGCCCGCGGGTTGCGGCTTTTGAAACGCTGCCAGTATTTCATGGTGTCCGTACCGCGGCCGCGAGAGGCATCTGCCCAGGATTCGCAATCCGAAATGTAGATCACGATATCGGCCTTAATGTTTTTTTCCACCAGGTAACGCAGCGGCAAAGAACAGTTCGTGCCCCAACCACCAAATCCGGAAAGCGTCTTTGCGTTGCGCAGCACGCTGTCGCGGCTGGAAAGACAATTGCGGTATAGCATCGTGTCAAAGGGCAAAACGCGCGCGTTCGGATTGTTGCGCAGGAAACTCGCCGCTACCAATGCCGCAACATCTACGCAGCGAACTTTTGAGCTTGCGCCCTTACGATAGCCGCTGATCGCTGACTGCATACTGCCTGATACATCCGGACAAAGGACAACGTTGCCTTCGAGAGCCGGTACGTTGGCGGTTGCGGCTTCCATTGCGTCGTGCAGAGCGTCTATAATGCAGCGCGGCATTGCCTCATTAACATTTTTGTAAGCCGCGAACAACTGATACGGAAAAGCATTCGCCTTTGCGATCAGAGATCGGCTGCGCAATCGTTCCGCCAGCGCCGCCGCCGTATCATCATTGTTGAATACTCCGTGACGCAAGAATGTGTTTAAGTTCATGCGCAGGCTTTGCCAGGAGCTGCGCAGCGCAATCTGCGTCCAGTCGGCCCTGGACAATTCCAGTGCGCTCAACAGTTGTATCGGCAGTTCGGCAGGTATGTCGCTGTCGCGGCCTTCTTTGAAGGCCGAGTAGCGCTGCGCCGACTGCGGCAATTGGTTAAAATCATACTGTTTATCGATCAGATAAGCGAACAGCGCTTCGTGCTCGCCGGTCGCCGGTTTTGGATGCGCCATCTTAATCACGTCGCCCAGCGAAGGCGCTTGCCCGACACTGTTGCGAAAAATGTAGTCCGGCGTCCTGGTCGCCAGCCAGCGCTGTACCATTCGTTTCGGCGCGTTGCCCAGAGACTGCCGGCCGGTAAGGCCCGAGCGCATAATCTGCACAAAAGTTCGCAGCAGCTTGCCGTTGTCGATCACGCGGTCGAATATCCGTTTAAACATCTCCGTATCGCGGCCGGCCAGTACCGCAAGCAGGAGAGCCGGCATATCTTTCATTTTGGCTTCGCGCCGGGCATAGATCGCCGTTTTGGCCAGCATTGTCACATCGGCGGATGTCGCCAGATCCAACGCGGTCTCCAGTTGCGTCTCGGCGTCGGCATAAAAGGTATTGTTCAGGGTGCCGGTCACCGCCATCTGCGCCAGCGCCTCCGATTTGCTCAATTTGTATGCCTTGCCGCCGGCCTGATTATAAGTGTCGCAGGCTTTGATGGCTTTTCCGCGCCGCGACTGGAAGAGTTGTTTGTTAGCCATCTTGCCTCTCCTCGCAATATTTTGAATTTGTCTGTTATTCTGATTTCGAAGTGCTTCTGTCGTCTCAATTGCCGTGCCAAACTTGAACGGATCGGCTGAAGCGGCGCTTTTTGGCATTCATAGCCTGTTTTGCTCAAACTGACGTCAGACTGCGATATACGGGATCGCAATGTTCTTAGAACGAAATACTTATTCTTAGAATAGATTCTAGTTGATTTTCCTCCGACAATCACATGTTCGAAATGAGTGCTAAGACCGCCTGGCTCGCCCCCGAAATTGGCTGTTACCGCCGGCGGCATTTGCGCGGGTAGGGAAGCGATCCGCAGCCCGCATACTTATTTTTTACTGATTTTCACGGGTAACCTTCAAAAATCTGCCCGGTTTCTGCGCTGTAGCGTTTCGCAATCCGCGTTTTGTGTGCGGCAACAGGGCCGCCAGCAGCTCTCTCTGCGGTACTGTGTATTACCAATAACTCGACTCAAATCTATCAAGGAGGAACAATGCGACTTTTCAATCTATGGATGCCGGGGCTGCTGCTGGTTTGCGGGCTGTCCCAGGCGCAGGCGACGTCGTATTATTATGCCACGCAACAGGGGACGGCGGCGGAGTACAATTTCGAATGGCCCGGGAAGATCATCCTCTTCGGCCAGCTCGACAATGTCCTCTCGCCCTGGCAGCCGCTGCCCTTCGATTGGGATTTTTTCGGCCGTCCCGTGCAGGGCTTCTATGCCAGCGACAACGGATACATCAGCTTCAATGAGCAATCCTCCGGCAGCAATGCCGATCATCACGCGTTGCCCTCCGCCTCCGCGCCCTTTAACGCCATAATGGCTCTGTGGCACGATCTTCATTTAGCATCCGGCAGCGACCGGCAGGGGCAGGTTCGAAGCTGGGTCTACGGTGCCGCGCCTGCGCGCGTCCAGGTCATTCAATGGCGCTCTATGGCGCCAGCCGGACAGACGCCCGGCGACGATCTCTACGCTGACTTCGCAATCCGCCTCTACGAAGCGGGTGACTTCGACATCGTATGGAACCGGGGGCAGCTTCCCGAAAACTTTTCCGCAGCTGTCGGTGCGCAAAATCATGACGCGAGCGCCGGCATCAATGTCGACGGCGGATCGGCAGCCATGCTCATGCCGGCCGGCCGCGAGCAGGAGGACGACCGCGTACTGAGCTTTCATTATGGCCAGGCGCCGGAGAGGGACCTGCGGCTGCTGGCGCTCGATCTGCCGGAAGAAACTGTGTTGGGAACGGAAGTACCCATTCGCGGCCGTCTTGTTAATAATGGCCGAGCGACGGTCACGGCGATACGCATCGTGTATCAGACTGCTGCGGGCCAGCCGCAAAGCGCTTTGCTGGAGGGTTTGTCGATCGCTCCGCACCGGGAGTATCAATTAACGCACCCGCAAGTCTGGCAGGCGGATAAGGCCGGGCTTTACAAGCTCGAGCTGCGTATCACGGAAGTTAACGGCATGCCCGACGAGCAACCGGCCGACAACCGGCTGTCCGCGCTGACGGCTGTCACGACGGGTCGCAGCGTGCCCCGGCGCATAGTAGTCGAGAAGTTTACCGGCGCCTGGTGCGGCAGTTGCGTTGATGGCGTCGTAGTTCTGGATAAGATCATCGCAGCCTTCCCGGATGTGCTCGCGGCGGCCATTCACTTCAACGATGCCATGGCGATCGAGGCGGCGCAGTCATTGATTGCCGACTTCGCTCCAGCTTACCCGGAAGCCAGTTTCAACCGGATTGCATTTGATGGCAAGCGGGTCGGCATGGCCAGCCGCAGCGCATGGCCGGCGCTTGCCGAAGAGCTTGCCGGGCTGGAATCCGTGCTGGAGCTGGAGCTGAAGAGCGAATACGCTGCCGATAAGCGCGAAGTCCTTGTCGAGCTGGGGGCGCGTTTTGTCGACTATGCCGCGCGGGGTGATCTGCGCCTCAATGTGTATGTCATCGAAGACGGCCTGGTCGGCGAGGGGCCCGGCTGGGAACAGAGCAACAGCATGAACAATGTGCACGGCCATCCCTACTACCGCAAAGGTCATCCCGTCGTCGGATTTGAGCACAATCATGTACTGCGGGCAATGCCGCTCGGAAGCTGGGGCCTCGCCGGCGTCATTCCGGCCGAGCCGGAAGTGGACCGTCTCTACAGCCATAGATTTATTCTGCCGCTGGCCGCCGATTGGCAACCGGAGCGGATCAGCCTGCTGGCGTTTGTCGCCTATCACGATTCCTCAACTACCAGACGGCAGGTACTTAACAGTACTTCCGCGCCTCTGATAAATCCGGCCGCCGCCGCTTCCGAAACGATGCCCGGCGCAGCGGACGGGCTCGCCTGGAATCTGTCTTTAAACAAGTCCAGTCTGAGGCTCCGGCTGACGCAGGCGCGGAACATTCAGCTTACGCTGCTCGACATTAAGGGCCGGCTGCTGCTGAAGCGGGATTTTGGTCTGGTGGCTGCGGGCGAACATTGGCTGCGCGTGGAGGCGGAGGCGCCGGGCTCAGGACTCTACTTGGCTCTGTTGCAGGCCGGCGACGAGCGCTTTGTTAATCGCATCTTGGTTCTCAAGTGACAGAGCGGTAGCGGTGAGGTGGAACGCGATTGCGGAGTATTAAACTCGCATCCCCGATCCACAGGCAATTGTGCGGAAGCGCGCACTCGGCAGGCCGGCAGACAACACTCGATATGTGCTGCGCAATGCAGGCCTGAGCTTCGCCCGCAGTGGAACAAGATAGGTAGAAAATAATAGTATTAACTTTTGTTATAGCAACTTTAATTACTTGTAGGTATAAGCTATGAATGGACGCAGTGAAAATTTCCATCGAAAACAAGCTTCTGTTTCTGCGCGGCAATCGCGCTGCGTGCGGGCGGCAAAGTGCTTCGCCGTCCTCGCTGCATACGCTGCAGCGATGTGCTTTCTGTTGCCTCAGGAACTGGACGCGCAGTTGACAAGCAGCTGGGAAGTCGCAGAGCGGGAGTCCGGCGCACGCGGCCACGAACAGGGACGCACGATCGCAGGGCCCGACGGCACACACTTTGTCGTTATTGGCGAGCACAGTCTGCGGCGCACAAGCGATGGCGGCGCAAGCTGGACGACCTTGCGCGAGACGAGCCCGGGCAGGGAATGGTCGGCGGTAGCGCATCCCGCGCCTTCGACGATATTTCTGCTGGAGAACAAAGCTCCGCGCCCCGAACTTCTGCGCTCCGATGACGGCGGCGCAAGCTGGACCGGCCGGCCGCTGCCGACACGATCGTACGATATTCACATGTGCGACAGTGAACACGGTCTGATCTTCAGCAGGCTGCTCGCTCCTTCCCGCATCCTCGCCACGGATGACGGCTGGACGTCCTGGCGCGAAATCGCCTTGCCGCCCGGCAGCTACGAAGCGGGCATCACGCAGGTGCATTGCATCGCCCCTGACGTGTTTGCCATCAATGGACGGAACATCAGCAGCGATCCGGTAGCGATGGAACTGCATCTGAGCGTCGATGGCGGCGCTAGCTGGGAAACAATTCACAGCAGATCCGCCGCAGACGGAATACTCAGGTATTTCTTTCTTAACCCATCGGAGATCTGGGCTGCCGGATCTGCGCCGACGTATCTGGGTGCACAGGCTCGGGACCTGATTATCCGCAGTCGCGACGGCGGGCAGAACTGGGAGACCTTGCTGGATGAGCTTATCGAACCGAATACCGGTCTCAGCGCCATCGCCTTTGCTGATAGCCGGAACGGCATCGCGGCAGGTTACGAAGGCAAAATACTGCGCAGTCGCGACGGCGGTCTCAATTGGGAAAAAGAGCTGCGACCTGTTGCGCTGCCGCCCTATTCTACGTCGCGATTTGTCCAGGCGCTGCATCCCGAGCCGGATGTTACGCTGCTCGTGCACGAACTGGATTTTCTCCTGCGAACGAACGGCAGACAGACCCTGCAAGCGCCCGAATTCATTCAGCCCGGCCCCAACCAGAGCATCACGCCGGGAGAGGATGTCCTGATCGAATGGACGGCAGTCGTTGGTGCGACAGGCTATCACTTGCTGATTTCCGAACAGGTCAGCAGTCTCTTTTATGATGTCGAGGCTTTCGACAGAGAGCTGCTTGTCGACAGCGAACTGGCGGAAACGGGTTTTGTGATGAGCGGCCTGAAATACAATCGCAAGTACGTGGCGCGCGTACGGGCACTGAACGACGATCTGGCGAGCGAATGGCGCGAACGCGTCCTCTTTGTGACGGAAACTTCGACCGAGCAGGACTTCCTGCAAGCTCCGCTCGTGACCTTCCCGGCTGATCTGTCTGCCAATGTTCCGATCGATGTCGAGTTAACGATCGATTCCACGCCCGATGCCTTCGCGCACGACGTCGAACTATCGACTGATCCTACTTTTGTAGTGAAGAACGCTAAAGTCCTCCGGGTGGCCAACACCACGGCGACGGTGTTCAGCCTGACCGGCCTTGAGTGGAATACACTGTACTTCACCCGCACGCGTGGGCGCTTCGACATTGGGGTTGGCCCCTGGTCATTCGATTACGGGCAGGTGCATTCATTTCGTACCTCTTCCTCGGCTTCAACGTCGGTGGCTGCCGACGGGACGGAGGCAAAGCTGCGTCTTGCGGTCAGGCCGAATCCACTGCGTGACTATGCCTACATCAGGCTGCCCGCCGAGCTCTCCACGGCGCGCGCGCGGCTTGCGGTCCACGACGCACTGGGCCGGCCCGTTCTCGATCTCAGCGACGACCTCGCTCAAGGGATGCTGCGTTTCGATGCATCGCAACTCCCGGCGGGCCGCTACTTCCTGCGTTATCAGTCGGGTACGGTCTTCCTGACGCACAGCATTGTTGTCCTGCGATAAGCAGTGCACATTTTCTGAATTGCCGAAGAATCTAGCGGACACTCCACGCGGGCATCGTCCGGCGGCGATCTTCGGACGGCGAATCAAGGCCATTCCGGGCTTCCCCCCTGAGATGCGGGGCACCTTGCAGCTTTGCGGAGCACTGCGAGCGCATCGAGGGGACGGCAAGCGCCGGGATGGTCTATTTGTTTATAGTGCCGGGTGAAACCCCTTGCCGCTTGTGCGGTTATTGAAGCCGGGTGTTGTACCGGCCGCCGCCTGATCCGGACTTGGGCATCGGCGGTCATAATGTCCGCAGGGGTCGACCGGGAGCGGCGGAGCTGTCAGGGCGCTATCGCCCGCGAATCAATCGGGTTCAAGCCTGCGTCAGCGCGCGCGTTTTCTCGTTTCAGGCAAGGAAGTTTATGACACAGAACATACACCCCGGCAGTGCAAGTCTCGAAGACCTGCGACAGGAACTCCGGCTGGCCGGCAGCAATGCGAAGCGAGTACCGCTGCTCCTGGAGCTCGGTCAGCGTGCCTTCGGTCTGGATAACCGCCTGGCGCTGAACAGCGCCCGCGAAGTCCTGATGCTGGCCGGCGGCAATGCCGCCCGGGAGATGGCGCTTAAAGCCAGGCTGATAGTTGCCGGCTGTTTGTTTTATCAGGGAAGATTCGCGGAAGCGCTGGATCACAGCCGTGAACTGTGCTCGATGGCCAAAAAACAGCGCGCCGCCGCGCAGGGCTGCGATGCGCTTCGTCTGCAGGCGCTCTGCCTCTGCGCTCTGCAGCGGCATCAGGAAGCCGAGACCGTCATGCACGATCTGATCCGGTCTCTGCAGTCAGGGAAGGATCGGGCGGCCCTGGCGCGTGCCTTGAAGGATTACGGACAGCTCTTGCGCTGCCGGGGGGCGTATCGGGATTCGCTGGAGAGCCTGCTGCGCGCACTGCGCATCTGTGAAGAAGAAAACTACGCGACGCTGCGCGCTGCCGTTCTCGGTAATATAGGCGCGATATATGAGCTTATCCGGAACGGCGCGCAGGCACTTCACTATTTTCGGCAATGCCTCGAACATTACAAAGCTATCGGCAATGCGACGGGGGTGTCGGATAGCGAATTCAGCATCGGCAATATTTACTTCGACCGCGAAGAGTTCGGCGCCGCGCTGGACTGCTACGGCCGGGCCCTGCGGCGGATACAGCGCAGCCGCCTGCACGAGCGTGAGCTGCGGATTCGCCTTAATACGGCAGTCGCTTTGGCCGCCACTGCCCAGGCGCGGTTGGCCATGCGTCACCTTCGCGCGGTACTGCGCATCAGCGGGAAGCACGCACCTGCCCTGGAAGAACAGGCGCGCGCCGCACGTGCCAAAGTTTATGTTTTACTGGGACGCGACGATGATGCTTTGTCTTACGTCCATGAAGCGCTGGCCGGCAGCCGCCGGATCGAAGATCGGGAAATGGAATCGGAGATGCTCTCGCTGCTTGTCGAGATATCGGAACGGCGTCGTGACTTTCATGCCGCCTTTATGTACCTGCGGCAGCAGCAGCGTTTGAAGGAACAGGTGAAAGGGGCCGCGGTGCAGGCGCAGATCCAGGCGCTGGCGGCAAGCGCCGCCAGCGATGCATCGGAGCGCGAGGTCGATACGCTACGGCGTAACAGCGTGGAGGCGAAGGCCAAAATTCACAGCCAACAGCAGCAGCTCGTGAAGATGTCCTTAACGCTTCAGCAACAGCAATCGCTGCTCGAACTGCTGCGCCGGCGGATTATCGATGTCGGCGCGGCTACGCCGGCACGCTCGCGCAGGCTGGCCACCGCAATGGCGAAGGAGATTGAAACGCTGCAACGAGACCCTCTCGATATTAACACGTTCGATGAACGCTTTTCCCAGGTGCACCAGGACTTCCTGCGATTGTTGCTGCAGGCCTGTCCGTCACTGACGACCAGCGAACGCAAGATTTGCTGCCTGTTGCGCCTGGAGCTCAGTTCGCAGGAAATCGCCAAACTGCTGTTCACCTCCATCCACACCGTTAATACGCAGCGTCAGCACATCCGCCGCAAATTGGGACTGGCGCGCAGCCTCAATCTTGTTTCTTTCCTGATTGCGCTAGACGATCGTTGACGAAGTCCTGATGACCTGGGGCGTTTCTACTGCCGAACAGTGCACATTGTCGCAGAACTGCCCGTACTTGCGCCTTGAGCTGACGTAAAATATTCTGAACAGCCCGCCAGAGAATGACTACGGCGCTCCAAAAACATAAATCGGTCTTGCTCAGCGCTCATTCAACGCAGTTGTTTCAAATAACAAGTGTTGGTAAACCCGTTTTTTTAATGAACTCTCGGTCCTGCGCTCGGCGCAGGAATGCAGCCCCGAGTGCTCCTGGATCTGTCTAGGCAGCAAGACAAGCGACGCGGACCGTTGTGTCTCTGTATTCCCATGCAGAGAGTCAGTGTGAAAAGCAAGAAACAAACCGGTGTATTCTTAACGCGCTTGGTGGCGGAGTCGTTGCCCGGACGCTCGCCTCCTTTCCATTCCCAATTGAAGCGTGAGACTGTGTCGACATCAGAGAGTTTATCTGAAAGTTCGCTGCTCGTTTTGGCTCTGTCTGGGAGGATCGGAATCTGCGGCCTTCGGCAGTCTTGTTTTGTTAACATCGATCTCGCGAAGCCAGCGGCTTTTGTTGCAGCATTCGTTGGACACGATACGATGCTCCACAAACTCGATCAGGTAGACTTTTACATTAACGCGGCGGACCGTATCGTAGCTGAAATAGTTGCTTGCGCCGTCCGGCGCGCGCGTATAAGCACGGTGTTCGGCGCTGACACCGGCATCGAAATACTTGCCCTTGCTGAGAATAATGATCTTGCTCTCGTCAAAACGGCGGTCGCGTTCGGCCTCGCCCGCGATGATCTCCTCGGGATAGAGAATTGCGTTTTGGGCTGCATAATGCTGAAAGAGCGAATCCCGTCGCAGGCGTTGAATGATCTCCCGGTAGCCGTACCATGCGCGCAGCTTCGATAGCGTGTCGTTGTCTAGATTGAGATTGCTGCGGTGTGGGATCGACAACGGCATGAGACGCGGTTGCAGACCATTGCCCGTGTCGACCAGCTCGCCTTCGGTATAGTTAACATCCTGCCCGGTGTACCAACCGACACGTACCGGCCGTTTGTCGCTGTAAGCCTCCACCTGGATGATTAACTTGCTGTTGTGGCGTCCTCCGGTTGACAGCAGACTGTCGATTTTGTGAAACTGGGGCAGCAGTTGACTGCTGACGATGCGCGTCATGTTGTCGAGGCTGGCATCGACCTTGGGCGCAAAATTGCTTTGATACTGCGCGATCCTTCTGATGCGACCGCGGTTATCGCTGGGGTTGTTCAGCGCTCTGTCCGGGTCCCAGGAATGCCAGTAGGAATTTTCGGGATGCAACTCGACCCAGCGCGCCATCGCAAGCGACGAGCTGTCCGTGGCCTGCGACCGATTGTGCAGCGAATCGAGGTGAAGCTTCAGATTATCACTTGTGTTAACTTCCCACATGCCCGTTTGAAAGTAGGGCACATTTTTGAAGATGCCCTTAAACCGGACAAAGCGTTCAACACAAGGCGGCTTCTGATAATAGTGCGGAATCACATAAACCGTGTCGCGAATGAGTTGCCTGCGGTCAACATTACTCGTAGTAACGCCACCAAGATTCAGGGACTTTTCAGAAGGCAATTCCGCGCTTGTGATTTTGCGCGCAGGGAGGGCAGGACGGCGGAGGGGCCGTCGCCAACTGCCTGAAAGGGTGTCCCGTGCCGGCGCCCGATAATACATCAAGACTCTGTTATCCGCTTCGCCGCAATCAAAGCCATCATAGTCGGAGCCGCCCTTGATGGTGTAGCGTGTATGGCATTCCAGCTTAATGCGTATGCTTTGTTTGTCGCTTTCCCGCAAGATCGGCCTGCTGTCTGAACCTTCGTAGACGGCAATGAGGGGATTGCGCACCGGCTCCCCGGGTCTCAGAATGTTAATAACGAAAACCTCCAGTTCGATCTCCGGTTTGGGACGATGTTCCGGCACGAGATAAACGGTGTCGTGCAATTCTACCTTGCCGCGCAGGCCGAAGGTCGAGATGACGCCGTTGCGACCGGTTTCGGAAGGGGCGGTCGCGCTTCTGAGCAAAGTGCCCCTGCGATCCGCAGCGCAATCGCCGCCCGGGCGCGTCCGCCGCTCGTCCGTATTCCAGGAAACTGTCGCCTGCACTTCCCAGGTCAGCCCGGCCTGCCGCCGCCCCAGAATCCGGCTGTCGCGAACGGTTTTTGTCCCCTGGAAGCGTTTCAGCAGCCTTCGGCCGTCGAACCTCAATTCGCTGTGAAGCTCATCATAGTTAATGCTTGCGCCGGGCAGCGGAATCTGGCCGACATTCGTGAATCGGATCGTATCTCTGCTGATGAAACTAGTATCGCTGCCCTGCATCTGCCTGCCCGGAATAGTCACGTCCGCAGCCGGGTAATAGCCAACCAGGATGCTGTCACCCTGCAGAGTGCAGTCGTTAAGGTCGGCATAATCGGATCCTCCCAACACGCTGTAGTGGCGATCGGGATGAAGAATGAAACGATGCCTGGAACCGCGTATGTCGATTGGAGCTGCGGCGCCGCTTTCATCGATCAGACGAATCATCCCCTGCTGCACCGGACGCGCCGGATCACAGGCATCGAGCAGCGCAACACTAATCGCTATCTCGTCCGGCGGACTTGGCGCGGGCCGGCAGGGATACTCGCTGCCCAGGGGCGATCGGTAAAGATCGAAGCTGCCGCGGCTCTGCAACACCAGATTAGGACTCAGGCCGACGGTATCGTGAAAGCGTTTGGAGCTGTAATACAGAAAGCGGTCGTTGCTGTCGCTGATGGGCGAAGGCACGAAGGGGAAGCGTTCATCCGCCGCTGAGTTTACGCTGGAATCGCGCAGGTCGGGCCTGGTATTGCGCGGTAAACGCCGCGCCGCGCCGCGGGTGATGATGCGCCGCTCGGCAAAGTCGATAGTGATCGGCGCGGAGTACAGGTCGTAGTCTTGCTCGGCGCCGTCCCGATTCGAAGAGAAAAACAAGGTTGTGCCGCTGCTGTGGCAGAGACAATAGACGAAAGGACTGCCTTCATTGGAGACCGATTTGTTGATGCCCTCGGGCAGCGCTCGCGGCGCCGACCAGCGGAAGTTAAGTAAGTCATTGGCGCCGGTCGGGTCCGAGCCGAAAGAATAATACAAATCGGAATGGCCCATTCGCGAGCGTGTGCCGTCCATTCCAATTTTCCAGCGAAACGGCTGCCGACCGTCGGACGACCAGAGCAGGACGACAAGGAGGGTGTCACCGAGCAGACTGTCAGCGGCGAAAGGGTGCGAGTCCCACCAGTTCGTGTTTATCGAATCGGAAAGGCTGACCAGATTTTCGAAGACGAAGCCGGTATCGGACTTCAGGCTGAAGTAGAAAAGATCGACGCCGCCCTGATCGTCGCGGGTATTAAGCCCTACCTGCTCAGCGTATTCCGGCCAGGGCGAATGGGCGAAAGAAACGAAGCCACGCCGGTTGTCGAGGAAGGTCATCGATTCGATATTGCGTGTCAGGTTGTTAACGGCAATCTGGTTAACGACAAAGGCGGATGACTTGCGAATGCCGAAGCTGTCCTGGACAAAGTGACGAGACGCCTTGATACCATGCCTGGGATATTGCGGGGGACTCAGGAATTCGCGTTCGTAGGGATTACGATGCGTCCCGCTCGCCGGCGGCCGCTGCACAGGGGCCGTTTCATCCGCATAACTGTTAAGCGAGTCGCCGGGCGCTGCAAGGCGCGCTAGGTTGCCGGGCGGCAGCAGCACGCGCGGCGGCGTCGGCTCGGGCGGGCTGCAGGCCCCAAGAGCAATACAGCAGAGCAGCAAAAGGGCCGAGAATACGATGCGTGGTGTCATTCGTCTTAGATTTCGTTAAACATTATGGTTACGCGTTCTTTGTCGGGCGGCAGCGTGCCAGCCCTGATATCGACAATTGCCATGATAAATTCACGACCGTTGCGCGCGCGATAGAAGAAGACATCACCGATCCGGACTTCGATGTCGACAGCCGACTTTTCGTTGGCCAGGCGAAGGACTTCAGTCTGCAGGGCCGCCGGTATCGTCGGGACTGTTACCGACGGTGCGAGACGACTGCATTCTTCGTCGAGCACGGCCATTGATGCGGCGCTGTAGCTCGATATCGTGCTGCCCGCATCTGTAAGGCCGAAACGCTCGGCATTGGCGCTGAGATCGTCGAGCCGCGCGCTCGGAATGTCGCGCACGTAGTTACAGAAATCGAGTGCGACTTCATTGTCGACCGGTAAGAAGTTTACATTGTCGCTGTGCCGCTGCAGGTCGCCGAAGAAGCGCAGCGTGGCCGTATTGCCGCCGACGTTGTTCAAATTCACGGAAGATACCAGTAGGTCGCCGCTCAAATCTTCATTGGCCGGTAAACGGTCCATCACTGCCGCAAAGAAGTTAAGACCACCCACGCTGAAGGCCTCCTTGGCGACGGCGATCTCATCGGTATTTACAAAGCGGCTGTCATTGGGCAGGTTGCCGGTTTGCTGCTGCGAGGCGGGGAACTCGAAAACGTGAATTGAATACAAAGTGTCGGGTTGCTGGTCGATACGGTCAATCTCCTGATTGACCAGTATTGTGTCACGCAGCAGGTCGGGATGAAACTCCGTAATCGTCGCCTCTCGTACGTTACAGGCGGAAACTTGTGCGTAGGTCCGTGTTTGGGTCGGCGGATCGCAGTTGCAGGCCGTTAACAGCGTCATGCAGAATCCGGCAGCCCCGATGAGTATTGTTCCTGTTTTCATGCCTTAACTCAAATTAGTAGTAGTCGTCCTTTAATTCTGTTTAAGGATTTCCGTACGTGAATTACAGTGTTACCCCCGCCCGCAATAGGAGCATCGAGACGCGCCGGTACGATGGAATGTCGTCGAAGCGGAAGAGCGCTGTCGTTTCCGCGAAAGCCATCGACCGCAGGCCGATGTCGAAAGACAGATCCATGAAATCGGCAAGGGGAACATCCAGACCGATGCCGAAGCCCCAGGAAAAGGGAAACGCCACGTCAACGACAGGCGAGTCGAAGATGGCGGCCAGCTCGGCGTTTGTTTCGCGGCAATTGCAGATAAAGCTGTTTTTGAGGCTCATCGAAAACAGGTCCCGGGTGGCCGCATCGATTGCCACACCGGCTTCGGCGTAGACAAAAGGCAGTACACAGAGTGTCCGCCCGAACTGGCGTCGGAAGTGCAGCATCAGGCTTGGACGGCTGATGCTCTCGGCGGCGGCGTCCAGCGAATTGACCAGGGGGACGCCGCTGTCGAAGGTCAGGCCAAGCCCCCAATGTGCGCGGCCGCTCGTGTCGTTGTTAAGCAGATCGAAGAATCCTCTGAAGCGGATACCGGCAGTCACGGAGCCATAGAACGCATCTTTGCCTGCCGTGGTATTGTTAATATCGACTTCATCATTATATGAGGCATAGCCGCCGCGCAGCGACAGCATATACCATTGATAAGTGCGATCGGGACACTCTATGGCGCAAGGCACACCCGGCGGACAGTCGAAGGCGAAGTCCAGCGAGCGGCAGCCGCAGTCCGAACAGGGGTCATAAAAGACCGTCTCTCTCGGCACCTCGCGAATGGCATTGGGGTCGAGCGGGTCGTTGAAATACTCGAACCAATTGCTGTCGAGGCCGACCTGCGGGCCGACGAGCTCCACGTGATCCAATGCAATGCGTTCGAGCGTCTGATCGCCGCCGCCGAAGTTCAGCGTATCGCGGAATACAACAAAGTGGCGGGCCGTCAGGTCGTCGCTGCCGCAGGAGTCCGGTTGTAGAAGTGTGAGCAGCGAATAAATATGACCGCGCAAGGTGCTCGGGTTTCGCGGCATGCGAGTGTCGCTTCCGGGCACAAAGTTGTATCTGTTAAACAAGGAGTCGGCCCGACGGTCGCCGCTGCTGCGCAGCTCGGCAAAGGACTGCAGCGAATCTTTCCTGAGACGCAGGCCGAAATCCTGATGGACAATGTCGGAGCCCGCACAGGAAGTGAGCAGCGCAGCGACAAGGAGCGGCAGCCGGATGCGAGCGAAGGTGTGGAGTAGAAGATCTTTCATAAAGCAATGCTCAGGTTAAGCCCCAGGTTAATCGATTGAAACGCGGGCCGCTCATCGGCGCGCGATATGAAGTTCGGCGCTGAGTAGTGCAGATGCAGATCCAGCATCAGACAGCGATTCATGGCCGGCACACAATATGCCAGGCCGGCACCGGCTGCGCCCCCCAATCCATTACGACTCTCCTGATCATTGTTACCCAGCGAACTGAGCGTCAGCATGAGCTGTCCGTACGGCACCAGGCCGTAGCTGAATTTCTTGCCGTTCACGAAGTTATAGCGGAGCGAAGGCGAAATGTACAGGCCGTCTGTGTAGAAGGCATCGTCGAAGAGCGCGGCTTCGTCTCGCGCGAAATCGGCATAGTCAACGCGCAGGCCATACCAAAGCTGGCACAGGTGGCGCGCCTCGAAGAGCAGACTGCTTCCCGGCCCGGCATCATTGAGCTCGGCCGCATCCCCGGTCGGCGAAAAGTAGAATCCGCCGGCGCCTGCATACCAGGAAGCCTTGCCGTCGACAGACGGTAGGCAGACGATCAGTGAACACAATAAAATAGCCAGCCGAATGTTCATCATCCGATTCCTTGTGAACAGTTTTTGATCAAGCCGGGCAGGCACATCCCGACATCTAAGAGCCGCAGTCGTCGAAAAAGATTCACAGTCCGGTCGCGACCGGACTGTACATCACAGAGGTCTAAAATTTCACAGGTTTCCTGCATGGTCCGGCCGCGACCGGACTACGCCACCGCGTCGCGACGGACCCGGTTGATAAACTTACAACATCACAAGGCCAAAAGCATTACGTATCCCACACGTATTTTAAGGCAAAAAAGACGGCCGTCAATCCCCTGGCGATTGACGGCCGCTGTAAAGAATGTACTGCGCGTGTTATCGCATGAGAGCGAACTGCTGCGTAATGCTGCTGTTATTCAGGCGGAGGCGCACAAAATAGTTGCCCGAAGCAAGTGCGCTGCCGTCGAATGGCAGGGTATGGCTTCCGGCCGACTGGCGGCCATTATGAAGGCTTGCGATGACATTGCCGAGCTTGTCATGGATTTCCAGCGTCAGGGTCTGTGCCTGTGGTAGCCGATATGAGATTGTCACCAGCCCTTCGCTCGGATTGGGCGTAACGGCCAGCGTAGCGGCCTCACCCGCCACTCGGCGTTCCGAAGCGGAGGAGACGACGGAGCCCGCATCGACCTGTACGATCGTGGTGGCGTCGCAGCCCTGGGCGTCGGTAACCACGATCATATAATCGCCGGCCGCCAGATTCTCGATATCCTCGTTGCCGGAGGTGTAGTACAGGCTCGACCAGCAATAGCGATAAGGGGGCGTGCCGCCGCTGACCGTTAAACTGATGGAGCCGTCTTCGGCTGCGACTTCGCTGGTGTGTGTAACATCGATGCCGAGCTGAAGGGCGTCGGGACAGGGCCGGATGTAACCTTCGAAATCCTGAGCGCCGCCGCTGGCATATTGAGCCGGAGCGAGCGTCTGTGTGAAGAGGGCAAGCAGCAATACAGCGCCGGACCCCGCGATCAATCGTTTGATCGAATTATGCATGATGTATCCTCGAAAATTGTTGACAAGTATAATAATTCCTGAATATTAGCTTAGGTCGAATCTATGACGAAGGGCATTAATGTGCGGCGCTCTCGGTTGTTGTTTCCTTTTTCTTTTTGTTTTTGCGCCAATTCTTGTTGGCGAAGTTGCCGCCGCCGACTTCTTGTGTAATTCGGCCGAGCGTTAAGAGGTGCCCATTGTTGTCGGCGTTGTCGATCGTCGTGTGCGTGGCGCCGGGGACCGGTTCGTTGTGCGAACCCTGCACATTCTGCGCGCCCTGCACCAGGCCGGGATTGCCGGCATAGTAGTTAACGCCGGTTTCGACATTGCCCGGCAGCACTTCGTCGTTAAAGCCGACGCTTTCCAGTTGCACCAACAGATCCACTTTAATGCACTTTTTGTCCAGCTTGCGCGCGATGGACATCACCGACGCGCCGCCGAGACTGTGGCCTACCAGGATAACCGGCTGGTTCGGATTTTTGCAGAGCGCCTTGCAGATCGCTTGAGTGGCCGCATTCGGCTGCCACCAGTTAAACTCCTGGCTGCCGCCGGGAATTTGGGGGTTGGTTGTCGTAGCCATATCCTGCATACCCGTCGATTCGCTGATGCCGCCGCCGCTGCTGCCGGAAAGCCCTGACACGAATACGCCAATCAGACCGCTCGGATCGGCGAAGTTAATCGGATTGTTCTTCACATAGGCGTAAAGGTTGACGCCGTCGGTAAAGCCGGCCGGATCGCGCTGCATAAAGCGGCCGTGATCCGGATCATAGGAGCGGGCGCGATAATAATACAGGCCCGACTCTTCATCGAAGCGCCGGCCGGTGAAGGTATACGGATTGCCGATAGCCGTTGCCGGCAGCGGATTGAATGCGGGATCGAATACAAGTGTTTCGCCGAAGCCACGGTATTCATAGCGTTCTTCCACCGTACCGCCGCCATCGGTGACGACCGCCACGGAGCCGAGGGCATCGTGAAAATAATAGAAGGTGCCGCCGCCGCGATCCATCGAAAGAACTTCATCCACGCCGTTGCCGTAGACATAGGTAGCCAGCGTAACGCCGCCGCCGTCTCGCTCTTCGATTACCCGGCGGCCGGAATAAAGGTAATTCGTCACAATGCCGGCTGCCTGCTTCTGTATGCGTCGTCCGAATGGATCGTAGGCGTACGATGCCGTTCCGCCGCCGTTGATATCCGTGAGGCGATTTGCGAAGTCATAGCCGTAAGCGTTAACACCATCGAAGACCAAATTGCCATTGTCGTCATGCCCGGGATTGACAGTACCGCCGCGCGTAATACTGGTATACTGATTCAGATTGTTCGTGGTATAGGTCGTCAGCAGTCCGTTAAAATCGGTGCTGCGGCGATTGCCCACGGGATCGTAGAGGAATTCTTCCTGGCTGATGACCGGGTTGATGATGCCGCCCGCGAAGGTCCCTTCCTGATCCCGCACCAACTGGTAGTTGTCGTCATAGGAGAAACCCCGCGAATTTGTCGGATGGTGCACTTTTTCTTCGAAGAGCCGGCTGCCTTCATTGTTCAGGGTGTAGTTGAACTGGCCGAAGGCGCCGGGATTAAACACCACCGATGTCACCCAGTTATTGGTGTTGTAGCTATAGTCCGACGAGTTACCCGTTGCGGGATAGCTGCGTGTAATCAAGCGGTCGGCTGGATCGTAGGCATAATTCACGATGTTCACGCCGCCGTCCAGAATGTCGCTCAGACGGCCGCGCAGATCGTTGCTCTTCGTAATGTTGCGCCCCGAAGGATAGGTCATATTAAGTTCGCCTGCTCCGACGGCATAGCTGTATGATGTCGTTTGTCCGTTCAGCGACTCGGCCAGCAGACGTCCGGCAAGGTCGAAATTGAAAGTCAGGTTGGCGGCGGCATTGGAAGCCGAGGTAATCCGGCCGACGGCATCGTAACCGAAGTTATCGTCGTTAAAGCCGGGGTAGTCGCGCAGTGTCAGACGGTTGAGCTGGTCGTAGGTATAGGAAGTCACATCGCCGTTGTTGTCGGTTCGGCTGGTGATGTTCCCGTTGTTGTCGTGCGTGAAGATGCGCGTAGTGGCATCGGGGTAGATTTCGCGTGTCAGCCGATTGCGGTTGTCGTATCGAAAGGATGTTGTATTGCCGCGGGCGTCGGTTATCGAGCTCAGATTGCCGCGGTTGTCGTAGATGTATGTCGTCACATTGCCGTCGGGGTCGGTGTCGCTCACGCGCTGATTTTCGGCATCGTAGCTGAACGCCGTCGTATTGCTGTTGCGATCGATCACGCTGATGCGATTGCCGGCGCCGTCGTAGCCGAAAGTGCTGGCGTTGCCGGCGGGATCCGTGATTGCCGTCAGCATGTTCTCGGCGTTAAAGGTATAGAGCGTCGTGTTGCCATTGGCATCGGTGCGGCCGGTCAGGTTGGAATTGTTGTCATAGGCATTCGTTTCGATCGGACCCAGTAGATCGCTGACATCGATCAGCCTGCCGAGCGCATCGTAGGTGAAGCTGCGGACGTTGCCATTGGGCAAGGTCACCGTTGCTACATTGCCCGCTGCGTCATAGGTATAGCTGGTAACCTCGCCGGTCGGATCGGTGATGCTTGTCGCCTGACCGAGCGCATCATAAGCGTAGTTCGTAATACCGCCGCCTTCGTCTGTCATCTGCACGACGTTGCCGAGGTTGTCGAGGACAAAGGACTTAACATCGCCGACCGCGTTAATTATCTCCATCAGGTTGCCGCTGTCGTCAATATCAAACAGCGTGATATTGCCGTTGGCGTCGATGGACGACGTGACTTTGTCGTGATTTTCGTAGGTGTACTGGGTGTTGGCGCCGCCGGGAAAGCTGATCTCGATCACGCGATCCAGCGCGTCATAAGTGCGTGTCGTCACATTGCCGTCGGGGTCGGTCCAGGAAGTCGGGTTTTTGTTGGGATCGTAGCCCATCAGCGTCGTATTGCCCAGGGCGTCGGTATGGCTGGTCATGCGGTTCAGCGCGTTGTAAGCATGCGTATTTGTGTTGCCGTTGCCGTCCGTTTCGGAAATCAGATTGCCGACATCGTCGTAGCCAAAGCTCTGGTTTGTCAGCGGACCGGTGACCGTCGTACGATAGCCGTTGGCATTGTAGCCGTAGGAAGTCGTATTGCCGTTGCCGTCGGTCGACGTGCGCAGGTTGCCATTGGCGAAGTAGGTAAAGTTTTCCGTCACGCCGAGCGGCCGGTCGATCTGGAGCAGGTTGCCATTGGCGTCGTGGGTAAACTGCGTCAGATTGCCCATTTTGTCCAGGTGGCTCGTGACATTGTTAAAGGTCGGGTCATAGGTCCATTGTTCCTGGAAGCCGAGCGCATCGGTTGCGGTCAGGGTGTTGCCGCGGGTGTCGAAGGTAAATGCCGACACATTGCCGTCGGCATCGGTAATCTGCGTGATATTGTTGTCGGCGTCGTAGGCATACTGCACGTCGCCGCCCGGCAGCTCGCCGATGGCCGAAATCAGGCGATCCTGCGCGTCATAGGTGTAGGTTATCATCGTGATGCCGCCGCCGGGGATTTGCTCTTCCAGCACCGTCTGCAGACCGACATAACTGAAGTCAATCTGCGAAATCGCCGAAGCCAGCTGCGTGACCTCGGTTCCGCTGTAAGCAGCCGTGAAGATATTGTTGTTGGCGTCTTCAATGCGGATCATGTTGCGGTTGACGTCATAGACGTAGTTGATGGAGTTGCCGAGTGCGTTCGTAACTTCAATCATGTTGTCATTCGCATCATAGGTATAGCTGATGCTGCGGGCGGGTGTGAAATTCGGATCGTCTATTTGCGTTAACAGACCGCCTGTAAAGGTCAGGTTAACACTGCGTCCCGTGGCATCTGTGACCGTGGTCGGCAGCCCGCCGGAATAACCAATGGCGATCGTATTGCCGTTGGGCTCCACGATACTCGTCAAACGCCGGTGCGTGTTGTCGTCGAAGAAATAGACAATCCCCGACTTGCGCGTCAGGCTGAACTGCCCGGGCGCGTATTCGTCCAGGATGTCAAAAATGCCGACCGGCGGATCGTAGTCCGTGCCGTTCCATGTGTAAACGTCCCGGCGTCCGTCGCTGCGGCGGACCGCGATATCCGGACCCCCACCCACGAGTTCGTACAGCATATTATAGGTAAAGGTCCAGCCGTTGCCATAGCCGAAGTTCCGGGCCGTACGGTGGCTGTTGTAGGCAAAAGTAAAATCGAGCGAGAGACCCTGTCCCGGGATAAATAGATCCGGCCTTTCGTAAAACATATTGCCATTGAGCGTATTGACGCACATCGGCGGGCAAGCAGGGCCGCAGATCGTTTCGACCGGAATATTGTTGGCCCATGCGGAGAGCGCTGCGGCCATGCTCAGCAGCATAGCCACGCTTAACAAATTGTTCTTCATAACTCAGTTCAGTTAGTAGTTAAACAAATGCGAATTTGACACTCGAAGCTTGACCTGATAGTGAACTCGACAGAGACTATGACATCCCATATCTATCGATCAGGACAGCGGAAGCAGCAAGACAAACAAGACATACCCGGTCAATGAGCGTTCAGGTACATGTGATCTGTAGGCCCTTGTTTCAATACAGGCCGCTATACCATGGTCCACACGCTCTCTGGCAAGAGATCGGTAAAGCGCAATTCAAAGCCCGCGCTCACTCGTTGTTAATTCGACACTAACGAATTGGGCGCAAACTGTCAACCCGGATTCCGGCAAGGGGAAGCCAGGAGATTTAATGTAAACAACAAATGTAGATTGGCAGTGTGACGGCAAGCTATTAAAAAATTCGCAATCAAAAAAGATAATCCTTGGCTGCTTGAAATATGGAATCGGATTGTTCCCATATTCACTCGTCCGGAGCCCTCGGGATTGGGCTTGTCTTGCGGTCCGGGCAGGCGGCTGCGATGGAAAGATGCCGGGCAGGCAGCGATACGCGGCGGACATAGTCAGAGAACATAAGGCCTGCCGGCGGCCCTATCGGAATCGGCTATACTTCGTAGGGCCGCCTCGACGGAAAGCGGTTCCTGATCTTATACCAGGGCAGTGCAGGTCGAATTACAGCATAGTTGCGGGCGCCCGGAGCTGCGAGCGTTTGAGCGCGGTCTGTGCGAGCGCTTTATAGCCGCCCATTACATCGACGACATCGTTAATTCCTTGTTTTTTAAGGAGTGAAGCGGCGATGACCGAACGATAACCGCTCAAACAATGCAGATAGTATCGCCGGTCGGCTGCGAGCTGCCCGATGTTGCCGTGAATGAGATCCAGCGGAAAATTCGCTGCGCCCTCCAGATGTTCGGACGTGAACTCGCTGGCTTTGCGGACATCTAAAACATTCAGGTCGGGGTTCGATTGATAACGTCGGGCAAATTCCGCCGCCGTCACCTGGTCGAGCGTCTCGATATCGCGGCCGGCCGCCTGCCAGGCTTCGATGCCGCCCAGCAGATAGCCCCGGGCCATGTCGTAGCCGACGCGCGCCAGACGCATGACGACTTCTTCTTCGCGGCCTTCATCGGCGATAAACACGATGTTTTGCTTCAGGTCGGCGATCAGCGCGCCCACCCACATTGCGAAGTTGCCGTCGAGGCCGATAAACACCGAGCCGGGGATGAAGCCTCCGGCGAAGTCACGGCCGGAGCGGGTATCCAGAATCAGAGCTTTGTGGTGCTGGACAACATTTTCAAATGCTTCAACATCGAGCGCTACGACGCCCCGACGGCGTACATCCTCGAAACTCTCATAGCCCGCTTTGTTCATCACGGCATTCTTGGGAAAATACTGCGGCGGCGGCGCCAGGCCCGTCGTCACTTCGCGGATGAATTCCTCCCGGCTCATATCAGCGCGCAGCGCATAGTTTATCTTTTTCTGATGACCGAGCGTGTCGAAGGTTTCTTTGCTCATCATCTTTCCGCAGGCTGAACCCGCGCCGTGGCCGGGGTAGACAATGACACTATCGGGCAGCGGCATGACTTTCCCCCGCAGGGAATCGAAGAGATGGCCGGCCAGGTCTTCCCGGCTGAGATCGGTTTTGACGGCCAGGTCCGGCCGCCCGACATCGCCGATAAAGAGCGTGTCGCCGCTGAAAATCCCATGCTCCCGGCCCGCTTCGTCCAGCAGCAGAAAGCAGCTCGATTCCATCGTGTGCCCCGGCGTGTGCAGTACCTTGATTCTAACCCGACCCAGCTCGAGAACTTCTCCGTCTGCGGCGATATGAGCGTCGAAGTTTGGCTTGGCTGTAGGACCATAGACGATCTCGGCCCCGGTCTTCCGCGCAAGATCAAGATGGCCCGATACGAAATCAGCGTGAAAATGCGTTTCGAGCACATAGACGATTCGCGCGCCGTTCCGCTTCGCCATCGCTATATAGGGCTCGGGATCACGCAAGGGATCGATAATGGCTGCTTCACCCTCCGATTCAATATAGTAGGCGGCCTCTGCGAGACAGCCGGTGTAGAGTTGTTCAACAATCATGCTTCTGGCCTCAGCTGATTTGGAAACTGACTACTTGTGTTTCTTATGCAAAAATACCAGAAGTGGATTCACCAAACAGTGACTTATGTCAGCTTCGACCCGGGCAAGCGAATGATTCGAATTTTTTTGGCGTGAATATACAGGCTGAGACGAGGGCGGCCTGGAACGAAGGAAGGGCAGGCACGTGGCCCGCCCTTCCATAGAGAAACTTAACATCTAAATTCGATATCGCCATGATGTGAAGAGTCGGTACAAATCATGAGCTCAACGCATCCCGGCGGTACAGGGGCTAATTGAAGCGTGCAATTGCCGGGCAGCGGAATATTGTGCACAAAGCCGGCCTCGTCAAATTTGATGGATACAAGTGATGTGGACAGATTCCCGTCGTCATAAGGAATCGATTCACCCGGATTAAGTGTTATGGGCAGGGATTCACTGCCGTCGGAGTATATGAGAATTACATCGAATGTGCAGTTAGCGCTGTTCGTGACTGTCCCGTTCGCGGCTACTACATTTGCCGGTAGAAACACCGCCAACAACGTGGCGCACAGAAAGGCTATGCGTTTCATAACACATCTCCAATTTGGTTACTTAACAATTTTAGTTTTGGGCAGTGGTCGTTTTACCCGAGCTAGGCTCAGCAATGTTGAGAATGCGCGCGATTCATTCGTTTAAGTTATCGATAGCTTTTCTCCACCACAACCCTACAGTTGCCCCTACAAGTGAAGAAAAGTTGCCGACGGCGCTCGTAATACGCAGTAACCTCGCTGATATTCGTAGCCAGGCCTGCCAGTTCCCACAATGCTGATCTGCTGAAGGTATGTGAATGCGTATGAAATTCGTAAGGTATGTGCGGCGGACGGCATCAGAGGGATGCTGTCCGGAGCGCGGTCTCGGTTCCGCCACGGAAGGTTTGGATGGATTCGTCAGGTGCGTACCGTCAGTGCTTCTGGCTGTTTTTGGTTAAGCATACCCTCGACCCTGCGTCCGGCAGGACAGCGCAATGGCGAAAGCGACAAATACGAAAATTCGTCTCGGTGAACTGCTCAGGCATCGGTCGCGCTATGTCTGCGGTTTCGCTAAGCGGCGAATGCTCGACAAAGTTAGCGGGCGATGACCTGCAAGGCCCTTGAATCCTCATTGATGGCAAACATTCTGCCAGGCGATTCGTCCAGCGGGCGGCTCTTATCTTCGTGTGCTTCTCCCATGAGCAGGTGCTGCAGAAAAAAATCGACATCGTGCAGACCGCCGCCGTCGTAAACCTCTTCAAAGCCGCAGCGGCGCAGCAAAGCCGCTGCTTTAGCGCTGCGATTGCCGGAAGCGCAATACACAACGATCGGCCTGGCGGCGTCCCTGACACGCCCGAGCTTCATTGCAAGTTCATGCAAGGGTATATTCACCGCGCCCGCCATGTGATATTTGGCAAATTCGACCGGTGTCCGCACATCGATCAGGGTTACGAGGCTTGATACTGAATGTGGAATACTTGGCATTGCTTCAGCTCCTAAAGTGATGTGGCATGCTACACATTTCCACTCGCCTTAACTATGACATCCGTCATTCAGCCTCTTGACGTTTAGACGTCTGCGGACAAAATTCGGGTGTCGGGTCGACTGCTGGCGATACGGCCCTGCGGTGATGTTTATTGCTGATCGACCGTTACGGGCGCAGTCCTTGCCAATCAACGCCGGTTCCCGGCGGACTGCGTTTGCGGACTGCGCTAAAATTCGAGTTTGAAAAGCGTCTGAATATTCGTAATTACGCGCCAATCTTTACACTGACGACTTCTCGAATTACAAGACAGACTTTTCTCGACGCAAACTAATTCCTCGTGCTGCCTATGAAGATCCTGAAGATTTTCGCCTTTCTATTATTGCTCGTTCTCATCATTCTTGCTGCCGGCCTGGCCTATTTGAAGCTGGCTCTGCCCGATGTCGGCGACGCGCCGTCGCTGACGATCGAAGCGACACCCGAACGCATTCAGCGCGGCGCCTATCTGGCCAATCATGTAGCCGCCTGCATCGATTGCCATTCGGCCCGTGACTGGAGCGCTTTCAGCGGGCCTATCATCGCGGGCAGCCAGGGTCGCGGAGGCGAAGCATTCGATCAGCAGCTGGGATTTCCAGGCGCATATTATGCTTCCAACATTACGCCCGCCGGCATCGGCGACTGGAGCGACGGCGAAGTGCTGCGGGCCATCAGCGCGGGCGTCGGTAAGGACGGCCGGGCCTTGTTTCCCATCATGGGCTATCCCAACTATGGCAAGCTCAGCGAAGAAGACCTCTACGCAATAATCGCCTATCTGCGAACGCTGCCCGCCATCGAACATCAGGTGCCGGAATCCAGCTCCGATTTTCCCATGAATTTTATCATCAATACCATTCCGGCGAAGGCTGAGTTCGGGACGCTGCCGGCACGCAGCGATGAAGTGGCCTATGGACGCTATCTGACCACCGCCGCCAACTGCATCGAATGCCACTCGCAGGCCGAACGGGGCCAGAAAGTCGCCGGGATGGAGTTTGCCGGCGGATTCGAGTTTCCTCTGCCGACAGGCGGTATTGTGCGGTCGACCAACATAACACCGGATGAGGACAGCGGCATCGGCAAATGGACACGGGCTATGTTTATCGCCAAATTCAAATCTTATGCCGATTCCGCCTATCGTCCGCCGCCGGTTGTGCCGGGCGAGTTTAACACCTTTATGCCATGGACGATGTATGCCGGGATGACGGAGGAAGACCTGGGAGCCATTTTTGCCTATCTGCAAAGCCTGCCGCCGGTACCCAACGAGGTGGTGGTTTTCAGTCCCGCGCATTAAACAGCGAGGGTCGTGAGTTCCGAGCGTAGAACGGAAAGGCCGAACACCTGTGGTGGTGTTCGGCCTGTGTTTTCAGCGACCATCCCTGTCGGCGCAGGATTGTCATCTTAGAATTGTCAACGGCAGGACCACCGCTTCTTTTTCACTGCGCAGCAGCAGCCAGTAGCGACCATCGGCAAGTCGACTGAGATCGAGCGACCGTTCGAAGCTGCCGGGCTGGTGAAGGCCCAGATCCAGCATCGACACCAAGCGCATGTTGTTGTCATACATTTCTAAGCCAAGGCGGCCGGCGCCGTCGTTGCCAACCTGATAGCGGAGAATTGTGTGTTCGGCGGCCGGGCTCGGCTGCGTCTGGATGCGCAGGTTGCCGGAGACCGCGAGTGATGGAGCGACGCTTGAAGTGAGCGCCGGTTCCAGATCCGCGAAGCCGGTACCCTCGCCATTATCGACAAAGACGCGTACGGCGAAGGGGTATTCGTCATCAGCAGCGAGGGTGCCATGCGCCACCACGGTATAGACGCTTTCATTGGCGACCTCCACCGGCGCGAATGAAATGACGGCCTGATCGCCGCCGGCAGCGGTGACGACAAAGGCGTAGGAACCAGCCGGAATCGTTTGATATTCGGTCACCGACTGAAACGCGACATCGGCGAAGACGGCTGCCGATGCCGGGTCGGCGACTTTGATATCGACGTTCGGGGCATCGGGCGCCAGATGAGCGAAACGGATTCTGACATTGTCGGGATCTGCCTCGCGGGCATCGGCAACAGCGACAAGGTCGATCCGATCGTCGTCGGCTAAGGGCGCTACGGCGAATACGCTGTAGTCGGTGTCGGGGGCCAGGGCCAGCCTGTCCTCGAAGACAATCGGAGCGGTTTCGCCGGTCGGCACGAGCTTCACATTGTATTCAGCCGCCGGCAGCGTCGCATAGCCGGAGCTGGCGCCGTATGCCAGGTCCGTGACGGCGGCATCGTCATCGAGCAGCACATCGACCGGTGGTGCGTCGTAGCCGGTATGTATCACCCGCAGCCGACTCTCCGTCGCCGCCGCCGTAAGGTCCACAAATTGATCGCCGTCACCGTTGTCGACGAAGACGCGCACGGCAAAGGGGTATTCGTCGTCGGCCGCAAGAGTGCCATGCGCCAGCACGGTATAGACGCTTGCATTAGCGACCTCCACCGGATCGAAGGCAATGACGGCCTCGTCGCCGCCGGCGGCGGTGACGACAAAGGCATAGGATCCGGCCGGAATGGTTTGATACTCGGTTACCGACTGAAACGCGACATCAGCGAAGACGGCCGCCGATGCCGGGTCGGCGACTTTGATGTCGACGTTGGGCGCGTCGGGAGCGAGGTGGACGAAGCGAATTCTAACATTGTCGGGGTCGGCATCACGGAGGTCGACGACGGGGACTGCGCCGATCTTACCGTCGTCCATCAGCGGCGGCACGGCAAAGACAGTGTAATCGGTGTCGGCAGCCAGCGGCAGGTCGGCTTCGAAGACAACCGGGGTCGTCTCACCGGTCGGGACTACCTTGACATTGTATTCGCTTGCCGGCAGCGTTGCATAGCCCGAGCTGGCGCCATACGCCAGGTTTTCGAGCGCCACATTGTCATCCACCAGCACATCGACCGGCGGCGCGTCATAACTGCCGTGGATAACGCGAATATGGGCCTCGCTCGACACTGATTCCAGGTCGACGAACTGATCGCCGTCACCGTTGTCGATGAAGACCCGCACGCCAAAGGGGTATTCGTCATCGTCTGCCAGGGTGCCATGCGCAACGACGGTGTAGACAGTTGCCTTGGCTAAATCGATCGGCGCGAAGCTGAAAACGGCATTGTCGTCGCCGGCGACAGTGACCACAAAGCTAAACGTGCCTTCCGGCACCAACTGATAGTTGCTCGCCTGGCTGAAGCCGATGTTTGCGATCAGGGGTGCGGCAGCGGGATCGTCGACTTTGATGTCGACAGCGGGAGCGCCGAAGCCCAAATGAACGAATCGCAGACGGGCATTATCGGGATCGGGAATGCGGTCATCAAAGACCGGTACAACATCGATTTGCCCGTTGTCGGCGAGAGGCGGCAGGGCGAACAAGGTCAGTTCGCTGCCGCCGATCAGCGGCAGATCCGCCTGCAACACGACCGGCGTCGTCTCGCCGGTCGGCACGACTTTAATATTGGCCTGACCGGAAGGCAGCGTGGCAAAACCCGAGCTGCCGCCATAAGCAAGGTCGCGGATAGCGGCTGCATCGTTAACCAGTATATCCACGGGCGGGGCATCATAGACGCCATGAATCACACGCAGGTTGGCATCCTGGGCCGGCGCTGAAGCGCCGGTCATTATTAAGAGCATCATAAGGGGCAGTATTCTGCCGTGCAGCTGTGCGATCGACATTCTCATCGTATACCTCTTTGTTAACACAATAGTTAGTAAAGAAACTATAAGACTATATATAGTCAGTTTATTAATTGTCTTCATGCCCGATCCGCTTGATTAGAGCAGTCGCTACTGAGCTCAGGCTGTTCGACCTGATTACTTTCTGCTGAATTGATTCAAAGAGTGCTGTCCGTTAAGGCTGTGAGATGCGCAGTAACTCCGCTACGCGCCAGGGATACTCATCACCTTCGGCAGTGCTGTCGTATTGCACGATTCGCAGCGGTCCGTATCCGCGAGCGAAGTACCAATCGCGAAAGGGTGTTAACAATTCGCGGCCGTTTGTGGTCAGAAGATCATCGCGATAGTGAACGGCGGTAAGCGATGTTCCATTTATCGTGACGGCTGCGTCGACTGCCACCACGCGCCGTACAATCATGTGTCCGGGATTCGTTTCGGCGGGCAGGGTATAGCTATCGCCCGCCTGTAGCGGAAAGAGAAAAGCCGGCCGCATGACTCCCTCCTCGTCACGTGTCCAAATGCCGTCGTCCTGTTGGTGAAGCAGTACTTCGCTCTCATCATCAACTGCGTTGAGATAGCGATACCAGTTCTTGCCATCCAGCACATGAAGAGCGACAATCGCATTGCTGCTCTGCGTCTCTCCGGTGAGCCTGGCGTGCGCGTCGAAGTGCTGAACGCGATACAGCCACTCGATGGAGAGCAGCAGCGGCCAGATTGCTTCCGAGAGGGGTGTTTCGCGCACGTTGCGTTCCAGGCCCAGCGGCTCCTCGCTGCAGGCGAACAGCATTGCGGTTCCAAGAGTCGCGGCAAGGAGAATTCTTGATTTCAGAGTCACGTCGCCATTCCAATCTTGTCTGGTTAAACGAGAAATCCGAAGCCGCCGCCGCACGGGAAGGCGGGACGAAACGAGCGAAGATCACCACGGCGCTCTTAGCGAAGCCTTTTGTTTACCAACCGAACGACAGGCCGTAGTGCAGTCCGAGTTTGTTTGCCGTAAAGGCGCTGCCCTGATGCCAGAAGAGCAGCGAGCTGACTTCCGCCGCCAGCATCAGGCTGACAGAGTTGTTGAGGGCGAGCTTGCCTCCGAAAAGCGCCCGCCCGACATAGCCGCCGCGATTAGCGCCGCCGGCAAGCTGGGCGAAGGGACGCAGGGGATTCTCTTGGCCGGACTCATAGCGCAGCGCCAGACCGTAGCTTGTAAAATTGGGCTGCTGTTCCCAGCGGACGGGCAGGCCGAATGCATTGCGCCCGTCGAACTCTTGGAAAAAGGTCTCCTGCCGCAGTTCAAAACCCAGGGACCAGTTGCCGTCGATGGCATAGAAAAGGCCCAGGGCGGTATTGTGCAGCTCGCTGAGCTGTGCGGGCGCGATGGTCGCGCCGGGCATCGTCCAGGACGGCGTTGCGCGCAGCTCGATGCTGAAGGGCGTCGACCTGCCGAGTGTCGGTGCGA
>JANQRB010000170.1 GCA_028284775.1 Candidatus Kapaibacterium sp. | reverse complement strand
ATATCAGCGATGCCGGCGATGAGGCCGATGACGAAACGATTGTCTTCGAAACCGCCGACGAACTGGCTCTGGCCGATGACTATAATGATTCGACTGTGTTCTTCAATACGGCTTCCCGAATGCCGAATGAAACGGAGGACGTCCCGGGCGGAGGCCAGGACCCGAAACCGCTGCTGTTTGTTGAGGAAGGCGCCGCCGAATTAATCCAGTGGGCTTATGCCGAAGATGTCGCCACGGAAGCCGATCCTCCCGACGATGAAGACGTGGAATTAGGCGAAGAGTCGGAGGAGGGGCAGACGGCGGATACGCTTCCTGCCGGCAAGGCCGAGAAAGGGCAGGCTCGGACCACAGACGATCTGGAAAGTGAACCGGCGCTTGCCGAAGCCCCAGCATTAGGATCCGACCTAGCCGAGATTCCGCCGGTACGGACGAGCACAGCGGCAGCAGACATGACGATGGAGAGCACTGAAGATCCGGCCGAGTCAGATCTGTCGGAAAGCTCGGATGCAATAATTGCTGAGCACAAAGCAGACGCCGAAGGCCCGGCGGCAAGGGAAGAGTCTGCAGCCAGGTCGCAAAACAGTGATGCGCCGTCCGGCCGCAGTGAAGACGCGGATCCGATAGGCGAGACTCTTCAGACATCCGCCGAAGCCGAAGCGCCGGCAACCGCGGATAGCGAGTCAGACCCGGAATCGGAAGGACAAACCGAGACGAATGCGGCTGTTGAATCTGAAACACCTTCGGATCAGCGGATCGACGCGGTAGTGGAAACTGAGACCGCGACAGCCTCGGAGCCGGCCAGGAGGCCGAAAGCCGATGAAACCGATGTGGATGCGGATCAGCAAAACGGAATGGGCGCCAGTGAAACGGCGGAGAGCAATGATGTCGTCGAGGATCAAAGCGCTTCGCTTGCAGTATCGGATGCTGAGTCTGTGCGCGATACAGATGAAGCGCAAGATGAAAATGATCCTGCTGTTAAGGAAGCTGAGCAGCAACATCAGGCTACCGGCGCCTCCGAATCCGTCGGTCTTGTCGAGCAGCCGGTCATTGACTCGCCGGATCAGTCGCCGGCTCTCGCCGAAACGCCTAGCCCGGAAGCTGATCTCCCGGCACTTGAGGAAATCATTGATGCCGACAATCGCGACAAAATCGTTAAGAAAGTCTTCAACAAAAACGAAGCGCAATATCTACAGGCATTGCAAACACTTCAAACCGCCGATTCCTGGAAACATGCTCTGGCCCTGATGGATAAAATACTCGCGGAACAAGGAACCAACCCGCACTCTTCGCAGGCCGAGACTTTTCGCGATCTTGTTCTACGGCGATACGAGAGTTAACATTCAGCCATTGCCCGGACCGAACCGTTGTCGCGGCGGCCAACTACACAAAGAAGATACAGCCAATGTTTGTCGATTACGTTAGCATTTATGTCCGCTCCGGTGATGGCGGCAAAGGCCATATTTCATTTCGGCGTGAAAAATTCGTTCCCAAGGGCGGACCGGACGGCGGCAATGGCGGTCGCGGCGGCGATCTTATTTTCCGCGCGAATCCGCAGCTCAGCACCTTACTCGATTTTCGCTACAAACGCCAGTATAAAGCTGAACACGGCAGCGCGGGCCAGCGGAGCACCAAGACCGGTAAGAGCGGGCGCAATCTGACGATACAGGTTCCGAGCGGAACACTGATTAAAAATGCTGCAACGGGTGAAGTGTTGGCGGACCTTACCGAAGACGGCCAGGAAGTAACGGTGGCCAGGGGTGGTCGCGGCGGTCGCGGCAACGCTGAGTTTAAGTCGCCGACAAATCAGGCGCCGCGTTTCGCCGAACCGGGCGGCAGCGGCGAAGAATTGAACCTGGTACTTGAATTAAAACTTATCGCCGACGTCGGATTGGTCGGCTTTCCCAATGCGGGCAAATCGACCCTGATATCGTCCTTGTCAGCCGCTAAACCAAAGATTGCCGATTACCCGTTTACTACGCTGGTGCCAAATCTCGGCATGGTGCGCGTCGATGCTGAAAAAAGTTTCGTAATGGCCGACATTCCGGGATTGATTGAAGGTGCTCACCACGGCAAAGGCCTGGGGCTGCAATTTCTTCGACACGTCGAGCGCAATCGTTTGTTGGTGTTTCTGCTTGATCTGACATCCGAAATGCCGCCGGAAGAGCAGTATGCCGTTCTGGTCCGTGAGCTGGAGCTCTTCAGTGCGCCTCTTGCCGCAAAAGCACGCATTATTTGTTTAAGTAAAGCCGATGCCATCATCGACGAACAGCGCAGGGAGATCGACAATTTGAAGTTAACGAATGGCGAAGGCACCACTCTGATTATTTCGTCTGTGTCCGGTGAAGGACTGACCACGTTGAAGTTGCGGATCTGGGATGTACTTCAACGCATTAATGCGGAAGAAGAGAAGGCGGCAGGGAGCGCCGATGGCAACGACACCCCTACGACACTTTGATTCTGATCGAACGATTCAGGAAGCGGCCTTCGGGTAGGTTGTCCGGGAACCTTGCTTCGCCGCGTTTGGCAACCACATCGACTCTCCGTCCCGCTACACTGCGGATGAATGACTCCACGGCGCGGGCGCGTTCCTGTGATAAAGTAAGATTGCGTTCCTGCGATCCAAGCTTATCGGTGCTACCGAAGATTGTGATAGTCGAGCCATCGGGAATCATCTGCAGCATCTGCCGGATCAGCTCTTTGTTCTCGCCGGAAAGGACGCTGCTGTTATAGTCAAAACGCAGGATCGGCTCGAAATCATCGAGCTTCAGTTCAACCTGCTTAATCGTGAGGCCCGTTAAGTCTAAATTGGTCGAGGTCTGCGCTTCCTTAGCCGGCGATTGCGAGGTCACACGGGAACTGATCATCATCTCCCTGTCCTTGTCGGCAATTCGTCGGCGAAAGGGCATCGAGACGAGGCCGGGCCGTCTGATCGATTCGCGGGTGTCAGAAACATTGGAGCTCACTTGCAGATCGGTGTTGGCGGGAAAGTTTTCCAGGCTAACACGGGAGCTGAGCGTTCCGACGACCTGGGTGTATTGCGTTCGCGAAACATACTCCTGCAGCGGCGCGTCTTTTACCAGGATTTCAACACGACGATTCTCTTCCCGTCCTTCCGGATAATCCTGATTGGAAGGGTGCCGGGGCAGCTCGGAGCTGCGCACACTGATGCGCGAGGCATCGACCCCCAGTTTTACCAGAGCATCGCGGACGTTCTCAGCACGCCGCCGCGCCAATGCCGCAGCATTTTGTTCATCGGCGCCGGAACCGGAACCTTGCAGCCGGACTGTTGCACCCGAGTTGCTCGCCAGTACTTTTGCTACGTCGAGCAAAAGATGACGATGTGCCGTCATTGCATCGTATGCCTTGGAATCGGATGCTTCCTGCAAGTACTTGTTCGGAATGTCAGCCTCATTGCGCTCAAAAAAGATCGCGTTAACCAGAGACAGCGAAGAGAGCGCAAGTAATTCATTGCCGACTTCTTTGTAAGCATCGATACTTTCAATCGCCACGTTCAGCACCGGCACCGGCGGCGGAGCGACTGGCTCCGGCTCTGGTTCCGGCTCGGGCTCCGGCTCCGGCACAGGTTCTGGCTCCGGTACCGGCTCGGGCGCCGGCGCTCCCAGGCTGAAGCGAATGCCGCCCTCAAAGCGCAGCGCCCACAGGTTCCAATCCGCGTCGTCGGTAACATTGGTGAAGTTGTAGTCGAAGACGATTTGCTGGGTAAAATGCGTTGTTGCACCTAAGGCCAGCATGTTTTCGATGCCAAGACTCATGCCGAGGTTGAGCGCATTACGGGACGTGATATCGCCGCTGGCGAGCGTTCGCGACTGCACGCGGTTGCCGTCATCATCATCGAAAAAGATATTCGCGGGCCTGGTAATCGATTCACTTTGGTCAAACTCAGTCGTCAGGGGCAGGCCAATCCGCATACCAAACAGAGCGCGTAAAGGGCCGCTGATGAAATCAGGTGAAAGCGTATATCGCAGTTCCGGCTGTATTTCCAGATATCGCAGTGTGGCAGCGATCACGTGTTCCGTTTGAACGGCGATAAGCTCACCTGTCAGCGTATCGCGGCGGGGGAAAGAGCTTCCCGCTTTCAAATCACCGCTGCGGTCGAAATAGCCGATACCCAGGCCAAGGTGGAGCGCGCTGCCGAAGGGAATTTCGCCAAAAAGAGACAGAGACAAACCGCCGCCGTCAAAGTCGCTAAGCTCTGAGCCGTCGACCTCTTCAAACAAGCCGCAATCAAGCGAACCCTCGAACTGTCTGAAACTGGCGTTGTAATTAGTTTGGGTCAATCCAACGCGTGGGTGGACAGCAAAAGTTTCGTCAGCCAGAGGCGTTGAAGACGCCCCGTCGTCCGCCGCAATCGGCAGTGGTACGGCGACGAACAGGCCAATACAAAGGGTGCAGAAAATCCAAGGGAAATACTGCTGGCAAATTTTGGCTTGAATCATGGTCATCGTCTACAAAAAGGAGTACACTGGCGAAACAATCGCGGGGGCATCGCGTCGAAGGCGCCAATATACAATTTTTAAAAGAATGCCAAAGGCAGAAAGCGGTCCGGCAAAATTGCAGAGAATAACCCCTTACAAAGTAGGTGGTTACAGGCTGTTAGCTCTGCGGAGCGAGCTAGTGCGAGTGAATGTTCTCCCACTGCTGTCAGCCGCATCAAACTTGCGACACTTCAATTTTTCGTATTTTCATTCAACGCCAAAATAGAGGTGTTTCGCTCGGTGTATGTTAGATGAATCTCCGCAGCTGCGAATTGTGCTTAATCACTACCATCTTATCGGAGTATCTATGCGGTCATGGCTCAGGATCGTTTTGCTGGCGGCCTTTATCGGTAGTTCTGCTTCGCTTGTTCCATCTCTGGCCAAAAGTAAAATTACCGGCGCCTTCGTTTCCTATATCCACTTTCCCTTCTCGGACTTCCAGAGCTCGGACGATGACCGACTGCCTGATAACTTTCGGACGAAGATCGATGTCTTCGATTCCAATTTCAACATTCCCTGGCTCATCGACAGCACGAATACCCTGCTTATTTTCAGCCCCACCTATTCGCTGCTGCGTTTTGTTTACGAGAATTCACCCGCAAACGGCTCCGATTTTGAGTCTCTGCAAAAGCTGAATGTGGGCATTATTTTTCGTCACCGCCTGACGGAGGACTGGACGCTGCTCGCCATCGGCAGGCCCGGAATCTATTCCGATTTCGAAAATATTTCAATGGATGATTTTTTGATTAAGGGCCTTGTATCGGTCGAGCAGAAAGTGAGCGATGAATTCACATATGGCTTTGGCGGAACCTTTTCCACCAATTTCGGTGATCACAGCTTTTTCCCCTATGTACGGCTGAACTGGCATATAAGCGATGACTGGGAGCTAAGCTTTCGATTCCCGGCTAAACTCGAACTGATGTATTTTCCGAGTGAATCGCTTGAACTGGCGCTTGTGGTACACGGGACAGGAGACATTTTCCATCTGACGCGTGGGCCGAAGCGGGATCATGACGTACGATGGTCCTGGGGATATGCCGCACCGCGATTCGGCATAGAACTCTACAAAGGCTTGTGGTTTGAAGCCGACGGCGGCCTTACATTTCTGCGTCGATTCGACCTGTACAAAGACGAGGTCAAGATTGCGAATCGCGATCTGAGTTCGCAAGGATTTATTCGCTTCACGCTTGCTTACAAGATTTAAGTATTAGTGTGTCTTGTGCGCCTGTACATGTTCCTGTGTTGTCAGGAACAAGGATCGAGCTAACGGTCCGAAGGGCCGTCAGGCGGAACTGGTGCAAAACCCGGCCGGAAGAGTAGGCCTATGTCAAACGGAGAACATTCCGAGCGAACACGCTCCATAATGATCGAGCGACCCTCGATCTTTCCTGCAAGCGTCCTGGCGGGACAGACACTGGCTAACAGGGCGCTTTTTCCGCCCAATGGCTTGTCATTGAGTTATCGCGCCGGGCGTCCGCCCGAAGAAGTACAGCACCATCGGCGCTGTCTTGCGGCCCGTCTGGGTGTTCAGGAGCGGGCGCTTGTCTTCCAGTCGCAGGTGCACGGTACGGCGGTCAGAATAGTTAAAGCATCCGGGCCGGCGGGCGAATCCGACGGACTGGTGACCCGTACCCCCGGTCTTGTCCTCTGTGTCAGCCTTGCCGATTGTGCCGCCGTACTGCTATGCGACCCTCAGGGTAGCTGTGTTGCCGGTCTTCATTCGGGCTGGCGCGGAACAGCGGCAAACATTGTTGCAGCCGGCATCCGGTCATTTACCTCTATCTCCGACAGCAAGCCCGAAGAGCTGCTGGCATACATTGGCGCCTGTGCCTCCGGGCAGCGCTATGAAGTCGGCGCCGAGGTTGCCGAGCAGTTCCCGTCGTCTGTTCGCCGCAAAGGCAAGCAGCCCCAGGCATGGCTGTTGGATATTCGCGCGCGCATTGTGGAACAGTTGCTTGCTGCCGGCTTGCGTGAAAACGCAATCGAGCTTGCCGCGGGCTGCACCATTGGCGATCAACGCTATCATTCTTATCGGCGCGATGGTCCCCAATCGGGACGGATGGCGGCATTTATCGGTATCATACCCGCCCAAAACGCGACATAATTTTTGGTATTCCGTATATTTGTCAATCCTCGTGCGGGATGTGGCTTCCGTACTGCTCCCAATGGCGTCCGGGCGCGCAGGATGAGGGACAGAAATTGCAGCGTGTGTGACCCCGGGCGATGAAAAGGATTTTTCAGAGAATTACGACCAACTATCCGCAACCTCGTTTGTACTTATGGCCGAGTTCGATGAACAATATTACGTAAGCCAATGTCTGGAAGGCAACAAAGATGCGTTTGGGTTCATCGTAGATAAATATGAACGAGCGATTTTCAACATAGCCCTCCGCATAGTAAAGGAATACGATGATGCCAGGGATATCACGCAATCGGTGTTTGTGAAGGCTTATGAAAAACTTGATTCCTACAATTCTTCCTTCAAGTTCTTCTCCTGGATTTACCGAATCGCGATCAATGAATCGCTCAACTTTGTCAATCGCAAAAAGCCCGATGAGACGGTTGATGAGCGCTTCGTGGCGCCAACAATCTCACCTGTAGATCAGTTACAGGTTAGCGAACTCAATGCCAGTATTCAGCAAGCGCTGGCAAGGCTGAAACCCGACTATCGGGCCGTGATTGTCCTGAAACATTTCAAAGAGCTATCGTACCGCGAAATGAGCGAAGTACTCCAAATACCGGAAAAAACAGTGAAATCAAGGCTCTTTTCGGCACGACAGCTCTTAAAGGTAATTCTCGTTGAGCAAGGAATTGTCGGCAATGGATGAGAACAAATACCTTGAGCTGATTCACAGAGACCTTGACGGTGAACTGAGCGCGGAAGAAAGCGCTGCTTTGCGTAACTATCTGGATGGCAACGCGGAAGCCCGGCGCTTACACGAGGAACTTAAAGACTTGAATTCAACGCTTGGCCGGGCTGAAGAGTTTGCGCCGCCGTCTTCTTTGCGTACTGACATTATGAATGCGCTGCCCGAGGGACGCTACGCGCCGGCCGTCGCCGAAAAAAAGGGCTTCCTTACATTATTGCGTCGAATGTTGGAGCCCGGACGAGGCAATCAGATGCCTCTTGTGTTTGCTTTCGGATTGATTGTAGGCGCCGTTGCCACACTGACACTTTATTTCGGTGTTTTCGGCGGACCGACGCTGAGTGAGCGGGATGTCGTTGGAACGGTCTACGAAAAAGATTCGCTGGACGGATATCAAACGCTCAGTACGGAGCATATCACCTGGGGTGCAGTCAATGGGATCGTGCAGACGCGACGTCGCGGCGCAAATCTGATTGCGGAGTTTAGCTTGCAGGCTCCGAAGGAAATCGGCTTTCAGTTAATCGGTGCAAACAGCACATCAATTCCGGATTCGGCTGCATTGCCCGTCAATTTGTTAAGCCTTAACTACGACGAGGGAACGCTGCAATTCGAAACATTGCGATCCGTGCACGTCGATGAAATGGATGCCCTGCCGCAGTCATTGGCCAAGGCAATGCTGCGATTTCGGGGTTACATCGCATTTCAGGCGATGTTTAGTGCGCAACAGGTCGATGCCGCCCCGCTCGTTTTGTCGCTGAGCAATTCGTCGATTGCGAAGGCGCACTCAACGACACTGGCTGTTGAAATACCACACTAAACTACAGCCCCACATCGGCAATAACAGAAAATATCATTCAGAGCACGTGAGCAAACGAAACAATCGTTGGCGTGCAGTCCAACATATCCGGTTAAAGGCAATGGTGCCGGCATTGTGTTGACTATCGGAAGGGACGGCGTTTCATTCAAGGCCACAATCAAGGTAGCGCTCTAATGCGTATTATCAGCAAGCAACCGATCGGAAGTGGCACTTAGAAGAGGAAGACAGAAATGCGGAAAAAAACAATTGTTCTCGCTTTGGGCTCCTTTTTCGCGATTGCGGCAATCATATATCTGGCCGGAGTTTACCCGCCGCCCGCAAGTGATGAACTCGGCGGAACGGCGGTCAGCATTGATCAGCTCGACAGCCTGGGTCCGATGGATAGCAATGCAGGCGTGAAGGCCGAAATGTTGCGCAATACCATTGCTGCACTCGAATACATTCGCGAAGATGTGTTCATGACGACTAATGACGGCAATTTAAGTACTGCAATTTCGATACTGGAAGAGTATCAGAAAGATGGCACTTTGTTTAACCGCGGGGAACGAATCGATGTCACGCTCGCTTCACTCGAGAGTATTCAGAAGAACCTGATACCGCTGGAGCGGCACGTTAACATTAAGGAAGCTATTACAGCTCTGGAAGACGTGAAAGCCGGTCCTCAGAACACCGGCCGGAATATCGACGAGACGATCGAGCTCCTGCGCGGCTTCGATAAACAGAAATTCACCGAAGTGGAGCAGGATCTCAGCAAGACGATCGCCACGATCAAAGACTTTCGCCGCAACCGCTCCTGGAAACCGAGCCGGGAGATCGAGACAACAATTAATTTGCTGAAGAATCTTCGAGACTGGAACCCCCAGGCCAGTTCGCCGCAGGTTATCGCCACGCTTTCAGCCTTGCGTGGATTGGGCGAGATAGGGATGTAATTCCATCGGACAGCCACAGCCAGAATGGAGGCGATCGAAATTGATTTCTTTCCAGCAATGAACAGGGCCGCTGACTCAGCGGCCCTTTTTTGCATTATGGCAAAAACTGGCAGGTCGAATTCTTTTGCTTCGTCAGCACGGTCGCAGTAGCTTTATACTTTTTGAGCCTGAGCACTGTATAGAGAAGATGTCGGGCAACGCGAATATTCCAGCAAGATGGATCAATGGACCTTTTGTTCAGCTTACTGCCGGTTTTAATATTCCTTGCCGTACTGATTTACCTCGACTCCTACAAATTGGTGCCACCGTCTTTTGTCTTTGCTACGATTGGCATTGGTGCCGTCGTTTGCCTAGCGTGCTATGTTGCAAATACCGCCTTACTGAAAGAGTGGAACGCTGCCAGTTCGCTGAGCCCCAAGGAAATCGCCAGTTTGTATTCGCGTTATGCTGCGCCCGTGATAGAAGAAACATGTAAGTCCCTGCTGCCGGTATATCTGATTTGGACCGGCAGGGTGGGCTTTCTGGTGGATGCGGCAATTTACGGCTTTGCGATTGGCGCCGGCTTTGCAGTCGTCGAAAATATTTACTATCTCAGTGAACTCAACGACCCCAATCTTCTCCTGTGGATCGTGCGCGGATTCGGTACTGCGATAATGCACGGCGGAGTCAGCGCGGCATTTGCCATAGCAGCCAAAAGCCTGGTTGGACGCGATGGCGCCCCGCGCGTGTATCATTTTATTCCGGGGCTGCTTTTTGCGATTGTCGTTCATTCGATCTATAACCATTTCCTGCTTAATCCATTGTTGTCTGCCGCGCTAATGCTGGTTGCGCTGCCCCTGTTGATTGTCGTCGTGTATGCGCGCAGCGAACGTTCTCTCGAACAGTGGCTCGAGATTAACTTCGATACCGAGGCGCGGCTCCTGCACATGATCAGCCTGGGCGAGCTCTCACAGACGCGAGTGGGGCAGTATCTTCATTCCCTTAAGGAAAAGTTTGCGGCGGAAGTAGTATTCGACATGTACTGGCTATTAAAAATTCACCTGGAGCTGTCGTTGCAGGTAAAGGGTTTGCTCATGATGCAGCAAGCCGGCTTCGAAGCGCGACCCGATCCGACAATTAAACAAAAGTTTGATGAATTGCGCTATCTGGAGAGTCAGATCGGCGTGACGGGTAAGCTTGCAATCCAACCCTTCTTGCGATTGAGTCGTAAGGAGTTGTGGCAGCTTCACATGCTGGGCTTGGGAGTTAAGGCAAGCGTGTAGCGTTTGCCGCCCGTTCACTAAAATGATTTGCTTAGCGTTATGATGTTGCGATCGCCTTCGCGACGATAGGCGACCGTATCCATAAGTGTTTTCACCAGATGAACACCAAGACCGCCTTGAGGTTTGTGGGCCAAGTCAGTGTCCAGCGCCGGTGGCGGTGCCTCGCTGAATGGGTCGTAGGCTTGAGCATTGTCCTGCATTTCCACTGTCACCAGATTGCCGTCAACGTGAACGCTAAGTCTAATCTCATGAAGGGCATCGTCGCAGTGACCGTAGGAGACGGCATTCGTAAACAATTCGTCGATAGCGAGATTAACTTTGAAGCTGATATCGCTTGGAACCGCATGCCGCTCGCAGATTTCTTCCACAGCGCTGGCGATGCGTTGTAGTTCGGAGAGCTGACTTCGGCAGTCGATTGTTAGTTCATTCCTCATCCAGGCCTCGAAGGTCTGACTTAGCTAAGTACCCTTCGTATCAATCGCGCTAATCTGCTTAATATACGCCATTGCTCCGTTTATTTCCAACCTGCTTCTTTAAACGAAGCAATTACTGCAATTTCGATGCCGAATTACTTATTCGGATGTCCCGCTGCCCTTGTCGGTGTGACATCCCGGCATGTTGTACTATTAACCTGTCGGATGATTGCTGTCGATGCAGGCAAAAGAGTCCGCTGCAGCCGGCAATCTAGGCCGGGAAAGGCTGGAAGGAAATCAAAAAGAGATTACCCGGCGAACTATCTACCATGCCTTGTTTAACAGCGAAGTTGGTGTCAGGACTCTATTCTTGACTGCCGTAGCTTAGCTGCATTCTTCGATGGCTTCGCTGCGCGAGTTGAAGATGCTGAATATGGCGCTGAAGCCCGCTATATCGAACACTTCGCGAATATGTGCCTGAAGATTCGAGAGAACGATTTTGCCGTCCACTTGCTTGAGCTTCTTGGCCGCCAGAAGGAGCACGCGTAATCCCGCGCTCGATATATATTCCAGCTTGTCCAGGTCGACAACCACATGTGAGGCGCCGCCGTCGATTACTGAAAGTAATTGCTCTTCAAGGCGATCCGAGGTGCTGGCATCAAGCCGTCCGCTCAGATCAAAAATCCGGGTTTTGCCTTCTTGTGATTCGTTGATTGTCATAATGATTCCGCCTGCCGGAAGAAAGGGATCTTTTTGCTCAATGCCGATTGTAAGTGCGATGTACTGGCCATACGCAGCGCAGCGAACTTACTCAAAGTAGCGCTATTCACAAAAACTCTTCGATACCGAAGGGCCTTCAATAATTCACTGACTCGTTCCTCATAACACGGTAAGTGATGCAGTGCGGGCCGATCTCTGCCTTCCTGCGCTTGGGCTTCCCGCCTGGTGTCGCGAGAACATGTTCCCCAATTCTGGAGGAGTCTATGTGGTCACGAAATGCCGATAATATCATTCGCCAGGCAGTTGCAAAGGGCGAATTCGACGACTTGCCCAATAAAGGTCAGCCGCTGAATCTTGACGAGTACTTTGCCGTACCCGAAGAGCTTCGGCTAAGCTACAAGGTACTGAAGAATGCCAATGTGTTGCCGGAAGAAATGGAGTCTTTTAAGGAATTACTGTCCCTGAGCGATCTGCTGGCACTGGCCAAATCAGATGAAGACCGTCGTTCTCGACGGGAAGAACTTAATGACAAGCTGCTGCGCTTTCAGCAATTGATGGAGCGCAGACGACCGGGCACGGATCTTGGTCATTATCTCGAAGCGATACGGGCGCGCCTGCAAAACTGACATCGCTAGCTCCGGTCCGGCAAACGCCGGATTTCTAAGCTCAAGACGAGATGGTCAAATTGTCGCCGGCATCTTGGTCTTTCTGCCCGCTCGCCCGGGGCAATGTTCGGCAAAAATAGATGTCGCAAGGATTCATAACTATGCGCTATTCGGTTCTCTCCCTTTTCGCCACTGTCTTGATAGCATGTCCGAACGTCTACGCAGTTGCGCAGTCATCCGACGAGCTGGTGGACAATGCTTGGCATCTGTGGGACAGCAATGATCATACGGCGGTCGAAGCCGAGTTTAAGGCTGCCATGCAGGCCGATCCGGACAACATTCGCCCCTATCTGGGACTGTTTTATCTATATTCTCTGCAAGAACGACACGACCGGGCCTGGGAAATGTGCCGAAGGATTTTTGCTACCGCGTCTAGTCCGGATCCTTATGTCCTGGCACTCTGGACTTCGCCTGCCCTCTTGCAGGCCGGCCGCGATTCCTCCGCCGGACTAGAGCAATTTTACCAGGAGATTCGCGAGCAGGGTGATCCGCGTGGCATCCTGCGAGCGATGGCCTGCGAAATGCTCGGCTACTACTATGAAGGACGCAGGCGCTTTGCCGATTCGCGTGCCTGTTTCGATCAGTTGAACGCCGTGACGACGTGGACCGTCGTCGGCCCTTTTGACAACATATCAGCTTCAGGACACGACAAAGTATTCCCGCCGGAAAACGACTATCAGCCCGCAGCGCGATACAACGGCAAGAACGGCGTACCGGCAACATGGTTCGAGCTGCAGGATGTTCGCCGTGATCGTTGGATCGATATGGAGCTGTATTTTGCCTACACCGATGCCGTCTTCTATGCCAACACCTTTGTCTTCTCGCCTGTCAAGCGGCGTATCCATTTCCGTCTCGGTACGTCGGGCAGTAATAAGGCATGGCTTAATGACGAAGAACTCATCAACGATCGCGAAGAAACGAATAACGATCTGGATACTTACATTGTCGAATGCGATTTGCAGGAGGGCTGGAATCGAATTCTGCTGAAAGTCGGCTATTCGGAACTGGAGCGCTGCAATTTCCTCTTGCGACTGACGGATGAAAAGGGCGAGGCGCTCGACGGACTTCGTTACTCCACTGCTCCTCAGGATTATGTTATCCGTCCGGCTTCGCCAGTCAAGAGTATCGGAGACTTTGCGATCGAATATTTCGAAAGCCGCGTCGACCGGCATCCGGGGCATATTGAAAACTATCTGTTGCTCGCGGATGCTTATCTGCGCAGCGAAAAGAGTATCGAGGCGGAGCTCGTCTTAGGTCGGGGCCTCAAGCGCCTGCCCGGATGCGCGGCGCTGAGGCTGAAGTTGATCGAGGCCTATGGCGAGAGTGAAAAATTTGATCGCGCACAGACTATGCTGGAGGAAATGTACGCGCTGGACCCGCGGATACCATCGATCATCGACTATGAAATCGACCAGCAATTCAGCAACGAAGATTTTGACAAAGCAGAGCTTTTGATCGCCGAACTCGCAGAGCAGCTGCCGGAATCGCAATTGCTGTTGCGCAACTACCATCGCCTGTACACGCGCAAGGGGCAGAATGACAAGGCGCGCGATATCGTACGGCGAGCCTATGATCTCTTCCCCGCCGATGTGAACTGGATGAGCGCGATGGCGACACTCTCGATTCGCAGCAGCGGCGGCTATGATGAAGCGATTGCCTTGTACCGCAAATATCTGGAAACTCACTTCAGCGAAGTCGTTTTGATGGAACTTGCCCAACTATATCGGCGCAAGGGTGAAATTGATGAATGGGAAGGTCTTTATCGGCAGTTGATTGAGTATTCGCCGACGACGACCGGCTATTTTGAGCGAATGGCAAGGGTTTATGCCGACCAGGAACGAAACGATGAATCGATTGAAGCGATGCTTCGCGCCATCGCTGTTTGTCCAAACTCTACTGCTTTCTGGGAGAAACTCGGCGACTATTATCGCGCCACGGCTCGTGATAAGGAAGCCGAGGCGGCATTTCAGCGTTCGATCGTCTTACGACCTACTAATTATTCGGCCCGCGAAAAGCTGCGCGAGCTACGGCAGAAGCCGGTCATCTTCAGCAATTTCGAAGAGCTTGCAATCGATAGCCTGATTGCACGGACGCCTGCCACCGAAGACTATCCGAACGATAACGCACTAATAGTGCTGGAAGATATCAAACGGGTTGTCTACGCCAAGGGCTGCACCGAATACATGACGGACCTGCTTGTAAAGGTTTTCGACCAGGAAGGTGTTGATGCTTTGAAGGAATATTATGTGCCATACTACCGGCATGCAGAGGCTTTAAACATAGAAAAGGCCGTTGTCATTAAACAGGACGGCAGTGAAATCCGCGGCGATATCAGCGGAAGCTATGTTGTCTTTAAGTCTCTTGAGCCCGGTGATCATGTCTATCTGCGGTGGCGTGTCAAAAACTTCTACGAAGGCAAGCTTTCAGAGCATTTCTGGGATAGTCACAATTTTAACGGCGCCTATCCTGTAAAAGAAGGACGTTATGCTTTACTTGTACCGGAAGGATTTGAATTTTTTCACAAGACGCAGAATTTCGATCTGGAGCCCAGCCGGCGGCAATCGGCGGACGGCACTGTGTATCGCTGGCGTCTGCAGAATGAGCCGGGTCTCGTTTATGAATACGGGATGCCGAAGCTGACGGATATTGGTAAATATCTGCACATCAGCACGATTCCTGACTGGGGCTTTTTCGTGGAGTGGTACAAGGACCTGGCGCTTGCGAAGACACGCTCGACTTACGAGATTCGTACACAGATTCAGGAGCTTATCGCAGCTCGTTCAGGCGCCCTCGGCAAGCCGCTCAAACAAAGTGATCTGAGCACGGAGGAGAAGATCGAGCTGGTATATTCCTTTATCACCGAAAACATTCGCTATAGCTCCGTTTCGTTTCGGCAATCCGGCCTGACACCCCAGAAAGCCGCTGATGTTCTCGAAACCGGTATTGGTGATTGCAAAGACGTATCGACCCTCGCCATCGCGATGCTGGACGAATTAGGCGTAAATGCCCATTATGTTTTGGTTAACACGCGCAATGAAGGCGCGAATAAATCCGTACTGCCCTCGATAGCCTGGAACCATTGTATTACGGCGGTAGAAAGTGAGCTGGGTCTGCGTTATCTCGACCTGACAGCGAACAATTTTCCCATAGGCGCAATGCCTGAGTTTAACATGGAAGCCTTCTGCATGTTAATCAAAGATGGCGAGAAGGAGCCCTTTTATATGGAGCGCGACAAGTTCCTGCCGCGCAATGTTTCCCGCTCCGCCGTTGTCAGTGTTCGGAGCGACAACGGAATCCGTGTCCAAACACATACCAAACGTGTCGGCAATCTCGGCGCATATACACGCTTTGACTTTCGTCACAAGGGCCAAAAAGAGCGGGAACGGGATATTTTAGCTTCGATTGCCGGCGTATACCCCAATGCGCGCTTAACCCGTCTGGAAATGGAAGACCTCAACGTCATCGACGCAGATGTTAACTATGTCTATGAATATGATGTCGCGGATTACGTGATGGAATCCGGCAGTTACAAAATTCTGAAATTACCCTGGTCGGATGCGCTTCGAAACGATGAAGCGCTTGTGTACGAGTCCCGGGAGTTCGATTATAACTACTGGCCCTATGCCGATACGCTGGTCGAGATTCTCGAGATAAATCTTCCCGCCGGCTACGAGCCGCTCGAAGTCTTACCGGGCGTACAGCTTTCATCGTCGGTAGCTGACTACCGCATTGACTATTCCTTCAGCAATGGCGTCCTGCGCGGTACGCGGACTTTCATTAACAAACAGTCAGTGGTCAGCAAGAAGGAATATCCTGCCTTCAAGCAGTTTTACAACAGCGTCATCAAGGAAGATCGCCGTCTCTTTTTACTTAAACGCAGCGGTGGCGTGCGGCCCTGACGTTGAGCGCCATGGAAAACGGTGTTTATATCGGTCTTGACATCGGCGGCACGAAAATTTTGGCTGCTGCCGCCGATTCGCGTGGCCGGCTCGTCCGGCGGCGCAAAATTGCCAGCCCCGCCGACGGCGCGGAAGGACTGCGCTCCCTCTTTGATCTTGTCGATGATCTCGCCGCCGCAGGGCCGATTGCAGCGATAGGCGCTGCCTGTGGCGGTCCTCTTGATCGGCGGAGCGGCCTGATTTCGCCCCTGCATCAGCCGGGCTGGCACAATATGGCACTGGGCGCCGCACTGCAGGAGCGCTACAATGTTCCTTTTCGAGTCGAAGTGGACACTGATGCCGCGGCCCTGGCCGAAGGGCTTTTTGGCGGCCGCAAGGCCGAGCGTCTGCTTTACGTGACTCTCAGCACCGGCGTGGGCGGGGGGCTGCTGGTGGACGGAGAGATCTATCGCGGCGCGGGCGGCGTACACCCTGAGATCGGTCATCAACAGATCACCCGACCGGAAGAAACAGTGCTGTGCGCCTGCGGCGCGTTCAATTGCCTGGAAGCATTTGTGTCCGGGACGGCAATACGGCGGCGATTCAATAAAGCGGCGGCGACATTAGACGAAGATGAGTGGAAACATATCGGCTCCCTGCTCGGCATCGGTCTGCGCAATGCCGCAGTCCTGTATGCACCGGATCTTATCGTTCTGGGCGGCGGCGTGGCTTTGGGCGGTGGCGCCACCTTGTTACAGGCAGCTCGCCGCGTTATGGAGCGTAACCTGAAACTGCTGCCGGTTCCGGAATTGCGATTCAGTGAGCTAGGCTACGAAACCGCTTTGATGGGAGCCATAGCATTGGCTCTACCGACTATTAAACAATGAGAAGTCACATGACAAGTAAAGAAGTAATTCGGCATCTGGAAATGCAGGCTCATCCCGAGGGCGGCTACTTTGCGGAGTTTTATCGATCCGAGTTGGAGATTGCCGGCGACTGTTTACCGCCAATATATGCGGGCAGGCGCAGTGCAGCTACCTCGATATTCTATCTGCTGGAACAAAGCCAGGTCTCCCTGCTGCATCGTCTGCATTCTGACGAACTGTGGTTCTACAGCAGCGGTACGCCACTGCATCTGTCGATACTGCATCCCGATGGGCGATTACAGACTGTTATCCTGGGGCCGCATCTGAATCAGGGGGCCGCCCTGCAGGCTCTTGTTCCCGCCGGCGCTTGGATGGCCGCCTCGCTTGAAGGAAAGAAAGATGACTACAGCCTGCTGATATGCTCGGTAGTGCCGGGATTTGACTTTCGGGATTTCGAGATGGCCGGGCGCGAAAACATGTTGCGAGATTTTCCGCAGCATAGAGACTTTATTCTGCGCTTCACTGCATCTGCTTAGCGAAAGCTGTCGTCATTGCAGTGTGAGGAATTGGCCGCAAGGCCTTGTACTTGTCAATCGTTTAATGTCGCAAAAATACTCTGCCACTGTTCACGCAGCAATCCCATCTTAACGACGTCCCGATACGAGCCGTCGATCAGAATGTCCTGGAAGGAAATGCCTTCAAGTTCAAAGCCGAACTTACTGTTGAGGTTGATATTGCGAATATTGGTGTTAACAGAGTGAATGTAACATTTGTTAAACTCCATAAGCTGAAAGGCAAAGTACAGGAACAGCAGCGTTGCGCGTTTCCCGATGCCTTTGCCTCTGAGACCTCGCCGTCCGATAAATTTTTTCATTTCCAGCTTACGTGAGTGTTGATCGATATTCTCCGCGCCGATGATGCCGACGAAACGCCGCCCGCGATGAAGTATTGCAAAGTAGCGGCGCTCCTCGCTTGCCAGAAAGTAGTCGACCAGATCGTTGTCATCGCGAGGCAGCGGCGTAATCAGGGCCTGCCTGATTTCAGGGACCGTCAGCCACTGTCGTATCTGGGGAATATCCTCTTGGCCGAGAGTTTCAATCGACACATCGTCAATTCGCAGGCAATTGTGTGAGGAGGACACTACTTCGATATCGTCGATCGAAAAAAGCCCGTCATAAAAACTCTGCTTCGGACGCTCCTGACGTCCATTGCTCGTCATATAGTCGAGCAGGTGAGTCGAAGCGCGTACAATGCCGCCGTTCCGGATGCCATACGATAACAGTTCTTTGTAAAAACTCTGTGTGACGAGTTTCAGCATCTGCTCCTGTTGCTGCTGATTGATGAGTGAATAATCGGATTTGACAGTCATGACAATCTTCCCGGATGAGAAGCCTTGCCTGCTGCTGCCGTCGTCAAATGAGCCGCAGAACGTAGGATTCTTGCAGAGACAGCGTTAACAGGCGCTACAAATGTTGCAATGCATTCTTATGACGAAACCAGTGCAGGCAGAAGGGCTGGAGTTGCGACTGAGCTCCGTGGCGGCCTCCGAATGATGACGCCGTATCAGGGCGTTCGGTTGGCAGTGCTGTCTTCAGGGCCGACGAGATGATACTAAATTACCGTGTCAATTGAAAACGAATGTGCCGAAAACGACGAATGCCGTCTGGAAACGGCATTCGATATTGATTTCAGTGACTTCGGTACGCTGTCTATTTGACAACGTTGACGGGCATTGTCAGTCGTTCACCATCGACGATAAGCTCGTAGTAATACAGTCCAGACTCAAAAGTTGACAGTTCGATAAGAGCGTGATAGATGCCGCCTTTCAGATACGTATCAGTAATGATACCAACTTCGTTGCCCATGAAATTGTACAGTCTGGCAAGCACGTGCGCGTCACGCGGAATACCGAAGATGAGCGAGGTACTTTCCGAGGCCGGGTTGGGGAAGTTCTGCTCGATAAACAAACCTTCGGGTACTTGCTGCAGTCGCACGGAAAGCTGTACGTCGCAGTTGCTGTTGGCAGACAGGGTAAAGTCCCCGCCGGCGCCGAGCAGATTCAATTGTTTCTCGACACAATATTTTTTGAATTCGATGAGATCATTGAAATCGCGGACCTGATTCGGCTCGAAGCAGACCAGGAGCCAGCCGGGACCTCCCGGCGGCACCTCAATGGGGAATTGCGACAAAGGCAGTGAAAAGCGTGTATTCGTTTGCAGTTCGGCTTCTTCCAGCATAAAAGGGAAGCTGCTGGAATTGCTGATCTCTATGCTGTCGCAGACCACGAAACCTACGACTTGATCGCCAAAGTCGTAGCTGCCGTCGATCGTTCCGACGAAGTCGATCGAAAAACCCTGAATGACCACGGTCGTATCGATCGTATTGCCGGCTGAATCGGTTGCCGCCACACCGTAAATAGCATCGGCGGAGGGATCGTCGACAAATGCGGTGATTACCACCTGTTGCGGCGCTTCGGATTCATCGATCTCCAGATCGCGAATATTAATGGAGTTGGTGATTTCAATCGTTTCGATGCCCCAATCGGTTTCGAGCAAGTCGCTGATAACCATTCGATCCCGGGTATTGCATTCGTCGCTGGACCGGGTAATCTCGGGATCTTTTTCGTCGAGCGCGGCCAGAATCGAGACCGCCGCAATTTTTCGTTCGATGCAGTCGTTGCCGATGCTGAGCGTATCGTTGAGCTGTCCCTGGGCGCTGGGCGTCAGACAGATTTGAATTTCGACCCGTTCACCGGGAGGAATCGTAACTTCCGCAGGCACAATCTGAAGACTGGCGGAGTTATTCTGAAAGCTCAGGCGATTAACTGTTTGCGGGTGTTTGCCGTAGTTCATCAGCGTAATCGGGTAGCAGGTCTGGCGTCCGGCGCGTCCGATCTCATCGATTACTTTAATCTGCGGCACCGGTAGATCGCTATAGACCGTGAATCCGGGAATTTCGACATCCGTCGCAGTCCGCAGCCCGAGCGAATCTTCGGCTTCCACAGAAAACTGGCCATCCTGAAAACGATCAAGAAGTTGTGCGGAAAAAGTCACAGCCTTGGCGGGCGCGTTGAAAGGATCGACGCTCAGTGTGACGTTTTGTTCGGATCCCGGAACAGCCCGGGCCGTAACAATGCGTGAGTCCACCGCAAGCGAGTCGGTAATCGCGCCGTTGAGCTCAAAACACTGCGGTTCGCCTTCAATGATCGGCGGCCCTTCGGCGCGCAACTCGAAGGCCAATACCTGACGATCGACACATTCATTGGCTATTTCAAGCGTATCGAGATAGTAGCCGGGAATTTCGGTCGAAAGGCAGATTTCGATCTGTCGGCTTTCGCCCGGCGGAATATCGATCGGCAATTGCGTACTGATGTTGAAGGCGTCGGGAAAGTTGGAAAAGCTCAGCCTGTCAATGGTCTGCGGAAAGCTGCCGTAATTTTCAATGTTGAATTGGAAACAGCGTTCAAATTCATCGCCGACGCCAATATGGCCGGACTCCCGACGCATATCACTGCCGGCGTTCTCGATGTTGACGGTAAATCCGGGCACGACAAAGCTTTCGCGCCGGTCTGCACCCGTTGAGTCAAGTGAATAAAGCGAAAAAGAGCCATCCTGATAAGGATCAACCAACTCGGCAAAAAATTCGACGGAGTCGGCCGGTCGCGGGAATTCGCCTATGCGGACCCGGACATTGTCCCAGTCGTCTTCTGGCGCTTCTACCGTTTGAACGCCTTTATCAAAGGCAAGCGTGTCAAAGACAGCACCCCGGTAGACCCGATCGCCGCAGGCACCGAGGAATGCCAGTGGCGGTATGATGTCCGGCGGATCGAATGTCGAGATCGAATCAAATTTCATCCCGCCGATATAGCCGTAGGAATCGGCGTCCCCATAACCGAAGACGTAAACGCCGACAGTCGTATCGGCGGTAATCGTGTGCGTGCCGGTCGCTACGCGCAGAGCGCGGGTAAATGAGTAGGTCGTAATACTTACGACTTCCCAGGCATCTTTATCAATCGGCCGACCATCGAGGCGCACGGTGCTGAGAAAGCGCGTCGGGGCGACGATCGTGATAAACTGGTCTTCGGCGTACACTTCCTGTCCATTCAGCCAGGCCGTTACATTCGTACAAAAATAGTCATCCAGATACTGTTCGGTGGGCGAGTTGATCAGCATAAAAGGGTCGCCGTTCTTAAAATCGCCGTTTGTCGTGTTCGCCGATTTCTTGAATTGCGTCACCAGAATTGGTCCCGTGGCAGTAATCCACTGCGATTCGAAGATGAAATCTTCCATGAATTCACCGGCATTCAGCGTTCGAGCCGGAATGCCGTCAATAAATATCTGCGTATTGTCTTCGGCTGCAAGCACCCTGTACCTGTCGAAGCTTTCATTGTCGGCATCAATTGGCTGGGGATAGGGAGTGATAAAAGCGCTACCGCCCCAGGAAGGAATCGGAGGCACCTGCTGAACCAGATGATCCCGCGATACCAGATCAATGGTCTGAGGAATCTTGGAACGCTGGTGGCCGCTGAATAAAGCGATTGGCTTGTCGGAAACGATCCGCGTGCCGGTTAAATCGGTTGATGTTCCTGGGAGGCCCTGCACGAGGTAGGCCTGCCGGGCATTAAGCCTGACATCCAGGGGGTCGGTGCGGCCCGTTGTCGCTGTCCGGGCTTTCGGCTCGACCGTAATCCTCGTGTCATCTTCGGTTGCCACAATCGCAAACTGGCAAACTGCCTGATTATCGGTCGGGTAGGTCATCACGAGATATTCAGTTCCGAGAACGTCTTTCGGCAGAGCCAGAAAAGCATCACTCGTCCATCGGGCTTCGTTCAGACCGTAGACGGTAACTTCTTCATCTGAAGTCACATAAAACACTTGCGGTGCGGCTCGCTGATTCTGAGGTGTCGCCGAGGCAACGCTGCCGCTAGGAGAACGCACACCGTCTAGCTCGAAATTTCGATACACCCTCGAAAATGTCTGCATGACACCGGGGCGGAGCTGAAACGATTCCGAATAAGGATTGCCCTGTTTATCGAAGAATTCGATGCGAACGCGGGCCTCTTTTTCACTCGAGATAAAAAGATAGAGCGAATCTTCGAGCTCGGTGGGTTGATTGTGCCAGTTGGGCAAAAAGGTCACAAAAAATTCGCGGCCCTTGTGATCGCGGAGTTCCTGCCCCTGCAAAGCCTGCGAACCGAATGACAGACCGCAGAGACACAAAATGAAAAAGGCTAAAAAAGAATGCTGATATCGGCGCTGGGGTGACGTAATTGGTACATGGCCCGTATTATTTGCCAGGCAAAAGCGCAAAACGGAAATTTGCATATTCTTCCCTGATCGTTTGTGCGTTTTTGAGAGTGATTAACGCGGGCACGAAATCATTAACCCGCAATAACCAAACTAGTTACATTCGCTTAAGAAGGATGGTTTCCTCCTTTGTTCGTCAAAGAGCTTTCGCTATTGACGGTTGCGAGTTATTGTACTACCCCGGCATTCTGACCCTCTCGGAATATGGCGATCGTGCGTCTGACTTCAGCATCAGATGGCGTTGAAGCGCCAAAAAATCCGCAGAGGAATATAACACGCTTAATGACACATTAAGCGGCAGGAAATTCCGAAAAAAAAGTTAAGAATCAATAGTTTTTGTGTCTTTGCGAAAGTTTCGCGCGAAATCACGCAGGATTCACGTATTTTGGTCGCCTCAAGATATTATTGAGGAATCAGCGAAAACCGAAAATTATTGGATTATGCCTTTCGCCGGATTGCAGGAACGGCCCCTCCGCTGTCAACGATGACGCTCGACATACTATATGAAGACAATCATCTTCTGGTGCTGCTGAAGCCGGCCGGTATACTTGCTCAGGGCGATGCAACCGGCGATGCCGACATCCTCAGTCTGGCGAAAGCATACCTGAAGCAGCGCTACAATAAGCCAGGCAAAGTTTATCTGGGACTGGTGCACCGACTGGATCGGCCGGTTTCGGGCATTATGGTTTTGGCTCGCACCTCTAAGGCCGCTGCGCGTCTGTCACAACAGTTCAGAGACAACAAGCCCGTTAAGAAATATCTGGCCGGTGTCGAAGGGGTGGCGGCTGCATCGGCCGAGTGCTGTGATTTTCTGCGCAAACAGGAGCAGCGCGTGACAATCGTTGGCTCTGAGGTCGCAGGCGCCCGTGAAGCACGTCTCGAGTATCGGCGGCTGATGACGCAATTCTCGACAAGCCTGCTGGATGTGCGGCTCCATACCGGGCGACCGCATCAAATTCGGGTTCAACTGGCGGCACGCGAACTACCGATAATCGGCGACCTTCGATATGGCGCTACTTCAGCCCTGCGGGATCGCAGCCTTGCCCTTCACTGCTATAGTCTGCGCTTGACGCATCCCGTGCGACATTGCCCCATGCAATGGTCTGCCGCGCCGCCTAAACACTGGCGTCCGCATTTTCAGGCGTCAATCGAATCGCGAATGAGGGAAGAGATGGTGGAGACGGCAAAGCTTCACTCCGACAATCAGCAATTACAGCAAACAGGCTCATGAATATTAGCTGCGTCCAAACGAAAATCTGTTTTCGAGCTCCTGCCCTTGATAGGCATTCGATAAAAGCCGTCGTTCTTGTCTTGTTGCTGGGCGGCTTGACGCTTGGCTGCAATCGCGCTAATCCGGCGGATGACGCCCCGGTCCGATTTGTCTGGACCGGCGCTGTCGACGCGGAGTCAGCGCATATTGTGGCCGGATTAAACAAGACAGCGCGAGAAGTCCGTTTGCATTACAGCGTCGAAAAGACAATGACGGACAGTACCACGATGACGCGAATGCGGTCGGACAGGCCCGGCAATCAACGTGTCGCGCAGTTTCAGTTGACGGACCTGCTTCCGAATACGCGCTATTTTTATCTGGTTTCCCTGGACGGCCGCCTCGACAGCAGTAGTATCGGTACGTTTAAGACTTTTCCTCCTGAAGGGCCAGCAAGTTTTAGCGTCGCTTTCGGTTCCTGCGCTGCTACCGGCTCCGATCACCCGGTGTTTTCCACGATTCGTCGCCTGCAGCCCTTGTTCTTTCTGCATCTGGGCGATATGCATTATGAAAACATCGGCGTCAACGATGTTAACGAATATCGTCGGGCCTGGGATCAGGTACTGGCCAGCAACACTCAATCGCTGCTTTACCGCTCTCATCCGATCGCGTATATTTGGGATGATCATGACTTTGGGCCCAATAATTCCGATCGTACTGCCGCAGGTCGCCAGGCAGCGCGATTGACCTATCAGGAGTACGTACCGCACTACCCTTTGCCCGCCGGCACCGGTGATGTGCCGATTTATCAGGCCTTCAGCGCCGGTCGCGTACGCTTTATTCTCAGTGACCTGCGTTCCGCCCGCGATCCCTACGAGCGGCCGGACAGCCCGCAAAAAACGCTGATGGGCGCCAGGCAGAAGCAATGGTTTTTCGACGAGCTACTTGAATCCAGCGGCAGGTATCCCCTCATCGTTTGGGTCAGCACGCTGCCGTGGATCGGTGATTATGATTCGGGCACTGACGGCTGGCCTGAATATCAGTTCGAGCGGCGCGAAATTGCCGAGTTTATTGACCGGCACCAGATAAGAGGGCTCTGCATGCTCTCCGGCGATGCGCACATGCTGGCGATCGACGATGGCACGAATACCCAGTATGCCGCCGAGGGCGGGCGTGGATTTCCGCTGATGCATGCTGCGGCTCTCGATCGCATCGGCACGCGAAAAGGTGGCCCCTACAGCCACGGCACTTATCGCGGCGGTGGCCAGTTCGGCCTGATGACGATCAAGGATAATGGAGGCGAGCTGATCGACGTCCATTGGTCGGGGCGGACCGATGACAATGAAGAGCTCCTCAGATACTCTTTTTCCGTCAAAGCACCTTAGCAACATCCCGGTCTCGGGCTCTGAACTCCTCAGGGCAAGAAGTGGATACTAGGAGCGGCGACCGAGTTCCTGCCGAACGAAAATCGACGCCTGCATGTGATCTCTCCTGCATCCCTGCGGAGCTGGCGGAAAGCTGCGTAACATTGTATCCCGGAAAGGAGTGACGGTGGTGAAAATTATCTCCTTGATCTTGAAGGGAAACCGACATTCAGCCGCGCAGTTGCAAACACATATTCGCCCGAAATGTAAAAAGCCCGCCGCATGATAAGAAGCGGCGGGCGATTTAAGAGATGCTTCGAATAGTCCGTTATCTCTCTATGACAAGCTTGTGAACGAACTGCCCCAATGAAGATCTGAGGACACAATGGTATGTCCCGGCAGGCAGAGTTTGGGATTCAAAGCGCAGCACGTGCTGACCTTCGCCAAAGTACTGATCGGCAATCTGCCGGACGAGTTTTCCCTTGAGGTCATAAAGAAGAATCTGCGCGTTTGCGGGTTCTGCAAGCATAATTTCCAGCGAGGTTACTTCGGCAAAGGGATTCGGAAAACTGCTGATCGACGTCGAGTGGACAATGTAGTCTTTAGCTTCCGTATACGTAAGTTCGCCGAAGTCGTCATCGGTTCGCGGGACCAGTTGAGTCTCATTTGCTCTGGAACTGATGAAGCCGCTGACGGATTCGATCAGATCACCCTGGAAGGGCAGAGAATACCTGACATCGCCCTGGCCGTTCTCCTGGGCGAAATTCCCATAGCGTAAGTCTACCATCAGGGGAGCAGCAAGCTGAACCGGGTTTTCGCTCTGGGGAAGGACTTCGAACGTGCCGTTGGACTGAATCGCTGAATAGTCAAAATCCGCTATTCGCAAATAGCGCAGCGTAATCAGCATACTCTCCCAGCGTTCCGCTCTGGCGAGTCCATTCTCATCGTAACCGGTCAGATAGTCGGGCGCAAGAATCAGCGTTCCCACCGGTATGTTCTCGCCTGTTATCGTGAAGGACTGAATGTCGCTGATTGCCGTAGCGCCGTTAAGCTCACTAATGGTTCCCGTCACGCGGATACGCGTACCTCGCTCGACGCCGCGAATCGGATCATTTTCCGAAGACGAATACAGGACAAGGCCCGAATATTCACGTGTGAAGGAATCCTGAATCAAGATTCGCGGTGCCAGATTATCATTCCCCGGCAAATCTCTGACATCTGCCGATACGATGCCTTCCACACTGACGGTATAGCCTTCATAGGCGGAGCGACCGTTATTCAACAAGGGTTCGCGCACATCATATATCTGAGGGGAACCTGCGAGTATGCGGTAAAAATGCCGTTCCGCCGGATCGAAGCTGACAACTTGCTGCGTATCGAATAGTTTGATTTTGAACTCGACGAGAGTGCTGGCCACCTGACCCGGAATGGTGGCGGCGAATACCAGATTACCCTCGTGAACAACCGGCAACTCGGCAAATGAACCGCCGTTGGTCCGGTATTCGAGGATGCCGCTTTCAGTGTCGATTTCAGCCTCGCCGGCAAGCGCGACAAAGCGTACTTGAACGTCTTCCTGGGCGGCGGGGAAGGCCTGACCGCTACTGCGCTCGACATTGCGAATAATCGGCCCTGGGTAGTTAAGTGTGGAAGGCGTTTTCTTTTTGGCCTGTGATGGTCCCTGGCCGACGCTGCCGCTGATACGATTGCCCTGCTCCGAATCACCATGAGGCCCATTGGCGAATACAGGCGTGCCCATGAGCAGCAAGCTAAGGGCGAGTGCGAAAATGCGCTTCATTGCTCATTCCTCTGTTCAGAATGTGTTGATTGGGATCGTCAGAGTGCAAGCGGGGAGTTTGTTGTAGCGCCTGATATTTTGCGTGCGTGACGGAATGCGGAATCCGTCATAAGAGAGTTTTCTGTCCTTCAACGGGATGAAGAAAACACATCTACGCACAAATAGCAAGTCACAATTGCAAACGAAAGCACGGTAATGCGGTTTCGCGCTTTCAATTTCGATTCCTGTTCGTAGTACCGATCGCGAGACCTGGATCAACGACGAACGGTAACCGTCTTAAAACGTGGCTGCGCTCCAATATACAAAACTAATTCTGGAAAAACCGTCCGTTTGTTTTCGAAATCGGCATTTTATTTCGAGCGGAGATGGCGGGAATCTTCCAGCGGTAACTTCTGATCCGGCCGCGCAGCTGGAGTTTTTGCGAATCAAGCGGCCGACGGCTCTCATAAACAGGTAAGCAAGTGTTGGCGGGAACCCGCAGGAAACCTTGCACGGTAGTGGAAATCGCAGGCGAAGAGCTTCGGACGCAATCTACAGGCGGCGGATGAAGAGGCGGCCGATTCAGCCTTGAACAGGGCAAAGAGAAGGCAAAAATAGCGAAATGACACTATTGTGACGATGGGGAGATAGGTCCTATCTTTGCTCCCGATTAATGGATTACTTATCAGAGTTTCGTGGGCATAAGCAGAGCATCATACGCAGCACTATCCAGGTCGTAGTGAATCCAGCTTCTTGCCGCCGTCAATGGCGGCCGCGTCAAATTCCGAAACAGAGGGAGTATGCGTAGATGGCTCGCGACATATCACGTAGGCGCTGTACCAGCTGCCGCAGTATTCGAATTGTCAATAACGGATTGGCACGCAACGGAAAGCAAAAGTTCCATTGCAAAGCCTGTGGCTACTACGGCACGCTCGGTGCACGACGGCCGGCAGCGAAAGTCGGCAACACGCCTGTGCGGCAGGCCGATGGCGGCGTGCCTGGCTCAAGCGCCTGAAAATCACGGTGGTGTTCTGCAATGAGCCAGTGTCGCCGGCACCAGCCCGGCACAGGGGGAAATACCTTGCCTGGCTTATTCTGCCTTGAGCGAGCGGTACCCGCCTGTCTTGCCAGTCGTGCAAGTCATCCCGATCCGATCTCCGGGTATCGCAGCGGGGAGGCAGCGGCATCAGGTGACGTCCGGCTTCGGGCGTCACCTGCTTTTGACTTCATCAAAAAGCCCTGACACGTTGCCGTGACAGGGCCTGTTTAGTCGATAATGTTTTGTTGGCGATGTAAGTATTAGTTAATGTCGCAATGATGCGCTATTACCACTCGCGTCGGCGACCGCGGGGTTTGCCGCCGCCGCGCTCCACTGCTTCGTTGACACGCAGATTGCGTCCCATAAATTCTGTACCGTCCAGCGACTGAATGTCGGTTTCGGGGTTTTCGAGTTCTACCTCTATAAAGCCAAATCCACGCGGTTTGCCTGTGTCACGGTCGCTGATCAGATTGACAGACTGAACATTGCCGTATTGAGCGAAAAAATCTTCCACCTCATTTTCACGAGCACTGAAGGGGAGATTACCGACATATAATTTCTTAAGCACTTAATAGGCCTCCTAAAGATGCAAGAGATTATTCAGAGAGTGCCTCTACCTGAATAACAAACAATTCTGAGAAACTTAGAGAAAAATTCAACATATCCAAGTTAATTATTTGTTGGAAGGGTAGCATGCCACCTTCCTGAGAAGATATTGTTCAATCGTCTTCGCCCCGTCGCCTTGCTGCATCAATGCTAATGGACGGGTGTTCAGCCGCCACCGAGGGGCCTTTCAGCGCGCTGATCCTAAAATATTCACCCTGGTGAAGCGTTATCCCGGTTTTCCATAATTTTGAATTCTCAGTCAGCAATCCCAAGCGAAAGTTCGATGAGCAAAGTGCTAATTATCGGAGCCGGGGGCGTCGGCAATGTCGTTGCGCACAAATGCGCCGCCGTACCGGACGTATTCAGTGAAATCATGCTGGCCAGCCGGACCAAAGCGAAATGCGATCGTATCGCGGCGGCGATTGGCGCTGATCGCATTCGCAGCGCGCAGGTCGATGCAGACAATGTCAGCGAAACGGTTGCGCTGATCGAGTCGTTTCGTCCGGCCCTGGTGATAAATGTCGCCCTGCCGTACCAGGATCTCAGTATTATGGATGCCTGTCTGCAAACCGGCGTTCACTATCTTGATACCGCCAATTACGAACCGCGCGATCAGGCTAAATTCGAATACAGTTGGCAGTGGGCCTACCGGGAGCGCTTTCGCGAGGCCGGTATCACGGCCCTGCTCGGCTGTGGTTTCGATCCGGGCGTTACCGGCGTATTCACGGCTTATGCCCAGAAACACCATTTCGATGAAATTCACTATCTGGATATCGTGGATTGCAATGCCGGCGATCACGGCAAGGCCTTTGCCACCAATTTCAACCCCGAGATAAATATTCGGGAGATTACGCAAAAAGGACGCTATTGGGAGAAGGGCAAATGGATCGAAGTTGATCCTTTATCCGTTCATCAGCCGGTTGAATATCCGCGGATTGGAGCGCGGGAATCCTATCTCTTGTATCATGAAGAGCTGGAATCGCTTGTCGAGAACATACCCCACCTGAAGCGCGCGCGCTTCTGGATGACCTTCGGACAGGAATATATCACGCACTTGCGTGTGCTGCAGAATGTGGGAATGACCAGTATCGAGCCGATAGAGTATCAGGGGCAGGACATCATCCCCCTGCAATTTCTGAAGGCACTGTTGCCGGAGCCCTCGGCATTGGCGGAAGACTATCATGGCGAAACTTCGATCGGATGCCAGATTCGCGGTCTGCAAAACGGACAGCCCAAGACCTACTACATCTATAACAACTGCGATCACGCCGAGGCATTCCGTGAAGTCGGCGCACAGGCGGTAGCCTATACGACCGGAGTGCCGGCGATGATCGGCGCGATGCTTCTGCTAACCGGCGAGTGGCAGGGAAGCGGCGTCTTTAACGTCGAGGAGTTCAATCCCGATCCCTTTATGGAACATCTCAATCGATACGGATTGCCCTGGCATGAAGTGGTAAATGGACCGCTGGCTTTTACGGACTGAGCGAAATCTTTTACTGCCGGTTACCCAAGTGATGGCAATCGACTATTCAGCCCTTCCTTCGCCCTGTTTTATTCTCGACGAGCGGCTGCTGCGTCGCAACCTTGCAATTGTCCGCGAAGTGCAGGATCGGACCGGTGTTACGATACTGCTGGCCCTAAAAGGCTTCGCGATGTTTAGCGCCTTTCCACTGCTGCGACAGTATTTGTCGGGAGTGACGGCCAGCTCGCTTCACGAAGCAGTATTGGGAAGTGAAGAGTTCGGCGGCGACGTCCATGTTTATTGTCCTGCCTATCGCCCACAGGAGATCGGCCGACTGTTGGACCTGGGCAGCCACATCACCTTTAACTCCCTCAGTCAATGGGAGCGTTATCGCACCGAGCTGCAGGCGAGCCCGCGAGCCATTTCGCCCGGCCTACGCATAAACCCCGGCTATTCTCCTGTGACAACTGAACTGTACAATCCCTGCGCCCCCGGATCGCGTCTTGGCGTCAGCGCAACCCAGCTCGGCGAAAAGCTACCGGACGGTATAGAAGGTCTTCATATTCACAATCTCTGTGAAAGCGATTCGCGGGCTCTTGAATTCACGCTGCGCCTGGTGGAACGCGATTTCGGCCGCTTTCTGCCTGCATTGCGATGGCTCAACCTGGGCGGCGGACACCTGATGACCGGCGAAGAGTACGACCTGGAACATTTGTACTCGCTGCTGCGTGATTTTCGTTCCCGTTATCCCAATTTGCGTCTGGTGCTGGAACCCGGCTCGGCGATTGCCTGGCGGACAGGCTATCTGCTGGCTACCGTGCTCGACATCGTGCCGACAGCCGAATTGCCGGTGGCAATGCTCGATGTCTCCATTGCCGCTCACATGCCCGATTGCCTGGAAATGCCCTACAGGCCGCATATACAGGGAGCACTGGAAGCAACAAGCGGACTGCCGACCTATAAGATGGGCGGACTCAGCTGCCTGGCCGGCGACGTGGTGGGAGACTATTCATTTAAGCAGCCGCTGAAGGAAGGCGATCGCGTCGTTTTTGATGACATGATTCACTATACCATGGTTAAAACAACAACTTTTAACGGTATTAATCTTCCTTCAATCGGCATCTGGCGGGAAGATGATCGCTTCGAGCTCATTCGTGAATTTGCCTATGAAGATTATCGCAACCGACTCTCCTGAGCATTTGGGCCTATGAAGATCAGCGGCTTTTCGATGGGGCGCAATCTCAGCCGGCTTTACTATCCGGTTAAACAATCGATTCAATCGATATTGCCGATCGTTGATGAGTTTGTGTTTGCGCTGGGCGATTCCGAGCCCGGCGACACGACACGCGCCGAAATTGAAAGTATCGGTTCCGACAAGATTCGGATTATCGACAGTGTCTGGGATATGGAGCGTTATCCGCGCGGTACCGTTCATGCTCAACAGAGCAACCTGGCCCGTTCTGCATGCAGCGGCGACTGGTTGTTTTATCTTCAGGCCGACGAAGTAGTGCACGAAGATGATTTGCCGCGAATTCAACAACGCTGCCGGGAGCTGCTGGACGACGAGCGCGTTGAAGGCCTTTTGATGCGCTACTATCATTTCTGGGGTGATTACGAACATTACCAGCAATCGCACGGCTGGTACAAAAACGAAATTCGGATCATTCGCAATCATCCGGAGATATACTCCTGGGAGTCCGCCCAGTCTTTTCGGCGCATTCCGGATTTCGACGGCCGTAATTACCGGCAGCAGGAAGGTACCTACAAGTTAAAAGTCGCGCTGGCCGATGCGGCGATTTACCACTACGGCTGGGTACGCCCTCCCGGCTACATGAAAACGAAAATTCGTCATCTCGATACGAATCACAAGGGCCGGGATGAAGCCGAGCGTCTTGCCCGGCAGACAGCGGCGCAGTTCGATTATGGTCCTTTGAATCGATTGGCTCGCTTCAGCGGCAGCCACCCGGCCGTCATGCGCGAATGGATCGCGCGATGTGACTGGCGCGATCAGCTTCAATACAGCGGGCGGCCGAAGAGCAATCGTCCGAAACACAAGCATGAAAAGTTAAAATACCGACTCGTATCGGCCCTGGAAAAGATGCTCGGCAGGGAAATAGGCGCCTATCACAATTATGTTTTGCTTGAAGATCGCTCATCCTGATGCCTGCGCCGCCGCTGAGATTTGGCAATCCGTGTTCAGACCGCGCCAAACTCTTTACGGTAGATTGCTTTCCTCGTTTGAAACTGCAGGCGAAGTAGGGGCCAGATGACCAGGTCCAGCAGGCGATTCGAGCTGCGAAACTGGATGTCGTCGACAATCTCGCTGTGATCGCCTTTATCGATAATGCGGTGCCAGTGACGCCAGAAAGTCAGTGGGCTCGGCAGCTGCCGACCTTCGTCGACAAAAAACACTTCGCCTTCGGTCTCAGCCTGATAGACAATCTTGCCCTCCCAATGCTTGCGGATTCCCAGCGCAATGATGTCGAGTTTGATTTCATCGTTCGCATGGCAGCCGTCGAATCGGCTCAGTTCGATTTTTGTAAGAGGAGGCGTCAGCTTCAGAAAAAACTCGCGGGTAAAACCCTTGAACACTTCGCGATAGTCGGCGCGAACCCTGGTCGTGAGCACTATGCGCATGGAAATGACACCGAATGTAAGTATCGAATAATCGGCAAAATAGTATTATTTGCAACAGTCGATTGAAATTCCGTACCGGCGATGCGTATAATGCTTCTGCAAACAGCAGCACATATCTACCCGCTTCATTGCCAGTTTGACCTTTGTCTGCAATACGATCGCGTTTTTCTTGTCAAGGACTCCAGCAACAACATCAACACGAAAATACATCAACAAATAGCCTGGAGACGATCAACATGAAACGGATTCTGATAATCGGCGGAACGCAATTTGTCGGCCGTGTTTTGGTCGAGCGCCTGTTGGCGGAAGGCATCGAGCCGACCTTGTTTCATCGCGGCAAGACGAACGCGGATTTGTTTCCGGATCTCCGGCGGTTTCTCGGCGATCGTGACACTGACGACCACACTGCCATTGCCGGGCATGACTGGGATGTCGTGTTCGACATGTGCGCCTATTATCCATTGAGCCTGGCGACCCTGCTCGATCGCTGTCGCGGCAGGATCGGCCGATACGTGCTGATTTCCAGTATCTCAGCGCTCGACCTGCGTCCGATCGCCACGGGGAAACTGGCGGATGACTCGGAGCTCTTGCCTTGCAGCGCCGAGGCCATGAACGACACGACGGGCGCCAGCTACGGAGCTCGTAAAGCGGAATGCGAGCGAGTCACATTGGCGCGTGAGTGGCTGGACAGCATCATATTGCGGCCGGCGCTTGTCTTTGGACGTTATGATTTCACTGATCGACTCTATTACTGGCTGCAACGCTGCCGAACGAATACCGAGCTCCTGCTGCCCGAAGAAGGAGTGCGTAAAACGACTTTCAGCTACGTGGATGATCTGGCCAGTGCAATGCTCGCCGGTATCGATGCCCATCCCGAGCGTCAGAGTTTTAATGCCGGTACGCATATCCTCAGCTTTGCCGAAATTGTCGCGTCTGCCGCGGCCCAGATGCAGGTATCCCCTGACATTGTCAGTGCGCCGGCCGCCTTCCTGATCGAGCAGGGAATTCAACAATGGACCGATATGCCTTTGTGGATCAACGGCAATGATCTGCAGGTCGACTCAAGGAATTTTTGTCATGAATTCCTTCCCAGTCCGACTAAGTGGACCGATGCGCTTAGCGCGACTATCGAATATTATGAGCCGCGCGGCTGGCCTGCCGGAAACTATGGCATCAGTCCGGAGAAGGAGCAAGAGTTAATCGGCTTGATCCGTGAAGCGATGGCCTAGGCTTCATAGCTGCCTGGCGCGAATTTTCGTTTCGGAATCAAAGCTCCGGCGAAATAATGTTGCGGGCAATTGGATCGCCGGCAAGGCCGCCAAAGGAACAAGGAAACCGACATTCAAGCACTATGTGAATCATAGAGGAGTTGTGCGCAATGAAAGCATCTGATCTGTTTGTTAAGGCACTCGAAAATGAGGGCGTTGAGTATATATTCGGTATACCCGGCGAAGAAAACCTGGACATACTCGAATCCTTGCGAACGTCGACGATCAAGTTGATTTTAACACGCCACGAGCAGGGAGCGGGCTTTATGGCGGCGACCTATGGGCGTTTGACGGGCCGGCCCGGTGTCTGCCTCGCGACCCTGGGACCCGGAGCCACCAACTTTGTGACTCCTGCGGCCTACGCGCTGCTCGGCGCGATGCCGATGTTAATGATTACGGGGCAGAAGCCGATCAAGAAGAGCAAGCAGGGCCGCTTTCAGATTGTTGATGTCGTGGATACGATGCGGCCTCTGACGCAGTATACACGACAACTGGTTAATGGCAACAATATTCCCTCCTGTATTCGCGAAGCATTTCGCATTATGCAGGAAGAGCGCCCCGGCCCTGTCCATCTGGAACTTCCGGAAGACATCGCCGCCGAAGATGCCAGCGCCGTCCTCTTCGAAGCTTGTCTGGCCCGTCGTCCCGGCGCCGATGACCGTTCGCTGCAACAGGCAGTCGCGATGATTGAGCAATCGCGGCGTCCGCTGATACTGATCGGCGCGGCTGCCAACCGCAATCGCACCGGACGGGCGCTGCGCTCATTAATCGACAGGACAGGCATGTATTTTTTCAATACGCAGATGGGCAAGGGCGTTGTGGATGAGCGGCACGAGCTCTTTCTGGGAACCGCCGCCTTGTCGGATCACGATTACCTGCATTGCGCTATCGCCCGCGCCGACCTCATTATCAACATCGGCCACGATGTGATTGAAAAGCCGCCATTTTTTATGGAACATGATGACGGACGCAAAGTGATTCATATTAACAATTTTTCGGCGGTCGTCGATGATGTGTATTTCCCGCAGCACGAAGTGGTCGGTGATATAGCGCATACTGTCGAGCGGCTGGCACAGGAAGTGACGAAGCAGGATCACTGGGTACTGGACTATTTCGGTCGCGTTAAACAACAACTTCACGAGCATATCGCCGAGCTCTCCGATGACACTCGCTTTCCGGTTGTCCCTCAGCGCCTGGTTTCGGACGTGCGCGCGGTAATGCCCGCCGATGGCATTGTTACACTGGACAACGGCGTCTATAAAATTTGGTTTGCGCGTCAGTACGATGCTTATGAAGCCAATACGCTGCTGCTCGACAACGCCCTGGCAACGATGGGGGCGGGCTTACCCTCAGCTATCGCCGCCAAAATAGTTTATCCGGAACGCAAGGTGATGACGGTTTGTGGCGACGGCGGCTTTATGATGAATTCGCAGGAGTTGGAAACCGCCGTCCGCCTTGGCCTGGATCTTGTGGTTGTGATTCTTAACGACAACGCCTATGGTATGATCAAGTGGAAGCAGTCGGGGATGGGCTTTCCGACCTTTGGTCTGGATTACGGCAATCCCGATTTCGTGAAGTACGCCGAGAGTTACGGAGCGTCGGGGCATCGCCTGGACAGTAAAGAGAACCTGCAGACACTATTAGAGACATGCCTTGCAAGCCCCGGCGTGCATGTAATCGATGTCCCCGTGGACTACCGCGACAACCATCGCATCTTAAACGAAGAACTTCAGGCTAAAACTTGTATCCTATAAATTTCATGGAGGAATTCGGCTGTGAGTGAGACCTTAAAAGTTTATTCGCCTTACGATGAGCATTTGCTGCGCGAATTGCCGCTCGACAATGCCGATGAGCTTGAGCGCAAACTGCGGCGTGCCAATGATTTGTTTCAGAATCGGGATGCCTGGCTGCTGAAATCCGAGCGGGTCGCCGTTCTGCGCAAAGTAGCGGCCATCATGGCCGACCGGCTGGAGAATCTCACACGGATCGCCGCCGAAGAAGGAGGCAAACCCTATACGGATTCCAGAATAGAGGCGGAGCGAGCCGTCGATGGCGTTCATATCGCAATCGAAGCGCTACGCAGCGAGGGCGGCCGTGAAATACCCATGGGCACTACAGCTTCATCGCAGAACAGGATCGCCTGGACGGTCCGCGAGCCGATCGGCGTCGTTGCCGCCGTCAGTGCTTTTAACCATCCGTTAAATCTCATCGTCCATCAGGTGATACCGGCTGTGGCTGTCGGCTGCCCGGTTATTGTTAAGCCGGCGGGCACGACTCCTCTGTCCTGCCTGGCTCTGGTCGACATTCTGAGGGAGGCCGGTTTGCCGGAAGGCTGGTGTCAGACATTGATCGCCGACAACGACGTGGCGGAGAAACTGGTCACCGACCCCCGTGTTAATTTTTTCAGTTTTATCGGCTCCGGATTCGTCGGATGGATGCTGCGATCCAAACTTGCTCCCGGAACGCGCTGCGCCCTGGAGCATGGCGGAGTAGCACCGGCGATCATCGAGCCCGACGCGGATATCGAAGCGGCACTGCCCTTGCTGACGAAAGGAGGTTTTTACCATGCCGGTCAGGTCTGTGTGTCGGTGCAGCGCGTCTATGCGCATGAATCCATCGTCGACCGTGTTGCCGGCGGCCTGGCGGAACGCGCTGCCGCACTTGTCGTCGGTGATCCGCTCGACGCCGCGACGGAGGTCGGCCCTCTGATCACACCCGCTAATGTTGAGCGCGTTGCGGCCTGGGTCGATGAAGCTGTCGCCGGCGGCGGGCAGCTGCTCTGCGGCGGCAAGGCACTTTCGAACACATGCTATGCGCCGACGGTCGTCCTCGATCCTCCCGCTGACTCTCAACTCTCAACACAGGAAGTATTCGGTCCGGTTGTCTGCGTGTACTCCTACCGGGATCGCCTCGAAGCTGTCGGTCGGGCCAACAGTCTGAATGTCGCTTTTCAGGCGTCCGTCTTTACCAGGGATCTGGAAGTCGCCCTCGACACGGTTAAACGACTGAACGCGACGGCGGTGATGGTAAACGATCACACGGCATTCCGGGTTGACTGGATGCCCTTCGGCGGGCGGGACGAATCCGGACTTGGTATGGGCGGCATTCCCTATTCCATGCATGATATGACGCGTGACAAATTGATGGTGATTAAGTCGAAGGTGCTGTAAACGCCGGATTAACTTGCGAGGACGGCGCAGTCAAGTCTGACGATGAGGGCGAATCTTCCGTATGAAGATTCGCCCTTTTTGATTCTTCGAATTTGTGCATCAAATGTGTAAGTTTATCGCAGCCGGAATTTTGTCGTTCACACGAGCACGCGCAACTAATGATTGACTCGACTATCAGAATTATGCGGCGCAGGATTATCCTGGACGACGATGTAATTGACATTCGCCCTTTGCAAAAAACCGACCCGCTGTCGGAGATTACCGGTCTGCTACACAAGGCCTATAAGGTTTTGGCGGACCGGGGGATGCGCTATGTCGCGTCGCACCAAACGGATGAGATTACCAAACAGCGCGCGGCGATGGGCGCCTGCTACGTCGCGGAATGTCGCGGACAATTGATAGCTACCGTAACACTCTGTCCGCCCTATGACAGTCGGAACGAATGGTATCGGCGTCCCGGCTGCGTTCACTTTCAGCAGTTTGCCGTTGCGCCCGAATTGCAGGGGCGCGGATTGGGCAGCGCTATGATGGACCTGGTTGAAGAGCTGGCCGGTCGTTGGGGTGCCGAGGAAATTGCGCTCGATACTTCCGAGCATGCCGACAATTTGATTGACTATTACCAGAGTCGCGGTTACAGCATTGTTGCCAGGCAGGATTGGGAAGAGACCAATTATGTCTCTGTGGTGCTCAGCAAAAAGCTGGCGGACTGATGCCTTGAGATTAAGATTTCCGCGAATCCCGGACATTCGATTATTGTCACAAAAAACCGGCGACTCCACCGAATCGCCGGTTAGCGACTTACACGCTGAATCAATGTTTAGTCGAACAGCTGTATGCGTCTGACGTATTCCCCCCCTGCGCCTGTGATACGCAGGAAGTAAACACTCGTAGCGCTATGCTCGCTATAGACAATCAACCCCTTGCCGGCGGTTTTAGTCGTACAGGGGATTTCGCTTCCGTGAATGTCGAACATCCGGACGGTCAAAAGCTTATCGCCGCTGCTCGCGATACTAAACAGGCCGCCGGAAGGGTTGGGATAGATCGACAGTCCTGAACTGTTAAGCGCATCATCCACAGTGGTGGAAGTCGATTTCAGTGTGGTGACCACCGTATTGGTAATCACCGGTGCGTTGAAATCGAAGTAAATGGCGGCGCGATTGCGAATCTGCGTACCGGCCGTCATGTCGGGCTTCAGGTGTATTGTATACTTAATGAAACCGTTGCTGCCGGCTTCATCGCTTTTATTGTCCGGCAGGTTAATATTGTCGAAGCGAAATTCGAGGATGTTGTCATCGCGGATGATCAGCCTGTAGTCGTGACTGACGATCCCCATGCGCAGGCTCGCAATGTCCAGATTGTCATCGAGGGTGTCGAGCACGCGTACTTCGATGGCCTCGGCATTGCCGGTATTCTGGAAGCGAATCGTATAGGCCAGGATTTGTTCGCTTAAGGGCACGAAGCCTTGGGGTCCAGTGCCGGCAGGTTCGACCTGGATATCATTGGGATCAAAGGAATTGCGGATTTCGAGACAGTCTTCATCGAAATTTTCGCCGCGCAGGAGCTGGTCGGATGAGGACGTAGCGGTCGCGACCCGGGCACAAATGCGCCGTCCGGTCAAAGATGGATCGGGCGGAATCCTGAGCGTCAGCTTCAGTGCGAGCGTGGATTCAAGCGGCAATTGTTCAACATCAAAACGAGCCAGTCCCGCCTCCAGATTACCTGGCTGCGGGCTGGCGGACACAAAATTCAAGAGCGGGTCGAACATGAAATCCAGCGTGCCTGAATATTCAACCGTGCCGATATTCCGACCTTGAATACAATAGGTAATTTCAGCGCCGGGGCGTGGCCTGCCCTCCGATGAGATACTTAATGCGACTTCTTCGATCCCCGGAATCATAAAGTGCGCGAAATCTAGGTCATCCAGGCGCTCGCCTGCAGTCGGCAGCGCCACGTGACGTTCGGCCGGCTTGCAGTTAATCCGCCAATTGCGCCGTGGAAGCAGACTGGCCGTAAAATTTCCGGGTGGAAGCCGTACGACATAATCGCCGTTTTGATCTGTGATCCCATAGAATGGACCCGGCTCGACTCTGACGAGACGATGCGCTATCCCGGCTTCGTCAGTGCCTTCCAGGCAGTCGTCGTCAAGATCGTTGAAGACCCGGCCGGCCAGCTCGGCAAAGTTTTCCGGTACCGCAATCGGATGCGTACTCCGATAAATGCCGCGGGATTCGGTTCCGGCAAGCAAATGACCTTCGGGTGATAGTGCGAGCGCTCGCGTATCGCGGATTGCTATGTTTTTGCTGATTGAACGCCAGCTCTGACCTTCATCTTCTGAAATGTAGACACCCTCATTTGTACAAACAAAATATCGCCCGAGACCATTATCGGCAAAATCATAAACTACTTCCTGCTCCAATTCTCCCTTAAGGTCGGCTACAGTCCATGAATCACCTCCATCGCTGCTTCGGTGAATATTGGAAATGCCAGCGGCAAAGAGATGCTGCTTACCCAGTACAGCAAGCGAGGACAAAAGTGTTAAGTTGGGAAGGCCTGTTCTGAGAATTTGCCAGGTTACACCGTTATCTTGTGATCGGTAGAGTCCACCATTCATCGTGCCGGCTATTAGATCACCTCTAGGGCTAAGTATCAAGGCCTTAACAAGTGTCCGATCAAACTCTTCGAGCATTGTCCAGGTCTGGCCGTCGTCGCTGGAGAGGTAGAATCCCCCTATAGCGTTGGCGCTTAAAAGCAGGTTGCCGTTCGGGGCAATTACAAGGTCGTTGTAAAAGATCTTGTCAGGCAGTGTTTTGCTCAGTTCGATCCAGCTATCGCCCAGATCCGAAGACCGGAAGAGACCAAAATCCGAGGAGACCGCGTAGACATTAGCAAAGTCGTCGCTTTTGAGCGGACGAATTTGATTTTCGCCTTCGGCCGGCGATGAAATTTCTCGCCAGTGCCGGCCATCGTTTGTCGATCGATACAACTTGCCGGTGCCGCCTCCGCACAGTAAAGTGTTGGGGCCCACCTTTGCGATACTGCGGATCAGTTCGTACTTGTGCTGAATGGAAGTTGCTGTCCACAAGAATTCCTGGGCGTGAAGAACTTCCGAACAAAGCAGAAATACCAGAAGACTCAGACGAAGAATCATGTCTGCTCCAAACAAAGTTTATTGACCAGGAAGCCAGCAGTTTCAGGTAAGGTGTACGAACTTATCGAAAGCATAAGAACAAAGCAATCTAATTTTCATCCTTGATATCTGGAAGAGCGTGCCGCATTTCCGGCCGGATCGGTGAAAATTCACAGAGTATCGTCTGTGGACTGCAGGCCGGAAGTCATCGAAAAGCATGCAGGAGATCTTAGCGCGAAAAAAACCGGCGACTCCTCCGAATCGCCGGTTGCTGACTTGTCCCATGATATCAAAACTTAGTCGAGCAGCTGTATGCGCCTGACTACTTCACCACTGTTGCTTGTGATTCGAAGAAAATAAACACCCGCAGCGTTGTTTTTGCAATGGACAGTCAGCCCTTTGCCGAAGGCTTTAGTCGCACATGGGACTTCGCTTCCGTGAATGTCGAACATCCGGACAGTTAAAAGCCGCTCGCTAGTGGACTCGATGTTAAATATGCCGCCGGAAGGGTTGGGGTAGATCGACAGCTTTGAATCCTTACCCCTTTCATCAACTGAAGTTGAAGTCGATTGCAGAGTCGTTACCGCCGTATTGGTAATCACCGGCGCGTTAAAATCGAAGTAAATGGCGGCGCGATTGCGAATCTGCGTACCGGTCGTCATGTCGGGCATCATATGTATTGTGTACTTGATGAAACCGTTGCTGCCGGCTTCATCGCTTTTATTATCCGGCAGGTTAATATTGTCGAAGCGAAATTCGAGGATGTTGTCATCGCGAATGATCAGCTTATATTCGTGACTGACGACCCCCATGCGCAGGCTTGTAATGTCCAGGTTGTCATCGAGGGTGTCGAGGACGCGTACTTCGATGGCCTCGGCATTGCCGGTATTCTGAAAGCGAATCGTGTAGGCCAGAATCTGCTCGCTTAAGGGCACCAAGCCCTGTGGCCCAATGCCGGCAGGTTCGACCTGGATATCATTGGGATCAAAGGAATTGCGAATATCGAGGCAGTCTTCATCAAAATTTTCGCCGCGCAGCAGCTGGTCGGACGAAGAAGTCTGTGATTGAACCTGCGCACAGACTCTTCGTCCTGTTAAGGCCGGATCACGGGGCACACTCAAGGTGACTTTCAGCGCCAGCTCGGATTCGACCGGTAAATTCGCAATCGGGAAGAGGGCCAGTTCGCTCAGAAGCTGACTGGGTTGCAGACTGGCGGATTCATAGTTTAACACGGGGTCGAAGTGAAACTCTATGGTGCCGGAATATGGAATCGTGCCAGTGTTGCGAATTATGATGCAATAACTTAGTTCTGCACCGGGGCGCGCCCAGCCGCTTGATGAGATACTGAGGGCAATTTCTTCAATTCCGGGAATCATGCTGTGCGCGAAATCGATGCCGCTCACACGATCGCCGGCTGCCGGCAGCAGGACATCTTGTTCCTTCGGTGAGCACTCTGACTGCCAGTGTCGCGCCGGGATCGAGCTGGCGGTATAGCTGCCGGCCGGGGCGTAGACCAGGTATTCGCCCTCTTTATTCGTAATACCGTAATAGGGTCCCGGCTCCAATTTTACGAGACGACGGGACAGGCCGGCATCGCCGGCGCTTTCCAGACAGTCGGCGTCGAGATCATTGAAAATCCGTCCCGACAGCTCCGCAAATACTTGATTGTCGGCAATTGGCTGCGCGCTCCGAAAAATGCCGCGTCCTTCACTGCCCGCCAGGAGAAAGCCGTTTTCTGTTATGACAACTGACGGGAATTGCCGGATCGGTAAATCGGAGGCAATCGGCTGCCAGCTCAGGCCCTCGTCGGTGGAAGCATAGGCTCCGCCGTCTGTGCCGATGTAATATGTGCCCTTGCCGTCATCGGCATAGTCATACACTCGCAATTCCTCGATGATTTGGTTTGCGCCCGCCGTCACCCAGCTGTCGCCGCCGTCACTGCTGCGATAGAGACCGTCCGCGCCGCCCGCAAAGATGAAGCGTCCGCCGCCCAACTCGCCCAGGGAAGCCAGGATGGACGTCGCCAGCTCATCGCCGCCGATCGACTGCCAGCTTGTGCCATCGTCACGTGAACGATAGAGCCCCGAGCCCCAGGTGCCGGCATAAATATCGCCCGTCCGCGCGCGTAACATCGGCCGGATACGCATCCCGGCCAGCTCCTCGCTTCTGACCCATGTCTGACCATCGTCATGGGAGGCGAAGACACCCTCGCCGAAGGTACCGACCAACAGGCCGCCGTCCGGCAAAACAATCAGATCGTAAAAGTTGGCTCTGGAAGTCAGGCTTTGGGTCAGCCTGGCCCAGCTGGCTCCAAAATCCGAAGACCGGAAGAGACCGTTTTCCCATGAAAGAGCATAGACATTATCCGGGCCGACATATCGGAGCGGATTAATCTGGCCTGCATCGGTAGCCGGCGACGTGATTGCCCGCCAGCTACGGCCATCATCGTCGGAGAGATACAATTCACCATCGGATGTGCTGCAGAGAATGGTATTCGCGCCGATCGTTTCAATGCTGCGAATCTTCTCGTTCTGCAAGGTTGTCGTTGTCCACTCAATTTCCTCTGCGCCGAGGAAGCCGGCGCTGATAAAAAACATAGCAATACTGAGACGGAGAGACATTGATACTCCGGTTAAGGTACTAAGAGAGCGAAATTTGAGTATAAACGGTGGCAAGACAGCGTAAATATAAAATATTTTGTGGCGGGAGCAAATACTATTGCAGGGTCCTTCTTGTTATCTGCGGTCAAAAACTCGAGGCGGCGGACAAAACGTGCATTAACGTTTTTGCAGAATCTGCAGACGTGTGACGACAACGCCATCCGACGTTTCGATGCGCAGGATATACATCCCGGCCGCTCGTTGCGCGCTGGAAACTCTGATGCCATTGTTAACTCTCTGTAGCGTGCAGGATATTTCCCTGCCATGGCAATCAAAAAGTTTGACATCCGCAAGTGAAGATGAAGGCGAGCCTACGAGAAATTGATTGCCGGCCGGATTGGGATAGACAAACAGCGCGGCATCTTCGGCAGTTTCAGCTATCGATGTTGAAGACGAGTGCAGAGTTGTTAAGGCCGTATTGGTAATCACCGGCGGATTGAAATCAAAATAGATGCCCGCGCGATTGCGAATCTGGGTGCCGACGGCAAGGTCGGGCTGCATGTGAATGGTGTATTTGAGAAAGCCGTGGCTGCCGGGCTCATCACTCTTATTGTCCGGCAAGTTAATGTTGTCGAAGCGAAACTCGAGAATGTCCGCGCCGTGAATTGCCAGCGTGTAATCGTGGCTGGCGGCGCCAAGGCGCAGACTTTCGATATTCAGATTTTCATCCAGTGTATCCAGCACGCGAATGTCAATTGCTTCGGCATTGCCCAAATTTTGAAAGCGGATTGTGTAGGCCAGTATCTGCTCATTCAGGGGCACCAGACCTTGCGGGCCTGTGCCGGAAGGTTCGACCTGTATGTCGTTGGGATCGTATGAATTGCGAATCTCCAGGCAATCTTCGTCGAAATTTTCGCCCCGCAGTAGATCACTCGATGAGGATTTTTCAAGCAAGACATTTACACAAACTGTGCGGCCGGTCAGAGCAGGGTAGGGCGGGATGCTCAACCTGACCTTCAGTTCGAGGTCCGAATCAATCGGCAAGTGTTCGATCAAAAAGACGGCCAATCCGGGTTTGAGTTTTTCAGGCTGCGCCTCGGCCGACTGGTAGCTAAGCAGGGGATCAAAGCTGAATTTCAGGCTGCCATAATAGGCGACGGTACCGGTATTGCGCACGCGGATATGATACGTGATTTCAGCGCCGGGGCGTGCCTGGCCCGTCGATGAAACGCTGAGTCCGACTTCTTCGATGCCCGGAATCATCGAATGTGCGAAATCGATGTCATCGACAACTTCGCCTGCCTCGAGAATCTCAATGTACTGTTTTTGCGGCGGGCATGCCATTTGCCAGTGGCGCCGTGGAACCAGCTCGGCGCTGTAGTCGCCAGGTGGAATTCGCACAACAAAATTTCCATAGCTGTTAGTGATGCCAAAGTAAGGCCCCGGCTCGAGTCGGATAATCCTGCTGGCTAGTCCAGATTCTTCCGTATTTTCTTTGCAATCAGCATCGAGATCATCAAAGACCCGGCCCCGCAGTTCGCTATAATTTACACCATCTGTGATCGGCAAGATACTGCGATGGATTCCGCCTTCTATACCGTCAGCGGTGCGAGCGCCCATACTACCGATTACTAGGTATCCGCGAGAAGTTATCGTGATCGCTCTCGCAAAAATTACTGGGGCTGGCCTCTGAACAGGCCGCCAGCTTAAACCCTTGTCCAAGGAAACCAATAGACTTGCACCGTCCGTGCCCACAAAAAAACGTCCACTTCCATCATCAGCGAAGCAAGTGACGTTTCTAGAATCAAGAGCATTTTCGCGATCACATTTTAGCCAAGTTTCCCCTCCATTGCTGCTTCGAAATAAACCTGATTCGTTGGCGGCGAATAATAATTGTCCATTTTCCGATTCAGCTAAAGTAAATACTGAATTCGTCCCAACTGTTTCGAGGCCGATACTCTCCCAAGTTTTACAATTGTCTTGTGTGCGAAAGAGACCGAAGAGCTTAGTCGCAACAAAAATGTCGCCTTTTTTAGATTGAAATATTTTTGTGATATAAACCGAGTTAAAGTCTTCGTGTACATTCCACGTATCGCCAGCGTCCATTGATAGGTGCAAGCCTAGATGATCATCTCCGATAATAAATTTACCATCTTGCGCTATAATAAATGCAATAATCTGGGATGGAGGTGATAACACTTTATTCATTGTTAACCAACTGGAACCAAAGTCTGTTGAACGTATGAGCCCTACACTTCGACAAATGGCAAAAACATTACCTTCGCCATCGCTTCTGAGTGGAACGAATCGGAATGAGCCTCCCACTGGCGCCTTAAGCTGAGCCCAGGTAATTCCATCATCAGTCGAACGATATATCTGGCCGAATTCAGTGGCGCAAAGCATCGTATTCTCAGCGACCATTTCAACTGTGGTAACTACATCTCTGACAGGTGAAGCAGGCGACCATTCGATGTCTTGAGCAACTAGAGCATTTGTAACGAGCAACAGAACTACAAAACTCATGCGGAGAGTCATGAGAACTCCGGATATCGGAATACAGGTATTTTTTAGGATGTATAAACAGGTAGATAGGGCGAAAGGAAGCAAAATAAATCCGTCAAACCAAGTCACAAATCCGACTCTGACTTTTGCTTGCCGGCAAAAATTATCATCACGACTGCTCGAGGAATTTCTGAATAAGTCAGGAAAATGGAAGATTAGTGTGGCTGAATGTACGGGCAGAAAAGTTGCGTGGAAACAACAGGCGGTCTAGCGACGGCGACCGCAGACAGGCGCTTTGATTCGCACCGGCTGCCGTCCAGCAGCCGGTGGACTTTCGCCATGATTTGATGCTTACTGCAAATCACAGGCCGACATTCGGAACCTGCGCGCTTATTCTTTCAGCACTTTTGCCGTCCATACGGAATCCGTTTGCCGAAGCTGCAGGAGATATACGCCCGGCGGCAGTTCGCCGACATCGAGATCGAGCCTGAGCTCACCAGCCGCAATCTGCCGCTTCGTGTTCATGACGCTCGCTCCGAGCAAGTTGCGCAGATCGACTTCAATCGCGCCGCCGGTCACGACGGTAGCGCGAATCCTCAGACTGTTTCCGATCGGATTGGGGTAAACCTTAAATGCCGACTGTCCGAGCCGCATAATGCGAACACCGACCGTGTTAACCTGCACGGCGTCGGAGGTGTCGGCGCAGCCGAGATCTGTACTCACGATAACGCGATAGCTGCCGGTTTCAGCGGCGCTATGCCTGCGCTGCGTCGCATTTTCGATTGGGACATCATTGAACAGCCACTGGTAGTTGACATCCTCCTCGCTGGCCGTCAGCTCATTGCCCTCAACGTTGATGGTCGGTTTGTTAACTTTACTGACCGTGACGGAAACCTCATCGCTGCCGGAACAGCCGGACTCGTCCCAGACAGTGACGGTGTAGACGCGAGATTCATCGGCGCTGGCGATCAGTGGATTCGGCAGTGTCGGGTCGTTAAGGCCGATGGCGGGCGTCCATTCGTAGCGGAAGGCGCCTTCGGCCTGCGCCTGCAACTGAACGCTTTCGCCTGCGCAGACGGCGACATCTTCACTGGCCGTCACCTCGAAGGCCGTCCCGGCGCTGTTAAGCGTAACGCGGATGATGTCGTTACAGCCCTCCGTTTCAAAAGGAATACTCAATTCACCGTTGATGGCGGTGCTGGGAATGCCGTCCAGTCCAACGCGTACGACGCGTTCTTCGCCGGCGGGCAGAGTCAAAGGCAGGGCCGGCTCGATAACGATAAATCCATCGCTGATCGCTGAGGAAAGGAGTGTCAGATTACCGTCGCCGGTATTGTTAATCCGAATTTCAGCTTCGGGGCTCGTGTCGCCGCACAGATCTTCCCGGCTGAATTCGAGGGACGAAGGGCTGAACTGCACTACGCTGGCTGCTTTTTCACCCGTCAGTCGGATAGCCAGGGCTACATCGCAGGGAGCCGTTCGAATCACCACTTCCGTATCGAAGCTGCCGCTAGCCTGGGGGGCGAAACGCAAACGCAAGACTTGCTCCGCGCCGGCTTCAATCGCAAAAGGCAGCGGTGGATCCGCGACAATAAAGTCGAGCGTTTCGAACTGGGCATCGGTGACCGTCATTGTATAGCCGCTGTTATTGCGCAGCGTCAGGTTTTCATCGCCGGACACTTCACATTCCGACAAGGAGCCGAAATCCAGGGCCTCGGCGCTCGCTTCGAAGTCTGGCAGGTCGACAACTTCGACCAGAACCGCATCTTCGGACGTGCAGCCGTTGGCATCGGTGACGATGACGCTGTACTCGGTCGTTTCTGTCGGTGCAGCGATCGGGTTGGGACAGTCGGTGCAGGAAAGGCCATCCGGCGGCGACCAGGCAAAGCCGACTCCGCCGCGGGCATTCAACTGTACTTCGCTGCCGATGCAGAGCTGTACATCGTCGCCGGCCCTTGCGTTGGGAGCGGGGAGGACCACCACCTGCACTTCCGCCAAATCGCTGCAGCCATTGGCGTCGGTAACTCGTACCGTGTACGTAGTTGTCTTCTCAGGCGTCGCGAGGGGATTGGGAATCTCCGCGTCATCGAGACCTTCCGTCGGCTCCCAGCGGTATTCGACCCCGCCGGAGGCAAGCAATTGCGTACTTTCGCCGAAGCAGACGGTAGCATTTTCACTCACCTGCGCTTCGGGCAGCGGCAGCACCGTGATGCTGATTTCATCAGTTGCGACGCAGCCGTTGTCGCCGGTTACCGTCACGCTGTAAATTTTGTCTTCCGTCGGACTGGCCACGGGCCGTGGGCAATCGGTGCAGGAGAGGCCGTCAAGGGGTTCCCAGCTATAGCTCACACCCCCCGAGGCTTCGAGCTGAACGCTGCTGCCGAGGCAAAGGTTGATGTCGTCGCCGAGGTCGACCGCCGGCAGGGGCAAAACGGTTACGAGGATCGTATCCGAAATGCGTGAACCAGCTTCGTCCGTCACCCAGACAACATATTCGGTCGTTTCGTCCGGGCTGGCGGTTGGACCGGCGCTGGTCGGATCGTCGAGATCTTCATCCGGCGTCCATTCATAGCTATAGCCCGGGAAGCCTGCCGTCGCGGTCACGCTGAGCTCGGTGCTGGCGCCCGCGCAGATCGTAGCATCGTCACTGACGCTCAGGCTCGGCAGATTGGTGGAATTCGCCGAGCGAAAGACGCCGCCGGCCTGTGTACCGGCATAGAGTATATCCACTCCATCCATAAAAAAAGACTGCACCGTCGGGATGGCGAGTCCGGAGCTCAAATCTTCCCAATCTTCATCGGGGTCGGTGATACGAAAAGCGCCGGCGGAAAACGTGCCGGCGAATACATCATCGATACTGTTAACGGCGAGCGTCAGGATCTCGGTATCTTTTAAGCCGCTGTTCAGGGGGTTCCAGGCCAGGCCGCCATTGGTGCTGTAATAGACGCCCGCATCGCGGGTTCCGGCAAAAACGGAGCCGACACTGTTTGCGGCCAAAGAAGTTATGTCGGTTGTGATAATGCCATTGTTGGCCGCCTGCCAGCTATCGCCGTTATCAGACGATCGATGGATGCCGCCGAAAAACTCGCCGGCCAGAATGTTGTCGTCGCTATCAACTGTCGCTGCAATCAGTAGCTTACCGTCCAGGCCCGATCGTTGCCAGGTGTCGCCGTCATCCTGCGACCGGTACATCCCATTCGAAGCCGCGGCGTACAGGTCGCCGGTGCCGGATTCGACAATCTGATACACTGTTGCATCGGTCAGCGTACCCTGCGTCCAGGTTTCGCCTGCGTCGTTGGTTCGGTACAGGCCGGCGTCAGTCCCGGCGAGAATCAAATCCGAGCCTAGATTGAACAATGACCAGATCAAACGTTTCGGCAGGCCGGTGGCCGAGCGCTGCCAGCTCTCGCCGTCGTTCTCCGACTTCCACACGTAACGTCGCGAGCCGGCAAACAGGGCATTGGACGAGCCCTTGATAATCGACCAGACCGGAATCGCCTGCAGTCCCTTGTTGTTCTGCACCCAGCTATCCCCGCCATTGGTCGATCGATAAAAACCGTCTTCGTCGTTGGCGCCGGCATAGAGATTGTCGCCTGCGGCAATATTCAGAGCGGAAATACTGGCATCCGACAGTCCGCTGTTGACGGCCTCCCAATCTACCCCCTTATTGCTTGAACGGTAAATGCCGTTGTCGGTGCCCGCGTAGACCACATCGCCCTCCCCGGCGGCCATAATGCGCACGAAGCGTTCGTCCAGATTATCCAGCTCTTCCCAACTGTTGCCGTTGTTCTCCGAAAAAAATGCGCCGCGATTCGTGCCGGCATAGAGATTGTCATCGTCATCTACCGCGATCACGAATATCCACTTAGTCGAAAGGCCGAAGTTGATTTCATTCCAGCTGGCGCCCTCGTCAGTGGAGCGAAAGGCACCCTGGAAGACTGTACCGGCGAAGAGAGTGCCCGTCGAATTTTTGGCCAGGGTTCGAACCACGGTCTCATCGATGTCCGTATTGCGGGCTTCCCAATTGTCGCCGTTGTCCGTGCTGCGGTACACGCCGCTGCCGGAGGTGCCCACAAACAGCACATCGCCTTCGTCATGCAGTATCGTTACAATAGTCGGATTGATCAGCCCCGCATTGATTGCGGTCCAGTTTTTGCCATCGTCAGTGGAGCGAAACAGGCCGCCGCCGTCACTGCCGGCAAAGAGATCGCCGTCCGGTTTACGCAAAAGTGAGAGCATATTGCGGTTGCTGATGCCGGTGTTGATCCCGGTCCAATTGAGGCCGTTATCACTCGATTTGAAGACCCCGCCGCCCAGGTCGGTGGCGGCATAGACATCGTCGGAACCTGTACTGACGATCTCGGTGACATTACCGCCATAGGGTCCCTTGGTCGATGTCCAGAAATTGTCCTGTGCTGTCAGTGAACAGGTTGCCACTATCAGTATTATCCAAAGTACGGCAGGTCTCATATTCAACTCTCCGGGAGATTCTCACGATGCTGATTTTCAAGGACAGGAGTGATGTATCGCGCGCCATCGACAAGTGCCCAGAACACTATACGGGAGCAAAGGTAACACTCCGCGTGCAGAAAGCAGAATGCCCCTTGCCGACGGGACACTGCGGGCAGTTCTCCGAACTGTCTCGGACGGGCAGGATAGCTAGAGCCTCCGCCGCGAAATTTGCCTGCCGCGCAATCGCTATTGACACGACAGTAACTGAAAAGAGCACAAATGATCAATCGCGCCGCACATGAAGGCCATATATTTGCGCGAACCGGGTGCTGATATAGCAGAGAAAGAGCTATGACTTATGTCGATCGTCTGATGCGAGCGCTTGAATTCATCGAGGCTAATCTGGCTGCGCCGCTAAGTCCGCAAGCGGTGGCGGAGCGGGCGCATTTTTCCGTCTATCACTTCCAGCGCATTTTCAGAGCGATGACGGGATGCTCGCTGGGCAGTTACATCAGAAAGAGGCGTCTGACGGAAGCATCGCATCGTCTGCGAAAAACAGACAGCGACATATTGGCGATTGCACTCGGACTACAGTATGAATCGCAGGAAGCTTTCAGCCGCGCCTTTAAGAAGATGTACGGCCTCACGCCAGGCGACTACCGCAATCGCAGGCGAAGTTGTTCCATGCGACATCAGTATCCGCTTTCATTGCAGGATGTACAATTACGACAAAGGAACGCAGCAATGCCGGATAAGATTGTGAATTTGGGAGAGTTGATCATCGTTGGTCTGCCGTATCACGGTCCGGGGCTCAGCCCCGAAATCGGCGCAACCTGGGAACGGTTTATGCCGCGTCTGGGTGAAATCCGCAATGTGCGTCAGCCCGTCAGGGTCTACGGCCTCTGTCAGTACCGGCCGGATGCCGACGATGACGATGGGACAATTGACTACATTGCCGGCGCGGAAGTTGAAGCGGTGGAGCCGCCGCCGCCCGACATGGTGCTGCGCAAAGTCGCGCCGCAAAGCTATGCCGTCTTTACCCACCGCGGTCCCGTAGCTGAACTGAAACGCAGCTTTAATTATATCTTCGGCACCTGGTTCCCCCAGTCGAGCTACGAACCCGCCCAAGCCGATGACCTGGGGGTCTATGACGAACGATTTATTGCCGCCGACAGCCCCGAGTCGGAGTTTGACCTGTACATTCCTGTCGCGCCGCGCCGGAAAGACTGAGTTGAGCGTTTGGCCCGGTCTTCGCTTCGCGGAATTCATCGGTTGAATAACCAGTATATAAGAATATGCTACGTACTTCTGTGTGCTTTGGTCGCAGTCTTCGCCTGCATTAAAATATGCCCGGTCGTCAATCCGTGTATAGGAGGGTTTACTGTCGCTCCGTCCGGCGGAACGAACAATGAAGATTCAGGTTCTCATCAACAGCAGAGCTATGCAAAACCGCATTAAGCAAGAGCTCATCAAGAGTCATCAGCGGCAGAACTGGCTGCAGACTGTGTTGATGCTCGGTGGAATGATCGGCATCCTCGCGTTGCTCGGCTGGGCGCTGCCGCTTGCGGACGGCGTCCTGATCATGTTAATCGTCGGGATCGCTTTCTTCGTATTCACCTCGCGTGTCTCATCGCGCTGGGTTCTGCGTATGTACAAGGCACGGCGCATTCGAGAAAGCGAGGCGCAGGATTTGTTTGCCTTGCTGCGCGAATTGACGCGGAGAGCGGGCCTCGACCGCATGCCCGACGTTTTTTACATTCCCAGCCGGATGTTAAATGCCTTCGTGGTCGGCAAAAAGCACGAGGCGGCCCTGGGATTGACCGATGGTCTGCTACGCTCGCTTTCCTATCGGGAGCTTGCCGCTGTGCTGGCGCATGAGGTATCGCATATTCGCAACAATGATATGTATGTTATGAGCCTCGCTGATACCATCATGCGTCTCACCAGTGCCCTCTCGCTCTTTGGGCAGATATTGCTTTTCCTGTATTTGCCCTTCTTTTTGATGGATCTCAGCTCAATTCCCCTGATTCCGATTCTGCTGCTGATATTCGCCCCTAACATCTGCGCTTTATTGCAACTGGCTCTTTCCCGGACACGCGAGTATCAGGCGGACATAGAAGCCGCCCGCCTGACCGGTGATCCGATCGGTCTGGCTCAGGCGCTGGCTAAGCTCGAGCGCCAGCAGGGCGGACTGATGGAGCGATTGTTTCTGCCCGGCCGCCGTGTGCCGGAGCCTTCCGTCCTGCGCACACATCCGCCGACCGAGGAGCGCATCCGCCGTCTGCGCGAGCTAAGCGGCTTTCGTCAGGGCCCGCCAAACCACAGGCAGGTTCACGACGCCGACGGCACTATCAGCATCCCTGTTCATTATCCGCGAATTATGTTGCGGCCCGGCTGGCATATCAACGGAACCTGGTATTAGCTTGCCTTTTGGAGACCTGATCCACGCTTCCGAAGCAAAGCCTCTGTGCCGCCGAAGGAGAGATTCGGGAATTTCGACGAGTTAAACAACTGGCATGGCGACCGTATTAACAAACAAATGCCTCCACGTGGGTGTGCCGCGGAGGCATTTCGCTGACGTAACTCAGCTTTGCATATCGACCACCATACTCTGCATGGCTGTACTTTGTTGCGCAAGGCCATCGGATTTTTGACCTGATCAGATAATTATTCAGCCGCTTGCGACGCTGCAGGGCTAATGCTTCCGAATTGCGTAGCAACAGACGCGCAACTGTTATGGTATCAGTCTGTCGGCCCTTGCCCCGGTCCGCAACAATAGCCTGCGAAACTTTGTCAGTCCCGTTGGCTTAGAGGTCAGGTGCGTGTTGAGCGAGATTTATTGTAGGCATTGCTGTTGACGATGTATAGTGATGGCGGCTTCGGCTTCGCTCAGCCGCCTCTTGGTTGGGGGAGTGCGGTGGCTTCGGCTCCGCTCAGCCGCCTCTTAGTTGGGGGAGTGCGGTGGCTTCGGCTCCGCTCAGCCGCCTCGTAGTTGGGGGAGTGCGGCGGCTTCGGCTTCGCTCAGCTGCCGAGAGCTTGCTGAGCATGGGAGGGCAGTCTTCCGATGAATCAACCTTCTACAGATCTCAGGCCACTATTGCGAAAGCAAGGAAAAAGACTATGGCAAGGGCGGTGTTGGCGCAGAGGGTCAGGCGCAGGATCGGAAAGCGGCTGCCGGCCAGAAACCTGTGCAGCGTGCGGGACAGTGCCGGCACGGAGTGAAGCGTTTTCAGTAAACCAAAACTGAGCACAAAGAGAAACCAGAAAAAGGAAGTCACGAATGTCGTGAGTACGAACACCAATCCGACCTTCGGTGCGAACATTATTTCAATGAACTTCTCGATATCACGGCTGCGAAAATCGTAGTTTAGGTGAAGGTGAGCGAACACGTCACGGCCATCGAGCAGATTGACGACGATTCCGATGAGGATCCCCGCCAAAAAGATACTGCTGAGAAATACGATCATTGTCAGGATCAGATCAAGCACAAACAAAGCGACAATCCCCAATCCGTTGGCTTTGCGTGACCATCTAAGGACCATTCGCGTTTCGATTAAGGAATAGAAATCGGGTATCAGATTGGCGAACACCGGAATCGACGGAAGTACCAGGAGCCCCATTAAGATTTTGACGTTTTCAATTCCCGAAGTGGTCTGAAGTTTGCTGATGCCGTTGCCAAAGCCTTCGAGCAGTTTCGGCCAGGGCGTGTGTTCAATCCCAATCAACAATGTAAAAATCACAAGGAAGCCAAGGCTCGAAATGACTGAGGCCTTAACGCGTTTTTTTGTCAGTGCATTCTCACCATAGATAAGGTCGAAGAGCCGTACGTACATGAGATTGGCGTTCACGATCATGCCTTGCGCGCCCGGCTCGCGCAGTTTCCGCAATAGAGTATCAGCCCAGACGCCGGTCTCCTGCGGAGCCAGCTTTGCACGACGCAGATCGATAACTGCCGCCGCAAACAAACTCAAAGCCGCCAGGCCTGCGAGGCCGATAAGTGAGATAATCATATTCGAGCACCCTGGAATACGCAATTCTCTTGGGATCGACTCCGACAACAGATTATCGGAGCCGCTTTCCCTCCGTCAATCAAATTGAGATTCTACTGCCTGGCGTACCCGCGGTTGCATTAAAAGTTCAGCCTTTTTTCAAAGACGAAACTGTGGCAAAGTAACAAGTCAGGCTGCCACTAGTGATTTTGTCTGTCTGATTCTTGATGAGACCGACACCACGACAGGCCGGGCGGCGAGCGGGGTGTTAACTTTTCCTGTTTCACGCTTTCAGTGTCGAGGAGCTTTCGGCATCCGCGGAAGTCTGCTTAAATACTGCCAGCACGCGAGCTTTGGTCTCACGTCGGTCGACTATCGGCGTCGGATAGTCAGGGACGGCAAACAAGCCCTCGCCTGTCCCTTGATGTACGGCGGGCGACTGAAGATGCGCCAGCTCCGGAACATAACGGCGGATGTACTCGCCGGCGGGGTCGAACTTATTGCTTTGCAGGTAGGGATTGAATATACGAAAGTAGGGCGCGGCGTCCGTTCCGGTAGAAGCGGCCCATTGCCAGCCGCCGACATTGGACGCCAGTTCGTAGTCCATCAGATAGCGGGCGAAGAATTCTTCGCCGAGACGCCAGTCGAGCATCAGATCTTTGCAGCAAAAGCTGGCTACGATCATACGCGCCCGGTTGTGCATCCAGCCTGTCGACAGCAACTGCCGTATTGCCGCGTCGACGATCGGGTAGCCGGTGCGGCCCTCGCTGAAGCGGCGGAATAGTTCGGGCGAGCGGCGCCAGGGCAGGCCGCGGTAGCGCTCCTGAAATTCCTCACTGGCGCTGCTAGGGAAGCGGTACAAAATCATGGCGTAAAACTCGCGCCAGATTAACTCGTTAATCCAGGCGCCGTCGCCGGCAGCGGCCAGTACCCGCCGGTAGGCATCGCGGATGGAGAGCAGTCCAAAGCGCAGGAAGGGCGAAAGTTTGCTTGTGCCGTCCTCAGCCAACAGATCGCGCTGCTGCGGGTAGGCAGCGGCCTTCCGGGCGGCAAAGTCGCTTAGACGGCGCTGTGCGTCTTCCACCTGCCATTCGTCGATATCCGCCGGCTCGTATTCGATTTGTTTAAGAAGCTGGTCCGGGCCGGCCGCGAGGTCAAGCGCTGCCAAATCGCAGTCGCGCAAGAGCGGCCGTATCATATCGGGCCGGGTGTAGCGCTGCCGATCGTCGAAGCTGAAGTCGCGGAAATGCAGCTCGGCAATCGTCTCGCGCCATTTGCGGGCGAAAGGCGTGAACACTTTATAGGGTGTTCCGTCGCTTTTCACAATGGAATCGGGCCGCAGCAGCAGATGATCGCAGGGCTGCACGAAAGCCACATCTCTTTGTTTAAGCTGCCGCGCCACCGCTTCGTCGCGTTGAATCGTCTCCGGTTCGTAATCTTTGCCGGCAAACACCTGTCGCGCACGCAAAGCCGTGACCAGGCGCGGTACAATGTCGACGGCGCGGCCCTTAAATACGAGCAGCTCACCACCTTTTGAATGTAACTCTTCGTTCAGCCGGCAAAGCGTACGCGCTAAAAAAGTCAGCCGGCGGTCGGTCGGACTGTTGAAGCGCGAAAGAATATCAGTGTCGAATACAAAGCAGAGCTGGACGGCGCCGCGCTCCGCCATAGCCAGAGCCAACGGGATGTGATCATACAAGCGCAAATCACGGCGCAGCCACACCAGGCTTACAGATTCGGCGGCTCTTTCTGGCACGGGATTCCTCGTATCGGCTTGTGGGCGGATTTCCAGCTTGACGCAATTTGGGTATTATTCGCGCAGGAAGAAAATGGCAGTGACCGGCCTGAACTGAGAGGACAATCGTCTTCCAATACTGCACGCAGGACAAGCCCGTAGAACTTACAGGGCAGGGCTGCCCACTCTTATAGAATAAAAGTATTATGTTAATCTCGATAGAGATAATTCTGATCACTTGGATCGACGGAGTGAAAAAAGTGCTGTTAAATGTTATTAATGCTTGTCCGTTGTTTTCTGAGGCGCTATATTAACGGCGTTGAAAATCCGCAGACGATAGAAGATTAATTATTATCTTTAAAGAGATAATTCCGAGAGAGTGTTCCCTACCTTGGGCATGGTACCGGGTATGCAGTCGTGGGCAGGCTGCAAACTATCCGATTTAACAAAATCACTTCGTAGGAAATCAAGCTAATCGAAGGAGTACCTATGTGTACGCAGACCCGTCCGTTGTTCGGCTATGCGGCGCTTGCCGCTACACCGGCGGAACTATTGCAACAGAAGCTGGCAGTTCACGAGTCCGTTATCAGTGCCGCCGCCCATGTTATCGAATCGGTCAAGGGAGTAGATAACGGTATAAGTGCCGGCCTGGTCTATAGTTTTGAAGAACTGCGCAGCGCAGCTCAACTCGCTACGGAGAGCACGCAAACATCCTGATCGTCTTCGTCTCTCGCAAGGCCGGATATTGCCGAAAGGGCGCAGTGTCCGGCTTGTTTGTTTCTTTGACTGGCGGCCATGATGATTGGGCGCGACCGGTCATCCGCCTGCCGCGTCAGACGGCAGCTTCGTCCAAGGCACTCTGCGGCCCGGCGAAACGAAAATATTTGCAGACGAGGTGAATCAAACGCGCTTGCCTCAAGTCATTGCAGGTTGAATCGAGGGCCTGTGGACGTGAACGTCTGTCCCGCGCACTACTTTCGGCACGAAACGATCCGAATGCAATTCAACGAAGAATACAGTGATGTGGAGTTGTACGAACGGCTGCAGGGCTCGTCCGGCGAACGGGAAGCGGCCTTCGCCGAGCTGTATGCGCGTCACTCGCAACGGATTTATCTGTATTGCCGGCGCGTGTTGGGTGAAAATGTCAGGGCTGAAGATCTGTTTCAAGAGACTTTCCTGCGCTTTCTCAAAACGGCCGACGCCCGGCGCAGTATTCAGAATGTACCGGCATATCTGCTTCGCATCGCGCGCAATCTTTGTCTTGATGCCAAAAAAGATGCCAAAACGATCAAAGTAGAATTTCAGGAGTTGCGCTTTCCCGTGGTGGACAGCGCGTTGGAGAGAAAAGAGTTGGCGCGGCTGATCGCAATGGCCCTGGACCTTTTACCCGACGAACATCGCGAAGCCTTTGTGCTGCAAGCTTACGATGGTATGTCCTATAACGAAATAGCGGCGATCGTCGGTGTGCCGCTGACAACGATCCGCAATCGGATTGTGCGCGCGAAGAAAAAAATCAGGGATATTCTTGCGCCCTACTTCGAAGAATATCGCAAGTAATGGCAGGTGCTGCAATGACGCAGAATCATGAATCATACGACCCCAGGGAACTGATCGACCTGTTTTTGGACGGCGAAGCTGACGGCATCCAGCGCGATACTCTCTTCGCGGCGATGACGGGCAATTCCGACTTGCAGGCGGAGTTTCAAACGGCTTTGCAATTCCGCGCGGCCGTGGAATACGACCGGCGAACTTCGACGCCGCCGGCCTCGCTCAGCAATGACTTGTTCAGACGGGCTGGATTTGCAGCGCCGGCGCCGCAGCGCATCGCCGTTTTGCCGGCGATCAGCGGCAAGAGCGGCGGCGGCATGCTGCGTTCGCTCATCGGCGCTCTCCTTGCCGCTGCTCTTGGAATTGTTGGCACCGTTCTTTGGCAGCACGGCAACTCGGACAATCGCTCTCAACAGGCAAGTCGCGATGAATTGAGTCAGGGAAGTCTGGCAGATTCTTTAGTGCACGGACAGGACAAGTATAAGGCAATGGCGCTTGCGGCGCAGGCCAGGGCTGATTCGCTGGCCGATTTGCTCGCTGCCGTATCACTTACCAGTAAGCCGAAGTATGAGGCCGACGCGATTTCAACCAACCCGCAGACCCAAGTCGGAATTCGAGGGCGATTAGGTCTGCCGACGGAATATGGTCCTGACTCTCGTTTAGCTTCTCCGTCAAGCGCCGGTTCAGTTGAAAATGACTATCCTACCTCAGTCGCCGAGGCGCTTGAAGCCGTATTGCCCGAGATTCAGCATGCGACAATGATGAAAGGCCTGAGCTCGAGAATGACAATGGAAGTCATGGGGTCTGGCGCGGATGGGCCCATCACGAGTGGTTTCAATGACTTTAGCGGCATCGGCGTTTTGACCGGCAGCGAATTGCCTGACGGTCTGGCTTTGCAATTGCGCGGTATCAGCGGACTGTTGTGGCTGCCGGACCGCGACCTGCGATTGAACGGCGCCGGGCCCTGGTTCAACAATATGAGTGTCGGTCTGCTGTATTCGCTGGATGAATACATCGCTCTGGGGGCGGAAGCGGGGCAGGAGACCTTCCCGCTGTATGTTGCCGAAGCCGACGGACGCTTTGACCGCAACCCGCGTATTGTCTGGCTGGGCGGCTTGCTTCAGCTGCAGGGCGACGAAGTATCCTGGTTGGGCGGCCTGCGGCCCTATGCACAGCTAACGCTCGGGGGCACGCGATCCGGGCCGATGGGCCGGCTCTTCAGCGGGCTGGCCCTTAGGCTGGATCAGCGGGTGAACCTGGCGCTGGGCATCGAAGCCAATTCCGTGGCGTACAAATTGCGTGACAGCTACTTTACGACCGGCAAACTGGGCGTGAGTTACTTAATGAATATTTACTTCTGATTCGAGCATCTGCAGGCAAAGCCTGCGACAACAGACACGCTGGAACAATTCCTGCATGGGGTGGTTACAATGAATCATATTGCACTGACAGCCTATGTGAGCGCCGTTATTCTGCTTTGCAGCGCCTGCAACGAAACAAGCATCAATCCTGTCGATCCGGGACTGCCCGATGAACCGGTGGCGTCGCTAAACCCATTCAAGGAAATACTTGGCGACGACTGGCGCCTCGTTGCCGTTCAGAATCCGATCGTATCGACGAGCGTCAACGATTCCTTCAAAGATTTCCTGCTGCGCTTCGCCGATTCGACCGTCAGCGGGATTGGCGGCTGTGAGAGCTTCACAGCTGATTACAAAGCCGTTGCCGACGGAAACTCTGTCCGCTTCGACAATACCCGACGCGCCCAGGCCTGCTCGCCGGTACCTTTTTTCGACGACTATCTCATGCTGTTGCAAGGTATTGAAACCTATGAACTTAGCACCAAACAGCTGCAGCTGATTACGCCGCAGAGTCTGGCCGGAGACATCGTGCTGACCTACCGCAAAGACAACGACAAAATATTCTCCCTGCCTGAGTTGCTTACCGCAGATGACAGTACGGTAGACAACATTGATCCCTTTGCGATCATTTCAGCGGAAGCCGATTGTGATATCCTGACCGTGCGTGTCAGCTATGAAGGCGGTTGTACCGATCACGAATTTAGCCTGTCGCTGGGGGTAGGATCATTCGGCGAGGAAACCGAAATGAGCATTAACATAGTTCTCGCGCACAATGCTCAGGGCGATGCGTGCAAGACGGAAGTGCGTAAAAACCTTCAATTTTCCCTCTTGCCGCTACGGCGATTACTTATCGATACCACCGGCAAATTGCCGGAAGAACCGGTCGAATTGAAGATCAGCGGACCGAGCACTATTGAAATTATTACTGTACAGTTCTGATAGCCGGGCGAATGCCGTGCTAAATCAGTCTGTACAATCCGGAGTCTCAGTAAAGCAAGAAGTTACTATCGAGATGCCGGCCTTTGGGACATCGTGAATTTGCATTGCAATTAGCGGGGGCATACAGTATCTTCAGCAATTTGATCCCAAGAATGATCTGGCCCGCCGTATGAAGAGATTCCTGACGCTTATGAGCGTCTGTATCGCCCTCTGCCTTTCGTCCTGTTCCGACTCGGCATCACCGGAGCCGGGATGTGATTGCGCTAATCTCAGCTTTGAAGAAGAGCGCGAGATTCGCGATGACGCGCTGGAATCCGTCTATGGAACGCCGGGGATCAACTATGAATTCGGCAGTGCGGAAGCGGAAGCCGATGTTCGCCGGGCAATTGACGCAATTGCGGCTGTGGCTGGTTTCAGCGGTACGGTAATGGTGTTCGATTGTGGCGTGGCCGAGACAATCAATGCTTTCGCATTGCCGGCGGCGACAATCGTTTTTCATGAGGATATGGTCCGCGCCGCCTATGCAACCGGACAGGCTTATGCCGATTATCTGGTCCACCGCAGCCGTCAGCGCTTTCGCAACCAGGTAGCCGACGCTCTGATCGATATTCAGACTTTTACCGTTGAAGAAATGGAGTTTAATACGGACAACCTGAGCGAAGAGGGGCGTCGTCTCGCCTGTGAAATGCTCGCCGGGGTTGCGGCGCACGAAATTTGCCACGTGCGCTCTTGCCACTTTCATAAGCGTCTTTGCAATGCCGCCCAAACCAACAGTGACTTTGAGAGGAGTCGATTCAGCCGGGCACAGGAAACCGAAGCCGACACCTCCGGTGCATCCTATCTACTTCAGGGAATGCGCGCGGACATCGATGGTCCGCTCCAGCCGCGCGGCCTGATGCTTGTACTTGAGATGCTCGACATCATTACCGATCTGCGCGGAGAGAGCTTCATTCCCTGGCTGAGTACCCATCCGGATCCAAAACTCCGCAAGCTGGCGGTCGGTGAATATTTCAGCCGCAACGGCGTTAATAGCGAACTGTTTCAGTGAGTTCTGCTATATTGTTGAATTGTAATAAGAAGATTGCTTGCCTTTTGAATTGGCAATTGCTTTGGTTGTTTGCTGTAATTTGCTTCACTACAACAATTTAAATGCGAAGATTGCCGATTGATTCATGTGGGAGTTCAAGTCTATAATCACCACGGCGAAACAGCCGTCGCATCGCCGAAATCGAATGGCGGAAACTTTGCCAGACAGTCGGGATTTGCTGCGCGAAGATTCACCTGAGCACTGACTGTCCTTGACTGTTAGACGCAATTGAGAACAGTCGAAGCATCAAATCAATGAAGATACCAGTGCAATTGACGGGAATAAGCGACGGTCTGCCTGTCAATTTCGTACATTAATAGACGAGGCAAGCCGTTAGACGAACAATATTCTTTCGACTTGCGGTTAAGAGAGAGCATAGATTTTGTCGCGATGAATCAACGCAGCATTCTTCAATCCACTTTCAGGCAATTGCAGCCGGCCGAATTCTGCCGTCTGGCCGTGCTACTGCTTGCGATCAGTCTGGTGACACCGACACTTTGGGCTTCATCCTACCTGCGGCAAGGGGGCGTGAAGTTCGAACGCCTGACGACCGGCAACGGCCTGTCGGATAATCATGTACTATGCTATTTGCAGGATAGCGACGGCTTTCTGTGGTTCGGCACGCGTGACGGCCTCAATCGTTTTGATGGTTACACCTTTCGAACTTTCAACTATGAAGCGGAAAATCCGCACTCACTCTCCGATAGCCACATACTTTGTCTTTTCGAGGACAGTCAACGCAATTTGTGGATCGGTACGCAAAACGGCGGCTTGAATAAATTCGACCGCATTCGCGAACGCCTCTCAAAGTACACCTATAGTCCCACCGACAGCGCGACCGTCAGCAGCAACGAAATCCTGGCCCTGAATGAAGACAGACAGGGCAATATCTGGGTGCTGAGTGCCGGCTCTTCGGCCGCCATCTGTATGCTGGATGTCGAGAGCGGAAAGGTACGGCGCGTAGCGAATAGTATCTTCAGCCACAACACGGTCAGCCTGACGGCGCCGGTCGGCGTTGCCAGCGACGCGGCGGGTGCGATCTGGGTCGGGGTGGATGGTAGCGGCTTGTACACCTATGAGCAGAATCGATTCGATCGCGTCCCTGCACCTGCCGGTCCCGCATTGGAGCGTTTTACAGCCAACAAGGCATATCATCTCGACGCCGCAGGTAGTCTGTGGTTCGGCGATGGACCGGAGTTTTACAGCTTTAGTCCGGAGAAGTCCGACTGGCGGCGCTACACGATCGACTCGAGTTTGTTTGAAACAGTTGGCGGCCATGAAATAATCTCATTTTATCGAGACAGCTTGGGCACACTCTGGCTGGGTACCCGTTCCGGCGGCTTATTGTGTTATGATCCCGCGCGTGACCGAACGGACCACTTTTCCCGTTCCAACAATCCGAACAGTCTGGCCGGCAATCGGGTGTATTGTATTGGCGAGGATCACAGCGGCAATATCTGGATCGGAACGAGCGGCGGTATTTCGAAAGTGACCAAGAGTCGCTGGTATTTCGGTCACCTGCGTCATGATACGGCGAGCAGTCATGGCCTGAATCACAGCCGCGTAAAGTCGATCTACGAAGATATGGACGGAAGTGTGTGGATCGGCACCGGCGGCGGCGGCCTGAATCGCATGGATCTGTTTTGCGACTCGATTCAAGTGTATAAAACCATTGAAGACGATCAGCATTCGCTCAGCAACAATGTTGTTAACTGTATCGCGGAAGATAGCGACGGCCGGCTCTGGATGGGCACAAGCAGCGGGTTGAATGTCTTCGATCGCTACGAGGAGCGATTTGAACGCCATTTCAGTGATTCGGTTCCGGGAGCCCTGCGCAGCGGCGGAATGCGCATTCAACGCTTTGTTATCGATTTCGACGGTAACTTCTGGATTGGAACGAACGCCAGCGGTTTGTACCGCTTCGATCCTCTCAGCGGCGAGCTGCGCCAGTTCGTCCACGATCCGGCAAACGCCGCCAGCATTCCACATCAGGGAATTACGGCCTTGCTGCTCGATCGCGGCGGCCGCCTATGGATCGGCACTCTCAACGGCCTCAGCTCTATCGACATCCACAGCGGCGCCGTGACTCGTTACCGTTATCCGGCGGAGGACAAAATCGGTCCGGGCGGCAGTCGTATCCGTCATATCCTGGAAGACCAAAACGGCTTGCTGTGGCTTGCCACCGCCGGCGCGGGGATCGTGTCCTTCGACCCGGAAAGCGGCGATTACGATTACTTCACTGATGCCGGTCAGCTTTCCTGTAATATTGTCTGCGGTATTCTCGCGGATGCCCGCAACAATCTATGGCTCAGCACCGCCAAAGGCATCTCCAAATTCATGCCGCACGAGCGGGCCTTCAAACATTTTACCGCGCGTGATGGTCTGGATGTCGTCGATTTTCGATACGGCACCTGTTTTCGCAATGAAGCCGGCGAGCTGTACTTTGGCGGTGACGGCGGCCTCGTGCTTTTTCACCCCGCGAACGTCCAGGATAATCCACACGCGCCTTCGGTGCGGCTGACGTCTTTTCGCCTGCTCGATGTCGAGCAGCGCTTCGATACGGCGATCAGCGCCAAACGGACAATAGTCCTTGAACACGACCAGAACTTCTTTTCGATCGGATTCGCCGCGCTTGACTATACGAATCCCGAACAAAACACCTACTCGTTTATCCTGGAAAACTACGACGAGTACTGGCGCAAAGCGTCGGGCCTGCGCCGGCTGGCTCAGTATACCAGCGTTCCTCCCGGCAGCTATCGCTTTCGGGTCATCGGCATGAACAACAACGGCATCGCCAGTGAAGAGGAGGCATGGGTAGCCATCGTTGTGGAGCCGGCGGTGTATCAGACCTGGTGGTTCACGGCGCTGATGATAGCCCTGGCTGCTGCGATCGTCATCGGTCTGGTTCTGTTCCGCATCAAGATCGTCAGAGACAAAGCCGAGCTGAGCGGTAAGATAGTAGCGTATCGGCTGCAGGCCTTGCGTTCGCAAATGAATCCGCACTTTATCTTTAACTCGCTCAACTCCATCGTAAGCCTGATAATGGAAAAAGATACGAAGGGCGCACTGCTGTATCTGACCAAGTTTGCCAAGCTGATGCGATCGGTTCTCGAAAACTCGAAAAACGACACGATCAGTCTGGCCGAAGAGATCAAGGCCCTGGGCTACTACCTGGAACTGGAAGCGCTGCGTTTCGAAGATAAGTATGACTACGCCATCAGCAGCGATCCGGCGGTCGATCTGGACGAAGTAGAGGTGCCGCCACTTTTGGTGCAGCCCTACGTCGAAAACGCAATCGGCCATGGCCTGGCCAATCGCAGCAGCAAAGGCAAGCTGGAAATCACCGTCCGCAAAAATGGTCGGTCCGTCGTCTGTTCCGTCATCGACAACGGCATCGGCCGCCGGAAATCGCAACAGATCAAAGAGCGCGACGGCCTGCAGCATCGGTCGATGGGAATGGATGTGACAAGGGAAAGGATGGAGGTAATGTCCCAGGGCCGCAGTAATGGCTTCGACGTCAAGATCATCGATCTCTTCGATGAGCGGGAACAGGCTGCCGGAACACAAGTCGATATTTTCATCCCGCTCGATTGAGGCGCATACCCGCATAAATTTTTCGTTTTGTCGCCGCCAGGACCTAAATTCGCAGCTTCGAGCTTGCAGCAGCAAGCGATCGGATCTTGTTCTTCGAGATCTTCTTCAGTGCGCGACTGAGGGCGGATCGACGAAGGAACCTGGTTCTTTCAGCTCCGATCGCCGTTGAGGATTCCCGGCCGCCTTCAAACGATAAATTTGCATTACCCGGTGCACTATGATTCGGTCCCTTATCATTGACGACGAGCCGCGCGGCCGCAAGGCACTTGCGTCGCTACTTGCCCTTCACTGTCCCGATGTAGAAGTCATTTCAATGGCGGATTCGGCCCAAAGCGGTATTGAGCAAATCGAGGAACATAAACCGGAGCTTGTTTTTCTCGATGTTCAAATGCCGCAGGGCAGCGGTTTCCACATGCTGGAGCAGCTCGATGCTATCGACTTCGAGCTTATCTTCACGACGGCTCACGATCAATACGCCCTCAAGGCGATCAAGTTTGCGGCATTGGATTACCTGTTAAAGCCGATTGACGGCGAAGAGCTGGCGGAAGCTGTCGCCAAAGCACAGGAGAATATCCTTAGCAAACAGCCCAATGCCGCTTTGGAAGGATTTCTTAAAAACTACAAAAAGTTAAACACCGATTCCGCCAAACTGGCCTTACCCTTTACCGACGGATTGCAGTTTGTGCTGTTAAGAGACATCGTACGATTCGAAGCCAGCGGTTCGTATACCGAAGTTGTGATGTTGGAAGGTGAAAAAATTGTGGTGTCGAAGCCAATCAAAGTTTATGATGAAATGCTTCAGGAAGGCCAGTTTTTTCGGGTTCACAATTCACATCTGATCAATCTTAATCATGTCGTTAAGTATATGCGCAGCGATGGCGGCCGGGTCGAAATGCAGGACAAAGCCATTATTGCCGTATCCCGCAAAAAGAAAGAAGATCTTATCAAACGGCTTTCGGAGCTGTAGCTCACGCTTCGTCATTGCGCTCTATTGCGTCCAAATCCAACAGAGGAATTTTATCCGGGAAGAGAATAGATGAAACTGCTGCTAGCCTTAGTTCCGATTGTGTTGATCGTCTGCTGTACTTCCTTAAGCGCCCAGGATCGCGTGACAACTAATGACAATCGTGTTTACACCGGCAAAATCGTTGAAGAAACCGATGAGAAAATCGTGATCCAGGATGCGGGTGGCACTGTCATCACATTGCCGCGCGGCATTGTCGCTATGGTCGAGTATGGCGTTGTTGAGGCGGCCGAGCCGGCCAGTGAAAACAAAGCGGTCTGGCGAAGAGGACAAAGATCCGGCGGCAGCGGCTCACGTTATAAATTCCCCTATCTTGGTTTTACCTTTGGTACGCCGGCAGCCTTTAATGTGATGTATGGCGATTGGCTTACCGAGGCCTTTGGATTCCGATTTTCGGGCCTTATGATCGACGAACTTGTCGGTGGACAGTTCGACCTTAAATTCCGCTTCAGTAAATCGCGCAGCGCAAACCACAGTTTAGCGCTCGTGCTCGGCGGCATCGACATCAGTGATGAAAATGCCTGGTATCTCGGCGCAGCTTACGCCGCCAATTGGAGCGGATTTTATCTTAGCATCGGAGCGGCAAATTACTCCGGCTCCGATGCCGACATATTTCCGGTTCTACAGCTTGGTTACGTTTACGAGTTTCGCTGAGATCACTACCTGGATCCATTCGGCTCACCCTTGTATTCGGTTTCCTGTCCCTAGTCCGGTTCCCTGAGTCCGGTTCCGTATGCTGCCCACCGGATATACGTCGTTTCCAGGGCGCCTCGCAACAACAAGGGTTAGCGAGCGGAACCGAGAGTAAAATCCGGTTGTGACATGCTGAATTCCTGGATTGGAACTCCCTGAGCTCCACCCTCGTCCGAAGCGACATTACTTACCTGAACTTGCGCCGGGAGAACTGATCGGCGAGCCTGCGACGCTGCCGGAATCATTAAGTGAGACTCGCCTTCCGCCTGCGTATTTCCCGAAGATTCCTGTTGCAGCGCTCTTCAAGCTTTGCCGGCGCGATATTCAGCTCGCAACTCTCGTTCGGGCCTGAAAGACCAATTCCGCCGCCGTACATCCCGATTCAGCTCAGGACCGCGATGATCCTGAATCGTTTCGGCCTGCCGAAGCTGATCGGCGTCATTGATCGAATCAAACCTGCCATTCATTGAATCAAAACGGCCAATGATTGACTGCTCGTTGTCGGAGGCTTATTCATAGCCCATATTCGCTGCAGAAATTCTTACAGAGATGGTCGAAACGTTGTCGGGCGTTCAATCGGATGGAAATCAAACAGAACAATAGCGCAATTGGTTGGCAGCAAGATCGCAAGGCATGCAGCAGCAGGAACGTCCGGCACGCGCTTCGACTTCAGGCAACTTCAGGTTGCTCCCTCTGGATTGTGACTCTTGGCATATTGTGTTGCTCGGCGTCGCAGGCTATGTCGCTCGACTCCGATGATAGTCAGGTTTTCGGTGTCGACTATGACAGGGCAGTTCTGAGTTCGACTGACGTGACAGCCGTCGGCATGACATTCAGCTACTTCTTCGACCCAGGGCTGAGTATCAACTATCGAATTGCATTCGGGCGCTCTTCGGATAATGTGACCTACGTCCACGTTCCATCGGGCATCTTCATTGCTGGCTGGCTGTTCGAACAGGCGTTCAAATCGGATGCAGATGAGGATGAAGACTGCGACGACTGGGGGAGTGACTGTGAATGTGAGGATGACGCCAGCGATGCGTTTCTCCTGGGAGTAGCCGGGCTGGCGATGGCTCTCTTGCCGGAAGGCCTGGCCTTACACCTCTACCCGACCAAGTGGCTCCGGCTTTCGCCCTTCATCAATCCGCTTGGGGTTGAGTTTATTACCGGGGGCGAGTATGAGGAAACGCAAACGAGCTTAAGCAGCAGTATCGGCAGTACCGTGACCTTTTTAACGGAAACAGGGATGAACCTTAGCGCCAACTTCGGCTTCCGCACTCTTCACGCCACGGGTGATTGGGGATTGCACTGGGGTGTCGGTCTCGGTGTCTCTCTTTGACAATTTCAACGTGAAAATTGAGCGTCTTGTCTTGATTAATAATAAACAGCCGGGAACTGCAAGGCAAGACAAGGAGCGACGGGGGCTCGCGCAGTAGCCCCCCGTTGCTCACTCTTCAGAGATGTTAAAGCTCATTGACTTAAAAGAACAGGCTTTATCCCGTGCAATAACTCATAGCCGGGAACAACGCGGGATAGAGCAGGGAAGTATCGGGGGTTGCGCAGTACCCCCGCTACTTCTTTCTTCGGGCCTCA
>JANQRB010000167.1 GCA_028284775.1 Candidatus Kapaibacterium sp. | reverse complement strand
CGCAAAGCAGTATCACCGCGATTTTCAACAATGACAAGCGTGTCGCGGGCGGCATCGCATCCGCCAAACAGTCCGAGATCGATGTCGGCCTGAGCGGCGGCGGCAATTGCGGCGACGCCTCTTCCTCGGAGATTGATGGCCACCCGGCTGCTGCAGTCCGCGGCACTGTAAACAATCAGAAGATCATCGACAGACTCGTCCGCTTCGGCGCTGTAGCGCAGACGAATCGTGACATCGCCGCCCGGTGCAAGTTTAACCGGCGTCGCGGGCTCCACGATGTCAAAAGGCGGCGAAGTAATGAGCTCGTCAATGCTCAGTTCGTCCGAGCCTTCATTCCGCACGCGCAGCGTGGCCTCCGTAACGGCATTTTCACAGAGCAAAAGGCTGCCGAAATCGATCGCATTGCGATCCGTGCTGAGCAACAATTCCGCTTTCTCACCACGCAGATCAATTGTCGCTCGCAGCTCACAGGGCGCGCCTTCGATCTGAAGGGCTGACCGGCGCAGACCTGTTCGGGACGGCGAAAAGCGGACAGTCAGCACGAGCGAATCGCCGGCCCTGATCCGGACGGGCGGCGCCGGCAGATCCGTCAGGATAAAATCAGCTCCATCGATCGCCGCTCGATCGATATCGATGTCTTCCGATCCTTTGTTGTAAAGGGTCAGTCTGCGTTCGCCGAAGTCATCGCAGCCGCTTAAGCTGCCGAAGTCCAGTTCACCGTCGGATACCTGCAATTCGGCATCCCGAACCCGGACCGTCACGGAGTCGAGTGTGCTGCAGCCACCCGGCGAAACGGCCCTTACATAATATTTGCGGTTGGTAGACACGATAAATTCCGGCGTCGCGGACGTAGGGTCGCTGAGGCCGGTAATCGGTTCCCATTGGTAGCTCACACCCTCTGTCGTTGAGCGGGCCTCCAATTGCGCCCGCTCGCCGCGGCACGCCCGCAGCGGACTGATGGTGCGCAGATCCGGCGCAACGTCTACCCTGACATCAACAAAAGCGCTCGCAGAGCAACCCCTGTTATCCCGAACCACCAGCTCGTAGCGCGTATCCTGATCGGGCAGCGCAAAGGGCGTTGCACTGGACGGATTGCTCAGCCCTTCCGCCGGCGTCCACTCGAATTCGAGAGCATCGGCATCCGACTCAACGCGGGCGGCAAGTTGGACGGCTCGCTGGCCGCGGCAGTACACTGTATCTCGCACCAGATTGATTACGGGCGCTCGGAAAACGCGGACCTCCACGCTGCCCCGCAATTCACAGCCGCAAGGGCCGGGCGCACGTACCGTGTAGATTCCCGACTCGGAAACCAGAAGCGACGCGGACTGAGCGATGCGCCGTCCTTCCGGGTCGAACCATTCCAGGTTGTCGACGGGATAACAATCCTGAAAAATGGCTTCCAGCCGGGCATTCCGGCCCTCGCAAAACTCTACCGGACCGGCTGGCAGCACCGTCAGAGCCGCTGCACAGGTGTCGCCGGCATCGAACCTGGCCAGCACAGCGTCGGCAGCGCCCGAGAGATTGCTGCGTCCCTGCGTCGCGGGAAAGTCGCTGCTTTCGGTCCAGCCGCCAAGAAAAATAGCACCTTGACTGTCCAGAGCCAGGCCGAAGCCACGCTCTTTGGCGCTGCCGCCGCAGTAACTGCTCCAGAGAATTCCGCCCTCGGAACAGAACTTGGCGACAAAGAGATCTTCAGCACCGCCAATCGCCCATTGCCCTACCAGGGCCGGCAAATCGGGGCTCGATGAAGTACCGCCAATAACAATATCGCCGTCATCATCGATACGGATGCTCGGACCATACTTCAGGCCGATCGTCGCACCGTTCGGTTCACCGGAGCTGCCCCCGTACAAGGTGCGCCAGATCTGGGTGCCGCTGCTGCGCAGTCTGCTGATAAAGACGTCTTCGGAGCTCAGACATATCTTGCCGATGGTGGCGCCGAAATCGGCGCTGGCAGTGAATCCTGCAATCAGAATATCGTCGTTGGCGGCAATCGCCACGTCTTGCGCGCCGTCAAGCGCCCCGCCTCCCAGCAGCGTTCCCCAGCGACGGCTGCCATCGCTGTTCAGACGAATGGCATAGCCGTCATAATCGCCGGCGAGCGTCGTCGCGCCGACCGTCGCATAAAAATCATTACTGTTGGTCTGGCCGACAATGACGATGTCCCGGTCCAGCATTGCGATGCCATAGCCCTGATCGACGCCGCTGCCGCCGACATAACTGACCCATTGTCTACTCCCGTCAGCATTATACTTAGCAGCAAAGCCATCGTAATTGCCGCCGATCGCAGTCTGTTCCACCGTTGCCGGAAAGTCGCTACTGTTCGTTGTGCCCACGATAAGCAGCGCCGCATCGCTATCGGTGGCGACGCCGATGCCGAAGTCAACGCCCCCGCCGCCGAGGAAGCCCGCCCAGTCGAGCGTGCCGTCTTTGCGCAGGGAAGCGACAAAAACATCTTCCAGCGATGATTTGACAAGTGGATCGACGTTGACCGGGAAGTCCGCGCTGCGTGTCGAGCCGGTCAGTGAAATGCCGCCCGGATGCACGTCAATTGCCACAGGTCGGTCCGCGTCGGCACCGCCGAGATAGGTCGCCCACTGGAAGCTGCCGTCGCTGCGGTACTTCGCAACATAACCGTCGACGTTTCCCTGGAGCGTCGTGGTTCCGACGTTGGCGGGAAAATCAAGACTTTCCGTATAGCCGGTTGCGTAGAGGCTGTTATCGATGTCGCTGTCGATGCCGCGTCCGACCTCTTCCCTGCTGCCGCCCACGAACATGCGCCACTGGACATAGGGGTCGATCACCAACTTGCGCTGAGCATTGTATTCGCCCAGATCAAAGCTGACCTCGCCCTTACGGATAATTACGCGGCAAGCAACCGTATCATCAGATTGCGCAGCGGCCGAAAGCGCGGGCTGAAAGGCATAAGGCGCTTGTTCTTCGATATTGCCCAGGCTGGTTGCAATGCGTAAGCCGCCGGCGGGACTCAGATCCAGACCACTGGCACCCCGGAGCTGAAAACGAATTCGGGACGGGTCGGCGCCCGGCTGTACATGAAACTCATACTTGAGCCCGTCCGCCAGTATGAAAACCAGCAGATCGATTCCCGGATAGATCTCGCGATAGCGCAGACGCTCAAATGCCGGGAGTCCGATAATGCCCCTTGCGGCCTTTCCACCGTAAAAATTATATCGCCCCAGCTGTTGTCCTTCCGCCTCAATCCGGACATTATCATCGGCACCGATCATCAGCAAGTCCGTTCGGTGCACCTTGTATTCGGCCGCCGGCGCCGCGAGATTCTGACCGTCGCTTGTGAAGTCAGCTTCCCAGAATTCTCCCTGGCGCGCGCTCATTACATAGGAGAAGCCCGCTGCGCTGAAAAAGAGATCCATCCCGCCCAGGGCAGCCGAAAAAGCAATGTCGGAACGGCTTCGTCCATCGGAATCGATAATCCGTCCGTTATTAGCTAAAAATCCGCTTGCCTGACGAAGATGTGACGTGGCTGTTAGTTGCGAGGGGTCGCCGGAAAGTTGCGCCGTCATCAGGGGGGCAAAGGCGGCGCCGATGGCGGTCAGCAGAAGGCAAAACAAGCTGAGGCTGCGCATTCTTCTAAAGTATCGGATTGCGCTCTTTCCTGCAAATAAAAGCGGTCGAGCTGTGGCAGCGGGCTGCGGGTGGCAGGGACTGAATGTCCACCGTCGCTGTGCGCGCACCGGCTGCACGCACAGGCCGGCTTCAGACTGCCCGGCGGCAATCGTTCATCAGTCGCCCGGCTCCCAATCCAGCCGGAATGCCAGGACACTACCCACCCGCTCCGGAATACGGCCGCCGAGTTTATCCCCCAGCACAATCTCATAGAGCACCGCCGGGCGGATACGCCACTCGTTCCACTGCAAGCCTACTGCGAGCAGCGAATCGAAGGCTTCGAGCAATCCCAGCTCGTCATTGCCGAGCGATCCGCTGCTGGCCAGTTCGCCGATCAGTGCCAGACCGGGATCGGACATCCTGTACACGAGACTGAGGGCGAAAGCCGCGACGACATCATTCGCGCTTTGCTCAGCCAGCAGCCAGCGCAGGCCTCCCTGCGCGCCGAAATCGATATCGGGCAGCAAGACGGCCGTATAGGCATATTCAACGCTGATTGTCGTTTGCCGCGCTTGGTATTTATGGGCATCGTAACTGTTGGCCAGCCGGCCCACCAGGGCCAGATCTTCGCGATCTTTGCCAAGGGGCATCTCTACCGACAGCGCCAGGGCCGATTGCTCGAGCGCGCCTCCGGGCAGCAGCCAGCGAATGCCGAAGCCGGGATTGCCGATGCCTTCCTCACAGTAGTTGTCACTGCCGAAATTGGCGAATGGCAGCGCCAGCGTAAGCGCGAAATCGGCATTCAGCGGCAGCAGGGCGAAAACATTGTGGGCAGCGCTGGGAAAACACTCGCCGCGCGCGCTGTCATCAAAGGGGAAAAAGGTCTGGAGGCTAAGTCGCAGGGAGCTGTCATTCAGGGGTCTGCCGTGAAGGTAGGTGCTTTGGGCCGCCAGCTTTGTACAGAAACCGCCGATGCTGAAAGCCACCAGCAAACTACAGATAAGAACCGTTAAAAATCGCTTCACGATGGTTGTCGAATCTCCTTCGTCCAACTGGAGTAGGATGCCGCTACAAAATACGCCAGCAGGTACAGTCCGATGTAAAAGCAGGCAAACAACAGGGTGAATTTAAATGTTTCCGGATAAACCCAGGGATTTACGATTCGCGCGAAGATGTCTCGCAGCAACATATCCGGCGCGCCGATCAGATCCCAGGAGTTCCAGCCCAGAAAGCGTCCCAGATAGACGCCGAAGCCGCTCAAACCCAGGGCGCCCAGAACAAAGAGCCAGGCCGGCGCCGCGCCGCGTATGCGCCGGACAATCGATTGCATGATGTATAGTGACAAAAATCCCAGTGTCAGGCCCGTGAATGCGCTCAGAAATATTATCACCAGGTCGATCCAAAACAGTCCCGCATGCCAGTTGCCCCGCAAATGAACAAAGTCGGTGACGATGTAGAGCGCATTGGGAAACAATAGCAGCCATGCGCAGGCGCTGAGGCCTACTGCCGGAGATAGTCGCCCTCGCCGACGGTGACCGGCGCGTGCCAGAAGGGCAAAGCCCAGAGGCAGCCAGGCCAGGAAAAGATTCCACAGTAGAAAACGGAAGGAATACGGCACCTGATACATCTGTCGGAATAAAATCAGCGCGCCGATGAAGAGCGAAATTGCCGCGAGTATCTGAAAAAGAGACAGCACTTCACGGCCGCTACGCGGTCCGTCGGTCTTTAGAATCTGCATCATGAGGGGAATCCTGATTTGGCACGACACGCAGCGATTAACTTTCCGTGCTTTTGATTAGTTCTTCCAGGGCATTAAGGTGCTGACTAAACGCGTCGCGTCCCTCTCTTGTTGCAGTAAAAGAGGTGCGCGTTTTCTTGCCGACAAAATCTTTATTAACGCTCAGGTAGTGCTGTTTTTCCAGGGCATTTATGTGACTGGCCAGATTGCCGTCGGTGACGTCCAGCATTTTCTTCAGGGTGTTAAAGTCCACTTCATCATTTACAACCAGCATCGACATGATGCCCAGCCGCACGCGACTTTCAAAAACTTTGTTCAGCTTAACGATTATGGTCTTCATCGTTCGTATTTGTAATACATGTAGCTACCGTACACTATATGAAACACGCCGAAGCCAATTGACCAGAAAATGAGAGCATTGCCGAGCAAGGCGGCGGCCAGCAGGCCCAGGCCCAGTTCAGCGAGCCCGAGATAGCGCAACTCGGGCAAAGTAAACTTGCTGGCGTTTACGAGCCCCAGGCCGTAAAACATCAGGGCCGAGGGTGCTACCAGGGCGTGCATGTTCTGCAGCAATAGTATGACGCAAAACACGGCGCCGGCCAAAAGTGGTATCGCCAGGTGCAGCAGCGCCTCGCGCGCCGTGATATTCCAAACCGGCAGTCCCTGACGACGCGCTTTGCGCACAATGAAGAGGATACTGAGACCGACGGCCGCAACGAAGACCACCAGTGCCAGCAAAAGGTAAAATGTCTGATTGTGCGCCGTCAGATCGAGATTGTAAAGCGTTGCGCCACCCTCCACCATCGCACTGTGATAGGCATAGGCAAGGGCGGCGCCGATTAGTGCCAGTACCCCGGCACAGCTAACCGACAAACCGCTGAGAGCCGTAAAGCGCGACGAACGTTCCATCAGCGTTCGAATTTCTGACAGGGTCTCCAGCTGTTCGCGTTGTTTCGCCATAATTCGACCTGAGTTAAAGTACTTTGAATCGCAAAGCTATATCGCCGCCCGGTACAGTCCAGGCCGCGAATGGTTCATGCTCAGCGGAGTTTGCGGTACAAGTCGAGCAAAATCGGCGGCGTCAGCGATTTGACAATGTCCTTCATCCGAAAGTAGGCTTCGCCTTTCTGCGACTCGCGCTCGATGTCGATATTCTCGCTCGGCCGGTTTTGGAACAAGGTGGTGTGCTCGACTAACTCGGGATGCAATTCATGCTCCGGCCGGCCGTTGGAGTAATAATACAGGGCCAGCGACTTGCGCGAGTTTCCTTCCGGGCAGCTAAGGGGATCGGGGTGGCCGTGGTAGGAATTGTACGTGGTCGAAAAAATCACCAGTCGATTAAACAAGGGGAGAACTTTTTTAACACAGTGCTCCATCTTGGTGTCCCACATTTCGAAGTGACCGCCGTAGGATTCGTCCCAATCTTTGTTAAGATACAGCAGGACATTAAGTCGGCGGTCGAGCTTTGACTTGGGGTGTTTGTTGAAATCGGCGTGTACCTTCAACAGGCCGCCCGGCAGGATCTGATGCAGCCCGCCACCTTCAAAATACGGATCGGAAAGCAGCGGCTGCTCGATACCGGTAAGCTCCTGCAGGAACTCGATAAAGGGCTGCGAATTGAGATAGAGCAGTAAGAGCTGGGTCGTTGGACCCCAGACCGCCGCGTCTTTTGAGCCGAACTTGTCCTCAAAACGCGTGGAGTATTTGATCCATTTACCTGTCGCAACCGTCGGAAACTCGGCCAGGACCTGATCGAGCAGATCGGCCCGCAGAAAATCATCGAACACCGCATGCGGATAAGGCGCGGCGCTCTGATATGCGTACTTGTGTTCCTTTGCCAAGGCCCGCAATGAAGCCGGATCGGGAAGGAGATCGATTGTTGCTGCCAGTTCCTGCATAAGTGGGGCTGACCCTCCGGGCGCAATAGTACAAAGCCGTACCAAGAACAAAAAACGGGAAACTACGAAGCATCTGATGGGCGGCAAAGGGAAATTTCGTTTCAGCGTCGCGGAAAAAGTTATACCTGCCGTTCAATTTTTGTAGTTTTAAATTTTTACGTCAATCTGCGGATTAAGCCGGGGCAATCAAAAAGCTTATGACATTTATTGCTAAACTGTACCGCCGCGTCTTGCTGCTGCTTTCCCTGCCGGTATTGCTGCGGGAATACTTTCGGGGAACGACCGGCATCGACTACGGCATCACCTTCGGCAGCAAGCTGGGGCTGGTGTGGAAAATGATGCGCAATAATCGGCAGATTCCCACAGCCTCGCATTTTCTGGAACACCTGTGCATGGCCACCCGCATAATGAATGTCCCCAAACGGGTCAAAGGCTGCGTGGTGGAATGCGGCTGTTTCAAAGGCGGCAGTACCGCCAACCTCTCCCTTGTTTGCGCCCTTTGCAACCGCGAGCTGGAAGTATTTGATTCCTTCGAAGGGCTGCCCGAGCCGGCGGAGGAGGACAAAACGCATCTGCTGGTGGATGCCGGCGAAGTCCACACCTATGCCAAAGGCGGCTGGGCCGGCAGCTTCGAGGAAGTGCGCCGCAACGTTGCCACCGGCGGCGTGGCCGAAATCTGTCACCTTAACAAAGGCTTTTTCAACGACTCGCTGCCCGGCTTTGACAAACCCGTTATCCTGGCTTTCATCGATGTCGACCTGGTGAGTTCCTTAGAGACCTGTCTGCGGTACATCTGGCCGCAACTGCAGGATGGTTGCGCGGCCTTTACCCACGAAGCCACGCATCGCGAAATCGCGGCATTCTTCTTTGATAGCGAATGGTGGCGCGAAAATATGCAATCCGAGGCACCGGGATTGATCGGCGCGGGCAATGGGCTCGGGCTGCTGCCGGGCGATGTCAATGGCTACCGCAGCGATATCGGCTATGCGCTTAAACATCCGGAAAGCCTGCGTCTGCGCACCGTGCCGCAGTAGCATCGTGCCGCAGTAAAAATGCAGAGCCGCAGTCTCGAACTGAGACAACGGCTCTTTTTTTGTCTTCACTCATCCTTGCCTTGAACAGCTGCTTCTGCGTCGTGCTCCGCTGTGCCGACAAGAGCCCGGGCTTCCGCCATTCGGCGCTTCAGGCGCAGACGCCGTTCCGGGCAGATTCACGATGACTTACTCATCCGTGCTGCCGCCCTCCCCCACAGCGCCGGCGGACTTCGGCAATAAGACGACCCGCACCAGGTTTTCCCAATCGAAATATTTCTGCGCTTCCTGCTGCAGGCTGGCCGGAGTCATCGCGTCTACAATGGAATCGTAATTATTGATTGACTCGGGATTTTCAGCTGCCGCGTAATGACCGGCGAGCGCTCGCAGCCAGAAGCGATTCTCCCGCAGGTTCGTCTCCCGGTCCCGCCGCAGAATCTCGCGCACGCTGCGCAGCTCCTCATCCGTCGGTCCCTCATTCTGCAATCGCCGTATTTCGGCAAATGCCGCCTCGATAAGCGTCTCGGCATTGTCGGGAGCGCAGCCGAATCCGATATTGATGCGATAGACGCTTTGCGGATGCTGAGTGAATTGCGAGCGGGCCGATGCGCCATAGGTCCCCCCTTGTTCTTCGCGGAGCGACTCGCGCAGCTTCATATTGAGAACGCGCAGCATTGCACGCGCGCTGATGCGATTGTGATTCGTAAACGTGAAAGGACCGCTAAAAATCAATTGCACCTGGCTCTGCGGCTCGACGCCCTTGCGAAGCGTTTTTGTGATGGTACCCTGCGGATAGCGCAGGCCGATGTCACGCGCCTCTTCCTGACGGCCAGCAGCCGGCAGAGCGCCGATGTACTTTTCGATCAGGGGCCGGGCGGATGCCAGGTCCAGGTTACCGACGAACACGAAGGTGAAGTCCCCAGCATCGGCAAATCGTTCGCGATAGATCGCATAGCTGCGTTCGAGATTGATTTCTTCCAGTATGGCGGTAGACATCGGTCGGCGACGCGGATGATACTGCGCCATTGTCACGCCGATCGTATCCTGGAAAGCCGCCCGCGGATCGCCCGCCTTGTTGGCAATGAAGCCGTTGTATTCGGACACGAAGGACGAAAGGCCGGCCGGATCCATTCGCGGGGCCGTGCTGTACAGATACAAGAGTTGCAGCAGCGTTTCGAAATCTTCGGGCGATGAGCTGCCGCGAAAGCCCTCTTCACGCTCCGTCAGCCAGGGACGCAAACGCAGAAGCTTGCCGCTCAACTGTTTCTGCAGGCTGATCTCGTCAAACTCCGCGACACCACTGCGCCCGATAATTTCGCCCGCAAATATCGCCGACATATTGTCTTCATCGGAATAGAGGGAAGCGCCGCCCGGACTGAAGGCCCGCATCAGAATTTCGTCGTTCTTGAAATCCGTTTGCTTTATAATGACGCGCGCGCCGTTGGAAAGGGTCCACTCCCGAACGCCGATACTCTCGCGAACGGATTCCGAAACAATGCTGCCGGGCTTGGGCTCCTGCGCCAGCAAAGGCTTGTCGACAAGCACATCTTCGTAGGCCGCCACCGTTTGCTGTTGCAGGCGGTCCACGAGAGCCAGGACATCGCGTTCGCTGGGCACCTCCACCCCTTCACGCTCAGGGGCCGTTATTATGATCAGGTGATCGTCTTTGCTGATCCAGTCTTTCGACAGAGCGTTGATCTCCTCCAATGTGATGGCTGGAACGAATCGCCGGTACATCTCAAATTCACTCGCGACGCCGGGAATTGGTTCCCCACTGAGAAAGTTCCGCACATATTCGCCGGCCAGTCGGCGCGATTCCGTTTTGTCCCTTTCGTTAAATGCGCTCTCGGCTCCGCGCAGAATCCTTTTGCGTTCGCGTTCCAGTTCGGATGGTGTAAATCCGTGCTGTCGGACGCGTTCGTTTTCCTCGACAAATATTTCGATGGCGCGCTTGACATTGTTGCCGGAGATGATGCCGAACATCGAATAGGCGTCCATCGTTCGGACAAATCCGCCATAGTTTACACCGCTGAACATAAAGGGCGGATTCGGCTTTTGCTTAATTTCTTCCAGACGCGAGTTTAACATCCCGCTAAACATCCGGTACACAATCTGGCGGCGAAAATCGCCGACACTAACATGCTCTTCGCGCGGTTTTTTGTATTGCATACGCAGCATGGTGAATCGCGCCTCGGGATCGGTAGCTATTGCGACCTTCGTGCCTTTGTGACTGCCGAGGCGGTATTCCTCGCGCGGACGGGGATTCTCCAGCATCGGAATCGGACCAAAAAAACGTTTGATCAGTCGTTCGGCATGAGCCGGTTCAAAATCACCGACGGCGACAACAGCCATCAGATCGGGCCGGTACCAGTCGCGGTAAAATTGTTTAAGTGTCTCGTGATCAAAATTATCCAGGATCTCTTTCTTGCCGATCGGTATCCGCTGCGCATAGCGCGAGCCCGCCATAAGCACCGGCCAGTATTTCTGACGCATTCGCTCTTCGGCACCGCGCCCGAGCCGCCATTCCTCGATTACCACGCCGCGCTCCTTTTCGATCTCATCGCCGTCGAAAGAAACCTTGTACGCCCAGTCGCCGAGGACTTTAAATCCGGTCTCGAAGGTCTCAAGCGTGTCGGTGGGCAGCTGCAGCATATACACAGTTTCATCGAAGCTGGTATAGGCATTCAAATCGGCGCCAAAACGGCTACCCAGTGATTCCAGCAACTTGACAAGCGTATTCTTAGGAAAGTTTTCGGTGCCGTTAAAGGCCATGTGCTCCACGAAGTGCGCCAGGCCGCGCTGATTGTCGTCTTCCTGCATCGAGCCGGCATTGACCACCAGTCGCAGCTCAGCCCGGTTTCGCGGTGTGGTATTGCGCCGAACATAATACCGAAGCCCATTGTCCAGTGTCCCGACCGTGACCGCCGGATCGATTTTCAACTCTGTAAGCACGTCATCAGACTGGGCCGACATCTCGGCAGCCATGACTATTGCGCATACAGTTGCTATTACTATACGCATCATTCGATTCATTGCGAAGCCTTGAATTTTTGCAAAAAAGCGTGTCAACTTCATGTCAGCACATTGAAAAGGGAGGGAGGGGGCTTCTGTAGAGCAGCATCGTACACTGCAGCCCAAGATCGCGCATACATCACAACCCGGCACTGAGTTGCGACGATCCCGCCCGTTACGATCCCGGGGATTCTATGTTACAACAAAATCAATGCTTTTTGCTTCCTTCGCGCTGCGGCCAGGACCAAAGGCTATTGTTCACGGCAGGACAAAATGGTCTTCTGCATAGCGGATGCTTTGTGGAGTGAGTGCGGCCATGGGCAGCGGCCAGTCGATCAATAGTTGTGTCGCGTACGTCGGGCGATGATTAGTGCCGCTTGCAATTATCCCAGGCCGAAACAGAGAAGGTCGGGTCCGCGCAGGGCGGCAATGATGTCAGCACGGGACTGATCTCAGAATTTAAAGGAAACACCATAGGTCAGTCCCTGCTTCCCCGCCGTGCTGTTCGTTGAAGCGCCTAGACTCATCAGATATGTCCATTCCCAGCCGGCAAAAACGGTAAAGCTGGACTCGAGGCGGTATTCCAGACCGACGCCGAGTTTTGCCAGGGCACCTTCAAAGGTGTTGCTGTAGGCCAGGGCCGCACCCGGCTGTCCAAAAAACGACAGGTCTTCGCTCGCGACAGTCAAGGGCAGGCGGTATCGGCCGGCTATGCCCGCCCAGAACATTTCCGCAGTGCTGGGAATTACAAGGTTTTCGCCCGGATTGCTCGGATCGGGAATCGAGGTACTCTGATCAAAACTTTCGTTGCCAACTTCGACGCTCAGGAGTAAACGTTCATTGACCGGCAGGGCAAAGCCGATCGCCATAGCGCTCAAGAGGGAAAAACTCTGGTTACTGCCGCCGGGGTCCGAGCTCAGGCCGCGGGCATAGACCGAAAAATTATGCTCGGCAGCCAGATCGATAAGGGAGAATTCCGCCAGTCTGTCAAGCGCGGCGAGACCGCTGGACGGGGCCGCGGCACCGTTGTGCCGGCGATCTTCGGCCGCTAGCATTGCAGTGCTCGCGACTTCATGGATGACAGATCGCTGCGCCAAGACGGCCTGTCGATCAGGCGTCGGCAAGGATTGTTCGAGCGGCGTCGGTCGCGAATCGCGAACCGGCGAGTCATCAGGCATCAGAGCGGCCGTCGAAGGGTCTGCAGCCGGTAATTCCTGTGATGCGGACCCTGTCGCGGCGGAAAAGGCCAGGCTGTTGAAACGTGAAGCGCTTGTTCCGGGCACAGCGGCAGTCCCCTCTACCGGCCCCGGCAGCATTGTGGCGAGCTCCGATTGCCCCGGGTCAGCCGGAAGGGCTGCATCCCGTTCCGCTTCATCCTGCGAGAAAAACAGCAGCGTCGCGAGCAGAATCGGTACCACGCCGCCCGCCAGGTAGGCCGCTACTTTAGCGTTCGACATTCGCAGCGGCGCGAGGTAGCGCGCTATCCACCCCGCAATTCCGCCGGCACCCGCTGTGGTGGAAGAACCCGCGCCGGCGCCAAATCCAATTTGCCGGTAAACCTCCTTGAGAGCTACGCCCGGCGTATGAATGGACATCGCATCGCGGCTAATCGCGTTCTGCAACTGCAACTCGGCGTTGAACTCCGCTCGTAGCTCCTCATCGCGGCCAAGGGCGTCAAAGAGCTGCTCTTCCTGATGGCGATCGAGGCCACCATCGAAATAATCATGTATCATTCTGGAATATAATGGCATGCCATACCTCACTACAAGACAGGTAAATCGTTCAGGTAGGGCGCCAGGATCGTTTTGATCTTTTCCTTGGCGCTCCAGACCCGAAATTTGAGCACGTCAACAGAATCGCCGGTAATATCAGCTATCTCACGGTAGGAGAGCTGCTGATAATGGCGCAGCACAAAAGCCTCCCGCAAAGGAAAGTTGAGCACCTCCAGGGCCGCTGCAATCAATTCCAGCAATTCTTCTTTTTCATAGCGGTTCGAATGTTCCACCAGGTGATAATCTTCCACCGGAACGTTAAGCTTGCGGTCGCGCTGGATGTTTAAATACAGATTGCGCGCGGTCTTAAGCAGATAGCTTACAACATTGCGGATATCGGTCCCGTTGCAACAGGCTTTGTAGAAACGAATAAAGGTCTCCTGAAACAAATCCTGCGCTTCGGATTCATTGCCGAGCACTCGCAGGCAGTACGCATAAATGCGGTGCGAGTAGCGTTCGTTTAACTCGTTGAACGCCCGTTCGCTTGAGGCGGAAGCATCCCTGATCATCCGCACAAGCTTAGCATCTTCCGAATTCAAATACGGTCTTTTAGTCGCCATGTGCCTCCACCAGCGATTCAACTCGAATACTTACGGCGCGATTGTAAAACCGGCCTTCGGGCAGCTCGTTCGTGTAACGCTGGCTGTGTTCGCCGTGTCCGGCCACGCCTGCGTCTCTACGATTCAATTGGGCGGCACAGTTGCGAGCGCGGGAGGTCGCAAGCCGTCTGTTGTAGTCTTCATTACCGCTGCGGTCACAATAACCGTCGATGTGCACTGAAGCCGACGAGTCAATCCTGGGGCGTATCAACGCCAGCAGCGCTTTGCTCTGTGGACTCAATTCGGCGCTGTTATAGTCGAATAGAAGTACGTCATACAGACCCAGGTATCCCGGATGCCGGGAGTCCCCCGGGTCCTGCGAACCATTCTGCCAGTGCAGGGGGATGGATGTCGCACTAAGGGCCAGCGTCCGCCCATCGTCTTGGCGCAGCAGCAGCTCTGCCGCCAGGCTGTCCAGTCCCGACGGAAATCGCTCAATATTAGCCGCTATGCTCCAGTCGACCGAGGGCGGCGGCGCGGCGCTACCGCCAAGGCTTGCAATCAGCCGCTCGGCGCCCTGAAAGCGCAGCTGCCAGGATGCAACTGCCGCGCGTCCCTGCACCAGCGGACGCAAACGCAAGGTTGCCGGTCGGCAGTCAAAGATTGTATCGCGCCAGGGTAAAGGCGCCAGAATCGCCGGATGATCGGAAGTGATCTCGACGCGCCTGTTCTCCGCGCGACCATCCTCTGTATCCGAAGGAGAGGGACGAGGAGGCAGATCAGCGGACACGAGCCGCAGACGCCCGGGAGCGATTTGCCAAGCGTCCCTCAGATAAGATTCCACCGCCTGCGCTCTCTGTCGCGTCAGCCTTTCGCTCGATTCTTCTTCGTCGCGGGCCCTGTAAGCGCTTAGGGTCAGCGTGGCCTGCGGGTGACGCTGCAGACGCCTGCCAATGATATCCAGCAGACGATAATAGACCGCCAGCGCGTTGCTGCTGCCTCGATCGCCAGGCTCGGCGCTTCCCTGCATCGTCGCAGGATCGGCATCGAGGTAACGGTCGGGAATGCGGCTTTCGCCTTTTGCAAAAAAGAGATAGGGCAGCAGCGGCGTCAGGCCCCGCCGGACAAACCGCCTGACCTGGATCGACTGCGCGGCACGTTCGCGGCCGCGCTCGTCGACAACACGCAGGGGCAAGAGCGCGTTGAGAGCAGGCTCTCCGGCTTCGACCTCATCAAGGCTACGGACTGCGGCAGCAGACCCCGTGCCGGAAGCGAGCGTCAGTGTCGATGCCTTCGGCGCGTATTTCAAGGCGACGCCAAAGCGTAGGGTGGTGGAACGCCAGTCAAGGCCACGCACATAATCGCTCAGGCCCCACACGATCCCCACCTCAGGCACCGCCAGAAGAGTCCCCTCGGCATTCAAATTTGTAGCATAGCCGAATCCCAGGAGCAGCGAAGTGGTGACATCGGAGGCCGCCGGAATGGGGCCGCTCTGTTCGTTGCGGATACGCGAGCCGTTCTCAAAGGATCCCCATTCAGGCTGCAGCAGCGTTTCTTTTTGCGAGAATGTTTGCCGAATCAGCACATCGCCGCGCACACCGGCGTAGGCATACAGCGCCGGCGCCAGATTCAGGCCGCCGCTCAGCTCAATCGCAATCCCCTGCAAACCGGCATCGATACTGTGCTCTATCGACAATCCCTCCAGCGAAGGGGCAATCGGTTCGCCCTTGTCGTCGTCCGCGACGACAACGGAATTCTCAAGCGCCGTCAGCTTGCCGTTCAGCGAGGTATAGCCAAAGCGAAGTCCCGCAAAAATTGACGATGTAATCTGCACTTCCGCCAGGAACGACAGCGAGGCGCCCAGGCCGCTGCCGCCTTCGAACTGCGGACAGCAACTTTCCACGTTCGGCAGGGCGACGAAATTCGCAGTGTGCAAGTTGAAGTTCAGACCGCCGGCCAGGCCGAATCGCAAGGGACCGCTGGCCGCCGACTGGGCCGGGACACCCTGCCACCCGCACATGAAGATCGCCAGCAACAGCCAGGGCAGATGATGGTTTCTCATTGCATCACCACCAGATGTTCGTGAATCACGGCAGTCGGCGTGCGCAAGACATATAGGTAGCGACCAGCCGGAAGATCCTGTGTTGCCAGGCGCAGCTCGTAGGGGCCTTTGCTCAGAATGGCATCCACCAGCCGCCGCACTTCGCGGCCTAAAGCGTCGTAAAGCGTCAGCTGCGTGAGACCATTTTCACGCAACGCGAACTGTATGATGGTGGCGTCCCTGGCCGGATTGGGTTGGCTCCGCAACAGGGCCAGGCTGCCGCTGCTATTGAAGAGGCGCAAGCCGCCGGCGCGGCAGATATCGCTGATCGTCACTTTGCCGTGACGCAGCAGCTTAGAGACAGGACAACCAGTAAAGGCGAATGATTCGATCTGCAGCTCTGTCGATTCGGCATTGCCGAAGACCGCAATAAATTCCAGGCGGATGGCGACGGGATCGACATCCGTTATGGAGCCCCTGATATCGATCACACGATCATCGCCGTCCACACTGCCGGCAGGGGTGGCGCCGACTGGTACGAGAATCGTCCTGTTAAATCGGATACGCGCTTCAAAATCTCGGAGGCCCTGGTCAAAGGCCGATTGCATGCCGGCGGCGGGAGTGACGGTCAAATTCAGCAGCAGCCGATCCTGTTCGTGCACCTCCACTTCGGGCAGCGCAATCGTAAAAGCCCCCTGCGGTGGCAGCGCCAGGTCACAGGCGCCTTCGCCGTGCAGCAGCACCTCCGCCGCGATCTTGGCGCGCCCTCCGCCGAAGTCCTGCACTACTTCCAGGCGGCCGCTCGTGCGACCGACCTCTTCCGGCGCGAAACTGAGTGTCAATTCGTGCGTGTCGCCGTCGGCCAGTATGCGTACCTCATTGCCGGCAGCGATGGAAAATTGCTCGCTGTCCGGACCCCGTAAGCGAAGACCGGAAAGCAGCACGGGCTCTCCGCTGTTGTTTTCAACCTGCAAACTAATGCTGCTGTCTTTCCGCTCGCCCGGCGCGACCATTCCGAAGTCGAGTATAGAGACGCCGCTCATGCCGGCAGGCAAGCCGTTGCCGATAAGCCTGCAGTGCAGTACTTCGTTAGCAGTCTCCGCAACCAGCAGCGCCCTGCGCTCGCCCGTCCGAGAGGGCCGAAAACGAATTTCCAACGGATGGCAGATACCGGGCCGCAGGCTAAGCGGTACCGCCCGAGTCGGCAGCTCGAATTCTCCTTCTTCATCCTGTTGCAGCGTCAGCGAGCGCACCAGCACCGGAGCGTCGGAGCGATTGCACAGGCAGGAATTGACAATCGAATCACGCTGCCGATTGAGAATGACATCTCCCATCGCTACTCGTTCCACAAGCGTCAGCGCCGGTTGCAAATGCCTCAGCACGCGTGAAGTTTGCGACAGTTCGCGACGGGCCACATCCAGACGCCATACGATGACACGACCGTCTTTGTCGCTGCTGGCCGCCAGGATGCCGTCGGGATGGAAACGGCCGAAATTCACATCATTCCGATGCCCCACCAGCGTGCGGGCCGACTCGAAAGAGCTCAGACGCCATACTTCGGCGCTGCCGAACTGATAAGCCGCCAGCAGCATCTTACCATCAGGGCTGAAGTCAAGATCGAGGACGGGCAAATCATTGAGGCTGAGTTTGCGAATGCGTCGCCAGGGCGCAACCTGCCATAATTCGAGACTACCGTCACGACTGCCGGTCGCAACGAGCGAGCCATCCGGACTGAAGGCAGCGCAGAGCACCTCGTCGCTATGCGAATTGAGAGTCCGAAACGTCACGGCGGATTCCAATGACCAGATACGCGTCGAACGGTCTGCGCCGGTCGTAAGAAATGATGTCACGTCGGCGCTGAAGCGAATCGTATGAATCGTTCCGATGTGATCGGTGATATCATGCACCTGCTCCAGCGTCTGTAAATCCCAGATAACGGCACCGATGCCGGCATTGGCATAACTGGCAGCGAGGTAGCGTTCATCAGCGCTGATCGCCACATAGGTCACCGGTGTGTTGCCGATGGTGAAACGGCGGATCAGCTCGCCTTCGCTCAGCCTGAAGAGATAGACGACGCCGTCGATCCCGCCCAAGGCGAGATAGTGCCCGCTTGTACTGACATCCTGTGCCGTCAGGCGACCTGCCCCGCTCAGGTCGAAGCTCCTGATGATGCTGTCACTGCGGTAGTTCCAAATCTGAACCGGGTTCAAAGCATCTGATGTCCCGCCGGTAATGACAGCCAGACTGTCACCCGGAATGAAGTCGACGCCCCGCGCCTGCCCTGTGACGGATCGCTGCGCAAAGGGATGGATTTCAGCGTGCGATGCATCGACATTGCCTTCGGCAAAATACCGCAGCCGCAGCTCGGTCGTTGGGCCCGCGCTGATCGGCGCCTGCCAGTCATATCGCAGGTTACTTGCTGCGTCAGTCACTAACTCCCAATCAGCGGCTGGCCCGGCGCGATAATCGATCTGTATCTTTTCGTCCGGCAGAACGCCGTCCCAGGTAATGGCCAGCTCCTGCCCCGCCAGCAGCGTATCACCGGCGGCCGGGCTGAGCAGCCGTAGTTGCCGCGGACCGAAGGAGGCGTTTTGATACCCTCCTGCGACATGGAACAAGGTGTCGGCGCAGGAATCGGATTGCAGTGAGATCTGCGCCACGACCGAGGCCGAATCCGGCGGCGTGTAGACAAGCACGACGTGCTCGCTCTCATTGGGCTGAAGAATATTTCCTGCGGGTGGATCCGGACGCTCGATGTGGAAGCGGGCGTCACTGCTCTGAAAACCGTCGAGACGCAGCGCTGCATCCCGGGCCGTAATAATGACCTCGCGTTCCACCCGGCGACCATCCGGGATCACAGCGCCGAATTCAATCGATGAAGGCGCGATTTCGGCACGCGCCCGATTAGCCGGTGAAGGTTGATACTGAAATGTCAGCGACAATTCACTGTTGACGACCTCGAGCCCGACCTCCCGTTCGGTATCGCAGTCGCCGACAGCCTGCCAGGAGAGGCGGCAGGGCTTTCCGCCGCGCGCCAGATAAAGCACAAGACTGTAATAGCGGCGAATCTCTTCCAGGCTGGCAATGCGATCGAAGCAGTAGCCGCCCGTCTCCATTGCCAGGGTCTTCAGATCCTTCTGCAGGACTGAAAAAAGGCCCAGACAATAAATTGTGAGTCCGTTTGACAGAGCGAAGTCGCGTACACGGGTCAGGTCCAGGGGGCCGGCGCCGTCTGTCAGCAGAATCACAATCGGCCGGTGCCCGGCGCGGCCGGCAAGGCGCAAGGCTGCCGCCGGACCATCCAGCAGGGCTGCGTTGAAATCGGTGCCGCTGCCAGTCGTATGCCGGTCAAGCGCTGCAGTAAGCCTGCCCTGATCACTGCTGAAGTCCTGCAAAACATAGGATTGTCGATCAAAAATACTCAAAGCACAATCCGAGCTGCCATCCAACGCCCGGTCAATCCAGTGTTCGGCGCCATGGCGGGCGATCTGCCAGCGCGCGCCATCCATCGAGAGCGAGGCATCGATTGCCAGAACGGATGAAAGCGCTTGAGCTTCCACGTCGCCGGGGCATTCCAGACGCAATCCGGCTATGTCGGCGCCATTGTCGCTCAACAGAATGTCTTCGGCAACCAGCCCTTGGAGCGATTGACCGCTTTCATCAAAGGCGAAAATATTTGCCGTTACCGTGGGAAAATCAGCGGAGTTGACATCGATAAGTTGGAGAAATTCCTGTTGCGCATTTATCATCGGCACGGACAGGAACAAACCGAGCACAGCGCCCAGCGCAAGTCGAACCACGATATGATGACTGCGGCAAATCATTCAATTGTTCGCTACGTCTCAGCGATGATTTCAGCAGTAGCGAAATCGATCTCTGACGACGGCGGCCGTTTCCGCGGCCTACCCCGCTTAGACACATTTGGCGACGATTGGTGAGACGAGATCGACACTTTGCTCTTAATTATTCGCATCTCCGCAAAAATCGCAGTTTCAGCTGAGAAAATTGGGGTAAAATTGAAAGGATGACCCCGGTGTAACGAGCGGCCCAGGAGCAATTACCCTTCTTTCGGGGCCGACCGCAGCTCAGCGCAGTGAGATTCAATCAATCCACTCGCAGCCAAGAACAGGCAAAAACTGCCACCAGGCTCACAAGGCGATCTGAGTCCATATCGCTAAAATTCATTGTTGAATTTGAAAATTTGGCTTAACATTGCGTGGAATTTCTTGCGCTCTCTCGCCCATCCTGAATCTTCTCTCCAAGCACAATTCAAAACTGACCTACTATGAGTATGCACAGCATTAATCGACGAAAGGTAGTGATTTTCCCGGCGCTCCTTGCGTTTGCTATCCTGGCGAGCTGCACCCGGGGCATCGAGTGGATCAGCGATGCGCGTTCCAACTGCCATGTTGAATTACCTGCTGACCCACCAGGTGATTCGATCAGCTATGAGGGAGACTGCGTGAATGGCTTTGCCCATGGGAAGGGAATTGTTCGCTGGTACCTAGACACTGCGTTGCAAGCTGTTGTGCACGGAAATTTTGCTGGGGGACGGCTGCATGGAGCCTGCGAGACGCAGTATACCCACAAGGATGGCGACTCTTTTACGGCGGAGTATCGTCATGGACTGTTGCATGGAAATTTTCATCGCAAGTATTACTGGGGCAAAGAGTATCAGGCGAAATTCGCCAACGGCGAGCTAAACTCGGCCGTCACCATCCGCTGGCCGAACGGCAAACGCTATGAAGGCGAGGCGCACGACTCCCAATACCTGGATGGCCGGGGTACGATGTTCTTTCCCGGCGGAGATCGTTATGAGGGTCAGATTCGCAACAACCGGCGCCACGGCAAAGGCGTGTATTACTGGGCCAACGGCGATCGCTATGAAGGCCGCTATATCAACGATCGGCGTACACCGGAGGGTAGATATGTAAGCGCAGGCGGCAGCGAGTACAGCGGCGAACTTATCGCCGTCGATTCGAGCGGCAAAGCCAAAATTCCCCATGACTCGATACAGGTGGAACTCGAGCTGTACGACATCTGCGAACCCTACCTCGATCTGCCGCTGTTGCAGAGCTTCGTTGTTTATCCCGAAGCCGGCGTTCGCGCAAACCAGGAAGGTCAGATCAGGATTCGCATATTAATCGACGAACAGGGCAATCAAATCGAACACATCACCGAAGCAGAAGACTTCGATGAGAATTTCGTACCTCTGTTTAGCGAGGCTGCCCTTAAGGCCCTGGAGCAAATCAGATTCGAGCCGGCCCGGGAAGAAGGTCGTTACTTTAAGTGTTGGGTAATGGTTCCGATTACATTTCGCTTTCGCTGAGCGGGCCAGCCGATCGGAAACGCGGCTACGTTCCACTCCCTTGCTTCCTTTTTCTCACACGAACTTGTTAAGTACTCATTCAAGGGGTCAGATTAACACTGCATCTTCTTCAATTCCCTTAGCCGCCGGGAAAAAATGGACGGCCGATCGAGGAATATCACTCATTTTGCGTCATTACCATGATCCGTCTGTGTATTCAATGAGACTGTCCGGAATACGCGGCCGTATTTCAAACTCGGAAAGAATAACTCACAGTGCTAAGTAACGGCTTAATGGAATACCGTAGTCCCCACGTACCCATGACCGATGAAGACGTCTACAACTACGTCAACGGTCGCATTGCGATTAAGAAGATTCGCAATGCCATGAAAACAGGCGATATCAAAAAAGGCATCTGGCTCGGACACAAACTGCTGGTGCAGCGCCGCGCCGTCGATCAATGGCTGGATGAATTCTTCTCGCAGGAGAAACAGACGACGATGTCCGGCTACGACATCTTACCGGTCGAATTAGTGAACGGCGAGCAGAAAGTGTAGCTGTTACTGAGTAAGCCTTAGGTCGTCACGAATCAATTCGCTTTGGAAGATAGGTCAGTCCTCAATCCGCCTCAAAGGTCTGATTCTGGCGCTTGTCCGCCTGCCATGCAGGCTGCTCGTTCTTATAGAACAGGGCGTTGCCGATCACCAGCACATCCATTTCGGTCGTCATAAAACAACGATAAGCGTCTTCCGGCGTGCAGACAATGGGTTCTCCGCGTACGTTAAAACTGGTGTTGACCAGCAGACCGTAGCCGCTGTGTTCGCGGAAGGCCGTCAGCAGGGCGTGAAAGCGCGGATTCGTTTCGGCATGGACGGTCTGGATGCGGGCCGAATAATCGATATGCGTCACGGCCGGGATATCCGAGCGCTGGTGATAAAGCCTTGCATACATTTCCATCTCGGGATAGTCTTCCGGCAGGGGACGACGACGCGATTCCCGTACAGGCGCCACCAGTAACATATAGGGCGAGGGCTGCGCCAGATCGAAAAAGTCCCCGCTGTCCTCGGCAAGGACCGCCGGGGCAAAGGGACGAAAACCCTCGCGGTATTTTATTTTCAGGTTCAGACGTTTCTGCATCTCCGGCCGCCGGGCGTCGCCCAGGATGCTGCGATTGCCGAGGGCACGCGGTCCCCACTCCATCCGCCCCTGGAACCAGCCGACAATGTGGCCGCCCGCCAGCTCCTGCGCGACCGATGCCGTTAATGCGTCGAAATCTTCAAAATGACGGCAGGACGCGGCATAGCGGCGGCAGAGACGCGCAACATCATTTGCGTCGAACGACGGTCCGAGGTAGGACCCCTGCATTGCGTCCGCGGCCTCCGCAGGGATGGAGCGATCTTCGTCCGCCCAAAGATGCGCGGCCGCGTAAGCCGCCCCCAGGGCGCCACCGGCATCGCCCGCCGCCGGCTGAATCCAGAGCTCATCGACAATTCCCGAGCGCAGCAGCTTGCCGTTGGCGACACAGTTAAGCGCAACGCCGCCCGCCATCACCAGCCGCCGCATTCCCGTCACTGCCACCGCGCTGCCGGCCATACGCAGCACTATTTCCTCTACAGCCTGTTGAATCGCCAGGGCCATATCCATATAGGCCGGCGTCAATTCGCTTTCGGCGGCGCGGCGCGGGATGCCGAAGAGCGATTCCCAGCGCGCGTCTTTACACATGCGCAATCCCGTAACAAAGTCGAAATACTCCATGTTCAGCAGCAGCGAGCCATCATCGCGCAAATCGACAAGCTGGTCGAAAATCAGGCGGTAAAAGCGTTTAACACGCTCTCCATCGCTATTGCCATAGGGCGCAAGGCCCATAAGCTTGTATTCACCGCTGTTAACCTTAAAGCCGCAGTAATAGGTAAAGGCCGAATACAACAGCCCGACCGAATGCGGGAAGCTAAGATCGCGCAGGATGCTGACCTTGTTGCCCGCTCCGGCGGCAATCGTGGTCGTGGCCCACTCGCCGACACCATCAACTGTCAGGATAGCTGCTTCACTGAAGGGCGAGGGATAAAAGGCACTGGCGGCGTGCGACAGGTGATGTTCGGGAAAGAGCAGGCGCGGCCATTTCTCCGGCGGCGCGGCTGCGAGCTTCGTCAATTCTTGTTTAAGCATCCGGCGCATGAAGAGCTTGTCTTTCACCCAGACCGGCATTGACTGCAAAAAGCTGCGCAAGCCCCGGGGCGCGAAGGCATGGTAGCTCTCCAACAGGCGTTCGAACTTAAGGAAAGGCTTATCGTAGAATGCGATCGCTCGCAAATCCTGTAGGTCAAGTCCGGCCTCCGCCAACACGTATCGCGCCGCCTGAGCCGGAAACGACGCGTCGTGTTTTTTGCGGCTGAAGCGTTCTTCCTGGGCAGCGGCAACAATCCTGCCGTCCAGAACAAGTGCGGCGGCGCTGTCGTGGTAGTAGGCGGAAATGCCCAGAAATGCCTCGGCCATAGTACTCAGAACAAGGTGTAAATAAAGGGCGCAATGGCTGAGCCGGAGCTAAACACCAGTAGCGCGCCGAACACGAGCAATACCAGTATCGCGGGCAGCAGCCAGTACTTTTTGCGCTGGGTCAGAAATCCCCAGATGTCCTTCCAAAATTCCATGCTTCCGCTCCCTGGTTAGCGCCTCAGAATGGTTGTTCGATTTCGCTCGCACTCCCCTCGCCCGAGCGAGTCGTAAAGACGGAATCGCGCCCTTGCTTCCATTGTCGTACGCGCAAGGGGTCGGCGCCTAACGCGCGCCGCAACAGGCCGATCGGTGTAATGACCAGGCTGTATACAACAGTCAGAATCAGCCGACTGCTGACGGCCGACAGAAGGCGCGCAAGTCCCAGCCAGACGATGGCCGCAGGACGGAACAGCCCGGGCGCCGTCATCGCGACAAGCAGCGTCAACAAGGCCGGCAACAAAAGGCCCGACCAATCAAACAGCCAGTTCAGCAACAGGAGCAGCAGCGTAAGTGCCATGCCTGTATCCCTGGCTTCCGCCTTTGAAACACGACCTGTTAACTTCATTGAATCGCTCGGCCTTGTCCTGTCAATCGTATTGCTTCTCAGCCGCACACTACGGCGCGCAGGCTACAATATGGCTAATCCCGCCGATGCGACAATGCACTAATCGACGCCCGCACCAGCGGAGAGCAAGCTAAGGTGACGGAGTCCACGCGCTCCCGCACAGGCGAGGTCGCAGGAATCGAAAGAGCGTATCGGCCACCAGCCAATGTCCGCGGGGACTGAGATGGCGGTCACGGTTGGGATTGAAGGCGGCGAGGCTGTCGCGGCGTAAGGCGGGCAGGGCATCGAGGCAGGCAATATTCGCTGCGGCACAAAAGTCACTCAGCCGTCGCTGCGCCCTGTCGATCTGAAAGTCATCTGCGCTGAGCTTATAAGTTGCGCGAATGAAGTCCCACTCGGATTGCCGTACCTGATGCCGTGTCGGCAGCAGCAGCACCAGAAGTTCGGCATCATGCGCAGCCGCCAGCGAATCAAAGCGCATGATGTGGCTCTCGAGCAGGTTCCAACCCTGCCGAACCTTGGCGCTCTCGGTTTTGCGCAGCACCTCGATACTCGATGTGTCAACCTGGCGCAGACCGAAGCGCAGCAAGAGGGTGTGCAGACGTTCGCTGACAAAGGCATAGAGATGTGAATGGTAGCGAAAAAAGGACAGCAGCGGATTGGCTCTGGTTCCGGCCGCGGCGGCGCCCGGGTCAGGAGCGCCGGGCTTTTTGTGCTCGGCAAGGACGTCATAGACATCATTGCCGGGGTATACGGCCAGCAGCAGCAGATCCGGCTGATATGCCATTCCCCGCCCGCGGGCATAACGAAACTGGTTAATCGTGCCGCAATCCACCACGCCCATGTTGAGGGTTTGAAACATACGCGCCGAATCCGGACAGCGACGCGCCCGCTCGGCATTCATTAGTGATTCGAGATGATGCAGAAAGGTCTGTTCCTGCTCGACGGTATAACCGAAAGTGTAAGAATCGCCAAAGCCGATTATACGCACCAGCCCCGGCGCTTTGATGCTGTCGAATTCGTGATCGCGCAGCCCTTGTGCATTGATCGTCCAGCGCACCTTCCTTTCGGGAAAACTGATGGTCTCATCATACGCCGGCGTCGGCCGTTTGTAATCATCCCGCCATTCGTGCGAACCGATCGCGGGCGTGGGCAGGTTTTGCGGATCGACCAGCCGCAGCGTCAGCTCGAGTCCCGCCAACAGAATCAGCAGGACCAGGGCATTGATTGACAAGATTTTCAGCAGACGGACGACTTTTCGCAGCAGCACGGCGCCCTCAAAGCTTGACACAAACGTTCTTGGGCTCGGTAAAGAATCGCAATGCTTCCAGCCCGCCTTCGCGGCCGACCCCTGAATCTTTCATGCCGCCGAAGGGTGTCCGCAGGTCGCGCAGCATCCAGCAATTCAGCCAGACAATGCCGCTCTGCAGACGGTCGGCCACCCTGTGGGCACGCTTGATGTCATTCGTCCAGACGCTCGCCGCCAGACCGTAAACGGTGCCGTTAGCATATCGCAGCGCTTCTTCCTCGCTGTCGAAAGGCTGCAGCGTCACCACCGGACCGAATATTTCCTCCTGGTTCGTGCGGCAGGAATAGTCAAGTCCTTCAATAACCGTCGGCTGCATAAACCAACCGTCCTTACAGCGTCCGCGCAGGCGCGCGCGTTTACCGCCGGTCAGAATCCGGCCGCCTTCGTCACGCGCCAGGTCGACATAAGAGAGCACCTTGTTTAAGTGTGCTTCCGAGACCAGCGCGCCCTGCCGGCTGTTTTTGGCGGCGGGGTCGCCAGGCTTCAATTTTTTAACACGTCTGACAAAGTCATCGCGATAGCGGTCATAGAGAGCTCGTTCGACATAGATACGCGAGCCGCAGAGACAGATTTCACCCTGGTTCGCAAATGACGCGCGGACGGTTTCCTCGATCGTTTTTTCATAGTCGCAATCAGCAAAAACGATCGTTGGATTTTTACCGCCCAATTCAAGCGACAATTTCTTAAACATCGGCGCGGCCGTCCGCGCAATCTGCTGTCCGGTGGCGGTACCGCCCGTAAAAGATATCGCCTCAATTTCAGGATGCTCGACAATCGCGGCGCCGGCCCCGGCGCCGCTGCCCTGCACGATGTTAAGTACGCCCGGCGGCAGTCCCGCCTTGCGGCAAATGTCGGCAAAGAGGTAGGCCGTCTTCGGTGTTATCTCCGAAGGTTTGGCCACCACGCAGTTGCCTGTTGCGAGCGCGGGCGCGACTTTCCAGGTAAAAAGGTACAATGGCAGGTTCCAGGGCGAGATACAACCGACGACGCCAAGCGGCTTGCGCAGCGTGTAGTTAACGCTGCCGTCGGCCATCGGATGCGCTTCCGAAGCGAAATGCTGAATCGCGGTCCCGAAAAAGTGAAAGTTTGTCGCAGCACGCGGGATGTCCACGCTGCGGGCCAGCCAGAGCGGCTTGCCGTTGTCGCGAGACTCGGCACGGGCCAGGGGCTCCAGACGCTCACGGACAATAGCGGCGATTCGCATCATGATAGCGCCGCGTTCTTCCGCCGGCATCGCGGACCAGGCTGGAAAGGCCGACTGCGCCGCCTCGACCGCCGCCTGCACGTCGCGCGCATCGGAATCGGGCACAAGGGAATACGGCCTGCCGATCGCCGGCTCGTAGTTATTGAAATAGCTGCGAGAGCGCGGCGCGAGCATCTTGCCGCCAATGTAATTCTTCAGTTTTTCCATCGGGTAAAATTGCCTTGTGCTGATAATGCTACATTCTATTGAAGTATTCCCCTTGCCGAACACAAGCGGCTCCCGTCGGCGATGGGATCGCTACTTCGTCAGTGCAAACCGAACGCAACATCGCGGCGCGCCTGCCTGCAATTCATCTCAATCGCCTCGGTCGGGAGAGCGCCGCGACGCACTGCCGTGAACCGTCACTGTTTAGAGGCAGGCCAGCCGACCGCCGTCCACCGGAAGATTGACACCGTTAATATAGGCGGCCAGCGGCGAGGCCAGGAAAACTGCCGCAATAGCGACCTCCCAGGGTTCGCCGAATCGACCGGCGGGGATTTCGTTGCGGGCCGCTTCTTCCACGTCATTCAGCGTCGCGCCGGTTTTGGCCGCTTTCTTCTGCAGGATCGACTCCAGACGACCGGTCGCGGTTGCGCCGGGCAGAACGTTGTTGACCGTTATCCCCTCGGCCGCAACTTCAGCCGCCAGTGTTTTCGCCCAATTGGCCACGGCGCCGCGGATGGTATTCGAAACTCCCAACCCCGGAATAGGCTGTTTAACAGAGGTGGAGATAATGTTAATGATCCGGCCGTAGCCCGCGGCTCTCATTCCCGGCAGGCAAGCCTGCGCTAAAACATGGTTGCAAAGCAGATGCCGCCCAAAGGCCAGCTCGAATTCTTCTTCACGCGCCGCCGCAATCGGTCCGCCCGGAGGCCCGCCGCTGTTGTTGATCAGGATGTGCACGCGGCGGCCGTCGTTAAAATATTCTTCGAGTCGGCTGCGCAGCCCCTTGCTGTTGTTAAAGTCGGCGACAATTATCTCATGCTGCTGACCATCGTCCCGCGCCAATCCCTGCCGTACTTGCTGCAGAACTTCTTCGTTGCGCGCCGCCAGGGTAATCGCCGCGCCGCGCCGTGCCAGCTCCTCCGCGATCGCCCGGCCGATGCCCTGCGTACTGCCGCACACCAGGGCATTCTTAGCGCGAAAATCCATCTCCTTCATAGTGCCCGTCCACGCTAGTCAAAAAAATTGTAAATTCGTTCGCATAGCTCAAAAATACGCGAAAGCAAAACAATACGATCAATAATTCCGCGGAGGGATTCCCGATGGCGCTCCAATCCCCCATCAATTTCAAACGGTGGATCGATGAACACCGGCATCTGCTCAAGCCGCCGGTCGGCAATCAGGTGGTGTACAAAGATCACGAATTCATCATAATGGTGGTCGGCGGCCCAAACTCACGCAAGGATTTTCATTACAATGAAGGCGAGGAGTTTTTCTATCAGCTCGAAGGCAATATGAATCTGCGCGTTAATGACGACGGTGTCATCAAAGACATTCCCATCAGCGAGGGTGAAATTTTCCTGCTGCCCGCCAGGGTGCCGCATTCGCCGCAGCGCGAAGCCAACTCGGTCGGGCTCGTAGTGGAACGCCGCCGCAAAGCCGACGAGAAAGACGGGCTGATGTGGTATTGCGAGAATTGCAGTAACAAACTCTATGACGAGTATTTTCACCTGGTCGACATCATCGGTCAGTTCAATGAAATCTTCGCCCGTTATTACGGCAGCGAAGACCTGCGGACCTGTAAGAACTGCGGATCGGTTATGGCTGTGCCGCCCAACGCTGTCTGAGCTTTTCGGAGCCCCGGAACATTCCCGCCTGAGCAGCGAATGACCATTCTCTGCCCGGCGATTGGTTCCGCAGCGGCTTTATTCGCCTCTTGTCGCCCGTTCTTCCGGCCCGGCCCCCGGCCGAATCTTGTTTCATTAGGATTCCGACTCGCTGTATGAAAATCGATATCCACGCTCATATACTCCCGAAAACCTGGCCGAATCTCAAACAGAAATATGGCTACGGCGGCTTTATCTATCTCGATCACTTTATGCCCGGTCGCGCCAAGATGATGCGCGACGATGGCTTTTTCTTTCGCGAGATTCGCGCCAACTGCTGGGATCCGGCGGTGATTCTGGAAGAAATGGACGCCTTCAATGTCGATGTCATGACCCTGTGCACCGTTCCCGTTTTGTTTAACTACTGGGCCAGGCCCAAAGACGCTCTCGATTGGTCGATGTTCCTCAACGATCACATGGCCGGCATTCAGCGCGATTATCCCAAGCGGTTTATCGGTCTGGGCAGCGTACCGATGCAGGACACGCGTCTGGCTATCCAGGAGATGACGCGCTGCGTCGAAGAGCTGGGGCTACCGGGGCTCGAGATCGGCTCGAACATTCTGGATAAGAATCTGGATGAAGAGGAGTTTTTCCCTTTTTACGAAGCGGCTGAATCATTGGGCTGCTGTCTGCTGGTGCATCCCTGGGAAATGATGGGCCGCGACCTGATGCGTAAATACTGGCTGCCCTGGCTGGTGGGAATGCCCGCCGAAACATCGCGCGCCATTTGCTCGATGATGTTCGGCGGCGTCTTCGATCGTTTTCCGAAGCTGCGCGTTCTCTTTGCGCACGGCGGCGGTTCCTGGCCGCATACGCTCGGCCGCCTGTCGCACGGCTACCATTGCCGCCCCGACCTGGTTAATCTCAATGAAATTCGCGACCCGCGTGAGTACGCCGGCGCCTTCTGGGTGGACGGTATCACACACGACCAGGATGCCCTGCGCTATACACTCGACGTCATCGGCTCCAGGCGCATCGCCTACGGCACCGACTACCCCTTCCCCCTGGGCGATTTACAGCACGGCAAGTTTATCGAAAGTATGGACGATCTCAGCCCGACTGTTAAAGAAGATCTGTTCGCCAACGCCGCCTTCGAATTTCTGGGCTTGCAGCAGAAAGATTTTCGAAGGACATAATCACTAAATTCTCAGACACCCTGCTCTGGTATCGTCGGCATTTGTATATTGGGCTGTTGAAAGGCGAATGAAGCCTTAGCCCATTTATACAGCTACATTCACACACATCATTACATTCCCGAGCGGAACAAGGCGCTTGCAGAGCAGGCCACCCAGCCTTTAAGCTCCTCGATCAATACCGGTCAGATACTCGGTACTCTTACATTGTGAGGAACTGCACTATGCGTAGGTGGAAACTACTGTTTACCGCTGTCGTTTGCCATTATGCTTTTGGATCGCCGGAATTGCCGGCATCACCGGAATGGCGAAGCTATGTCAACAGTGATCAAATTATCCATGTGACGGATTCCAGAAGCGTACTGTGGGCCGCCAGCAGTGCAGGGCTGACGGCGCTGCGCAAAAGCGATGGCTTCCTGGAGGTCTTCGGAATTCATAGCGGCCCGCGAAGCCTGCACATCAGCTCGATTGCACTTGCGGCGAATGGCGAGGTATGGGTCGCTACACTGGACAAAGGACTCAGTCGCTTCGATGGCGGCAGCTGGTCCGCCGTAGCGATTGTCGGTAAGGACGACAAACCACTGCTCCGGGTTAACAGTCTGGCAGTCGATCGGAACGGACGTCTCTGGATGGCGGCCGGCGGTGTCCCGGGCGCGACCGCCATTATCGCATATTTCGACCACGGCGATTGGACGGGATACGACAATGAGAATTGGGACGGAACACTGTCTGTATCAAAACTGCTCGTGGACAGTCGAAACGATGTATGGGGTATCGGCCATCACAAGCCGCCGAATGCCGACAAGCAACTGAGCGCCGTGATTCGCTGCAATGCAGGTGAATTCGAGCTGTTCAGCGAGGGCGTTGAACTTCCGGACGCCAAGAGCTCCCTGTCCACGCTGAACGCCATTGCTTTCGATTCCAGCGGCTCGGTATGGGTCGGCAACAATCATGGCGTCAGCCGTTATGCCGATGCGAAATGGAAGCGATATCCACGGGGCAGATCCGAGGATGCTTTGCGGACCGGCGCCAGCGCGATTGCCGTCGATCACAGCAATGCGGTGTGGATGGGCGGAACCTGGGGTCTCAGCCGCTTTGACGGCCATAGCTGGTCCAAAATCGCCCTCCCCTTTTTCGTACCCTCGATACGCGCCGTGAATGTAGACGGGCAGGGACGTGTCTGGGCAGCCACGGAAACAACATTGACATGTTCAGGCGACGAAACCGCGTGGCAGGTTTTCACATCTGATACCCTGCTGCCCGGCAGCAGCATTAATGGTATTGCTGCAGGAGCTGACGGGAATGTCCTCTTGACTACAAACCGCGGCATCGTCCGTGTTGCAGATACGGACTGGGAACGGATTCGCAATACCAATGCACCTAATGGGAACGGCGTTCGCCGGATCATGACCGCCAAAAACGGCGACCTCTGGGTGGCCTATCGCGACTCTCGGTCCGGCGGATCGCTAGGGCGCTACCGCAGCGCAGATTCCACCTGGCAGTATTTCCCAGCCGACAATGGGGTAATCAGCGATACGATTTACTCCCTGGTGGCCGATCGCGATAAGAGTGTCTGGATCGCCGGCGTAGGGGGTGTCAGCAGATTCAGGGACGACAACTGGCGCAGCTACGCATTGGCAGATCCTTCCGCAGACTTGCATTCTTTTATCCACCTTGCGCGCGATTCGGCAGGCAGCATCTGGGCTGTCGCAAAAAAGGAAAATTGGAATGAGCGACTGAAGGCATGGGACACCCAGGCCCTGACGGTCCACCGATACGATGACGACGAATGGAGAGAAATCAGCGACGCCGGCGGCGTATCCTTCGGCAACGGGGCTGACGGCTTTGTTGAAGCAGGCCCCTCCGGAGCCCTATGGATCGCAAGCTTTCAATTGCTCGATACACTGACAAACGAATTTGTCGGTGGTCTGTACCAGTTTGATCAGGGTGGGTGGACGGTACACAATCTTGAGGACGGCAACGACGCCGGGTTTCGGCGCGCTCCTGCCGGACTGGCCGTCGATCGCGACGGCAGTGTATGGTTGGCATACAAGAGTCAGACCATCTACGACGAAAACAACAATGCGACTCTCTACCCCGGCGGTCTGAGCCGCTATCGCAACTCAGGCTGGCGGCATTACAGGCAACTCGAATCGCTCCCCGTACTACAAGAGTTCACGAATGTCGGCACGGTGCGTATCGATCAATTCGGCAACAAATGGTTTGCTGTTAACAACGGGCAAGGCACAGCCGGCGTGGTTCGTTTAAACAATTCACAGGCAAGCTTTTTTCCGCAAGGCGAAGGTTTACTGCCGATACCGGGTCAGGTTAACAGTATCGCCTTCGGCGCCGATTCGAGCGCCTGGTTTGCGGTTCACCCGCTAGGCATCAGCCGACTGCTTCGAGCACAGAATGCGCTACCAACGAATGTTGCGGACAGGGCATTCGCGAATCAGGATTTCGCCGTGCTGGCCTATCCCAACCCGGTCCAAAGTGCAAGTGCACTCGATAGAAAAGTCACGATCAGAATCTCAGCTAAACAAGGGGATCTGTATTCCTGCCGCATCTTCACTTTGCAGGGCGCGCTGCTTTATGAACAAATGAATGTCGAAGCTGAAGGAGAAAATCTATCCATTGACCTGCCCTTGTATAGTTTTCGACCTGCTGTCTATTTTGTTCAGGTCAGTAATCAGGTCCTCTCGCGGGTGGTCAAAATACTCGTAGAGCGCTAATCATTGCGCCTCGCTTGCATCATCGCGAAGAGGGTCTCAATCCTTCGACTGCTGCGGAAGCTCATGCTCCTGCTGCAGAATCTGCTGGCAATTCTTGTTGAATACTATAAATTTCAGGAAAATCCTTTCAATATTTTGTCCAATCAATTATGCTGGACCGGCGCAAATTTATTCAGGGTTTGGGAGCCACAGCCTTTGCTTCGGCGACAGCGCTTCTTAATCCCGACAGGGCTCGGGCAGTACTGCAAACAGTAGCGGCGCACAGAGGCCAGGCTCGGGACCTAGCTGCCGATGAAGATTTCTGGCGCCGTATTCAACAGGCTTTTACCGTCGACCGCAGTATAATCAACCTTAACAATGGCGGCGTCAGCCCTGCGCCGGCGATTGTGCAGCAGGCAATGAAACAGCACCTGGACTACTCGCACAAGGCGCCCGCCTATACGATGTGGAGGGTGCTGGAGCCGCAGCAGGAAAGTGTCCGCAGCAGCCTGGCGCGCTGTTTTGATTGCTCGCCCGAAGAACTGGCGCTGACTCGCAACGCCTCGGAGAGCATGCAGATTCTGCAAAACGGCATCGACCTGCAGCCCGGCGACGAAGTGCTGGCCACCACGCATGACTATCCGCGCATGCTCAACACCTGGAAGCAACGCGAACGTCGCGACGGCATCGTCTTGCGTCAGTTTTCCCTGCCGATACCGGCCGAAGACCCGCAGCTTATTGTCGATCTCTACGAACAGCACATCAGCCCTCGCACGCGAGCCATCCTGATCAGCCACGTTGTTTATCTCACCGGCCAGATAATGCCGGTCCGCGCGGTATGCGCCTTGGGCCGCCGCAAGGGTATTCCCGTCTTCGTGGACGGCGCGCATTCGCTGGGACATTTTACCTTTACACTGGCCGACCTGGATTGTGAATTTTTCGGCAGCAGTCTGCACAAGTGGCTGACAGCGCCCCACGGTACGGGAATGCTATATGTGCGCAAAGAGCGTATCGGCGATATCTGGCCCTTGCAGGCAGCGGAAGAATCGAAGGACGAGGACATCCGCAAATTCGAGGAAATCGGCACGCATCCCGCCGCCAATACGCTGGCGATTGCCGAAGCAATAAGCTTTTACCGGGGTATCGGACCCGAACGCAAGGAGGAGCGGCTGCGTTTTCTGCGCAATCGTTGGGCCGAGCGCCTGAAAGTCAGCGATCGTGTCCGTCTGCACACCAGTCTGAAGCCCGGCAGGTCCTGTGCCATCGCGACAATGCAGGTCGAAGGAATCCCCTCCGGCGCTCTGGCTAAACATTTGTGGAAGGAACACAAAATTCTGGTGGTAGCGATTAAGCACGATGATTTCGAAGGTATTCGCGTCGCGCCGAATGTTTACACAAGCCTTGATGAAATCGACTACTTCAGCGAAACGATGGAGCGCATCATCAGGAATGGCATTGATTAAGGGGCAGGCGCGCTGCGCGAATATAGCTCGCCATCATGGGACAGGTTGAGTCGCAAAGGCAAAGCCTCGCGGCGAAGGTGATCCGAAAATTGAAATACAACGTGACATGCCGGATTGCGCTCCACTGCCGCTAGGGCTGTGAAATTTGCTGCAATTCCGCGGCCCGACAGCCGTTTACTCCGGGGTCCGCAAGGTCGCTGTCGACGAATGGCTGCCAGCAGTTCATTTTGGCTATCTAGCGCCAATTCTCTAGTTTTACGGCGGATTTACAAGCTGCCGCAGCATAAAGAAACAGTCCGGCAGGCTTTGGCATACGAGCAACAATTGGAATGACAGCACAAGACTTCAGCAACACTCTGGAATTCGCGCGGCAACTGGACGCCGGCGATCCGCTTGCCGACTATCGCAGCCAATTTCACTTTCCACAGTTCGAGGGCCGAGACACGCATTATTTCTGCGGCAATTCGCTCGGACTGCAACCCATCGCCACAGCTTCCTACGTCAAGCAGGAACTCGAAGATTGGGCCCGACTTGGTGTCGAAGGCCATTTTCACAGCAAACACCCCTGGTTCTCCTATCACAAAATGTTCGAAGGGCCGCTTGCACGCCTGGTGGGCGCGCATCCCGATGAAGTGGTGGCGATGAATCAGTTAACCGTTAACCTGCATTTGTTGATGGTCACGTTTTTCCGGCCCGATCGCGAACGTTTCAAGATTATCTGCGAAGCCGACGCTTTTCCCTCCGATCAGTATGCCCTGGAGACCCAGCTGCGGCACCACAAGCTCGATCCCGACGAAGCCCTGATCGAAATCTCACCGCGTGCCGGCGAATATAGCCTGCGAACGGAAGACATTATAAATGCTATCGAGCAACACGGACCGCAGCTTGCGCTTGTCATGCTGCCGGGTCTGCAATACTATACCGGCCAGGCTTTCGATCTGCCCGCGATTACGGCCGCCGGTCATCGCGCGGGCGCCGTCGTCGGATTTGACCTGGCGCACGCCGCCGGCAACCTGGAGCTGCATCTGCATGATTGGGACGTTGACTTCGCGGTCTGGTGCTCTTACAAGTACCTGAATTCGGGGCCGGGCGGCGTTTCAGGTGCATATGTGCACCGGCGTCATGCGGCGAATACCGCCCTGCCGCGCTTTGCGGGCTGGTGGGGCAACGAGGAGTCGGAACGATTTCAGATGAAAAAAGGATTTCGACCGGCCAAAACAGCTGCCGCCTGGCAGTTGAGCAATGCGCCGGTACTGGCGCTGGCGGCGCACAAAGCATCGCTGGATATTTTCGATGCCGTTGGGATGCCGGCCCTGGCGGCCAAACGCGACCGGCTGACGGCCTACCTGGAATTCGTGCTCGAAGATGCGCGCCGGCGCTCAGCTGCGGAAGAACCGCTGATTATTACGCCGCGCAGCCCGCGCGAGCGCGGGGCGCAGCTATCGATGCTCATGCCGCGTCACGGGCGACGGGTTTTTGAAGAGCTGACAGCCGCGGGCATAGTCGTCGACTGGCGGGAACCCGATGTGATTCGCGCCGCGCCCGTCCCCCTGTATAACAGCTTCGAAGATGTCTTTCATTTCGGCCGCGTCCTGGGCGAGGTGTTGCGGAAGCACAGCTAGGAGCAATTAAGCGTCCGGTCTACAATGGAATATGGCGCCGACGGCCATTACAGCACAGAGGAGGTGAGCTAAGTATGACAATGCGGAACGAGACAGTTACAATCGCCGGGGCGGGACTTGTCGGCTCCTTGCTGGCGCTGATGCTCGCGCGGCAGGGCTATCGGGTGCAGGTCTTCGAACGGCGGCCGGATATGCGCAGTATCGCGATTTCCGCCGGACGATCGATCAACCTTGCGCTCTCCACCCGCGGCTGGAAGGCCCTGGCTGCCGCCGGCATCGACGACGCCATTCGCGCCGAAGCCATCCCGATGAAAGGGCGCATGATTCATTCGACCGCCGGCGAGCTGACATTTCAGCCCTATGGTCGTGAGAATCAGGCCATTTATTCGGTGTCGCGCGGCGGATTGAATATGACGCTGATGGATCAGGCCGAGGCACTGCCCAACGTCAGCTTTCACTTTCGCCATCGCTGCCTCGATGCCGACCTTGAGACGGCAGCCGCGACCTTTCTTAATGAAGGCAGCGGCAAAACTCATCAGGTGCGGGCCGACTATCTGATCGGTGCCGACGGCGCTTTTTCGGCCGTACGAGGCCGGATGCAATTCATGGATCGATTTGATTATTCGCAGAGCTATCTGGCGCACGGCTACAAGGAACTGCTGATTCCGGCTGCGCCGGATGGCGGGTGGCTCATAGACAAAAATGCGCTGCATATCTGGCCGCGCGGTCAGTTTATGCTGATTGCCCTGCCCAATCCCGACGGCAGCTTTACCTGTACGCTCTTCTTTCCCTTCGAAGGCGACCCGTCCTTCGCCAGCATCGACAGCAGCGAAAGCTTGCAGCGCTTTTTCCGACAGACCTTTCCGGATGCGCTGGCCCTGATGCCGAGCCTGAACGACGACTATTTCCGCAATCCGACATCTTCCCTCGTAACTGTCCGTTGCTCGCCCTGGGTCGCGAATGATAAAGTAGCACTGATTGGCGATGCGGCGCATGCCATCGTGCCCTTCTACGGACAAGGGATGAATGCCGGCTTCGAGGATTGCAGCGTCCTGCTGGACTGTCTGGCGGAGCACGAGCATCGATGGGCCGATGCACTGGAGGCATATCAAGGTCTGCGTATCGATAATGCCAATGCCATCGCGGACCTTGCCTTGCGCAACTTCGTCGAGATGCGCGATCTTGTGGCCGACCCGCATTTTCTGCTGCGCAAGAAGATTGAAAAGAAAATCAATTTACTGTATCCAAACACATTCCTGCCGGTATATTCAATCGTATCGTTTTCACATTTGCCCTATGGACAGGCTTTGCAGGAAAGCAGACTCCAAGATAAGTTCCTCGTCGAATTGATGAATATTCCCGACATCGAGCAGGCCGTCGATTCGCCGGCCTTCGAGGAACGCATTCGTACGATGATAAAGGAGTACGAGCCGGCAGCTGCTTCGGCTTAGCACGGCAAACATGAGACCTGATTCTGCGAACAGGGTCTTTGCGGATTGTGGCAGCGATTTGCCGACGCAGGCGGGGTTTTGGTCTCCGTCAAACCCCATTGCACACAACACACAACACTCCGGCTTCGGAAACATAGCATATCGGGGCCACTTGAACGTCAATGCGTTTTTTCGTATCGACTGTGTTTCACCGGCTAAAAGCACAGCGCAGCGTTTCGGCCTGCGACCTAATGATTGGATGGCGATTCATTCTTTATATACTCTTCACGGAGATGATTTATGATGGACAAATTTCGAGTTTCCTGCCCGGGTTGTCTGCAAAGCCTGGTGCTTTGTATGCTGGCTTTGCTGTGTTATGCCCCCGACACATCGGCGCAACTTATTATAGAGCCGTATTTTTTCGACCAGTTGGCGCCGTCGGCACCCGATGTCGAAAGCAAAAAATCGGCTGATGAAATTCTGATCAATGACAGCGATCTCTTTTGGGACGACCAATTCACTGTTGCCGGCGTTGACGGCGAAATCTTCGCTATCGAAGAAGACAGCGAGGGCAACGTTTACATCGGCGGCGATTTTGCGTCCATAGGCGGTTTGCGAGCGCATAACATCGCAATGTGGGATGGTACGAACTGGAACGCTCTGGGCAACGGCGTCAACGGCGTCGTACACTCGATCGTGACGATCGGCCTGGAAGTATATGTCGGTGGAGAATTCAGCCGTGCCGACGGCATCAATGTCGACAATGTTGCCAATTGGACGAAACAGGAACGCTGGCGCGCCATGGGAACGGGCATCAGCGGCCCGGTCTATGACATGGTAGTGCAGGGCGATCGAATCGTTGCCGGCGGCAAGTTTACGGCGGCGGGCAGCTCGAGTGCAAACAATATCGCCCGCTGGAACGGCAGCAACTGGATTCCTCTGGGCGCCGGCGCCATCGGCGGCGGCGAGGTGGTCTGGGCGGTCGGCGTCAATGGCGAAGACGTCTATATCGGCGGTGATTTCACGCAGGCGGACGGCATCTCGACCAACAATGTAGCTCTGTGGCGCGATGGCGCGTGGCAGGCCCTCGACGCAGGCATTACCAGCACCGGAGCCGTCAGTGCAGTCTATGCCATCATCCGCGCCGACGAAGGAATGTGGTTCGGCGGCGAATTTGAGTCTGCCGGCACCTTCGAATCTGCCAACCTCGCGCTCTATGACTACACGAACAGCACCTGGGCGAATATCACGCCCGAAACGGGCATCGTTAACGGAACTGTTCGTGCGCTGGAAGTCTCGCCGAACGGCGCCCTTCTCATCGGCGGCGAGTTCGACGAAATCAACGGCGCGCCCTTCAAGCGTATCGCACGCCGAGCCGGCAATACATGGTTTCCGCTCGGCACCGGCGTCAATAACCGCGTCCGCACAATACTGGCCGCGGAAGATACGGAGTATTTCGTCGGCGGAAGCTTTTCGCTCGCCGGGGGCGCGGCGGCGGCCGGTGTCGCCCGCTGGGGCGGAACGGCCTGGCAGGCGCTCTCCCAACAAAACAGCAACAGCGTCGACGGCGCCGTCCACGCCATAGCTCAGGCGCCGAACGGCGATATCATTGTCGGCGGCGACTTTATCCTGGCGGGCACCCTGGATGCCCAACATATCGCCTTGTGGGACGGATCGGACTGGCAGACGCTGGGCGAAGGCGTCAACGCGACCGTTTTTGCGATCGAAGTTGACCCGGACGGAACGATATACGTCGGCGGTGATTTTACCATGGCCGGCACAACCACCGCCTCCCGGGTTGCCAAATGGGATGGAAGCGAATGGACGGAAATGGGCACGGGAATGGACAACACCGTGTATGACATCGAGCAGGCTGATGACGGAACACTGTACGCCGGCGGCGACTTTATCCTGGCCGGCTCTACGACCGCTAACCGCATTGCCCGCTGGAGCACGAGCAAACAAAATTGGGAACCGATGCTCGGCGGCGCCGACAACCGGGTCACATCGCTCTCCTTTTCCGAAGGTCGTCTGGCCGTGGGCGGATGGTTCCAGAATGCGGGCCTCGTCGATGCCAATGGCATTGCCGCCTGGGAAGATGACTCATGGGTCGGCTTCGAAGCTGAAACGGATGGTTTTGTCCACGATGTGGTCGCAAACGGCAAATTCATCTATATCGTCGGTGACTTCTTCAATGTCGGCGGGACGCCGGCCCGACGCATCGCCTGCTGGAACGGCCGCGATTGGGCTGGACTGGATGACGGCCTCGACGGCACCGCGTTTTCGATCACCAGCAAAGGCGATGAAATCTTCGTCGGCGGCGACTTTGGTCAGGCGGGAACAACCAGCGCCAACAATATCGCCCGTTGGGACGGAGTACGTTGGGCCAGCCTCGGCAGCGGCACCAATGATATCGTCAATACAATTATGTTGAAAGACGACTATATCTACGCCGGCGGCGAGTTTTCACTGGCCGGCAACAAGCCCTCTTACAATATCGCGCGATGGTTCGAGTGCAGCCCCGACCTCAACCTGGTGGCCGACGGCTCAACGACCTTCTGCATCGGCGAATCACTGCAACTGCGGGCTACGCCCGGCTACGTTTCCTATCAGTGGAGCACCGGCGAGAGCGGCGAGTCGATCACCGTAACGACTTCCGGCACCTGGACGGTTAGTGTCCAGGATGAGCAGGGTTGCCGGGCAACACGCGAGATTACGACGACCGTCAACCCGCTTCCCGAGCCGGAGATTACCATATTCGGAGAGACGACCGCCAGCACCGTCATCTTTCTGTGCCCCGGCTCGGTTGTACGTCTCGACGGAGGCGAATACAATGGCTTTAAGTGGTCCGACGGCAGCCTGCAGCGTTCGCTCAATGTCAACCGTCCGGGCGACTACTGGGTGGAAGTAACGGACTTCAATGGATGCTCGGCCTCGTCGCCGACGGTGTCCGTCGTGGAAGCCAGTGCGCCCGCGACACCGATCATTACCCTTTCGAATGACGAAAAAACCCTTATTTCCAGCGAAGCCGAAACTTACCGCTGGTTCCGCAACGGCGTCGAGATTCCCGGTGCTACCGCCCGCGAATACACGCCCGTGCAGGACGGCAACTATGTCGTGCGGGTCACGGACAATTCCGGTAGCGGCTGCGAAACAGATTCGGAACCGGTTGCCTTTTCGATTACGACTGATGTGGCAATCGAAAAACAGGCGGCCGACTTTACGCTGTATCCGAATCCAACGGCAGGTAAAGTGCAGCTGCGATACACAGCCAAAAGCAGCGGCCTCGCATCGATCGTCATTTCGAATGCCGTTGGCGTCAATGTCGCCGAGCACAGCCTGTACGCAGCAGCGGGTAATGTGGGCGAGCTGACCCTGACACTGGAAGCACTGCCCGCCGGAGTTTACTTTGTGCGACTGACGACGCCCGGCGAGGAAAGCGTGCGTAAAATCGTCAAACGATGATATCAGCAGCAGATAGAACTCACAACAAGCCCGGCGCCCGTGCGCCGGGCTTTTTTGTTTTCGCCGGGGTCTTTGCAATGTTTTTCTTGTTGGACAGACCTGTATTTTGCCCTAATTTTCGGCCCTCTCCTTCATAAGCGCCGCGACTCGGTCGGCGCGGAACCAACAGTTATTATGTTTCCCACTTTTCACGGAAGACTACATGAAGAATGCGAACGTTCTCCTTGTTTCGATGCTGATGATCGGTCTGCTCGCTGCCTGCAGCGGTGAAAAAGAGCCGACCATTGACCTACAAAACCTTGAAGATGCGGTGCAGGAATACAGCGAAACGATCGAAAAGGCGGTCAAGGAGCAGGAGGAGGCTGTGGCTAATGGCGAAGGCGAAGCAATGCACTATTCGGAATTGCAGAAATACCTGCCTGAGGAAATCGATGGATACACCGCTGACGATCCCGAAGGTTCGACAGCCAAATCAATGGGATTCAACCTGTCGACGGCCAGCCGCAGCTACCGTAAATCGAATGACGACGGTTCGGCTTCCAAAGTCGATATCAAGCTGATCGACTATCGCTCCGCCGCTATGGCCTGGACCGCCGCCACCGCCGCCTTTGCCTTCGGGATGGGAATGGAAGTGGACAACAGCAAGGAGTATCAACGCACTTTTTCCGATGACGACGGCAAAATCAAAGGACTGGAAGAATTCAAGAAGAAAAGCGGCAAATCGCGTGTCGTTTACGCGCTCGGCAATCGCTTCTGGCTTGAAGTGGAAGCAACGGATCAGACGTCCAACGACTTTGTGAAAGAGCTGGCGGAGTCGATGGAACTCAATGAACTGGCCGAAATGTGACAGTGAAGGCGCCGCGTCTCATCGGCGCGGCGCTTCCCTTGCAACATACAATGTGAGCTTTGTCGAGACAGAAACTGCCGCCGCTTCCCTGTCTGGCCGGCAAGCCCGCTTTCTGCGGCCGGAAAGTCGACGCCCGATGTCTATTGATGATTCCGGATTGTACAGTTTTCACCACCCCATCTTTCTATCTATGAGGTCCGAAAGAGAAAAGATGATAAAGTGAGCAATGAAGCGCAGAGAGTGCAGAGGATTCTGCCCGGCAAGATCCTGTCAGACTAATTCCATGAAATTCTCATTGCAGCTTGTATTCAACCAGTTTCTGATACACAGCGCCTTCGGCGGCATTCTGAACCAGGACTTTTTCAGAAGACCATTCCACCAAACCGGTACCGGGGGCAAGATAATATGATGAGGCCGACGGCGCGTTGTCAAAACGCTCGGAAAAGTGAATACAGGAAAATTTGCCCGCCGGCACGCTGATATCAGCGGCGGCGTTGCGGAGCTCGACATTGAAGGACGGCGGCCGAGTATAGGTCTTCCCGACATCCAGTTTGCTGTTGAAATAGTGAATCTCCTGCTGATCCTGGTTGAGCATCCAGAGTCCGTCCTCGCGGCTGGCCAGCAGGATGGTGTCCTGCACCATAAAGCCTTTGACCTGATACCACTTATTGCCTTTGATTTCTTCCGTCCCGACGACCCTCATCGTGTCCCGCCACGTACTGATTACCTTACCGTCATCGCCGGTCGCCGTGTGTTCATAAACCCACATATTGCCGATTGCGAGCGGTAGAAGAGCTTCCTCCGCATCCTCTGCAGGCTGCTCCCGATTCGAATCCGTACAAAAGCACAGCAGCAGCATTGCCGTCAGGCTGCAGCTCAAGAGCAGTGTTTTTCGAAGCATATGACCCTCTTTGCTAAAAACGCTAAATTCATTTGCTTTGACGGCCCGAGCCGTACATTCATCAAAAGCTGTTAATATACACTTTGTCTTGCTTTAGAGCAGTACAAGATTACGGCTCCCGGCCAAAAATTCGACTATTTATCCCAGAGACCCGGAGGCCGGTCGCGATGACGACGCGAACGGGCCGGTCGAGAGCTCGGGCAAACGATCAATTGCCAATCTGCGCTCAGCGGAGTAGCGCGCGGCGGATGCCGATTCGTCGATTTGCCGCAAAATACTGTAACTTTCAAATTCGTGCTGGTATATGCCAGGGTCACATAAATCAACTGTTCCCTTCAAAAAAACCGAATACCTAACATGATTAAGCGAGACAACTTATCGTTCCGCTCCTGTTTGACTCTTCTGTGCTGCGGCCTGCTGCTCTTCATCAGCGCCTGTGACGACGACAATCCTACCGATACGGCGCCGACGCCGATCGAGACCGTCAACGGCACAATCAAGGACGCGGCCGACAATCCGGTTGCGGAGGCCGTCATTGAAGCGCGCATCGGCGCCGACAATGTTATCAGCCGCGACACCACCGATAATGACGGAGCCTTCACGCTGAACAACCTACCGGAGAATCTCGGCGATGTAGCGCTGCACGTGTCACACCAGGAGTTTGGCAGCAGCGTTTTCCCGCTTGAAGAAGCGATTGATGAAACCGAAGGTCAAAGCGGCAAAACCCGCGACATTATCCTCAAACTGGACGATCGCTGCTGCGGCGTCATTACCGTCTGCGTTACCGATGCCAAAGATGAAAAGGATCTCGCCAATGTCGAAGTCAGCCTGCGGGAAAAAGGAAAAACGCTCAAGACCCTGAAAACCAATGACGAAGGCAAAGTCGAATTTAGCCATGTCTGCGAAGGCGACTACGATATTCGCCTGGCCAAAGACGACTACGAGGTCAATGAGTATGAGTTTTCGCTTGACTCCTGCGACACAATCCGGGTGGAACGCAGCCTGGAGCGCAAGGACGACGAATGCTGTGACGCCACCCTGACGATCAAGGTGCAAACGAAGGACGGCAAGGCCCTGGACAATGCGGAGGTAAAGGTACGCAAGGGCGAAAAGACCGTCGCTGAAGGCAAAACCAATGCCGACGGCAGCGTCAGCTTCGATGAGCTTTGCGAGGGCGAATACAACATCCGCATCGAGCTGGAAGGTTATCAGGTGCAGGAGTTCGAAATTGAAAAGATCAAGTGTGAGGAAGAACGGTCGATTACGCGGACTTTGCTCAATAAAGACGAGTGCTGCAAGGGCATCCTGAAGATTGTCGTCAAGGATTCCAAAACCGGCGAAGCGGTGGCGGACGCCAAGGTCAATTTATGGCGCGGCGGCAAACTCATTGAAGATCTCAAGACCAACCAGGACGGCGAAGTAATCTTTGACGGGCTGTGCGAAGGCGGGTTCGGCGTAGGTATTATCCGCGAGGGTTATGAAGCGCAGGAGTTCGAAGTCGAGCTCGATTGCGATGAAGAGAAAGAAATCGAACGCGAACTGACCGTCGATGAACGCTGCTGTGATGCAATCCTGCGCGTAAAAGTCCAGGATGAGGACGGCAAGCCCTTGCGCAACGCCGAAGTAAAAGTTCGTGGTAAGGGCGAATTCGTAGAAGTCGCAAGAACCAATGCAGACGGCGTAGCGGTCTTCGACGGTCTTTGCGAAGGCGCTTACGATCTGCGAATCGCGCTGGAAGGATTCCAGGTACACGAGTCTGAGATCGATGAGCTCAAGTGCGGAGAAGATCGGAGCATCACCCGGAGCTTGAAGGACAAAGACGAATGCTGCAAAGGCATTCTGAGACTGAAAGTGACGGATTCCGAAAGCGGCGAGGCAATTGCCAATGCCAGAGTGGCGATCTGGCGCGACGGCAAAGTCCTCGAAGATCCGCGCAGCAATGAAGACGGCGACGTGATCATCGACGGGCTGTGCGAGGGCAATTATGAACTGGAAATCACGGCGGAAGGCTACCAAAAGCGGGAATACAAAATCGAGATGGGCTGCGATGAAGACAAGTCCATCGAACGCTCTCTCGAAGCCGGGGAAGGTGAATGCTGTAAAGGCTCGATCCGTATCGTCGTCAAAAACAAAGACAATGGGGAACCGCTCCGCAATGCCCTGGTACGCCTCTGGCAAAATGAAAAAATTCTGATCGAAGCAAGAACGAACGGCGACGGCGTCGTTGAGTTCGGCGAAATTTGCGAAGGAAACTACTTCCTCGACGTTCTGCACGAAGAGTTCAAGGGCAGCGAATTCCCGATCGAAATGGGCTGCAACAAAGAATTCAGAGAGACCGTGCAACTTGCACCGAGAGATGAGGAATGCTGCGACGGCTCGCTGCGCATCGTGATTCGCGACGCCAATACCGAAAAGCCGATCAAAAACGCGAAAGTCATCCTCTGGCAAGAAGGCAAAGCGGTCAAAGACGCTCGCAGCAATGAAAACGGCGTCGTGGAGATCGGCGGTATCTGCGAAGGCGGCTATGGCGTCTCGGTGGAAGCCGAAGAATACGACGGATTCGAATTCGAGGTAGAGGTGGGCTGCGACAAACGGGTTAACAAGGAAGTATCGCTGGAGCCGAACGACGCGCAGTGCTGTGAAGGAACGATCCGGCTGGTCGTGCGTGACGCGGAGACTGAAAAACCGATCGAAAACGCGAAAGTGATCCTGTGGAAGGACGGCAAGGCGATTGAAGATCCGCGGACGAATGGCGACGGCGTCATCGAGATCGACAAGATCTGCGAAGGCAACTACGGCATCTCGATCGAACACGAAGACTACGAAGGAACGGAATTCGAGGTGAAGCTGGACTGCAACGAAGATCTCCGTCTGGAACGCAACCTGAAGCCGAAAAACAAGGACTGCTGCAAAGGCGTCATTCGCATACAGGTTACGGACGAGGACAGCGGCGAAGCCATCGCCAATGCGACCGTGAAATTGTGGCAGAACGGCAAATTGTTCGAATCGGGCAAAACGAATGGCGACGGTATCGTCGTGTTCGACGGCCTTTGCGAAGATGACTACGGAGTCGACATTATCCGCGAAGGCTACAAAGCCATCGAATTCGGCCTGCTCGTCGGCTGCGACGAAACGGTGGAAGAAGAACGCACGCTGGCAAAGGACGAATGCTGCGAGGCGGCCCTGAAACTGCGTCTGCGCGACCTGGACACCGAAGCGGTGCTGGCCGATGTTGAGGCGGAAATCAAACTGGACGGCAAAGTAGTCGCCGAAGCAACAAGCGATGACGAAGGCTGGCTTGAGGTAGATGAGCTCTGCGCGCCCGCTACATACGTCATCGTCTTTACAAAAGACGGCTATAAAGAAAAGACCATCGAGATAGGCTTCAAGGAATGTAAGACCTTCCAGGAAACCTATCGCCTCGAAGAAGATTAAAATTACAATTTTGTAGCCATCTGGGGTATCTCAGGCTCCGCAGCCTCGCTGTGGAGCCTGTCTGTTTTAAAGCCCCGGAGCGTCCGGACGTCTCCGGACATTGTCGGTTTAGCCGATTGTCGAGTTTCCCACTAGTGTTTTTTTTCAAATAAGTTTTTAAGATATTCACCTCCCCTTTAGAGAAAGGGGAGGTTAGGAAGGGTTTTGAGTATTTAGGGACCTTCTAACTCCCCTTGCCCCTCTTTCAAAAGAGGGGAATCTAAAAAACTAATTTGAAAGAGCACTAGTCCGGACAATACACGAGGTCAGGCGGTCCGTAGAGTTGTGAGATTGGCCGCTTAGGGAGTTTCCGAGTAGAGTCCGGAGGCCTCCGGACTTTATTGGAGGATCAGCCGATTGTGATGTTTCAGAGTGGTGTCCCGACGCCTTCCGATGAGCGCACAAAAAAGCCGCCTCCCTTACTGGAGGCGGCTAGTTACACAGCAATGCATCTATAGTCTTCGCAGCTTAGAGCTGGAAACGGCCGCCGACCGAAAAGACAAGCTGATTGGAGCTGCTCGCCACAAAACGAAATTCGCCGAACAGGCCGCCGAAGTCCATTTCGCGCTCCAGCCCGGCGCCGACATTAAAATTAATATTTGTATTGCCCCTGCTATGGTCACCGACGGTGGTGGTCACGACTGTGAAGCCGGGCCCTGCCAATGCGTAAAGATACCAACCTTCGGATTGTTCAAAAATCCAATGCCCCATCACATCGAATGTTAGCCAGTTAACGCAGGACTCAAAGCCGGTGTCTTCGCCAAAATAATACACAAGATCCGGTACGATGAGGATTAAGGCTTCCTTAATATCTAACTCATAGTAACCACGCAGTTCGAGACCGAAATTGCTGAGGCCGGTGCCATAGGCAAAACCACCGCCGGCGCTAAACTTCGAATCTTTGGCAATGCAATGCGGTGATGGCATCAGCACGAAACTTGCAAGACCGAACAACAAAAGTACGGCGCATTTCTTCATTCAATACCTCCAAAAATACTAATGAGTGACAAGTACTGCTTTTGACATGAAGGAGAAATTTGCGAAGCGCCATTCGAGGCTTTCGGGCGCAAAATTAGCAATCTGCCAAATTATATCGAATTTATTTTACGAATGGTCCCCGCCTGTCCTCCATCGCCCGGTGCTTGACAGTGCCTCCTCTCCAGTGTGTCACGGAATATCGGCAGGTACTATCCGGCAATTGAGTTTCACCATGCATAGAAGGTATTAACGGCCTAATGTCAATCAGACTACGCGAGCGCGACGCAGCCCATCAGGTATTGCAAAGCGAATGCTTGATCTTTTGAATGGACGCCGACCGTCGATATTCAGGAGCCGGTCTGAGGTATAGTCTCATCAACGTCGCCGGCTTCCGGTTCTTCAGACGAATGCTGGAATTCGGGATCGGCGCCGCTGGTGACAACCTCACCGGTGATGGCGACTTTCCTCAGATCGGGAAGGTCGGGAATCTGATACATGACGGGAATCATGATTTCTTCCATTATGCCTCGCAGAGCGCGGGCGCCCGTTTTGCGATCATTTGCCTTCTTAACGATGGCCCGCAACGCTGCCTCGGTAATGTCCAGCTCCTTACCTTCCATCAGAAAGAGTTTCTGATACTGCTTCACCAGCGCATTGCGCGGATTCACCAGAATATCCACCATCGCATCGTCCGTCAGGGCATGCAGTGACGCGATCACCGGCAGGCGGCCGATAAACTCGGGAATAAAGCCGAATCGCAGCATGTCTTCAGGCTCGACCTCAAAAAAGAGTCGTTCATCTTCCTGGACGCGTTGGTTCTCTTCCGCCAGGAAGCCGATGCTGGAGCTGGACAAACGCTGGGCGATAATCTTATCGAGACCGTGGAAGGCGCCGCCGCAGATGAAGAGAATATTCTTGGTATTGACATTAATCAACGGTTGCTCGGGATGTTTACGACCGCCTTTCGGCGGAACACCGGCGATGGTCCCTTCCAGCAGTTTGAGCAGCGCCTGCTGCACGCCTTCGCCCGATACGTCGCGGGTGATACTCGGCGAGTCGCTTTTGCGGGTGATTTTATCGATTTCATCGATATAGACGATACCTTTTTCAGCACGCTGCAGGTCGTAGTCGGCATTCTGCAACAGGTGGGCCAATACCGTCTCGACGTCATCGCCCACATAGCCGGCTTCAGTCAGTGTCGTGGCGTCGGCAATGACGAAGGGCACTTCCAGGATGCGCGCCAGTGTCTGCGCCAACAGTGTCTTACCGGTTCCCGTGGGCCCGAGCAGAAGAATATTGCTTTTTTCGATTTCAACGTCATCGAGTGCGCCGACCAGTTCCTGCGCCTGAATGCGTTTGTAGTGATTGTACACGGCCACCGCCAGCGTACGTTTGGCCGTATCCTGGCCAATTACATATTCGTCGAGTGCTGATTTGATCTGAGAAGGTTTCAGCAATCGGGTGGTAGAAATGGGCTGCTTCTGAGAAGAGGCGTTGTTGCGGAGAATTTCGACGGAATTCTGAATGCAGATATCACAGATATAAACGTTCGGACCGGCAATCATACTCGTCACTTCACTGGACGATCGGCCGCAAAACGAACAATGAAGCTCCTCGGTGAATTTATTGTCGCGATTATCCATGTTGCCTCTTCCTCTACTATGAAAATTGCTTCCCGCCATCAATGATACAAAAAAAGATGCGGATGCCCGCTGACCCTGAGCCGGCATCCGCGTCTATCTCTCTGTTATGCCGCTAAAGCTAGGGCAAATATCAGCAGCGGCGCGACGATCTATTTATCCTCTTTTGACTCTTCGTCTTTTTTCTCGCCGTTATCTTCCTTGCGAACGAGGATCCGGTCAATCAGACCGTAGTCAAGCGCCTGCTGCGGCGACATATAGTTGTCGCGATCGGCATCCTGCTTGATAGAGTCGGCGTCTTTGCCGGTATGCTGCGATATGATCTTGTACAGCTGCTCGCGAACCCGCAGCATTTCATTCGTATAGATTTCAATATCAGTGGCCTGCCCCTGTGTGCCGCCCATCGGCTGGTGCATCATTATCCGCGAATGCGGCAGTGCAATCCGCTTGCCCTTGGCGCCGGCGCAGAGTAAAACCTGGGCCATCGAAGCGGCCATACCCACGCAAATGGTCGATATGTCGCAACGCACATATTGCATGGTATCGTAGATTGCCAGTCCCGCACTGACGCTGCCGCCGGGCGAGTTGATGTAGAGTGAAATGTCCTTGTCGGGATCTTCGCTGGCGCAGAATAAAAACTGCGCGATCACTACGCTCGCAACGTGGTCATCGATTGCCTGGCCCAGAAAGATTATCCGATCCTTCAGCAGCCGCGAAAAAATGTCGTACGCACGTTCACCTCTGCTGGTCTGCTCTATTACATTGGGAACTAACACATTCTGCACGAGTCGTCCTCCGATTACATTCGCAAAAGCTCTGAAACATTCTCTGATTTCGACGAAGACACGCAGCGGCTCTCAAAAGATTGGAACGCCGTCGTGATCTTTAGGGCGGTCAATGCTCCGGTTTTTGTTCAAGCTCGGTGATAATGGCGTAGTCCACCAGCATATTCATCACCTTTTCGTTAAGAATCTGCGACTCGAATTGATCGCTGGTCTCCACGATAGGCCGAATCTGATCATAAGCGAGCTGCATTTTCGCCGCCAGGTCCGCGCTGAACTTGTCATAGTCCTCGCTGACGACCTTCAGTTCTTCTTTTTGGATAATTTTGTCGCGAATCAGGATCCACTTGGCGGATCGCGCGGCGCTGGGCCTGGCATTTTCAGCATAACGCTGGACATCAAAATCGGGCGGCAGCTTCTTATCCGGCATTTGTTCCTGCATTTCCTTCAGGCGGCCATTGATAAGCTCCACGACCAGTGAATCCGGCGCCTCAAACTCATGCGCATCGATGATTTTACCGATAAGCATTTCCTGCATAAGATCGCTACTGCGCTTGTCGTACTGCTGGCGCAATTCCGTTTCAACCTGTTCCCGATATTCTTCCGTCGAGAAAAAGCGTCCTTTGCTAATCGTCTCGACCAGATCATTGGAGAATTCGGCCGGCACAACCCGCTTGATGCCTTTGATCGTAATGTGCAACAGCTCGCTCTCCGCCTGCTCTTCCTGATCCTCCGGTGTCTTGGTTTTATAGTTAAATGTGTCCCCGATTTTAGAATTCATAAACGAGGCTTTGAAGTCAGGGTCCAGATTTTCGTCACGCAGGAATACTTCTTCTTCCTTCACCTCGCCACCAATTATCGGAAGTTGGCTGGCCGGGTCCAACTTGCGCAGCTCGAATGCAATGGTGAATGATTCGTCTTCCACCTGCTCGGCGTCTTCAAGACTGGCGTGTTGAAAGGTCACGCGCTCGATGGCATCGTCGACCAACTGCTCGTTGACTTCCACCACCGGCTTATCAACCGTTAAGCCCTTGTACTCGCCCAGTTCGAATTCGGGATGCACCTCATAGCTGATGGTGAATTTCACCGATCCGTTGTTTTCTTTGGCGATGTCTTTAAGTACCGGCGGTCCGATAGTCTTAAGCTCGTTTTCCTTAAGGACCGATTGATAGACTTCGTTGGCGATATCTTCCAGTGCAGAGTCGCGAATCTGCTTGCCGAAACGTTGTTTAACAACATTCAACGGCACTTTGCCTTTGCGAAAGCCAGGTAGATCCACACTCTTTTGTGCTTCCCGGTAGGCCTTGATATAGTGAGGTTCCAGGTCGTTTTTGGTCAGTGCTATCTCAACTTCGCGTTTACAACCTTCGAGCGTGTGAAACTGCGTATCCACGATATTATTCCGCCTGTTTAATAAGAATGTCCAGGGCTTTCGGATCTTGCTTGTGCGGATGGGGAGACTCGAACTCCCACGAGTATCACCTCACTAGATCCTAAGTCTAGCGCGTCTGCCAATTCCGCCACATCCGCTAAAAAACACTGTATTTTCAAAGTAAACTACAAATATAGAGACAAGCTTTACAATTGTGAAACCTTTTGTGAGTAAAGCGCCGGCGCCCGCCGGCACCGCAATAGGAAGCTGCGGCATCCGTTTACCCCGCGGTAAATTTGGAGGCGCTAGACGAATGAACGGTCAGACGCATTGCATTATCATCGGAGCCGGTATTGCCGGGATTACGGCGGCGGTGGCGCTGGCGGAACGCAAGGTACGCGTAACGCTGCTGGATGCGCGGGCCTATCCGGGCGGGCGCGTCCGTTCCTTCGCGGACAAAACAAGTGGTGAAATCATCGACAACGGCCAGCATCTGCTGATGGGCTGCTATAAACACAGCCTCAACTTGCTGGAGACGCTTGGGACCAGGAATCAGCTTCAGGCTCAGCGGCGACTGCGGGTGGCCTTTGCCGAGGCCGATGGCCGCCAGGCCGTGCTCGATAGTTCGCTGCTGCCCGGTAAGCTGGGTATGGCAGCCGGAATTGCCAGATTACAGGGGCTTTCATTCCGCGACAAAATGCTCGCACTGCGTCTGGCGGCGCGCCTGCGCATCGGCTGGCTGCGCAGCAAAAACATGTCGGCCGAGGAGTTTCTGCGGCGTCACAAACAGAGCGAAAGTCTTATCCGGCGCCTGTGGGAACCGATTATCCTTGCCACGCTCAATGCCCGTCCGGATCAAGCGGCGGCCTCACTCTTCGTGACGGTGCTGCAACTGGCTTTCTTTGCCGACGAAGAATCCGCGCGCCTGCTCTTTCCGCGACGCGGCCTGTCGGAGCTGCTGGCGCCTCTCCCCGACTGGCTGGCGGCGAAGGGCGGAGCGCTGAAGCTGCACACTACCGTCCGCGAGCTGCTTCTCCGCGATGATAAGGTCCGGGGAGTCATCCTCAATGACGGCAGCGAATTGAGCTCCGATATTGTGATATCCGCCCTGCCGGCCCGATCCCTGGGGCGTGTTATCCCGGCGGAAACGGCAAAGCGGCCGGAGTTCCGGGCCCTGCAGCACTGCAAGACTTCACCCATCATTTCGGTCTATCTCTGGTTCGACCGCTCCTTTCTTGCGACTGAGTTTACCGCGATGCTCGGCAGCTCGATCCAATGGGTGTTCAATCGTCGGGCACTCTGCGAGACAGCGGAGGAGCTGCGGCAACGCTACCCGGGCCATGTAGCGCTTACCGTCAGCGCAGCTGATGACATCGTCAATGCCTCGTCCGACGCAATAATTGATCTGGCTTTGCGGGAATTGCGGGCCGCGTTTCCGGCGGCGCGAGCAGCTAAACTGTTGCACGGAACAGTCATTAAGGAGAAATCTGCGACCTTCCTGGCCACGGCCGCCTTCGAGCCGCTGCGTCCCAGTCCGCTGACGGGCCTGCAGAATTTTGTGCTGGCCGGCGATTGGACCGATACGTGGCTGCCGGCGACCATCGAAGGTGCAGCCCTGAGCGGCATCCGCGCGGCTCGTGAAGTAATGCGCTGGATACACTATGACGGAGCACCCACCACAGTCTATTTTGATGTACTCAGCCGGGGACCGTTGGAAATGTAAATGGCTTTGACTACGGGCCTGGACACGAAGCTGGGACGGCGATCGTCGCTGGGGCCTTTGAAGATTCCGAGGGGCAGGATCCAGGCATGAAAAAGAGATTCAGCATCAGCGAACGCATCCGCTGGAGCGACATGGACACGGCCGGCATCATGTATTTCGGCAAATACACGCGTCTGTTTGAGATTGCCGAAACGGAGATGCTGCGCGAGGGCGGCGTACAGTACAATGACGAAACCTTTGCCCGCTGGCAGGCTTATCCACTGCGTGTGTCGTTTCACGCCGATTTCCACGCCCCGATTTTGCTCGATGACCTGGTGCGCATCGAACTCTGGACCTCAAAGCTGGGCAACGCTTCATTTACCCTTGCCTTCAGTGTCCACCGCGATCGCGATAACTGTATACTCGGCGAAGGCTACTGCAGCATCGTCACCGTCGGCAAAGAAAGCGGCAAGGCGGTCGGCCTCCCGCAAGAGCTGCGCCGGGCTCTCGCAGCGACTGCATGACATTTCATTTTGTGCCCGAAAAGTCGTATCATTCTGGCTTATTTTTTTCGAATTCTACTGAAGAGCAATCGATAGTCATGTTTGAGCCACTACCGGATAAATTCGAGTATCCCGATCTGGAAAAAGACGTTCTGTCATTCTGGGAGGAGCAGGAAATTTTCAGTAAATCCCTGCGCGAGCGGCAGGGGCAGGCGAGCTACACTTTTTATGAAGGTCCACCCACGGCAAACGGCCGGCCCGGTATTCATCACGTCCTGGCCCGCACCTTAAAAGATTTGATGTGCCGCTACAAAACGATGAACGGTTACCAGGTGCTGCGCAAGGCCGGTTGGGATACGCACGGACTGCCGGTGGAGCTGTCCGTAGAACGGGAACTGGGGATTACCGAGAAAAAGCAGATCGAAGAGTATGGTATCCAGCGTTTTAACGACGCCTGCAAAGACTATGTGCTGCGCAACATCAGCCAGAGCGGCGGCTGGACCGAAGCGACCCGGCGCATGGGCTATTGGGTGGATATGGACAACGCCTATATCACTTTCGAAAACGACTATGTCGAATCGGTCTGGTGGGCGATTAAACAATTTTTCGACAAGGGCCTGATTTACAAGGGCTTCAAGATCAGTCCGCAGTCCCCGACTCTGGAAACAGCACTCAGCTCGCACGAAGTGTCGCTCGGCTACAAAGATGTCCGTGATCCCAGCACCTTCATCAAGCTGCGGCTCAGCGGCGCAGCGCTTCCCGCCCTCAACGGCGCTTCAATGCTGGTCTGGACGACGACGCCCTGGACGCTGATTGCCAATGTGGCGCTAGCGGTCGGCAGCGATCTGGACTATGTCCTGGTGCGCAACACACGCAAGCTGAAACGCGGCGACAGCAAGATCGAGCAGGTCGATCGGCTGATCCTGGCCGAAGGTCGGCTGAGCGTCCTTGACGGCGAGGTGGAAATCGAAGAGCGTTTCAAGGGCGCGGACCTGGTCGGGGCTCGGTATGAGCAGATTTTTCCCTTCGTCGACCTGCAGCCGGAACAGCATCCGAACGCACTCAGCGTGCTGCCAGGCGATTTCGTCTCGCTCGATGACGGCTCGGGCATCGTTCACATGGCGCCGGCGTTCGGCGCTGATGACTATGAGCTCTCCCGGCGCTACAAGCTGCCGCTGGTACAGCCCGTCACCCCCGGCGGCCGCTTTACCGCCGAAGCCGGCGACTTTGCCGGGCGTACCGTCAAAACCTTCGAGTACAACGACCATACCGAGGAAGGCGCCGACAAAGACATTGTCATCGCGCTCAAAAAAGCGGACAAACTCTATCGCTCCTCTAATGACTATCTGCATTCCTATCCGCACTGCTGGCGGACCGGCAATCCGCTGATTTATTATGCCCGCAGCTCCTGGTTCATTAAGTCGCCGGACTACAAAGAACGGATGATGGAGCTGAACGGGACTATACGCTGGCAGCCGCCCGAAATCGGCGCGGGACGCTTCGGCAACTGGCTGGAAGACGTCAAAGAATGGTCTCTGTCACGTGACCGATACTGGGGTACGCCCCTGCCGATCTGGGTCAGTGAGGATGGCGACGATATGTTCGCCGTCGGTTCAATAGCCGAATTGCGGGAAGGTCTGATTGAAGACGAGAACGGCAGTCTCGTGCCGCTGGCGACGAGCGAGGAAGAGATCGACCTTCATCGGCCTTTCGTCGATCGCATCGTGTTCCGCAGAAATGGCAAACTCTACCGCCGGACTTCCGAAACAATCGACGTTTGGTTCGACTCCGGCAGTATGCCCTTCGCGCAATGGCATTACCCCTTCGAGAATAAAGAGAATTTCGAACGCAACTTTCCGGCCGATTTCATCGCCGAAGGCATCGATCAGACGCGCGGCTGGTTTTATACGCTGCATAATATCGCGACCGTCCTCTTCGACAAACCTGCCTTCAAGGGCATCATCGTCAATGACCTCATCCTGGACAAGGAAGGCCAGAAGATGTCCAAATCCAAGGGCAACATGGTCAACCCCTTCGAGGTGATGGAATCCCTGGGCGCCGACGCGGTACGCTGGTATATGCTCGTCAATAATCCGCCCTGGAAACCGACGCAATTCAGCCGCGAAGAAATTGCCCGAACCGTGATCGCCGATTTTTTCCGCTCCGTGACCAATGTCTATGCCTTTTTTGCGCTCTATGCCAACATCGACGGTTTTACGGGACAGGAGGCCGCGGTCCCCGTTGCCGCCCGTCCGGAAATCGACCGCTGGATTCTCTCGAAACTCAATTCGGTGCTCCGAAGCTATCGCCGCTTTATGGATGAGTTTGAGGTAACCCGGGCCTATCGGCAGGTACAGGAGTTTATGATAAACGATGTGTCGAACTGGTATGTACGGCGCAATCGGCGGCGTTTCTGGAAAGGCGAAGTCGACCAGGATAAACTGGCTGCCTATCAGACGCTCCGTCAGGTGCAGATTACAACGGCGGCGATGATGGCACCGGCAGCGCCCTTTCTCCCGGAGACGATTTATCGCCGACTGCGGATGGCCGACGAGCCGCTTTCGCTGCACTTGATGCTTCTGCCTCAGCCAGCCGAAGAGCTTATTGATTCCGATCTGGAGAGCCGGATGGAGAGCGCCCAGCAAATCGTCTTTCTGGCCCGTTCGCTGCGCGAGAAGTCGAAAATCAAAACACGACAGCCATTGCGCCGCATTCTGGTGCCGGTGTCTTCGCCCGCGGATCGACGACGCGTGCAGTCGGTGGAAGATATCATCACGGAAGAGATCAATATCAAGGGTATCGACTATGTCAGCGACGATACTGGTATCGTCCGCAAATCCGCCAAACCCAATTTTCCGGTTCTGGGCAAAAAATTCGGCAAGGAGACAAAATCCATTGCCGCGTCCATACGTCAGATGGTCGAAGCCGACATCAGGGCATTGGAATCCGAAGGTAAGGTAGCGATTGAGGTCAACGGCAGGCAGATCGACCTGGAGCCGGAAGATGTCGAAATCCTTCACGAAGACATCGAAGGATGGTTGGTCGCGTCACAGAACAGCCTTACTGTGGCACTCGATACCGAGCTGGATAAGGAGCTGATTAACGAAGGGCTGGCGCGCGAGTTTGTCAGCCGTATTCAGCACATCCGCAAGGATTCCGGCTTTGAAGTTACCGACAGGGTAAAAATCGACTTTAAGGGAGCGCCGTCGATTAGCGATGCAATTAATGCCATGAAAGCCTATATTTGCGCCGAAACGCTATGCGAGCACCTGGAGACCGTCGATTCGCTCAGCCGGGGCACCGACCTCTCGATTAATGGCGAATCCATTATGGTGGCGGTTGAACGAATGACGGACTGAGTACGGATATGCCAGGTGTAAGGGACGCTACGGCGCTGTCCGTTCCCGACAATGGGATTGATACCGGCAGCGCGGGATCCCTTCCCTGACCGAATGTTTACGAATGATGTGAAATTGTACTGTTGTACCGGAAGCAGTGGAGATTATGGCAAAGAAAACTGTAAAGAAAGCGGAAAACAGCGACAGCAGCGCCGTCTCAGCGGAGGAAACCCTTGACTCCCGGCCGAAAGTGACTGTGCGCTATGGTGACGAAGATCTGGAGCTGTTCCGGAAAAATATCGACGTCGCCCGTCAGGAGGCGGTCGAAGAGTTCCAGATTCTCAAGGAGCACCTGGAAGATCTGACAAATTCGGAGCAGGCTGACGAAAATGCCTCCTACTCGATGCATATGGCCGAGCAGGGTACCGAAGCCCAGGAAAAAGAAAAAATTTACGCCCAGGTGCAGCGTATTAATGACTATATCAAAAAGCTCGATGATGCGGTGGAACGCATAGAGAATAAGACTTATGGCATCTGTCGGATTTGCGGCTGCCTGATCGCCAAAGAGCGTTTGATGGCTGTGCCGATAACAACGCTTTCGGCCTCCTATAAGATTCGCAAGAAATGCCCGGAAGACGGGAAAGACAGAATTGTCGCGCGCGGCTGAGACGACGCCACCAAAGAGTATTTTTTCCATGACGCGGAATCCGGACGGAATTTCCGCGTTTTTGTAGCAAATAGTTTGCAATGGCACACTCCCCGAATCGCAATTTCTTAGCCGCCTCCCTATTGCTGGTGCTGCTCGATCAAGTAACGAAGCTGGCAACCAAGGGCTTCAACTTCTGGGGTCTGAAGCACGAAGGGATGGAGCTCGGTCAAAGCATCACGGTCATCGAAAGTTTTTTGTGGATTACTTTCGTGGAAAATCCCGGGATGGCTTTCGGAATCAAGTTCGGCGAAGCTAAAGTGTTTTTGTCCCTTTTTTCGATTGTAGCCAGCGTGGCAATGGCCTGGTATCTCTATAAAACAAAAATCGATTCATTCTGGGCCAAGCTCGGCCTGACGCTGATTCTGGCGGGCGCCACGGGCAATTTGATCGATCGTGTATTTTATGGCTTCTTCTACGACTATGCCCCGCTTTTTTACGGCAAGGTCGTCGATTTCGTCGAAGTAGAATTTTTTGACTTCAGCCTGTTCGGCAAGCACTTCACCACCTGGCCTGTGTTTAACGTCGCCGACTCCTGCGTCACCTGCGGCATGGTCTTGCTGGTACTTAACAACAAACATATCCCTTTGTTTAATAAAGTGGAAGATCGCGCTTCCACGGCCGCGAAAGAGCAGGCCGTGCCCGAGGCACAGGAGCTGCAGGACAAAGGCAGCCCGGACCTCTCCGCCGGCGAGCGGGATCTGACTTCAGAGAGTGACCGCGACACACAAAAGTAAAACGGCCTGAAATTCGGAAAGGGCTGCCATGACAGATACGGGCAAGCAGGACAGCGTTCGGCAACCGGATATGCCCGACGAAGCATCGGACGACGACAGCAGCGAACACTATCCCGATCACATCCGCGAACGATGCGAGTTCAATCTGACGGCCGGCACCCAGCCCGAACGCCTCGATGTGTACTTAACCTATGCGATTCGCAATGCGACACGAACAAAGGTTCAACGCGCCATCAGCGAAGGTGAAGTTCTGGTTAACGGGCGGGCAAATCTGAAGGCCTCCTACAGGATCAAACCCGGCGACAGCATTGTCTGCCACGTCCGCCGACGCCCGCCACTGGAGCTGATCCCGGAAGACATAGCGCTGGACATCCTCTTTGAGGATGATCACGTTCTGGTGATTAACAAGCCGGCGGGGATGGTAGTCCATCCCGGTATCGGCAATCGCAGCGGAACGCTCGTCAATGCCCTTCTCTACCATCTGGGAGTGCGTGAAGGACGCGTGGTGGAACGCGAAGATGAGGATGAAGCTCTGATTTATCAGAGTGATGCCGTCCGGCCCGGCATCGTCCACCGCCTGGATAAGGATACATCCGGTATTATGGTCATCAGCAAGCAGGAATATGCGCACAGCATACTCGCTCGCCAATTCGAGCGACGTATTTCGCGACGCGAATATGTCGCAATCGCCTGGGGTCATTTCGACGCCGACAAAGGCAGCATCGAAGGCAACATCGGGCGCAGCCAACGCAATCGCAAACTGATGGCGGTCCACAAACGGGATGGCAAACCGGCCCTGACCGATTACGAAGTTGTCGAACGCTTCGAATTCTTAACAATGCTGCGTCTGCGCCTGCAGACGGGCCGAACACACCAGATACGCGTTCACTGCGCTCACCTCAATCACCCTCTCTTCGGCGATCATGCCTATGGCGGCACAACCGCCCTCTACGGACCGCGCACACGGAATCACCGGCAACGGGTGGCCAACCTGCTCGCAATGATGCCACGGCAGGCCCTCCATGCCAAAACCCTCGGCTTTCGACATCCCAAGACCGGCGCTATGATGGAGTTCGACTCCGAACTTCCCGACGACTTTCAACAGCTGCTGGCAGCCTTGCGCTGAATCACAATCATCCCGACGGCAAAGAATCCATCCACTGGGGATGCGATGAGCAGCGCCTCGCCGAATCGCGAAACAATACTCGGTAAATCGTTAAACTGCGGCTTATGACATGCTAAGCAAGCATGTAATATCCAGTCGATGCGAAATTTTTTTCAGCTATACGGCGGCGTTTAAGGGTCTAGCCCGCGCTGTCGTTGCCAATTGCCGCGGCAACAATCCGGCGCCGTTCTTCAACCGTCGGCTCAAGGCTATCCTCGCGCAGCGCCCATGGATTGATTTTCACGTCCTGCCCCTCTCTGCGAAGGCTGGCTGAAATATCTTGAATCGCCTCGACAGAACTCCGCCGCGCTTTGCGAAGAAGGATGTCCTTAACATTTTTTTGCAGCGCCTCTACGGTTCGATTCGGCAAGCGTAAGCTGCCTTCGCTCGCGTTTAATTGAGCTTCAAAGTTATCCTGATGCCAATTCACCTTCCAGCCGGTCCACAATGCCGACAGCAGATCCGGAATACCGGGAAGGGGATCCGCAGCCCAGAAGTCAAGAGTCTTTGCGCCTGTATCAATATGAAAACCTCCGTTTGCAAAATCATCACCAAGCCATTCATCTAAAGGCAAAGACTCGAGACCGGACGAAGGCTTAAACTCCTTTGCAAGATTCGCACCGGAGAGTAGAAACCACTCAAGGCAGCCGGCCAGAGGGTAGAATCGCAGTCTACCATCAGCTAATCGGAATGAAGCGACGATATCGGTCCACTCGCGCTGTTGCGGTGGAGCGAGGGAAGTACGCAACTCATCATCTTCGAATTTATTCAATACCTTAACGCGAGGATATCCGACATAATCAGCGATGTCCGCAATGCCTTCATAGGCCCATCGAATTGTCCAGGGCGACCAGGCGCGATGCAGCATTGCGAGATAAACGCGACGCAAGGGAACGTCGTATTGGATGTCCTCACCGCCGAATAGCAGCAAGACATGATTGTCGAGGTCACAGACAGCTCCGCCTTCGGCCCAGACACTGTCGAGCCAGCCGGACTCATCTACCTTGCGTTGCGCGCGAATGAATCTCAATGCATGATCCGGTCCCCAGAACAAATCTCTGGTGATGGTATTGGCACACCAGTGACTGTAGTACAGCGTGTAAGTACGATTCTCAACAATTGCGAAGTTTGCGCGTTGCCCCATAGGTCCAACCCATCAGATTCGGAGTTGCGATACATCGTCCTTCTTTGATAATGTTAACATCAGCTTGTCAATCCTTGCTCGATGTCTCATGATCCAGCCTGCTTGGAGAGCTTTTCGGTCCTGCCGCACATTACTCCGCGGGGATCGACTAGCGCAGCACAAGCATCCGCCTGCTCTGCACCATATACTCCGTGCGCAGGCTGTAGTAGTACACACCCGTTGACAGTTGCGAGGTGTCGAAGTCCACCTTGTGTTCGCCTGCTTCCTGATATGCCTCGCGCAGTGTTATGAGTAAAACGCCGTCGCCGCTGAAAAGCTGAAGCTGAACCTTGCTTGCCTCTTTCAGACGATAGCCGATCGTAGTGAGGCCGCTGCAGGGATTCGGATAATTTTGGTGCAGTTCCCAGCGATTGTCACGTTCCTGCATCCAGTTGTTTGCTGCAGGAATAGTGTCTGTCGTTCTGCGATCCCGACTCGCTGTCGATGATGTCTTATAGGCGAGGAAGAGATCGAAGTCGCCCTGGGCGCCCTCTATATCCTGCCGTGTGGATGAAAACAGCATAAGATCGCGGCCCGGGGACAGGGTCAGGCAGAAATCATTGGCCGGCGAGTTCAGTGGTGCGCCGAGATTGACGGGCGCGGTCCACTCGCCGTGTTCATCCTGCCTGCTGACATAAAAGTCGAAACCGCCCAGGCTGCCGGGATGGCCGTTCGAGGAAAAGATGAGCGTCCGTTCGTCGACCAGATACGGCGTCCAGTCGTCTTGGTCGGAGTTAATAACCGGTCCGGCGTATGTCGCTGCCGTCCATTCCCCAAATTCAACGTCGAAATCGGAGTACCAGAGATTCATTGACGTGGACTCTGTGTTAAGTTCGGCATGGGGCAAATGGCGGTCTTTAGGACTGTTGGATACGAAATACAGACGGCGCCCGTTGGGGCTTATCGCGGGCTGTGAGTCCCAGAACTCCGAATTGATGAGAACTCCGAGATTATAGGGTTTGCCCCACTTGCCATCGATAATTTTCATGGCGTAAATGTCGCATCCGCCCATACCGTCAATGCGATCGCAACCGGTAAAATATACGGTCTTACCATCGCGCGCTATCGAAAATGTTCCTTCATTATGGTTTGTATTTAGGCGCAGCTGCTGTCGCGCTGCGATCGTTTCGCTTGCGAGCTTTTCTTCCGGCAGGGCCAGAAAGTTTATCGGCGTACCCGGCTTGAGCTGCGAGCCGCGGTAGAGATCCACGAGCCAAACATCGTGCGACAAAGCGCCCGTGAAATCCTCCACGCTGCCGGGACGATTGGAGACGAAAAAAAGCGTCCGGCCGTCGAGGCTGATCGTCGGCGCGTAATCCAAACCGCAGTGATTAAGCTCCGACCCGAAGTTGATGACTACCAGGCTGTCCTCGAGCGCCGACCTGTCTTCGCGCTGCGATGAATTGCTTACAAAGCTCAGAATGTCGGTATTATCAATCGATTGAATATCGATCGCGGGGTTCCAGCTCTCCATCGTACACGATGTTCCGCCAGCAAGCGGCGCCCTGCTGCCGCTTTGTGAGAATTCTTCCGTAAACAAATACGTAAACGCCAACGTGAATGCCAGCAGCAAAATAAAAATCAGACTTAAGAATTTCATTGTGAATCCCAGCAAGTGAATATTGCTAAGGGCGGCTTGCTTAATATACGACATAATAATATGCACATTGGCTTTCGGTCACATTTTTTACCCATCGTTGAATTGTAAATCTCTTGCTCTTTGCGGCATCTGATTTGTTGCACAAGATGTCGCGCAGCAAGGGTCTGAATATTGCATTTGCGGCGAGAAACGCTGAATGCCGCATATACTCAGCAATATTCGAAATCTACTCTACTTGAATTGCATTGGCTATTGCCTCCATTCTGTTTACTCGTGTGGCAATAATCACTGTAAACGAATAAGTCGCCAATTTCCTGACTTTCCGTCTCTAGCGGTCTAATTTCAAAACCACAGGCAAGCCTTCACTATTTCAGGATGAAGCTCGCCAGATAACCGAGGCAGATAAAACCGGAGCTGTAAACGAGTGCAATATAAGCCAAGCAGGGATTAGCGTTCTTAAGGCCATCAGGGTCAAACTTGAAACCGAAAAATATTATGCAGGTGTATAGTATGGCATCGAATATGCGGTGACGCAATTGCTGCGGCTTTAAGTATCCACGATTGTCGCGCAGCCTCTCAAGAGACTTCACTGAGTAGACATGCTCTCTGAAGTAGTTATATGCAAGGATGTTAATCGCCGAAAAAAATCCAACAAGACCAGCAATCCACCAAAAAATATACTCCCTGTTGTAGCCATAGTTCCACCATACGCCTAAGAACCAACTTTTAAAACTACTGCCTTCGTGCCTGTACGTAGCTTGTCGATACTCGATGTCAAGTGTCTTGTATGATTCAGCGAAACCGTCATTGTTTAGCTTGCTGAGCAGAGATTGGTAAACATTGCTTTTGCGTTCAAAGCTTGTATTCGGAGGAAAGTAGAGTCGAAACATTCGTCCATATTTCATTCTTATTTTGGCGATGTCAGTTCTCAGCAAGTTAATCCGGCAAATCGACTTTGCGGAACTCAGTTCAGCATCGCTTAAATCAATTTCGTGTTTAATATTCTTGATCTCGGAAAAATTGAGAGTGTCAGGGAGAATCACTCCATCAAAATCAGTGTAGCCGTGAAAGTTACAGCGCCTAAATGATGCCATAGAACCAAAGCTGGTGTTCCTGAAAGATGTTAAGGAATCAAAGCTGGCATAGCCGAAGTTCGCCACAGAATCAAAGGCAGCACCGGAAAAGTCTGCTACCGATTCGAACCGGACACTACTGAAATTCGACTCGGAAGCAAAGCCGGCATCCCCGAAATACGCTTCGGAAGCAAATCTGACTTCCCCGAAATCCGCCCCCTTATCAAATCTGGCATTCCGGAAAAATGCCAGGGTATCAAAGCTGGCAAGCCTGAAATCCGCCAGGGAATCAAAGCGGGCATTCCTGAAGTCCGCCAGGGAATCAAAACGGGCTGACCAAAAAGTCGCTAAACTTCCGAACCTGGCATGGCCAAAAGACGCCAAAGTACCGAAGCTTGCATACGCAAAAGACACTAAAGCAGCAAATTTTGTATACCTGAAAAGCGCTATGGAATCAAACCTGGCAGACTCAAAGTCCGCCTCGGTATCAAAGCTGGCATAGCCGAAAGCCCCTACGGTATCATATGTTTCAGGTTCGAGTTCCTCCAAGGCATCAAACCTGTCAAATCCGAGACTCCAGTCCGAAGCATACGCAGCGTTACAGAGCCCAAAGAGAACTATCGCTACCACCCCAATCACCGGATATACGCTCACCTGGCAAGTACCCTTTTGGGGATTTGTCTGCGACCAAGGAATTCTAAGCATCTTGATTCCCGGATGAATGCAATCAGCCTACCGTGCTACATATGATTCATTATTCGATTTTTTCCTCAAGCAGAGAGAATACTGAAGCCGGAACCACGCCTTTCGCCAGCAAAGCAATTCAGCACCCACGACAGGACTGTTAACACACTAAAGATGAGACAATGGAAAGTCAGCGACATCCTGCTTAGGCCTATCAGAGCCGGTAGGCTACGAAAACAGTTTTGTCTTCATTAACTAAGGGTAGCAATAAGAGGGGCGAGACCAGTTAAGCGTTGTGGCCGCTCACGAAAAGACCAGGAAGTTAACCGGTCAAATAGCGAAGGCGCCGGGTACAAACGCTCGCAGAAGCGAAGTACCCGGCGCCTTATGAGAGAAGCGCAAGACAATAAGGGCATTTGAGAGTCTAGCGCCTGATAGCAAGAGGCAGCATCATGTTTTCGCCGCGATATTCGATGCGAAGGAAATAAACACCCGGTGCCAGGTGCACGACATCGAAAGCAATGCGCTGTTCACCTGGGGGCAGAGTGTCGGGTCTTCTACGTGCAACGGTTTTACCCAGGATGTTGACAATCGAGCTGTGAATTGTCGCAGCCTGGGGCAGATGAAGACGCAGGTCGACGTGCTCCGCAGCGGGGATCGGGGCGAGGGTGGCGCGCAGTTCGGCCGGTGATTTCCCGGCGGCGACCGCTACAGTCGTAAAGGCTTCCCCATTGAGGGTAATGCGCTGCTCGGGCACAAGGGCATCATTACTGACAATCACGAGTTCGGCGGCATAGTTGTCCGCCTCGGTGGGACTAAAGCTAATCGTCAGCCGGAGCACATCGTCTCCTGCCAGATCGGCGGGCAGCGTCTGATCCGGCGTCACGGCAAAGGGACTCCCGCTGCCGGGCTGGGGATCCAGCTGGACAGAAGTAATCGACAGCCCCGCTTCGTTGGCGGCACGCACTTCGAGAATAACTTCCTGACTCTGCCCGGTTTCAATCCTGTCGAAGGCGATCGGCTCGGTGTCAATATCGATAGCAGGCAGCGTTTCGGCCTCGACAGTAGCTGTCAACGCAACTTCGCGCGTAGGCGTGGCTTCGTCATTGCTTGTGATAAGAAGGGTCGCGCTGAAGCTGCCTTCAAGCGATGCAGTGAAACGGACTTCGGCCAGCAATTCGCTGCCCGCCGCCAGATCCGCGGGCAGCTCGATCGAAGTGGAGGTCAATTCAAACCCCCTGTCAGCGGCATCGCCCTCTTTAAACTCAATGCCGGTCACCCGCAGGCCGGCTGCATTGGCGGGCGAGATTCTTAGGGTTCCTGACTGCGAATCGCCAGGCCTCAGGCCCGGAAAATCCACTGTCTCTTCTGCGATCTCGATGGTTGGCTCGGGCAGCGGCAGCGCTTCGCGGATAGTCTTGAGCATCGTTCCGGCCGAGCCGCAGGCATAGCCGGTCGTCTCCGCGGGAAAATGGACGCCGCGAAGCAGATAGGGCCGTCCGCTTTGTTCCTCCTGCCAGCTGGCGCCGCCATCGGTCGTTCGCACAATCAGACCGTTTTCATCAGTCCACTGATCGCCGCCGACGGCATAGCCGACAAATGGATTCTCCGGCGTGAAATCGATGTCCATCAGATACACCGTCGATGCGCCGCTGCCCGCAAAGACAGGCGCCCAGCTCGCGCCGCCGTCATTGCTTCGCCAGATGGTCGGACGGCCGTTCGAGCCGACGGCAAAGCCCTGGTCGGCCGACACGAAGTACACAGCGCGCAGTGCGAAGAAGGTCTGCATCGATATCCAGCTTTGCCCACCGTCCGTTGTTTTATACAAAGTTCGACCGGT
>JANQRB010000166.1 GCA_028284775.1 Candidatus Kapaibacterium sp. | reverse complement strand
TTGTATGCGCCATCGGAATTAGCCACCAGGGCGTCGATATTGCCGTCGCCGTTCAAATCCCCCGTGCTGATGTCCACTGCGTTACCGTTCACGCTCTGTGAATATGCTTGAAATATGCCGAGGCCGGTGCCGCCTGCTGCCGCCCTGAACTGGAACACCCGGGGGTTGTTTAACTTGAAGCCGTTGGCATCTTCCGCATCGGTGGTAACCGTAACCGCAATTTTTTCGCCGGCCCTGAAGTCGTTGTCCGGATTGAAAACCCGGGTTAAGAATTCGGTGGAAAAAGCGCCGGAATCACTCCGGAAACCGGTTTGCGAACCGAATATCCGAATTGTCGCGGCGGAGACCGACTCCGGCTTCATTATTACATTGAATTCTATTTCGATGTCGCTGTTCCGGGCGGCGGCGATTGTATTGCTCGTCGGCAACACCGAACGGATTTGCGGCTGTGCGTGGGCCTGGAAGCTCAGGCCGATACCAAAGGAGGCGGACAGCAATGCGAGATATCGCGGCAGAACAGGCGTACGCAGACAAGCCGCCATTTTACATGCTCGTTTAAACAACCACAGGCACTTGCCGCGTATCGCGGTGCTTGTTGCGCCCGCCGAGGCCAAACGGAGGAGACGGCGAAGTGTTTTTTTATAACGGCGCCAAAGGGAGATGGTCTTCGGATTTGCCTTAATTGCCTTCATCGTAGCACGACTTTGTTAAGATTTAAAAAAGAGGGTGCCTGTCGCAACTGTAGTTTTGCGATTGCGGTCACTGAATTGTAACTGTGCTGGGCGCTTTACCCAGTATTCTCTACGTAATTATTTTCGAAAAACAGCCGGTTCGGCCCTGCACGGACCGGTCTCGATTGTACGAGCCGTAGCCGGGCTGTTTTTCAGACAATGCAAAGTAGCGGGAAGCAATTGCAACATCAGCCAAACAAATCATCACATGCTGCAGCAACAGGATCAGAATTCCAGTATAAAGGCGTTTAGATCGGCTTCGGAAGGCAGTTGAAGTTTTTTACGAATGCGATAACGATATACCTGGACGGAGCGCTGCGAAATATTCAGGAGGCGGCACAGATCGCGGGTGGTATTGTTAAGGCGAATCAGAGCGCAGATTTTACGTTCGGTGTTGGTGAGCGCCGGGTATGCGGCAATCAGCCGCCGCATGAATTCCTGCTCCTGCTCGCCCGCTTCGCGCTCGAAGGTCGACCAGTCCGCCTGCTCCATGCCTGTTTGGATTTCAGCGCGCATTTTCTCGATACGTTGTTGAAATGCCGTATGCTCCTCTTGTTCCCCAAAACGCATGGCCTCAGTCAGATGCGCCAGTCGTTCCGTCAACTGCTTGTTCTGCGCACTCCTGGACTGCATCTGGCGTTGGAGGACGCTTATCTTGTCGCGTAGCTCCTTCAACTCGCTTTGTGCAGCCGCAAGTTCTGTTTCCAGGCCGAGTATTCGATCCTTGTCGCGCTGACGCCGGAGTGCAAGAATCACGTCGGGACTGCAGTAACGCTGTCGCAGGGTCTCGAGCTCTTGCCGGTGCTTGCGGGTTTCCTCGTCGAGGCCGCTTGCATCGCAGATCTGAGCTAAGAGCTCCAGGCTAAATATTTGCACATGCGGGTAGGGTGCGCGCGATGCCAATTCGAGTGCTTCGTCCAGCTGCGAACGCGCTTTGCTGTGCCGACCCTCGGAAGCAAAGAGACTACCGAGTTTAGATTGCAGGGTGGATTGCGTCAGGCCGTAATCAGCTCTTCGACTCAGGGCGATACCCTCTTCCAGGACCTGCTGTGCCGCCTGCCTATCGCCGTAATTTGTCAGCAGAACGCCAAGACTTATACAGATGTCGGGCAGCTTGTTGAGATTGCCGGAATCACGCTTGGTCCGCAAGGAATCTTCAAAAGCTGCGATATAAGGTGCAGCATCGAAGGACTGCAGGTTGAGCTCAGCAAGATGAAAGGCGGCGGCCATTACTTCAAAATAGCCCGTTGCCGGGGTGACATCGATTTTCTCCAAAAGTTCGACGCAGGCCTCGGCCGCTTCCCCGGCCGCCAGCTCATCGCCGACCGCCGCGAAGATGATCGCCTGCATAGCATAAGATTTGGCCACTGCGGCGTCGAAGGGATGCGCGGAACAGATGTCGAGCACCTGCCCGATCGTTGCCATCGCTGCCGCATAATCGGCTTCGATGGTCTGCATGCCGGCCACGTAAAGCAGCATCGAGGCTTTGTCATTATGCAGACCAGCGGAATCGGCCAGAGCGATGCCCCTGTTCAACAAACTCACCGATCCCCTCAGATTGCCGCGATCCGCCTGCAAACGGGAATAATTCCAATACATCACCATGCGGTTGAGATCGCCGATAATGTGCCGGCTTTCTTCCAGCTCGATCGCTTCATTCAGTTTTTGCTCGGCCGCCTCCGACTTGAGTTGCCGCTGGTAGAGCAGGCCAAGGTCGCCCAGAATAACAAATTCCGTCAGATAGTCCTTGGCGATGCGCGCCAGGTCCAGTCCGGCTTCGAGGTCCTGTTCGGCCTCCCGATAGCGACCGAGCAGCGAGAGAAGTAAGCCGCGCGCCCCGAGAATTGCAGCTTCGCGTTTGCCGTAACCGACCTGCCGCCCCAGCGCCAGCGCTTTGTCCAGTGTTGCCAGGGCGGCTTCGAATTGCTCCAGGTCGCGATAGGTCAGGTTGAGAAGCTGCAGGGTATGAATCAGCTCGGGTGCATTGTCCAGCTCTTCGTAAATCTCAATAGCACATCGCAGCAGGGTCAGGGCTTCGTCGTGGCGTTTCGCGACGCGCATGGAATACGCAAGGGCGCGGCGCGCACGGGCTTCCGCCTCGCGATAGGGCTCAAGTCTGATATTGCGTGCCGCTGCTTTGGCTTGCATTTCCTGCAGACGTTCGACGGTTGAATCGGCAATGCGTAGCGCTTCGCCATTGTCGACCCGCACCAGGGTCTCGACCAGCTCCGTCTCCGCCTGCGCCTTGCGCAGGCCACGATTGTATTCCACCTTGCGGCGCAGTTTGGCGATCTCATCCTGTAGCATGTTGTCGAAAATAAAAAAGAACAAGGGATTTGAACAATCGCAGCATCCTGAGAAGGCGCTTGCGAAGCTGCGAGAATTTCCGCGCGGCCCGACCGTTCCCTAGGGCAGTCAGGGCAGTCCTTGCTCATCGCCGGCGCGTCTTTTCAATTCGCCTGCGCAAATCTGCAATTGTTGTTCCAGTGGGAATTCGCATAGCCTGGTACTCCGATGGTACAGTCCATAGAGAATGGACCGCTCGTTGTTTCTTGCTCTTCAGAGGAGGGGTTGCGCTGTCTTCAGGATCAGATCAGATCACAAAAACTGACAGCCGGTTCGGCTCCCTTTGACCGATCAGCTTCAAGGAAGCCGTAGCCAGACTGTCGAAATTCGATGGCGAAATTCGATGGCGGGATTTGTCACAGCGGCACTACAAAATGTCACAGGGGGGAGGGGTGTTAGGTCCTGTGTTGGTTTACGATAATGCACTGATGCCACCCTTGCCGCCCCGTGTATCGACCGGAGGCGATTGTGAAACCCGGGGCTGCACGTACAAGGGCTTCGCCACAGCCGGGATCCGGCTTTGCGATGATGTGTGTTAATGACGTCATCGTGAAGAGCCGAACGGCGACGCGGCGATCTCTCCGGGATAGCACGCCCGGCAATTTCGATCGCTTCGTCAAGGTAGGCAATGGCGCCGGGACTGTCGCCCATCGTACGTCGGTTGATAGCCGCCAATCGCAGGGTTGACATCAGTGAGAATTTGTTGTCCACGGTACGCCAGAGCCGCAAA
>JANQRB010000129.1 GCA_028284775.1 Candidatus Kapaibacterium sp. | reverse complement strand
ATTCATCGCGGATGTTCTGAAGTGTGAAAACATTGTTGTCGGGGGCCGTGACGGCGTGCCACTGGCTGCCGTCAAAGCGGCCGATACCGGCGATCTCTTCGGCAAAGGCGCCGACGCGGAACATTCCGATCGCGTAGATATCCTTGCCGAGCAGGGCGATATCGGTCAGATGGAAGTCCGAGCCATGATTGCTGTTAAGACGCTGCCAGCGACTGCCTTCCCACTGGAAAATTCCATTGTGAATATTCCCACTGTCCGCTGAAAATGCCGCGAGGGCGTACAGCCGGCCCCGATAAACCTCCAGGTCGAAAATCGTGCGCATATCGTCGTCGGCGATTCCCGTCCATTCGCTGCCGTCCCAGCGGGTGATGAGCCGATCCTGCGGGTCGCCGGCCATTGTGAAGCCGCCGCCGACGTAAAGATACCGGCCATCCGAGGCCAGTGAGCTGACAACGGCGCTGGAGCTGCGGCGCAGGGCGGTGCCGAGTGTTTTGGTCTCGCTCCCATCCCAGGCCGTGACATGCTCGAGACCCTGTTTGTCCGCCTCCATTCCCGTGACGATCAGCTGTCCCCGGTGGACGACGGTCGGCTGCAGGTGAAAGTGGCCTTCGCCGGGCCAAAGCAGTTCATTGCTGATCGCCGACCATGTGCTGCCGTTCCAGCGCGCCATGCTCGTACGGCCTTCGCTTCCCGGCAGGTCAATGAAATCGCCTCCAATAATCAGGCTGCCCTGAAATCCCTCCATCCACTGCAGGCGGCAGGGCGAGTCGCAGTGCAGCAGGGTGCTCCATTCGCTGCCGTTCCAGTGCCGGATACGAAAGCCGAGTTCCGGTAAAAGTTCCGATACATAGAGCTGGCCCCTCAGCTCGACAATTTCGCTGGGCAAATTCTGCAACCCCTGGCCCAGCGGCAGCCATGTTTCGTTGCCGAGGCAGCCTTCGGCTAAAATCCGGTCCGCGGCATTTTTAGCGCCATACTGAACGGTATTTGTCAAGGTTAATCCATCGCCACCGGCATCAAGATGATTGCCGGGCGCTCCGGCAATCAGTGCGGAAAACACTATCGGCAACAAAACGACTGGGAGAAGTAAACGCATAAGACAAACCTTCCGGTTACATGAGTAATAAATACCAGATGTACGAGTGCACACAGCGGCGGAAATGCGCAGGTATCGAGCGATGTAGAGCTACATTCGCCTGAGCAAGACAGCAAGGCCACTTGAGTTACACGCCTGTCGCGGGATTAACATCTTTGCGGCGGGGTCAGCCGTGTTTCCGGACTGAAGCTGCGGGCTTTTGTGTGAATATTCGCATTTGGCGCAGGTCCTGCTTCTGCGTAACTTGTACGCCAGTCTCTCGTTCCATTCGCTTCCCGGTTTTCACTGATCCGAATCTGATACAATCGCATGAGCAGGTTTTTCCCCGGGCTGATTCTTGTGCTGCTGGCGACGGCTTTCCTTGTGCCGGCTGCGTCGTCACAATCACCTTACGTCATGATGCAATCCGGCAAAGAACGCATTGTTCGTCTGGCCGACGGCAGTTCCGTCGTCGGGCTGTCCGATACGTTGATTGAGGGCGGCAATCAGTGGGCACGTGTTTTTACGGCCGCGATTCACGCCTCATTGCCTCGTTTTTGCTTTTGGCTGCTGTACGATCCCAGCGGGCAGGGAAAACACGAGATAATGATTCTGCGGGGCGACACGCTTGTTCAACGCATTAAACCCATCGAGTGGAACAGGATGGGCGCCTACGATTTTTGCTGGCGATGCGGACCGGATCAGCGCCAGGTGCTCGATGTTAACTTCGACGGCTACAAGGATCTGCTGTTGCTGCATCTGAGTGACCGCGAGGATACGAGCGGCAATCGCTGCTGGCTGTTTAAGCCTGACGAAGGACGATTCGTTTTCAGCAGCCTGTTCAGCCGCCCATCGGGTAAAATCTACAGCAATTCTTTTGATTCGACGCTGCAATCATCGTGGTCGGCGACGGACATCGAGGGCGGTTTGCGCAAAGTATATCGTTTGACGGGCGACACGCTGCTGCCGATCTACGAAGAGTTCGAGGAGGAATACATAGCCGACAATAGTGGTGATCCCGACGAATACAAAGTGCCGGACTGGCGGCTCCGCATCCAACAGCGGCATCGCATTCACCCCTCGCTGCCGCTTTTCACTTTTAACATGTACATTGATGATCTCGAAGATGGTAACAAGTACATTGCCGTTAACCGGGCTGTGATCGAACGCGGCGACGGTAGTTCGCAGTCCCTCGGTCTCGGTATCCTGCTCGAAGACGCGCGCTGGGAAAACGGCTTTGTATTTACGGACTACAATTTTGACGGCTTCAGCGACATTGCGCTCGTCAGCGGGCGCGGCGCCTACGGCAATGGAATATTCAGCTGCTGGCTCTACGATCCCGGACAACGAAGCTTTGTTTATCATCCGATCCTCAGCGAACAGGTTGGTTTTCCGGAGCGCGACAGCGCGAGTCGAACGCTGACTTTCTATAACCGACACAGCGGTCACGGCGGCGCAACCTTCAGCACATTTCAACTGCTTGACAAAGAGTATGTGCTGGTTCAGGTGGATTATCAGGAACGCGACTATTCCCTGCTCTACATCCGGCGCTATGCCTCCCGGCCGGGGCCGCCGCAGCTTATCTATGAACGACGCTTTGCCTGTGAGGACAACGAAGTCGAAATGGAGCATCCATGCGGTCTTACTGTGAGAGAATTCAAAAACGGCGCACTGCAAACCGTGCGCCAGGAGGCAATGGGACCGATGGATATGGAAGCGATTATGGAACTTTTCTATGAGGCTGAGTAGACAATCCCAACGACAGACGAAAGCATTCTGTGCTGCGAGGTTAATGCTGTGAATGTCATTCCGGTCTTCGGTCTCCACTGCGCTGCCGCCAGGAATGAATCCCGGAGCTGCCAAACGGCCGGGCTGCTATCCGGCGGTTTAAAATGCAACGCCGACCGCACTCGTAAAGTAAGGTTGTTTGTCTCACTGTTGTTAACAATGATGATGTACAAGTACTTTGTCAACTAAGTTATTTTCAAATCTCCCTCTTTTTTGAAAGAGGGGTTAGGGGAGTTAGAAAGACCCTGAGATTTCACAACCCCTCCCAACCTCCCCTTTTTCTAAAGGGGAGGTGTAACTATAAAAATATTTATTGACATAAAGCTAGCCCGCGTGTATCAGCGATTTCATGAGCTATGTTTGCCGCAGTTAATGATAGGTATTGCCGACGTCTTGAATGCTGTTTTTTAGAATGGTGTGCACCCTGCCGATTGCTACAGAATAAATTCACGTGTGAATAGACAATGAATTATGCCGGATGGACAAGAACGCGAATTGCATCGCTGCAGGCAGTTGCTGAATAAGGCAACATTCGAGTCTGCAGTTCGGATCATTTGCATCGAACGTAAGCCAGGGAGATACCGGACTCCGAGAACTTAGTCTATTAGATGCCGGAGCAGCGGAAGCAGGCAATGGACAATAGACAGTAAAATGAAACTTTTTCGCCAAGTGACGTATCGCCAGCACAATCCCGTACGATTATCTTTTAGCGGTGTCCTATGCGCAGGCTTGCCGTCTTGTTTGTGCTGGTCATTCCGATCGGCGTAGTGTTAAGCATCGTGAGTTTGTCTGTCTTTGGAGACAGACTCAGCGTCAAAAGTGAGCATGGTGTTAATTCACGTCCTGCGGTAAGCTCTTGGGAGGCCGCGTGGCTGCCCCTGGATCTCGACAGCCTGACGGACGGCGGGAAGCTTGCTTTACTGGCTTTTAAGTGGGAACGCCGTTTAGAGCTGTGGAAACAGCGCGATAAGCGTTGGCACTTTATCAAGAGTTATCCTTTTACCGCCTTTTCCGGCAGGCTGGGGCCCAAGCTGCGTCAGGGCGATAGGCAGATTCCCGAAGGCATTTACCGCATCGACTTTCTCAACCCCAACAGCCGTTTCCACCTGTCGATGAGAATCAACTATCCCAATGACTTCGATCGGGCAATGGCGCGGCGCGAGGGCCGCAGCGGACTGGGCGGCGACATTTTTATCCATGGCAAAGATGTCACGATCGGCTGCATTCCGATCGGCGATCGGGCTATCGAAGAACTGTATACAATTGTTGAAGGCAATGGTGCCTATTGGAACACCAGGGTCATCATTGCGCCCTACGATCTGCGCCGCCATCCCAGGGCTCCGCGCCTGGATTGGATAGAGTGGGAAGAAGAACTGTACCGACAGATAAGAGCGGCATTGGAAGCATTCGCGCTCTAAGGCCGGCCGCAGTAGCTACACGGTACTTTCCTTGATTCCGCAATTCTCTAAATTGTGCCTTGCACAGATTTTGGACATCTCTATTTCAGGGAGTGAAGCATGGCAGAGCAAATGCTCGTGGAATCAGGCCAAGAGCTTGTGGGCGGGGCGCAGACGCACTATTTGGCCACTGGACCGGCGGATGGCAATCAGGTTGTGTTGTTGCACGGCGCAAGTTTTTCGGCGGCCACCTGGCGTCAGATCGGCACGCTGCAACTGTTGGCGGAGGCCGGCTACCGGGCCTTTGCGATCGACATGCCCGGATTCGGACAGTCGGCGGCTTCGACGCTGCCGCGCGCGGAGTGGCTGGCGGCGCTGTTTAAGGCCATGCAATTCGACCGACCGGTATTGCTGGCGGCTTCGATGAGCGGTGCTTTTGCCCTGCCCTTCATCAGCGAGCACCCTCAACTGCTGCGCGGCTTTGTGGCGGTCGCGCCGGTCGCCATTCAACAATACCAGGCTGATTTGGGCAGCTTTAGAGCGCCGCTTCTCGCACTCTGGGGCGCCAATGACCGCACGGTGCCGATTAGCGAGGCCAATGTACTTTTCAAGGCAGTTCCGAATGGACAAATTGTTATCGTGCCGGAAGGCAGCCATGCACCGTACATGAGTAATCCTGCGATTTTTCATCGCGAGCTGCTGCGTTTCCTGGACAAGTGTCTGGCCTAGCTCAGTGGTTACTTCAGGCGACAAAGTATGCGGAGCAGCCTATGCGCTTACACATCCTCAGTGATCTGCATCAGGAGTTCGCTCCTTTTAAGCCGTCGGCCGTAGAAGCGGATGTGCTTATCCTCGCCGGTGACATCGATCGCGGAATGCGCGGTCTGCTTTGGGCTCAGTCGGCTTTTGCGGGACTGCCGGTTATCTATGTGCCGGGCAATCACGAGTATTACGGCAATGCCTTACCCAAACTGACCGATAAACTGCGACACCGGGCGGCGGGCAGCAATGTCCATGTGCTGGATACGGACTGCTTCGGTCTCGGCGAGATCGTATTTCTCGGCTGTACGCTCTGGACTGATTTTAACCTGTCGGGCGAGGCGCGTTTTGCGGGCTTCGAGGCCAAGGAGCGGATGAACGACTACCGCAGGATTCGGGTCAGCCCCGGCTATCGCAAGCTGCGTTCGGCGGATACCGCGCTGCGTCATCACTATGCACGAGACTGGTTAGAGCAGGAGCTGAAAAAGCATCTTGATAAGAAAGTCGTTGTCGTCACGCATCATGCACCCAGCGCATTGTCCTTGCCGCCCGATTTTCGTAACGACACTCTGGCGGCGGCTTATGCTTCGCATCTGGATGATTTCGTGCGGGACTCGCCGGTCCGGCTTTGGATTCACGGACACATTCATCGCAGTTCCGACTACATGATCGGATCAACACGGATCCTGGCCAATCCGCGTGCCTATCCCGACTCGCCAAATGATGAGTTCCAGCCGCAGCTTGTCGTCGAAGTCTAAGCGATGCAGTAGGGTGGTGATCAATTAATCCAGTATGGTCACTTGGGTGTTTCTTTGTTAACAAAGATTATCGCCTGCGGGGTGTTTCCACACTTGAAAACTTGAAAAGCTCCTTGCTCTAGTCTGCTTTCATGCCTTCACTTCCGTATGTGCGTAACTTTCGCCATTATTGCAGGAAACAAGCGCATCCGCCGGAACATTATGAAGTCGGATTGCGGCAATCAGCACAGTCAAGGCGGGCAAATGGCCTGGTACCAAGTCGATGAGATTTTCCCCGGAGTTTATCGCGTGGAAGAGGGCGGATTCGTTGCTTTCTTTCTTTTACAGGGCAGCGAACGATCCGTGATCATCGACACCGGCTGCGGCCTTCGCGATGTCCGGGCTCTGGCGCGCAATTACCTCAGCGGCGACATTCTCGTGGTTAACACTCATGTTCATCCGGATCATTCGAACGGCAATGCTTACTTCGATGCGATTTCAATGGGCCGGATCGAATGGGAAGAGCATGGCCGCAAGTGGAATGGCAATACGCATCGTATTCATAGCGGCGACTGGCAGCCGAGCGCCATTTTCGAGGGCTCCGGTTTTGAGCATTTGCTGCCCTCGGATTTCGACCGCCGTGCTTATGACCTCTTTGTGGCGCGTGGTATTCCGGAGCCTGTCCGGCTATGGGAAGACGGCGATTACATCGATCTAGGCGACCGGCAATTGGAAGTACTACACACGCCCGCTCACACCCGCGGTAGCATCTGCCTGCTGGATCGCGAACGGGCGACCATGTACATGGGCGACACTCTGAACAAGAGTAAGAACTGGTGGCTGCACTTGAAGTGCCGCGCCAGTCCCGACGTCATATTCGCGACCTACGAGCGCCTGGAAGGCTATGCCGATGAGCTCGATTATCTGCTGCCCGCCCACGGCGAGGCGATTCTGCCCGGGCATTTTCTGCGCGATGTCGCTGAGGGAATGGCTGTGATCCGCAGCGGCGCCATCAGGCCGAAAGAAGTCCGGAATTTTGGCGGCGCCGGCTACTTTTACGATTTTGGCGCTTATGGACCTGTTTTTGCTGAACCTGTCCCTGTCGAAACGTGACCGCAGTCAGGCGATGGCTATGGACAAGTATCAGGAACGCGCGTGCCGGGAACACTACTGTCCTGGAAATCGTCGCGAACGAAGGTTCTGCGACACCGTAAGCGCTCAAAAGGAGTTTAAGGAATGACCGAGACTACGACAGCCAATGGCCAGACGGGAGCTTCCGGCAGCCCGGTGTCTGCAGCCTTGTTTCCGCTTTTGCTGGTTAACTTTATCGGCACACTCGGCTACAGCATCCTCTTGCCCTTCCTCGTCGTGCTGGTGATAAAACTTGGCGGCAACGAAGTTATCTACGGCATCCTTGGCGCTTGCTATTCCCTCTTTCAGTTTATCGGCGCTCCGATTCTGGGTGCCTGGTCCGATCGCTACGGCCGCAAAAAAATTCTGTTGTTAAGCCAGGCGGGCACCTTTGTGGCCTGGGTTGTTTTTATGATCGCGCTGCTAATCCCGCGCAGCATCATCGCGGAAGTGGACTCGCCCATACTAGGCGTCTTTATGCTTAGCACGCCATTGCTCATCCTGTTTTTCGCCCGCGCGCTCGATGGCATCACCGGCGGCAATGTATCGGTTGCCAACGCCTACCTGGCCGACATCACCGCGGATGCCGATAAAAAAAGCAACTTCGGCAAGATGGCGGCTTCATCCAATCTCGGCTTTATCATCGGACCGGCCTTTGCCGGAATTCTGGGCGCGACGGTACTGGAAGAGCTGCTGCCCGTTATTGTCGCGATGCTGATCTCGCTGATTGCGATCGTCGTTATCGCTCGGCTGCTGCCTGAATCCAGCCCCTGTATTCTCGCCAAACCGCTGGACGACCCCAAAATCAAAAAGATACTTGGCCAGGAACACAAAGAGTGTTACCAGATGCTTGCCGCCTCGCCCCTGAGCTTTCGGGACGCCCTGCGTTTGCCGAATCATGCCTACATTCTGGGGCTCTACTTTGTAATCTTTCTGGCGTTTAACTTTTTCTATGTCGCCTTTCCTGTCCACGCAATGCAGCAGCTCGGTTGGAGTCTGATGAAACTCGGCATATTCTTTTCGCTGCTGGGCGCGATGATGATCGTGGTTCAGGGGCCGGTATTGAGCAAACTGAGCGGCAAAGTTTCCGATTCGACCCTGGCGATAATCGGCAGCGTCCTGTTAAGCCTCAACTTCTTCCTGTTTATGTCCGAAAATGACGTCCTGCTGTTCGTTGCGGCATTATTGTTCGCCGTCGGCAACGGCATCATGTGGCCGTCATTTCTGGCGATCCTCTCGCGGGTGGCGGGCCGCAAGTATCAGGGTGCGGTGCAAGGCTACGCAAGCAGCGCCGGCAGCCTGGCCAGTATTATCGGATTGCTCAGCGGCGGTGTTCTGTACGGCATTTTCGGCACCCAGACCTTTCTGCTGCCGGCCTTTGTCATGCTGTTAATATTTGCGCTTGCGCTGCGCCTGCCGCCGATCGAACGATCCTTGAAACCAGCAACTTAAACTCAGGAGAATGATAGTTATGGCTACTGAATTTCCCGCTGAAGGCGTTGAATTGACCCATATCCTCGTCGTCAGCGCTATCGAGCGTTCTCGTAATTTTTACCGCGATGTGCTGGGCTGCACGGTGTTTCGCGAGTATGGCGGTACGTCCTGCGTTCTGCAATTCCAGGGTGTCTGGCTGCTGCTGGTGACCGGCGGCGGTCCGACGGACGACAAGCCCGACGTTCATTTCGCGGCGCCGGCCGACACAGGCAGGGTCAGCCACGCCATGACCTTCCGTGTGCCCGACTGCCGCGCCG
>JANQRB010000118.1 GCA_028284775.1 Candidatus Kapaibacterium sp. | reverse complement strand
TAGAACATATCTAAAGAGTGCTTTTATATATAGAACATATCTAAAGAGTGCTTTTATATATAGAACATATCTAAAGAGTGCTTTTATATATAGAGAACCAAGCTGAAGAGAGCTTCTAAATAGAAATCAAAATAAGAACGGATCTTTGTATCGAAATCAATCCGGAACGATTCTTTTCCAGGTTCCGGATCGTCCCCGCCTGATGGCTGAAAGTAACTTGTCGAACGAAGGGGCCTTGCTCCGATATCGGATAATTGTATTTGACTTCAGCAATAGGGATTGAAGTGTCTTGATAGAACAAGGCATATATTGGCTGCCGACCAGGAATTCCCGGCCGTGGAAGGCGGAAACCACGAAAGGGATTCTCACAATGTTGACCGCTCTTATTCTTGAAGATGAAAAGAAAAATCAGCAGATCCTGACGACCATGTTGGAACGTTACTGCCCCCAGGTCGAAGTGCTGGCTGTTGCCGCCGGGCTACGCGAAGGCCGCCGTCTGCTGCGCAGAGAATCACCGGATGTGCTCCTGCTCGATGTCGAATTGGCCGACGGCGACTGTTTTGAGCTTCTGGAAAGCGAAGAGAGAATCGGATCGCAGTTGATCTTCGTCACGGCTCACAGCCATTATGCCCTCCGGGCGATAAAGTTCGCGGCGCTTGACTATTTGCTTAAGCCGATTGTCGCGGGCGAACTGCAGGCCGCCATTCGCAAAGTGGAAAGCAGCCGGGACGGGGATCGCAGCGATCGTCTGCGCCGGCGGGCCTTGATGCGGTCCTGCCGCGAACCGAATGCCGGCGAAGTGCTGGCCCTGCCGACTCTCGACGGTTACGAAGTGTTGCAACTGGCGGACATTATGCGATTTGAAGCGCAGGGCAATTATACGACGGTTATCACCAGCGAAGGAAACAGGCTGACCGTATCCAAACTGATCCAGGACTATGAGCTTCTGCTGCACGGTGAGGGCTTTTACCGGATTCATAAAACGCATCTGATCAATCTTCGTCATGTGCGCCGTTTTGTGCGCGCAAAAGGCAGTTTCGTGATTATGAGCGACGGCGCGAAGGTGGATGTTGCCGTCCGCAAGCGCGAGCCTTTTGCGTCACTGCTGCGCGGATTGTAACCCATCGTCGCCACGAAGGTTTATCCGGCCACAGGCCGCGTTTATTTATCTTCGTTCATGTTAACAACTTTGGACTTGCATCAGGAGATCGTCTTGTGCATATTGCGTCTACCCTTTGCGCTTAAAACGGAATCACAAAGCCAGAAACTTTAACTCACGTCACAACGAGGACAGAGCATCCGCCGTGTATCTGACATCCTCATTGTGTTTTTTTGTGACAACCAGCAAAGCCTGCGGTGCGATTCCATTGAACAACTACAGTTCCGCAGGGCAGTAACTGTTAACTTTTTTCATTCGTAACCGAGCTGTAGGGGCAGCGATAGACCTTAAATACCGGCATGTCCTCGAAGTATCCCATGTCGCAGGTGGGACAGGACGGCTCATATCATCAGGTCAACTGGCTCATAGCTTAATTCCGCCGCTTTAACTAATTCTCTTACTGGTTTCGTACCGGCAGGATGTCATTTGCCGTGGAAACCCATTGCAATTATTGGAGGCAGATCATGTTTCGATCAGAATTTAACGCTTTAAAGTTTAAGAGCCTTTTTAGGGCTATAGGGGGCAAGAACAGAGGCCTGCTACAGCGCTTGTCTACTTCCTGCCTAAAGGGCGCTTGCGTGCCAGGTGTCTGTTTATTGCTGCTGCTGAATACCGGCTTGCTGCCCTCGGTCGAATTTTCATCAGCCACGATCGTCAGTTTCGGCTCCGATCCTCTCGTGCCGATTCATCTCAATGAGGGACACTTACCTGCTGAAGTCAAGTTTGCCGGTATAGCACCCACAGGCAACAGCATCTATTTTAACAGTGACGGAAGCGTCGGCTTCGGACTCAGCGCGGTCGGCGATCGCTGGCCTGAGCTCAAGAGCAGTTTCCGTCTGGTGAACGCCGACCCCAGCCCGGCCTTCTTCACGGTCGAGCGAATGAACAGCAGCACGATGTATCTTGACATTCCTGGGCAGACCAAAATACCGGCCCTGCCTAACTACGCGGCGCTTGAAGTGCATGACGCTTACGAAGGCGTTTCTCTGTCCTATCAGTGCAATGGGCGTCAATTGCTCACGACCTACAGCATTGCCGCCGACCCAGGCGTTGACGAGCTGCTGCTCGAATTCGACAATGTCGACGCCATGCGCCTGGATGACGAAACGGGTGCCATCGCGCTCGACATTTTGTACAACGGCCGGATTCGCACGATCGATTTGCAGCCGATGACGGTGTCGGAACCAGGGAAAGAAGATCGGCGGCAAGCCTTCGTCATCACCCCCGACGACAAGTTGAGCTTCGATATCAGCGGTCTCGCGGAGGGCGCCACGCTGAAGCAGGCTCTCACTCTCTCGCCCTACTTCTTCGACTACGACGCTGTCGAGGGCGCCGGCGGCATTGTCCTTGTCAGTACCGCTCTCGACAGCCGACTTTACGGCAGCGAGCTGAGCCGGAGCGACGTCATGATTACCGTGCTTAACAGTGAGAAGGATGAAATTCTGGCGACGGCAATCCTGGCAACGGCGGACGCGGAAAGCGCTGCGGCCCTATGTATCGCCGAGCTGGGCCCGGGGCAGGAGAGCATCTATGTGGCGGGCGCGACCGATTCCCGTGACTTCCCGGCCGCCGGTACGCCGCAGGCGATGGACGCCTTTCTGATTAACATCGACGACAAGCTGACGAGTGTTAACTCCGGCTTGCTGCTGGGCGCCGCCGGCGACGACTATGCGGACGATGTGACTCTGAAGAGTGACGGCTCGCTGCTGGTCACCGGCCGCAGCGGCGGACTGTTTGGCCCGCTTAATACCGCCGGATTTAACTTCAAAACGCTCTTTCCCGCGTTAGCGCCGAACCTGCTTATGCAGGACTATTTCGTAGCGCAGGCCGATGAAGGGCTTACGGCCCTAGCCCATGCGGTGGAGATCAACGCGCCGGCCCTTAACGAACGCCTGCGTATCGCTGAAGCGGACGGTGATATCTGTGTCGGAGTCGGCGGATCGGACGATGGACCGGAAGCGGAAGTCTGTCACCAGATGTCGCACAACCACTACAGCGGCTCGAACTGTTATTGCAATGACAATCTGATTCTCAATCCGCCCTGGGTGCAGGGTGCCAGCCAGCCCTGGGGCCGCTGGGGTTATTTTGCCCTGCGCTGGAAAGATTATGAATCGGGCTACACCTATAATCCCGGCAACGTGCAAGCGCCCGGTGTTGCCGGCTTCGACATCCCCTGGCCCTTCGTTAATCCCGACGACGCCGATATCCTCAACAAATTCGAGAACAACGAAGCGGGCGACATCTTTTTTCTTAACGGCACGCCGACAGATCCGGGCGGCTCCTGGTATGAGAACTACGCCAGCTCGGGACCGGAGCTGGTCGTCGGCGCCGCAATCTTCATGGGCGAATGGAATACGCCGGTCTTTACGGATGTATTAGGGCTCAATCCGGTTGCCATTCGGGAAATCTGTTTCGACGATAACTCGCCGCATGATATCTGCAACTGGCAGTGGAATACGATCGATATCGTTGACGCGACTTGCGCCGACGATCACATGGGATCCACCTTCGAGTTCCTGGAATTCAAGGACTCGAAGTGGTTTCATGCCCACGCCGGTCCGAACGGTAATCCCCAGACCGGTTTTATCAATGAGCACACCCAGGTAGCGGCAAGTTATAACTGGTTTGTTGAAGGTACCTACGTCGCGGATCCGCCGGACGGCTCGTCACACGCTGTCAGGGCCATCGCCGAGGTGGCCCGCCGTCTGCATAAGACCGTCGTGGCCAAGGTCGATCTCGATTGCACCGAATATGTCGACGGCATCGCGAACAATACGCAAACAGTCAGCAAGCTGATTCGGATGGTGGATTTTCCGATCGTGGCGCCCGAGGAAAGCAGTGTGACCGGTGCCGCTGACGCCGGACCGCGGAGTCCTCTGCCCTTTGAATTCCAGTCCGTCCGGCCGAATCCCGCGCAGGATGCGGCCGCGATAAGCTTCGCGATTCACAGCGCCGGCGAGATTCTGCTCGAACTGCTGGACGGACAGGGACGGCAGGTCCGTATCATGCACAGCGGCTATCTGGATATCGGCGTGCACAATGTGCGATGTTCGACAGAGGACCTGGCTTCGGGCAGCTATTATTTGCGGATCAGCGCCGGGGGTAGCTATGTCACAACGCCTTTGCAAATTGTACGCTAATGGTTGTACACTGACAAGTGTTTGATGCAGTAATGCGGACAGGCTCGCGGGTAAACAACACTCACGAGCCTGTCTGCTGAAAACGCAGCGCCGCCCGCAAGCGCGACAGCGATGCGGAACTGCCGTGTAAATCATTAGGCTGCCGCCACGCGATGTTTATTGCGACGTTTATACAGTCAAACGCTACGTTCATCCACCAGAAAAGACGCTAACCTGTTCGTAATAGCATAGGGCGCCGGGACGCTGCATATTGCGTCGATCGAAAGCGACCGTTCCGCAAAGCATAAGGCCGAGCGCCGAAAGCCATGCCGAAGCGACTGTGGAGCTGCCGCAAAATTTCTGAACTACTTCGAAACGGTTTTAACAAATCATACAATGCGATTAGGCAAACCCCTGCCTGGATGGGGATTCGGCCTGTGCTCTACGAGGAGTTCCCTGCCTCGCCGCCACCGGCCCGCGCTCCAGACAAGACCATGTAATTCGCTTAACAAAGAGTAGTTGAATCCCGCCCCGACAATACATTCACATTTTGGTTCCGACCCGGTCGCGGAACCCTCATTTGTCATATTGGAGGTAGATCATGAATCGATCACTAACAGGTCGATCGCAATCGGACAAGTCTAAATTAGGTGCGACTCTTAGCAAGGGCAGCCTGCTGTTAAGCGCGTGTTTTCTCTTGCTGCTGACGGATTCCGGCCCGCTGAAGGCCGTCGAATTCCCGCCCATCACGCATGTCAGCTTTGGCTACGATCCCTTAATGCCAATCACGTCCAATGAAGGGCACATGCCGGCCGACGTGAGCTTTAGCACCATCACTCCCACGGGCAACAGCATCTACTTTAATGAAGACGGCAGCGTCGGCTTCGGACTGGTGGCCGCCGGCGAGCGCTGGCCCGAGCTCCGGAGCGGCTTCCATCTGGTGGACGCCGACACACGCCCGGTATACTCTGCCGCCGAGCAAATGATCAGCAGCACCAGGTACCTGGACATTCCGGGCCAGGCCACTGTGCCGGTAATGGCCAACTACGGCCGGCTCGACGTTCAGGCGATCTATCAGGATGTCGACCTGTCCTACCAGTGCAACGGCCGGCAGTTACTGTCAACCTATACCATTGGCACCGACCCCGGCGTTGATGCCCTGCTGCTTGAATTCGACAACGTCGACGCCATGCGCCTCGATGAAGAAACAGGCGCTATCGCGATCGACCTGCTGGACAACGGCCGGATTCGCACGATCGATCTGCAGCCGATGACCGTGTCGGAGCCCGGCAAGGCCGATGCACAGCAGGCCTTCGTCATCACCCCGGACGACAAACTGAGTTTCGACATCAGCAGTCTTCCCGATGGAACGAGTCTTAAGCAGACCATCATGCTCTCGCCGTATTTCTTCGACTACGCTGCGGCTGAAGGCGCCGGCGGATACGTTCTTGTCAGCAGCGTTCTGGATAGCCGGCAGTACGGCAGCTCGCTGAGCGGGAGCGACGTGATGATAACGGTTCTTAACAATGAAAAGGATGAGATTGTCGCGACGGCGATCCTGGCGACCGCGGAACGGGAAATGGCAACCGCGCTCTGCCTGGCGGATGCCGGGCCGGGTCAGCAGAGTATCTATGTCGTTGGCGGCAGCGACTCCCCGGATTTCCCGGCCGTCGGAATGCCGCAGGGTATGGACGCCTTTGTGATAAAGCTCGACGACAACCTGGCGACGGTTAACTCCGGACTCTTTCTTGGGGCTGCCGGCGACGACCACGCGGAAGCCGTAACGCAGAAAGCCGACGGTTCGGTACTGGTCACCGGCCATAGCGGCGGTCTGTTTAACCAAGTGAACCCTTCGGGCTTTAACTTCAAGACGCTCTTTCCGAGCTATGCGCCGAACCTGGAGCTCCAGGACTACTTTGTGTCGCAGGTCGATGAAGATCTCACGACGGTAATCCATGCGGTGGAGATCAACGCACCCGCGCTGACCGAACACCTGCGTATCGCGGAGGCGGGCGGCGAGCTGTGCATCGGCGTCGGCGGCAACGACAACGGTGCCCGTTCGGAAGTCTGTCACGAGATGTCACACAACTATTACGACGGTTCGGACTGTTACTGTAATGACAACCGTATACTCAACCCCTTCAATCCCAGCGGAGCAACGCCGCCCTGGGGTCGCTGGGGGTACTTTGCGCTGCGCTGGAAAAAACACGAGTCGGGCTTTTCGTATCATCCCGGCAATGTTCAGCCCCCAAGTACGGCCGGCTTTGATATACCCTGGCCTACGGTGAACTGGGATGACGCCGATATTCTCAATAAGTTCGAAAACAATGAAGCCGGCGACATCTTTAAACTTAACGGTACGCCGACCGATCCGGGTGGATCCTGGTATCCCAATCATGCCGAATCGGGACCGGAATTGGTAGTCGGCGCGGCCATATTTATGGCAGCCTGGAAAACACCGGTTTTTACGGACAAAGCCGGGGTCGGGCCGATGGCGATCCGTGAGCTCTGTTTCGATGATGCATCGCCCTATGACATTTGCAACTGGCAGTGGAACACGATCGATGTCGTCGACCTTTCCTGCGCCGACGCCCACATGGGTTCAACCTTCGAATTTCTGGAACTTAAAAATTCCCTTTGGTACAAAGCATGGGCCGGTCCTAACGGAGACCCCCAGGTCGGTTTCATCAACGAACAAACGACCTATGCCGGCACTTACGGCTGGTTTCTCGAAGGAGCCTATGTCGCCGACCCGCCGGACGGCTCATCTCATGCAGTCAATGTCATCGGCGAGGTGGCGCGTCGTCTGCACAAGACCGTGGTAGCCGAAGTGCCGCTCGATTGTACGGAATATGTCGATGGCGTCGCGGGGAATACCCAGGTTGTCGACAAACTGATTCGCATGGTGGATTTCCCGATTTTACTGCCCGAAGTAAGCCTCGTGACCGATGCTCCCGACAGGGAAAGCCGGATGCCGCTGCCTTTCGAGTTTCAGTCGGTGCGGCCAAACCCGACGCAGGATGAAGCCGCCGTCAGCTTCGCACTGCATCACGCCGGCGACATAGTACTGGAGCTGCTGGATGTGCAGGGGCGTCAACTGCGCATCCTGCATAGTGCTTACCTGGATGCCGGTCTGCACAGCTTGCTATGCCATACCGACGGGCTGGCCGCCGGAAGCTACTACCTGCGTCTGAGCTCCGGAGGCAGTTACATTGCAACGCCCCTCCGCATAGTGCGTTAATCGCTTTGCAATAAATAGTGCTCGCTGATTTGAAGTCGAAATACCAAACAAGCCTTTGCATCTGCTTCATTTGCAAAGGCTTGTTGTTTTGTGTCGTCTGGCTGCCGTTCGGGATGTTAAGACCTGCCCACAGACTTTGCGCGAATGGGTGCCGGTTTATCTCTTTGCCGAGTCGTTAAAAGACGTTTACTTTATTAAGAGAGATGATTCGCCGGCGGATGTGGTCGTCCGTAGGCCTGGAGCCCTTGGTGGAAGCGCCGCAATAGATCTGAGGGGCTGGTTCCTCACACGTTTATACAGTCAAACGCCACGTTTATCCACCGATGGTCACGCTTACCTGTTTGTACTGGCGGCAACTCCCATGCTTGCGCATATTACGACTGTTCTAAGCGGTCGTTCCCTAAATCACAATGGTGCGCTTCAAAATCCACGCCGCTGCGCTAACGGAGTTTCTGCAAATTTTATGTCGGTCCGCCAGTCGTATAGACCAAACCCAACTCTTCGGCAGTAGAGCCCCTGGCCTCAAGAGACGATTCGCCCTGTTTTGCCGGCGCTGGGTCGGGTCGGTATGCAGGCAGTTTCGGCGAGATGAGACAAGCATTGTACCTACGGAAAAGCCCGGCACTAATCATTGCGATAATTTTGTTGATCTCCTGCGATGAATTTCGTCGACGTCTTGCTATTAAAAGAGGGAGTTGAGGACTCGGATACACTTGGAGAATCTACCTTGCTCTCACTATTCCTCTCTTCTCAAACGGAAGAGTTCCTACAGAAAATTACGTTAATAAAGATATAGTTAAAACCTGCCGGAAGTACGAACTAATTCTGTGGTTCCAACACGACAATACTCTTATTGTCGGGGAATCTTCATACGTATTTTTGGAGGTAGATTATGTTTCGATCTGGATTAAACAGATTGAATTCCTCAGGCACCAATCGCGGCGCAACTGTTAAGGATAGTGATGCTCAGCGGCGCTTGTTTGGCTCCGGTAAGCAAAAGGCGCTTTTACTGAGCCTTTGTCTGCTGCTGCTTGCGAATGTCGGTTTTGTTCACTCAGTTGAATTTCCGCCGATCACTCACGTCAGCTTCGGCTACCAGCCGCAGGTGCCGATCAGCTCCAACGATGGGCACTTGCCTGCCGGAGTAAATTTTGCGAGCATTTCACCCACCGGCAACAGCATCTATTTTAACGATGACGGCACCGTCGCTTTTGGCCTCATGGCAGCCGGCGATCGCTGGCCCGAGCTCAGGAGCAGCTTCCGCCTGGTAGACGCCGACCCGCGGCCGACATACTTCACGGCTGACCAGATGATCGGCAGTACGAAGTATCTGGATATTCCGGGGCAGGCCTCGCTGGCGGCGCTTGTTAATTATGCCACGCTCGAAGTACAGGGCATCTACGAAGGTGTTTCCCTGTCGTATCAGTGCAATGGCCGCCAATTGCTGACAACCTACACTATCGGTGCCCAGCCTGGCGTCAATGCGCTGCTGCTGGAATTCGACAATGTCGACGCCATGCGCCTCGATGATGAAACGGGTGAGATCGCCATTGATTTGTTGTACAACGGCAATATTCGCAGCATCGATCTGCGAACGATGACCGTGTCGGAACCCGGCAAAGAAGATGTGCAGCAGGCTTTTTCCATCACGTCCGACGGCAAGCTTAGCTTCGATATCAGCGGCCTTGCCGAGGGCAGCACATTAAGGCAGGCCTTAACCTTGTCGCCTTATTTCTTCGACTACGCCGCCGTGGAAGGAGCCGCTGGAATTGTGCTTGTCAGCTCCGTCCTGGATACTCGCGATTATGGCGGCGAACTGAGTCGGAGCGACGTGATGATAACGGTCCTCAACAGTGCAAAGGACAAGATTCTGGCGACAGCAATCCTGGCGACGGCGGATCTGGAGACAGCCACGGCGCTTTGTGTAACGGATGATGCGGTGGGGCCGGAGACTATCTATGTTGCCGGAGGCACCGACGCGAATGACTTCCCCGCTGAAGGTACGCCGCAGGCGATGGACGCCTATGTGATTAACATCGACAAAAATCTGACGACTATCAATCATGGTCTTTTGCTGGGCGCCGCGGGCGATGACTACGCCGAAGCCCTGACCTTAAAGAGTGACGGATCGGTGTTGGTCGCGGGGCACAGCGGCGGGATATTCACCCAGGTGAACCCGACGGGGTTTAGCTTTAAGACCCTTTTCCCGAAAAGCGAGCCGGGACTGCAAATGCAGGACTATTTCGTGAGCGAAATCGATGATGAACTCACTGCGATTGTGCACGCGGTGGAGCTAAACGCGCCCGCCATCCTGGAAAATCTGCGCATCGGTGAAGCGGACGGTGATTTGTGCATTGGGATCTGCGGAGAGGAAGACGGCCCGGAAGAGCAGGTTTGCCACGAGATGTCGCACAATTACTACAGCGGTTCGAATTGTTACTGTAATGACACTCATATACTCAATCCTCCCGCTGCGGCTGGATCAGCTCAACCCTGGGGGCGCTGGGGCTACTTTGCCCTGCGCTGGAAAGATTATGAATCGGGATTAAGCTACTTTCCCGGCAACGTTCAGCCTCCCGCCATCGCCGGCTTCGATATTCCCCGGCCCTTTGTTAACTCTGACGACGCCGATATCCTGAACAAATTCGAAAATAATGAAGCGGGCGACATCTTTAAACATAACGGCACACCGACAGATCCCGGAGGTTCCTGGTATGAAAACTATGCCAGTTCGGGGCCGGAGCTGGTAGTCGGAGCCGCCATATTTATGGCTGCATGGAATACACCGGTTTTTACTGATGTCCTGGGGCTTAGTCCGATTGCCATTCGCGAGGTTTGTTTCGACTATGCCTCTCCCTACGACATTTGCAACTGGGATTGGAATACGATCGATATCATTGACGCTGGCTGCGCCGACGCCCACATGGGCTCCAGCTTTGAATTTCTTCAATTTAAGGATTCAAAGTGGTTTCAGGCCTGGCCCGGTCCGTCCGGCAATCCCCAAACCGGATTCATCAATGATCACACGACCACGGCCGCCAGCTATTACTGGTTTGTTGCCGGCACCTATGTCGCCGATCCGCCGGATGGATCTTCGAAGGCCGTCAAAGCGATCGGCGAAGTGGCGCGTCGCCTGCATAAGACCGTGGTCGCCGCGGCGGATCTCGATTGCACGGAATTTGTCGATGGCGTCGCGGGCAGCAGCCAAACGCTCCGCAAACTGATTCGAATGGTGGACTTCCCGATACTGCAGACTCCGGCGGCCAGCGTGACCGATGTTAATGATGCCGGGCAACGGATTCCTCTGCCCTTCGAGTTCCAATCGGTTCAGCCGAATCCAACCCGGGACAAGGCCACGATCAGTTTCTCGATGCGCGAGGCGGGCGACATCGAGCTGGAATTGCTGGACGCGCAAGGCCGTCAGCTGCGTATCCTGCATAGCGGCTTTCTGAATGCCGGCCTTCATAACTCGCACTGCGATGCGAAGGGACTGGCTTCGGGCAGCTATTATCTGCGTTTACGTTCCGCGGGTAGTTACATCTCGACGCCATTACACATTGTTCGCTGACTTACATATCGTGAATAAACATTGCTGATACGATTCGGAGTTTCGAAGAGGCTGTCTCATAACGAGGCGGCCTCTTTTGTTTTAGCCTCAATCTTATGTCGGGCTTCACGTTCGTGAACCCATAGCGCACGTTTATTGATGAATCGTTACGTTTATGCGTTCCCACTTGCATGCCTAATTCGCCAGGCTTAGTTTTCGTATGAGTTTTAACATCTTGGTTCCTATCCATGCTATCCCGGGACTATGCAGAGTCCTGTTCGGATTGCCCGTTTTTAACATCATCAAGCGCTAACGCGGAACACACACATACAGTACGGAACAACTGTTCCAACACTTCTGCATTAGCAGAACTATTAGCTGGAAGAGGTAAAACCCTCTGCGCTTTAACGCATCTGTTCTTGATTTCATAAAATGCAGATGCGCGAAAGGCAAAGGGGACGCTTCGAGCGTGTCTCAATGCAATCACAGCGGGAATACTGACTTTCTGCAAGCACCTCAATGTCAATGTTCGGTAGAGCAATTGCCTACGTATTTGTGGCATCAGTTTCCTGGCTCTTTTTATTCACCCGGGACCTGTTGGTCTCTCCTACAGATCGTATATTATGTTTAACAATCTCAGAAAAAGAACAATACTGACGCTCTGCCTGCTCGTACTCGGTTGGCAGACAGCACTTGGACAGAACGACTGGCAATATCGGATGTACGATCCCGACGAAAACTATTTTGAACTGAAAGCTGAAGTAGAGGACTACTTTTCGCGGAACCCGCATCTAAAAGACGTGAAGGGCTCAGGCTGGAAAAAGTGGCAGCGTTTTGCCTGGCTGTCCGAATCACGCGTCGGCCCTGACGGAACACTTAACGACGCCCTGGACGCAATGAGAGAATTTGCCATGGTTCCGAAACCCGGATGCAATAACCAACAAGGAATCCCGACCTGGAGATCGCTCGGTCCGCACACGCCTCCTGTTGGCGGCAGCGCTGCCGGCAAGGGAGTTGTAGCGGCCATTGCGGTCGATCCGAACGATGCCTCATTAAACACGATATACGCCGGATCGAACTCCGGCGGTTTGTTCAAAACAACAAACGGCGGCAGTACCTGGTTTAATATCACCGACTCCTACAACTTCCCGGGAATGGGCATCGCTGATATTCTCATCGACCCCAATAACTCGAATATAATATACATTGCCACGGGAGTGACCGCCTGGGGCCGAGGGTACGGCAATGGCGTCCTTAAAACGACCGATGGCGGCGCTTCCTGGTCCACGACGGGACTGTCCTACACCCCCAGCCAGAAGAAGATCGTGCGCAAACTGAAAATGGATCCCAATAACAGTTCGGTCATATATGCACTGACGCCGAATACAGTATACCGCTCGTCGGACGCCGGCGCCACTTTTACAAATATTGGCAGTTTTTTTGTGTTTGGTACCTCGCCCGGCATGGCCGATATGGAAGTCCGGCCCGGCGACGGCAATACATTGTATGTATCCAGTCATGATCGCGTTTTTAAGACCACTAACGCGGGCACAAGCTGGACAAATTTTACGAACAACATTCCCAATAATTCCAGCATAACAGCGATTAAACTGGCAGTGAGCGAGAGTGAGCCGAACAGCCTTTGGGCACTTTATGTCAACGACGACATAGTGTACTTCGCTAAATCGAGCAATCTTGGCAATTCCTTTGCCATTGACAGCCAACAGCAAAATCTTATACAGGACGAATTCCTATTGGATAGAATGGAATTCGAGGTTTCGCCGCTCAACTCAGATCGCGTATACGCCGGCGGCGTTCAACTCTGGCGAACTGTCGACGGTAACAGCATCGGCGATTTTTCGCAAATTTCGCAGTGGACGCCAAGAAACACGACAACTTTCGTCCACGCAGACGTACGAGACATGCTGGTTGTGGAGCACAGCGACGGGTCCGCCAGAGTAATCGTTGGCTGCGACGGGGGAGTATTTATCGAAGATGATGATCCCTCCACCACCAAGGACTATTCAGATTGGGACTGGGACGATATCTCCGGCTCGTATCTCGATATCACGCAATTCTATGGCATCGATATACTCAATGAGTCAACGCTGGTACTGGGCGGAACACAGGATTGCGGCACTAACCGCTACCTCGACGGCGACTGGGAGAATCTTCAGGGCGGCGACGGAGGAAGATGCCTGATAAACTATAATGATGCCGATGTGATGTTTAGCGCTCCCAACGCTAAATTCAATCGATCCGTCAATGGTGGAGTTAACTGGAATGAGGTTACCCCACCGAATGCACCATCCGGCGAATACTGGAATTTCCTTGCCTTCCCCATGTTTATGTCTGCCGTAGATCCCGATCATGTCTTTGTTGCATATCGCCGGGTATACATATCAACCAACTCCGGGCTGAACTGGAATGAATATTCTCCCTCGGTTGCTCCGCACCGCATCGGCGCTCTTGAACTGGCGCGCGCGAATGAAGACTACGGCTATTTTGCCACGAATGAACCTGATGCCAATGGAGCCCCCAAGATCTGGCGAACGCAAATCGGTACCTCCGGCTGGGAAGCGACCGATGCAAATCTGCCGGATTTCTGGGGCAATATAACCGATATAGCGGCTAACGAGGATCACCCCAAACACGTGTGGGTTACGGTCGGCGGCTTTTCCAGCGGCAATAAGGTCTTCTTTTCCTCGGACGCCGGTAACTCCTGGACGAATATATCAACGGGCTTGCCCAATTTGCCGGTGAATACAATCGCCTACCAGGAAGGCAGCGAATATATGCTCTACGCCGGCACCGATGGGGGCGTGTACTATTGGGACGGAACGCTGACATCCGGCGAATGGCGCTGCTACAACAACGGTATGCCCACGGTGATAATCAGCGATCTGAAGATCAATTACTGTGCCGGTAAACTCGTTGGCGCTACCTATGGCCGCGGACTCTTCGAGGTAGACCTGAAAGAAGCGCTGGCTATTGGCGCGCAGTCAATTAACTCCAATACCACCTGGAGCGGCTATCAACATCTGAAGAACGACCTGACGATCCTGAGCGGCAAGACGCTGACGGTTACCGGCACTGTTAATATCGCGCGCAACGTTAAGATCTATGTGCAGGCCGGAGCGCGCCTTGTGGTAGACGGCGGAACGCTTACTAACCAATGCGGCGCAATGTGGGGCGGTATTGAAGTCTGGGGCAACAAAAACCTCAGTCAGTTGCCGCTTAACAACAGTCCGCAGGGCTATGCAGAGTTCAAGAATGGCGCAGTTGTGGAAAATGCGCTAACCGCGGTTCAGCTCGCCAAGAGCAACGACCAGAATGCGACGGGCGGCCTGGTCATTGCCGAAGAAAGCACCTTTCGCAACAACCGGACCGCAGTCAACTTTGTTAACTATCGCAACTACCTTCCCGGCACAAGCCCAAAGGTCTACGTTGGCAACGCCAGCCGTTTTACCGACTGCGACTTTATCACCGATAAGCAGCTCAATGATCCCGATGCAAATCCCTTTGCTTTTGTGTCGATGTGGAAAGTGGACGGGCTGCGCTTCATAGGTTGTCGCTTTCAGAACACTTCGAACCACTATGCTTCTGCAGACCGCGGCAAAGGTATTTACAGCGTCGACGGCGACTACGATGTGTATGGGCTGTGTACGGCACAGAGTTCCCCTTGTCCGGCCGGCAGCCTTGTGCCTTGTGAGTTCAGCGGACTGTATGCGGGCATCCATGCCGAAGGATCGAATCCACTGTATACGATTTCCGCAAGCGACGCCGAATTTGCCGATTGTTTTGCCGGCATACTTGCGCAGGGGCAGGACTACGCCGAGATCACTGGTTGTAAATTTGACGTTGACGAATTTGTTGGCCTGTATCTCGACGGCTGCAGCGATTACCTGGTGGAAAGGAATACCTTTCATTCCGTACCTGCCAATGCAGCCGGGCTTCGCGGCCTGATAGCGCGTTCCTCTGGCTCTAAAGCAAACAAAATTAACAACAACGAATTTATCTATATGGACGTGGCCCTGCTGGCCTGGGAAGATAACGACGGCCCGACGGTCAGCGACGGTTTGCAGATGCTGTGCAACAGCTTCACGCATTGCGCATACGATATTTATGTGAAAGACGGCGACATTGCGCTGCACCAGGGCGCCTGTCTGACGCCGGCCTCCACGGCCAACAACGATTTTTCGAACCTTTGCGCCGCCGGTCCGCACCGCGATTATTTCGTATCGAAAAACAGCGCTCAGCTCATTTGGTATCATGCAATACCGGGCACCGGACCGCTGTGTCCCAATCCAAACTACGTTATAGAATTACCCTGCGTCGCACGAGATGTTCCTCCTGGTTCCAGCCCCGATTGCGGCCCTATTGGCGCCTGCGATTTAAGCTGTCTCAGTCAGTATCTCGACGATGCCGACGACGCAATCGACTCCGTTGGCGGGACAATTAACGCCGGCAGGACACAGGAGCTGTTGGATTTGATTACGCAGGACGCTTCAGACTCGGAAGTGTACCTGGCCTACAGTACGAGCTATCCGCACTCCGATGAAGTCCTGTTGGCGGCCATCGAAGATAAGCCGACCCCGCTGTCGGTTTCGACGCTGCACGATATTCTGATCCCCGACGCACCGCTTACTGCGCAGCTAATGGCGGCGGTTAGCGCGCGCGATCAGAACCTTGCCAACTCAATTACCCTCTATGGTGAGCAAAACGGACTGCAGATTTCCGAGCGCGGTCTGCTGGAAATGGAGATTGCGCATCATGAGAAGAACCGTAGCGCCGCTGCCGCCGGCATCGTGCGTCTGCTGTTGGAGGACGAAGCAGCTGCCGGGGGTGTGGCTTACGCGATCACGTTCCTGCAAGGCGAAACAGGTATTGAAGCCCAACGCGATCTGCTGGCGGCATACCTGCGCGACGGCGAATATGCCAGCGCTCAGATCCTGGTGAATCTGCTGCGCGCGCAGAACGATCCGGGATTGGCGAATTATCTCGATCTGCAGGAAACGCTCATCAATGCCTACCAGGCCGAGGACGATGTATTTTCGCTGCAGACCGATAGCGAGGCCAGACTACTGGTGGAGAGCATCGCCAACTCTGGCGGTCAGGAGCAGGAAGTTCGCAACGCGCGCGCAATTATGTCGCTTGTGTTTGGAGTGGAATACCCGATCGAAATTCCGCTGCTGGACGGCCCCGCCAAAAGAGCGCCGGAAGATAATGCGCCGGAAGCCGGTCCGTTTAAAAGTTACGATCCCTCCGCTAACCTGCGGGTTGCAATCGTACCGAATCCCAACGAAGGCGTTTTTGATTTGCGCCTTGACGTCAGCGGTCGCGAGCCGGCTTCGGTCGTCGTTTCCGATATGCTGGGACGTGAAGTTTACCGGAAAACGGGAATAACCGCTTCCGGCAAGCTCAAGATCGATATCGCGCGGCACGGGCGCGGAAACTATCTGTTGAAGGTTGAGCAGGACGCTGAGGCGCTCGTACTCAGCGTTGTCGTGCGCTGAGCCGACTTTGTCTCTTCGTATGCAAAAAAGGCCGTCTCAAAACGAGGTGGCCTTTTTTATTCCGGCGTCAAAGTCGATGGTTAGAGAGTTAGCTTAACAAAATCCTCGCAGCAATGATTGCGACAGTTTGTTTTATTGTTCTGCCTTACTCGTGTTAAAAACATCTCGTTTTGTCGCCGGACGTGCTCGAAACTATTGCCGCGCCGCGCTTTCCTGTCCCGACGCTCATGAGCTGTTGCCGCTTGCAAGAAAACGGGCATACCTCGCTTTGTTGTAGTAAGCAACGGCATTTAAACAATCCAAACGCGATATGAGATCCATTTCCTGCGCCGGCGCCGATCAACCCGCTCACTGAAATATTCCAGGTTAGCGCGGTATTGTTTTCGTCAGTCGGTTCCAGCGGTGAAAAATCATCGCAAGGGAACGAGCTGTTGGATCCAATGCGTATCTGGGGAAGTCATCGTCCGGTCGAGCTGGTCTGTTGTTCCGCATGGAGAGATAGACCCGTGCTCTTCAGCTGTTTTGTGCTGTAAAAGGCATATCTCAAGAGCAGGAGACTGCCCCGGCATAGGCGAGGCAGCCTCATTGCCTGCAGCCTATTCTACAATCACCGATTGCGTATCCAGGATAAGTCCCCCTCTGTGCATGCGCAGGAAGTATATGCCCGGTGGGACTTGTCCGAGCTCTACGTCGGCGCGAATAAGACCTAGCTCATCGCGATAAGAGAAGCGCTGCAGCTCGCGGCCCATAATATCGACAAGGCTTAAGCTGAATGACATCGGATCGGCTACATGGCATTCAACGCTGAAGCTGCCCTTATTCGGGTTGGGATAGACGCGCAGGATACCGGCTTCCTCGAATGCCTGCAGATTCAAAGGCAGGGCCGGATTGTCGTCATCAAGCCGATCTTTGAGGAAGGACTGCGTCAGGCAGGTAAAGGTATGCTGATTGGTCGTCGTGCCGTCGCCCAGCTCGCCGTAGGTATTCATGCCGCTGGCGCAGAGTGTGCCATCGGCTTTGTAGACCAGTGAATGCTGGGCCGCCTTGCCGATATCCACCGCATTGCTGACGCCGCTGGCCTGCACGGGCGTAGTCTGGTTGATCGTAAAACTGCCGCTGCCGAGCTGCCCTTCGAAATTATAGCCCCAGGCCCAGACCGTGCCGTCGCTTTTCAGCGCGTAGCTGTGGTTGGAACCGCAGCGGACCTTCACGACATTGCTGAGATTGCTTACTTTGACCGGCGTGCTGCGTTTCGTTGTGCTGCCGTCGCCGATCTCGCCGAGCAGGTTAATGCCCCAGGCCCAGACCGTGCCGTCACGGTCGAGCGCCAGACAGTGATGGAGCCCGGCGGCAATGGCGACGATGGCATTCAGACCACTGACCTGGATCGGTTCATCCTGGTCCGTGTCGCTGCCGTCGCCGAGCTGACCCGAGCCGCCGCTGCCCCAGGTCCAGACCGTGCCGCCGACTTTCAGGGCCACGCTGTGATTGAGCCCCGCCGCAATTGCGATTGCGTCGCTCAGTCCGCTGACCTGGACGGGCGTGGAGCTGTTGGCGGTCGTGCCATTTCCGAGCTGTCCGTAAGTGTTGCTGCCCCAGGTCCAGACGCGTCCGTCCCGTTTCAGCGCCATGGAGTGATTGACGCCGGCCACCGCCGCCACAACCGTCGAAAGCGTCGTCACCTGCACCGGTGTCGTTTGATCGATCGTCGAGCCGATTCCGAGCTTGCCGGAGGCCCCGTCGCCCCATGCCCAAAGTGTGCCGTCCGTTTTTGCGGCCAGGTTGTGCCAGGCGCCCGCGGAGACAATCGCAACGTCATCCAGTCCGCTGACCTGTACCGGTGTGGAGCTGTTCGTGGTCGTGCCGTCGCCCAATTGTCCCGAATTGTTTCGTCCCCAGGCCCAGACCGTCCCCTCATTGACTTTCAGCGCGACCGTATGATCATAGCCCGCCGCCGTTACGTCATGGCCGGCGGTCGGCTCCAGTTCACGGCAGACGTAGTCTGTACGCTGGACAAGCGTC
>JANQRB010000149.1 GCA_028284775.1 Candidatus Kapaibacterium sp. | reverse complement strand
AAGGGGCTTTTTGGGCAGACAAACCTGCAGAAAGCGAGCCGCGTCTTCAGGATCGAACCGCCATTTTATCTTACCCCTTTGTTTCAGTTATCGGCCGGCTTCTGGAGCCTGAGCCTCCTGGTGCTCGGCATTGTCTTCTGGCGTAAACGGCAGCGAAGTCTTCAGTTGATCCGGGAGAGCGAAGAAAGGCTGACACGCGTTACCGAGAGTCTTGACGACATAGTGTTTCGCTATCGGATTCATCCGGCGCCGGCCTGCGAATTTGTCAACTCTGCCGTCGCGGAAATTACGGGCTATCAGGAGCAGGACTTCTATGCTGACCCGTCATTTTTCACCTCGATCATTCATCCCGACGACCGGCAGGCTTTCGAGAATGTTGTCAGGACCGCCCGCCAGCCCGGCTCGACGGCAAATTTGCGTATTCGTCGTGCGGATGACATCACCATCTGGACGGAGCTGCGCTATGTGCCGATCCTCGATAGCTCGGGTCGGCTGGTTGCCGTGGAAGGAATATTGCGGGATGTGAGTGCCCGACGCGAAGCGGAAGAAGTCCGCGAAAACCTGATCGCCGAACTCGAAGCTAAAACCGCCGAATTGGAGCGTTTTACCTATACCGTTTCGCATGATCTCAAGAGTCCGCTGATCACGATCAAGGGATTCGTGGGAATGCTGGAACGCGATACCGTCGAAGGACGACCCGACCGCGTCGCGGATGACCTGGCGCGGATTCGCGACGCCGCCACCAAGATGCATCAGTTGCTGGACGATCTGCTCGAACTGTCGCGCATTGGTCGGATTATCAACGAGCCTTCGGAGCTGCCGCTGGCCGATATTGTCAATGAAGCGCTGGTGCTGGTGGCCGGGCGCATTGAAGAGCGCGGCATTCAGATCGAGGTGGAATCGCAACTGCCGAATGTGTTTGGCGATCGACTGCGGCTCCTGGAAGTGCTGCAGAATCTGATTGATAATGCCTCGAAGTTTATGGGCGGGCAGGCAAATCCCCGCATTGCTATCGGCGCCGAACAACACGAAGGAGTCACGGTGGTTTACGTCAGCGATAACGGCATTGGCGTCGAGCCGCGCTACCACGAAAAAATATTCGGCCTCTTTGAAACGCTTGATCCCAAGGGCGGCGGCACGGGCATCGGTCTCGCCTTGTGCAAACGCATCGTGGAAGTTCACGGCGGCCGAATCTGGGTTGAATCCGAGGGAGCGGAGCAGGGGGCTAGCTTCAAATTCAGCTTACCAAAGGGACAGCCTGCTTCATAGGCTTAGTGGAGATCCTGTCATTCACTTTCCTGATCATGAGCATTCAGATGCGGCGGCGGCGGCGGGTTGTATGTATTGTCGAGAAAATCAGCCTGAAAGGCAATGGAGCGGGTGCCGCGAATGGTCGTGCCGGAACGCTCGCCGCTGATATGCATCCGGGCCGCCGCCGGCGCTGCCAGGGCTTCCGACACGGAATTCACCGCTCCGGCCGGCACAGCTTTCCGCTGTAATGCCGCCAGCGCCTCGCTTCTGTTGAAGCGCAGAAACAACCGAGCCAGCAGGGCGAGTAAGGCCTCGCGATTCTCGACGCGGGCCTTGTTCGATGCGAACCTGTCATCCCTAGCGACATCCGGGCTTTGCAGCACGCTGCATAAGCGTTCGAATTGTTCATCCGTTCCGACCGCAAGGACGAGCATCTTATGGTCGGCGGTCGCAAAAATACTGCCGTAGGGAACGATGTTCGGATGGTCGGAGCCCATGCGGCGCGGCTCTATTCCGGCAACAAGGTAATTGGCTGCCTGATTGACGAGGGCGGCGACGCCTGCTTCGAAGAGCGAAACCGAAAGATATGCCCCACTGCCCGTCGCTGCCCGGCGCAGCAAAGCGATCAGGATGGCTTCTTTCAACTGGTGACCGGCGAGCACATCCATAAGCGCGACGGGCATTTTCGTTGGCGGTCCGTCCGGCTGGCCGTTGATAGAGGTAAAACCGGTCTCCGCCTGGATAATGGCATCATAGCCCGTGCGGCTGTCATCGTCGCCAAAGCCGGTCACCCGGGCGTAAATCAAGGACGGCTGAATAGCCTGCAAACTCTTGTAGTCCAGGCCGAATTTGACGTCGTCGCCTGACTTGAAGCTCGTTACCACAATGTCTGCCCGACCGACCAGCGCAAGGGCCTGGGCTCGGCCCTCCGCAGAGCCGAGATCAATGGAAATCGATTGTTTACCCCAGTTGACGGATGAAAAATAGGCGGAGACATCGCTTGCCGCGTTTTCAGCGCCAAGCTTCCAGCTTCGCGTGCTGTCCCCGGCGACGGGATGCTCTACCTTGAGCACCGTGGCGCCCAACTCGGCGAAAAACATTCCGACGGAGGGCCCGGCCAAGACGCTGGCGAATTCCAGGATTGTGAGATTTTGAAACATGTGACTCGCGGTTGTTCTTAAACACGCAATATAATGTCTGATTAACAGTTAAGCGCTCAGGTCAATCGAGCGCATCACCGGAATGGACTGCCAATCTCTCCATTGCTCTTCATGACAAAATGTTAAGTTGGATAGCTCCATGTATTCATTCACTGCTAATTTGGTTTATGCCAGTTCCAAACAGTTTTACCCATCCGCTGAGAACAACGTGCGCCGGATGGCGCTGTGATGCTAAGCATTGCCTTCGCGACCACTGTGGAATTCCACGCAAAGGCAGCGTGTTTCGGATTCCTCTTTGGGCGGCGCTGATCCCGCTGCTGCTCGGGAATGTCGCACATTCCAATGCGAAAGGCTTCAGGTTCTCGGATATCTACTACAGCATCGATATCGGAGTTGTCGAACAGGAATTTAGGAGGATTCGCGCACTTCCTGAAAATTTTGACGAGTCCGCGTCATCTATTCGTGATGCTGCCGCGCTCGTGGGCTTTTCGGCTGGAGCCTATTTGCCGCTGTCCGGTGGTGGCGGCGTCTCCTGGGGCATCACGGCCGAGCTGAAACTGAAAATCAGCGGCCAATTCGCCTGGGCTCGATTTGAAGACTTCGCCGGTACGACCAGCATAAGGACCTTGTTCCAGCATCGCTTGAATTTGTTCACAACTGATCTCCCCATCTATCTGACGGCGGCCTTCGGCCTGCTGGCGGACAAAAGCAGCAAACGTCGCGCTCCCCTTGGTCTTGCGCTAGGCATCGGTCTGAAGCCGCGTTTAGGCGTTTTCACCGAGATCGGCGACAGTTATTTCCAGTTGCTGCCGGGCGCTATGATCCGATTCGACTGGCGTTTATCGCGATCGTGGATATTGGGTCTTCAGCTCTCAGTCGATCTGTCGCACTATGCAGAAGACCTTGCATTTGAAGGTCCTGTTTATGCCTGGCAGGAAGTTCGGCAAATGTCGCTATCGATTTTTCTGAAATAATGTCTTACGACTTTGCGCAAGCTATGTCGGCCGCCATTCCTTCTTTGGGTCAAAACGTCATTCACCCCAATACGGCTCGCCGCGGACAATCCAGTCAGCGGGAGGGAGCTTTTTCAGATAGTGATCGAAGTACTGCTTCATGCGAATGTCGTAGTCGACCTTATTGGGGTATTTCTTCAGGTGGTGCGGCTCGCCGTGATACTGCAGAAAAATACAGTCCTTGTCATGTCGCCGCAGCGCCAGATATAGCTCGATACCCTGGTACCAGGGGACGGCGCCGTCATCATCGCCGAACATTATCAGCAGCGGCGTCGATATGCGATCGGCGTAAAACACCGGCGAATTTTCAAGGTAGCGCAAGGGATATTCCCACAGGCTGCCGCCGATGCGACTCTGAAAGCGTTCATACTGAAACTGGCGTGCGAGGCCCGATCCCCAGCGGATGCCACTGTAGGCGCTGGTCATGTTGGAGACGGGCGCTCCGGCAATCGCGGCATCGAAGATGTTGCTCTGGCTGATAACATAGGCCGTCTGGTAGCCGCTCCAGGAATGACCGTGAATGCCGAGTTTGTCGGGATCAGCCACGCCTTCCGCCACAAGTTGCTGAACGCCGGGCAGAATACACTTGACGGCGGATTGACCGGGAGCGCCGATATCGAAGCGGATGTCCGGCATAAAGACGCAGTAGCCATGCGAGGCATAGTATGGCAGCTTAAAGCGATCGTGAATGCGCGGCCGGTCGAATTCATAAAGGCGCTGACTGTAGAAGCGATAAAAATACACGATCAGGGGATAGCGCTTTGCAGGATCGTAGTCATCCGGCTTGACGAGGACACCCTGCAGGGGGCGTCCGTCCTGGCTTTTCCATTCGTAGAGCTCGGCGCTGCCCCAGCGGTACTGCGCCAGCTGGGGGTTGACGTCCGTCAGACGTCGTGGACGGCTGAAATCGGGTCCGGCGATCCAGAGATCCGGAAATTCGCGAAAGCTTTCTTTGCTGAACAGGAAGAGATCGGCGTCCTCGGCTTTGGCCAGAAAACGGAAGCGCCGCTTCTCTTCCAGCAAGAGGCGGGGGCCGCCGGTCTTGATGCGACATTCGTAAAAGCTGCTGTGTTTAAGGCTGTCGTGGTAGCCGGAAAGCAGGAGTCTTTCATCCGGATCGAACCAGCGGCGGCGCGGATCAACTTTTTGAATGCGGAAGACAAGACGCTGCTCGCGGCCGTTCTCCGTGATGCGCCGCGCCCCGGTGCCATGGGTTGGAAAGTACCAGATGTCAAACTTGTCATAGATCAGAACGCCGTCGTCATCCGCCGTCCAGCCGGCCACCCCGTATGCAGGTGCGGTGCGCGGATAGTCGAAGTCTTCATTGTAAAACGGCGTTGCAATCTCGGCATTGACCGCCCGGCGGCGGCCCGTGCTGCATTCATAGAGATACCAAAGGCTGTCCTGATAGTAGACGGCGAAAGCGCCACCCGGCGATACTTGCGCGGAGGCGGAGCGGAGCCTGGCAGCTATGAGACTGCGCCTGCCGCTGTGCAGATCGACAAGGTACAAATCGTCGAACCAGCCGTTCCAGGTAATTTCCCGGCGATAGGGGCCGTCTGCGAGACCAAGAGCATAGCGGCTGTTTTTCACCGCCTGGAGCTCGGCCATCATCGGTCCGGCCAGGGGCACGATCTCATCCTTGGCGAGATGATACACCGCCCGATATATCGCTTTGTCATTGTTCTTCCACTGCTTTATCTGGTTGGGAATGATAAGGGAATCCCGCCAGTGCCACACGTCAAGGCCCGCCTCACCCGCCAGCGCGCCAACATCAAAAAGCGCCGTGCTGTCCTTATCGGCATCGTCCTCGTTTTTTTGCCGCTGCAGACGGCGTTCGGCATGCACCCGCGCCGCAGTCTTGAAACCGAAAAACAAACGCTCGCCATCCTCTGTCCAGCGCAGGGAATTTTCAAAAGGCAGCAGCCAGGCATCCGGCGCTGCGTCCGCGGCCATCACAAGGCGAGTATCCCCGGAAGCCGACCATAGCCGCAGTGCGGCATCGCCAAACTGCTCTTCTTCATCTTCGACAGCGCTCAGGAAAGCAAGCAGACCCCTGGAGTTGTTCCAGCTCAATTGCGCATAGTGTTCGTAGGGCGCCGACTGAATCCGGCGCGCGGGAACATCCGGTTCGGTGAGTGTCAGCACATAGAGCGCATTGTTGCGGCCATTCGTATCGGCGAGAGCGTATGCCAGGTATCTCCCAGTGCTGTCAAAGGCAAATTCAGTCACAAAGT
>JANQRB010000095.1 GCA_028284775.1 Candidatus Kapaibacterium sp. | reverse complement strand
GCCGTATTTGGTCGTAACGATGCAACGGGAACACTGCGATTTCTGGAAACTCGCCGCGACGGCGTGGAAGGTGTCGACGGTCTGCGCAATGTGCAATGCGTCGTCGTCGGGCCGATGAGCGAAACCTTCTACTGCGCCGGCCGCACGGATGACGCCGTGTCGGTATTTTCGCGCAACCGTCCTCCGCGCGCCCTGGATGATATCGGCCTGATGGTCAACCCCAGTAGCGTACTGGCAATCGACGTACTGGCCAATGACTCCGACGGCGACGGCGATCCCCTGACGATCAGCGGCAAAACGGACGGCGCGCTCGGTACGGTGGCGATTACCGGCGGCGGAAGCGGTCTGAGCTACACGGCGGGCGTCGCGACGGGACAGGATCAGTTTAGCTACACCATCAGCGATGGTCGCGGCGGCAGTTCCACGGCTACGGTCGAAGTTCATGTTGGCGGAGTTTATAAGCAACAAATTCAGCCAATCAGTGACGAACGCGGCGAATCGGTCATCACGGACTCTGACGATACCGCCAATATCTTCAGTCTTTCTGTGGCGCCTAATCCTTTTTATGACGAAGCCCGTATCACGTTCACTCTGCGCGAGACCGCCAATCTGCGCCTGCGTGTTCTTGATCTGCGCGGACAAACACTGGCAACACTGTTCAATGGCCCCGCCGCTGCGAAACACCATAGTTTCCGCTGGAACGGCCGGACCACGACAGGGGAAGTACTTGCGGCGGGAATGTTTATCATTGAGATTCTGAGCAGCGGATCTCAGTCGCCGCCGCAGCGCCTGATGCGCGAAATTGTGCTCCTGCGTTAAAGGGAGAAAGACCAGCCGGGAAAGGCCTTGCGTTACACGCCTCTGTCGAATCCGGTTGCGAATTCCTCGCACTTTCTTTCGCGCAAACCCGTTTAATGGCATTGAATGAAAGGTGCGTTTGACATTTGCTTAATGTTTCCAAAAAATAATAATAACATGCTTAATTGTAACAGGCGAGCTACTCAATAAAAATAAATGCTGTGCTTTTTCACAAAAACGGCAGATTTTTGACAGATCTCGAAATAATCGCCGTAATGATGTATTACATTCAGGTGTTCTCCCAGAAAAATTAGCTTGACAGAAATACAGCCACTACGTATCTTGCCCAAGCCTAGAGCTGCCCGAAACTACAGGCATTCACTTTTGAGGTTTCATTTTATGACGTCACTGCCAACCTTGACTGATCGTATGTCATGCACGCCGCACTGCCGATTCCTGGCGATTACAGCCTCTTGCGCCAGTCCGCCGAACTAAATACGTGTCGTATACGTATGCGACATCATTAAGAAAATTGAAGATCGTAATTCCACAGGTCCGGCGATAAACCGACGGTAAAACCGATGTCGCCGATCAACTGTTAAATAGAATTGCTTCGGCCACCCCCGGAGTCTTAAGCTAATCAATAAGCCGTTTATTGATGGACACTACCATGAAAATGTTAATCTGTTGTGTTGTGCTTCCGGCGATTTTCACCTTGTCGCTTGCCGCCCAGAGCATCTACTGGCAAAACTCGATCGTTCATGAAAGCGAATTTTACAGTGGTGACTATATTACGCAAAGCGCCGACGGCGGATTTTTGATCTGCGGCTCGGTCGGCGCCGGCGGTTATACGGCGCACGTGTCGAAACTCGATGCCGGCGGCGCTCTCGAATGGCAGCAGTATTTTGGCGATAGCGAACGGCCGGTGGTAATGCCGACGACGCGGGTCATCGCCGACCGGCGTTATCGTTTGCTGAGCTTTTCACGTGTTTTCGCCAGCCGCTTTGCGCCCTTCGTGCCAATGGTGGCGGAGCTGGAGGAAAAGCAAAATAAGGATGGACGTAATGAAGCAAGCCTGCTTTCCACCAACTTTGATTCGCAGAAGGCGAATTACATCTGGGGGAGTTCGGCCGCCATGACAACATCAAATGATGCGCTCATCGTCGCCGACATTGACGACAGCAGCCTGATGCCGAGTCTCACAATCCGTTGGTTAACAGCCGACGCACAGTTTCAATCAAGCGCGTCGATAGCCCTGGATCCCGATAGCCTCTACACCCTGCGCAGCATTATCGCGCAGCCGGAGGGCGGCTATCTGCTGGCCGGCAATCAATCTCCCATCCGCGCGAACAAAGCCGGCAGTAATCTGTTTGTCAGGCAACTTAACAACGACGGCACGCCGGCCTGGCACGAGGTTTATCCGCAGGAAAACCGCGCCTACGCTGCCGACCTCCTGCTGAACAGTGACGGCAGCTTTCTCCTGCTGGCTGAAGTCATTAACGCAGCCGCCCCCGGCAGTCACATTGAATTGATGAATATCGGCGCCGACGGGCGTACACAGCACTGGAAACGGTCCTATGCCTATCGGGACTACAATCATTGTGCCTCGATAATCGCAATCGGAGACCAGGGCTACTTTATCGTCGGCTCGACCGGCTTCTATGATGCCGAACGGCGCGGTGAAGTCGAGGGCAGCCGCGACGTGCTGGCGATTCGGATCGATAAGGACGGCGGCGAACGCTGGCACGATGTATTCGGCGCTAGCGATACGCGAGATATGTTAACGGCAGCGGTCTACGAGCCGAACAAAGGGCAATTGATTGCGACAGGAATCAGCGAAGCCGGCAATCTCTTGCTCGTGGCCTACAATGACTTTGTTTCGGTTGGCATCGCAAACAATGCGGCCCCACGGCGCAAACTGTCGGTCGGTCCTAACCCGTTTAAGAATTTTGTTACTTTCCAGGTTGATGGGCTTTCTGTAAACACTGTGCGTTTTGCGCTTTACGACGAACGAGGCGCAAAAGTACATGTCGCTGCCGCCGGCAGCATATCCCGGGGAAAAAGGTCGATATCGGTTCAACTCGACAATCTCCCGCGTGCTGTCTATTATTACGAATTGCAGCTTGATGATCAACGCTCCTATGGCTCTTTGTTGTGCCGGCCCTGAGCATACCGGCCCGACCGTCTCGTGTAGCAAACTCCGTCAATTTGATTACAACATTCGAACAACTAGTTAACTGTCTGACGAGCAGTCGTCCTTCACAAACAATCGTCGAAGCATCGATGCGCGATAAAGTCTTCTTCCGGTGATCCTGGGCCCTTGCTGCTGGATTGATGCGCAGAATTACCGGCACCTTACGGCATTTATGCCTACTGCCATATTAGCTATGTGATAATACTATACGCAGTGGATACGTATAGTCAATCTCTGGTGTGCCCTGTGGGCCCGCCGGACAACAAGCGGCGTAAAATTTTGACACACCCTCATAAGCTTTTTGCCGCCGGGCACGTGGAGTCGTACGTGCTGAATACGTATTGCTGTCCGGGCCTAAGCCCTTAGACCTATTCTTAAACAAACTTCAGCAAGGAGAAACGAGCGAATGTCAACGATACTACCCTTTGTGAGGCCGGCTATTTCCTGGTCTCTGCTGCTGACACTGATTATGTGTACGACCGGACAGGATATCGCCGCCAACTGCAACCCGGGCAATTGCAGCGTTTCCTGGGAGCACAAGACACGCGTCATTTACTATCCGGGCCATCCGGACTGTCCAGTCACCGTCAGCTATCGCCAGCGAATCTGCGGTCTCATTATCGAGATCCGGGTTGATGGATTGACCTATCCCGCCGGCGATTTCCCTGCCTGCCTGGACCTGATCGAAGAAGATCGCAATGACGACGGCACAACGAACTGGGCAATGATACGATATCGGCTTCATACTGCGGCCGAGCTGCTGACAATCGACGAGTTCGCCGAACTGTATCAAAGTCTCCCCGACTCGCTCAAGGCTCGATTCGATTGTGACCAGGGCGGCATCAAGATCTATCGGGCGCTGTGGGGCTCCTGCATCGAATATTCCATTTGCTGGCAGGGCTTTGAGTCGCCGACACCCTGGGAGTTGACCGTCAGCGAGTGCGGTCTGCTTTGTTGCATTCAGGAAATGTCGCTCTGCTGGAACACCACGACAAATCAGGTGGAATATTCCGAGCAATTTTTTCCGCACGGCGACGATTGCGGTCCGCCGCATATCGATTTTCAGGGCTATTGCCTGACGGTCGGTTGTTTTCCCTTTTGTCCGAGTCCTCTTAAACAGTCTGCTTCTTCATCGACCGTTCCTGCAGCGGACGCGGCACAATTCGCGGTCAGCGTTGCGCCCAATCCGCTCGAAGATCAGGCAGAATTCAGCTTTCGACTGCAAGAGTCTGCCGACATTAGCCTAAGGCTCTGTGATCAGTTGGGACGCTCGGTACTCCAACGCAACTTGGGCATTCTGAGCGCGGGGCAGCAAAGCATTTGTCTCGACGCCGCCCATCTGCCGGGGGGCGTTTATACCTATATGCTGCAGGCAGGCAAGCGGATAGCGACCGGGCTGATAGCCGTGCCCAGATAAACAGAACCCGGCCGCCATCACGCAGTGCCATATTTCCATCGGAGCGTGCATCGCATCGCGCGTTGAGGGCTGCCATTCCCAATGACGGGATGGCAGCCGTTTGTTAACTCAGGGATTAATCGCGACAGGTTGGACGGCTGTCTGCCCGCCGGAAGTCACTCTGAGGTAGTACATTCCCGCCGCGAGGCCGTTAAGCGGATAGTCGCGTTGAAATTCGCCGGTCGGGAAAACACCGCTTTCCAGCTCGGCCACGCGGACGCCCGCCAGGGAGATGATATCGATCTGCAGCGGCCCGGCCTGCGAAAGCCGCAGGGCCAGATGCACCTGATCACGAGCCGGATTCGGACGCAGGCTGAATTGCGGCCTCGGCAACTCCGCTCCGCGATCTTCCGCCACATCGGTTGTGCGTACTTCGCTGTAGTAGGTATCGCCGGCCGCTTTGATGACACGGACAAGGTTGGCCGCGTCGTCATCGCTGCCGTTGGCGTCGCCGCCGCTTGCGGTAGACGCCATAGCAATCGCGACGGCCACCGAGCTCGATTCGCCGGGCATCAAAGTGAAGGGTCCTGTTGAAAGCAGGATGCGATAATCGCCCGGTACAGTGGGGCCTTCCAGGAGAGGATTCGCCATAAAGTCATAACGTTCAGTGATTTCCTTGGGCTCGATAATTGGCGACCAGACGCGTAGGCTCGTCAGTCCCAGTTGTTCGCTGCGCTCGTAGACGCGCTTGTCGCTGCGCAGCCGTCCCTCGCTGTCAACGGCGGGGGATTCGACTAAAGCGACCCCCACATAACCGAGGCCGGCGTCCGCGTCGCCCATAGTCGCCTCCGACCAGGCCAGTGCAAGGTTGAGCGAGGGGTCCGCCAGGAAGGCGCGCGCTCTGTCGTTCTGGAAGGCGCGGTTGGCGGAATTGCTGATATCCGGATCGATGAGGCTGCCAAAGAAACAGTCTTCGAGCTCCGTATCCGAAACGTTCGTGAAAACATAGCGGAGTATCACGACGTCCGCCAGATCGCCTTTCCGCCAGGAATACAGTGTCTGGTCGAATTGAATGCCGAGCGGCAGGCCCAATTGTTCCAGGTTGTCCGGCAATCCTTCATAACGGTCGATGTCGGTGTCACGATACGAGCAAACGATATCTTCATCGGAGAGGTATACCGGCCCCAGCGGGAAGAAAGCGGGGGAGCGCTCGTCGACAGCATCGACCAGGCTGCCGAAGTAGCGATCGAAGCCGGGTAGGAGATTGTCATTATTGTGCCAGATGGGCCAGTTGGCCTGGTCCTTGTCTGTTGCGCCGTCGGCGTCGAAATCCAGCGAAGAATACAGGCCGTTCTTGCGCGCGGCAATGGCGTCCTGCCGTAACTCTTTGCCGTCGCTGATGCGGCCCGGCACCATCCATGAAGACGCGGAAGACGGATTGTAGGAAATGACGGTCAGCTTATTGGACTCTGACTGGCCCGCCGCTTTCTTTTTGGCTCCGAACCAGATGCCGCCGGCCGACAGATAGTCGTTGGAGCTTCCGCGCGGCCACTGCACCCCGAAACTCAGGCTGCTTGCGTCAAAGCCAAAGAGGCCGTAGTTGGAAAGTTTCATGACGATGTTGCTCTGGCGCGTCTCCGTAACGGTGAACAACTCCTGGGAGACGATATCTTCGGACATCACAAGAATTGACAGCATTGCAATTGATACGAACTTTAGAGTACGCATGCTTCCTCCGTAAGAAAGAACGTTAATGGGTGAAATCACAGCATGGCAGCGCGTGTCGGCCTGTAAAGCAATTTGGCCTACGTCTGTCACCGGCTTCATAGGGGAAGCCGAGGGGCCTCGGGCCCGACTGTGTTTAATGTGATGCAATGCCACTTGCGTTTGTCCTGCCCCTGTCGAGGGTGTGGGACAGTGTCATAGATAAGTTGAAATCTTAAATGGTTACAGACCGGCAACACCAATTGTTAAGCGGACGTCCTCGGACGCCGCAGCGGCCAGGGGCGCCCGGCTCTATACCGCTCCGGGTGCCCCTGCGGAAAACTTATAGCAAGAGATCACTCTCTGGCGGGATGTTCGCGAAGGCCATCAATCAGCGCAATAGCAGTAGCGGCTTCGCTGCATGCGACGAAGGTGTTGCAAGTCGCAGGAGGTACAGTCCCCTCGAAGCGGATTGCAGCGGAATCCTGGACTGATAAGTTCCGGCCGCGTGAACACCACTGTCGATGTCGGCCAGTTTTGCGCCATTCGCCGCAAAGATCTGCAGGCGTAGTCTTTCTGTCGTATCCATTGTGAAGGTCAGCTCTGCGAAATCTGCGGAGGGGCTCGCGCTGAGCGATTGGATGCTCAAGGCGGACTCCTGATCACGGCCTGTCGCTACATCGGTGATCGTGAGATCATTGTCATAGATATGGTGGGCGTTGCGGGCCCGTTCCACCACGATCCTGGCATCGTCCGGGCTGCCGTTGGCTTCACCGCCTTCAGCGGGCGGACCGAAGACAAGGGCCAGCGCGACGACGGTCTCTTGCCCCGGGCGCAGCGAAAAGCGACGCGTCGCGAGCGTCATCATCCAATCGGCCGGATAAGGAGTGTTGTCGATCACGCTCGAGGTCATGAGGTCGTACTTCTCTTCAGTCCTTGTCGGATACAGTTGTGCGCTGATATTGCGCATTCCGCCGATGACGCCCGGCTCGTCGCGATGATATACGCTGCCGTCGGGCCGCGCAAAGCCTTCGGCGTCCGCCACCGGGCTTTCGAGGAGCACCAGACCAAAATAGCCGAGACCCTGGTTTGCATCGCCATCGGTTGCCTCCGACCAGGCCAGGAGCATATCCAGCGAGCGGTCTTCATCGACATAGCGCAGCCGGTCGTTCGCCTGGCTGCCCGAAGTGGCGCTGCGACTGATATCAATATCATAAACAGCGTTGAACACACATTCGTAGAGGTTGTCATCGGATGTATTGCGGATCGTGTAGCGCAGGATCATCATATCGGCCTTGTGAGGATCCTTCCAGGTGTAGACGGCCTGATGGAACTGTAGGCCCGGCGGGTTGCCGCGACTCGCGTAGTACTCTTCTTTACTCGTGCCGCTCGGCAGGTCGGGCGGGTCGGGATAAAAATTAAGATCACTGTCTTTATACGAACAGACAATGTCTTCATGCGATATAAAAACCGGACCGCCGGGCTGACGGGTGACACTGCGCTCGTCGGCTTCAGCGATGAGCGCGCCGAAGTAACGATCGACGCCGGGCGTGAGCGCCGTTTCGGTATGCCAGATCGGCCAGGCAAAATAGTCGGATGCTTCAATCGGGCTGCCGTCATTCTGAAAACGGGTGGAAGGGTAGACCCTGTATTTGCGCTGCGATTCGTCATCGAGCAGGACCGCCGATCCATCGGCCCAGCTGCCCGGTACCAGCCACGAAGGATTGTTAAGCGTCGCCGTGGGTTCAAAGGAAGCGACGACAAGCTTTTGAATCGCGCCCTGATCGCCGCTGCGTTTCACGGCGCCGAACCAAAAGCCTCCGCCGCTGCAATAGCGTCCGGGCTGCTCGCGCGGCCACCAGATTCCTCCCAGGTCGGACTGACCTTTGGCGTATCCGATGCTGCCGTTATTGGCAACCCAGGTTCTGATATTACTTTTTTGGGTTTCGACACAGTCAAATTGAGCGGGAGCGAGCTGAACCGCGAGTACCATACTTAGGATGAGGAAAGCCGATAGCTTAAAAAGAGGACGCATAAGAGCTCCTGTCGAAATAGCGTGAAATACAAGCGCGCGACGCCCGCCGTCCTTCAGTGAAGGCAGGGGAATGTGCTCTATCGGGTCGTCAGCGGATTAACGCGCCTGCGGGTAGCGCGTGTCGCGTACAATGGATTATAGTGAGAAATCAAACCTCGTTTGTGCCGGCTTTGCACTCGCACGTGATTGGATAAGGCTTCGAACCGGCATCGGAAGTGGGTACTCGCTGCAATAGAAACCTGAGACATCAATTGGTTACACTCAGGAGCTGAAGGTGCCGCAAGTGTTTGAGTTTGATCGGGCGTCCGGCCAGGCGGTATCCTGGCTACAGCTCGATGCTGCCCCGCCGCCAGTGCGGGGCCCTCCCTGTATTGGAGGGATTGCGGTCGCCAAAATACGAGCTGTCCCTCACTCAGCGGAAAATGAACGTAGCAGTCGGACGACGGTGACCGGGGAAACAGGGGGCCGGCGAATCATGCTTAATCAGGAATCCCGCTCGCTCAGGGTTAACACATAACCATTGCAATCTTCGACAGTGAATTCGATGGTTCCGTAGAATGTCTTGTTCAACTCCTGCAAAACTTTGACCTGATCTTTAAGATTCTGATAGAGATCGCGCAGCCCATTCATACGAATATACATGGCGAAGCTGCCGCCGACGGGCCGATCCTTAAACTCCGGCAGTTCACGCGTAACGCTTTCCACACTTTGCAGCATCAGCTCGACGCTGTCCCGACCAATCATAGCCCAGTCGAATTGTCCTTCTTCGGGAACCGACATCTGAAGCCTGAAGTCTAAGTGTAGCTTATACCAGTCGATTGTCTGATTCACGTCGCGGACCATCAGGTTCGGTGTCAGTGTTTCCATTGTCATATTTCTTTAGTCCTGTAAATGAGTGAGAAGTAGATAATTTCCAGACAGCAGGGTATTCCGGCCATTCATTTGCCGATGAGCCGTTGGGCCGGAAATGTTGCCATGCTGCTCATCGGGTGAATTGATTCAGACTAAGGACGGAGCAAGACTATCAAGTAGGTCTTTGTGCCGCTCCGCTGATAATCGCCTCTGCATCGAAGCAAAGATAAGTCTGTCGACTTCGGCAGTTTTGTACAAATGCGACAATCTCAGATTTTGCCGTATTCGGAGGGCAGACAGCCCGCGTAGCTCTTGAATTCACGTGTCAGGTGAGCGTGATCGAAGTAACCAAAGGCAAAGGCCGTTTGCAGCAAACTCTCGCTGCGTCCCTGGTACAGGCGCTCGCTGAGGGCGCGAAACCGGAGGATGGAACTCAGGCGTTTCGGGCTGACGCCTACCTGTTCCCGGAAAAGACGTTCGAGATGGCGCGGGCTGACATTGACTTCCCGCGCGACGGTTTGGATTGCGACCCGGCCTCCCGACCGGCCTATCATGACGGAAGCGCGCCGGACGAGATTGCCTTCCTCCTTGTTCCGAAGATTCCGGAGCAGAACGGCTTCCACGCGGCGAATCCGATCTCTGTTGTTAAGCGTCGCCAGAGCTTCCGGCGGAAGCATGCGGCAGAGGGTCGCTTCGACCTCCTTCAGTTGGACTACCCTGTCCTTCAGTTCATGCAGCGCGACGCGCATGAAAGCGAACATCCCGGCGGGCCTGAAGCGGATGCCGAGCAAATCGCAGCAGGCGGCGTTCTGCGTCAAAGCGCTTGCCGTCATCGTGCCGACGACGTAGACATTGCCTGTCAGCAGCGATCGGGACTCGTGGGTTAACGAAGTAACGCTATCACCGAAGTTGAAGATGATATCCGTGCAGCCGTCCGGCAGCACCCGCTGCGTATGCCGCCCTTTCTCATCCTTCGTGCGAAAAGTCCAAAATGTCTCAATGTAAGGGCTGAGAAAAGGGGAAGCCTGATATTCGCAGTAGCTCATTGCCCGCCCGCGGAGTTAACAGAATCCTAAGCGAAGTGCCAATATAAGGAAATCGAGCTGAGCTGTCGCCATCGATTGCCGGGCCGGCTGAAACGGTCTCACGATGCCCCAAGACCGTGCCAGCCGACTGTCGGCACCATCAATTGCCCTCCGCCACTGTACGCGCTTCGACTCTTTTTTTGACCAGGGCTGTTGTCTCATCGATGGTCGCGCCTACCTTCTTCAAGGCACCGGCCCGGCTGACGACGAACCAGACGAGCGGTACAACGCCGCCAAACAAAAAGAGGATTCCGCCGACGGCACGCATCCAGGTTAAAGTTGTGAAGGACGAGCCGCTCACAAAATCGTTGGAGCGCGCGTACCAGTACCCTTTTTCAATTACCGTATTCAATTGAATCGCGCCGACGGGAAACAGATCCATCAAGACCATCAGGAGCAAGCCGATGTTAAGTGCCCAGAAGCTATTTTTAACCAGCCGGGCATTCCAGCGCCCGGGCTTAAAGACGAGCCTGCAGCAGAAGAGCATCCCCGCCAGGGAAATATTGCCATATACGCCAAACAGAGCGGCGTGGCCGTGATTGACGGTTAAGTAAGTTCCGTGTTCATAATAGTTGACGATCGGTAAATTGATAATCAGCCCGAAGACGCCGGCGCCGAAGAAATTCCAGAAGTTAACAGCAATCAGAAAGAGAAAGACGCCGGGCAGGGCAAAAATACCCAGTCGTTCCTGTTTGCCGTTTGTCCTCATTGCGATATGCGGCATGTTGCGGAAACGCCAGGCTTCAAGGGTTAAGAGAATCAACGGAACAACCTGCAGAGTGGAAAAAATGCTGCCCAGGGCCATGGTTGCCACCGGCTTGGCATTCCAGTAAAAGTTGTGCGAAATGCCAAGAAAGCCGGAGCCCAGAAAAAGCAGTGTAGCCAGGTAGACAATTCTGGTGGCCGACTTGCGTCCCACGAGGCCCATTATGACCATCAGATAGGCCACGACGATAGTTGTAAATACCTCAAAAAAGGCTTCCGCCCACATGTGTACAACACACCAGCGCCAGAAATCGGCAATGACGAAACTGGTGGTGGGCGTGGCTACAAAGCCCGAGAGAAAAAGGCAGGAAATCGTTATGGTCGAGTAAACAAGCCAGTTGGGCAATTCCCAGGGTTTCCCTCTGACGAAGGCCGGCTTTGCACCTCGGTACATGATCACGCACCACAGTCCCAGTTCCAGCAGGAGCATTATCTGATAGGCTTTACCGAGTTCCACGAATTCCCAGCCCTGATTGCCGAACCAGTACCACCATTCGCCCGCGAGCCCCATCGGGCCCAGATAGATCCCAAGCATCGAGCCGCCCACCATTACGATTAACGACCAAAACAATATGTTGATCAATCTGCGCTGGCCTTGCACCTCTTTCTGCGCCAGCAAAGGCAGCACAAAGATCGAGCAGCCGATCCAGCAGGTTGCGATCCAGAAGACGGACAGCAACACATGCCAGCTCCGGCTGATGACCATTGGCAGGAGGGCCGACAGATCGATTCCGAATACACCGAGATAATCGGTGAAGCCGTTAATTGTTAATGCGCCACTGATCACCTGCACGAGAAACACCAGCGCCGCCGCAAAAAAGAACTTATAGCTGGCCCGTTGTGATTCCGTTGCCGCGAATCTTTCTACGCGCCCGCTTGTGAGAATCGGCGTTGCATCGTCGGTATAAGCTTTGTCGCTCAGGCTATCCATCTGGCCGTAGTAATACAACACGGCGCCCAGGCCCAGGATGAAGCCCAGAATACCGATGACGCTCCAGAAAGTTACCGCCGGGCTTGCGACGTTGCCGGCCAATGGGTCGTAGGGCCAGTTGTGGGTGTAACTGAAATCTTCGCCCGGTCTTTCAGCGGCACAAACCCAGGAGCCCCAATAGAAAAATGCCGCCAGCTGGCGCAATTGAAGAGTATCCGAGATAAAGCCGGGCGGAGGAAAGGCCTGGTCGGGCGCCGGATGCAAAAACATCCGGCGATAGTAATCGGTCAGTTTGTTAATGGCATAACTCTGACCTTCTGTTAGCATGACGGCATCCCGGCTTTCGTCGTAGCGATTCTCTTTCAACTCGGCCTGCACTCTTGCTTCGATGGCTTTCACTTCATACTCATTAAGCTCGCGATCAAGCTGCTTGCGCCGCTGTCCGGCGTAGAATTCATTCATAAACAGTGCTGTGTGGTGCAAAGCCTCGGCCGTAAAGTCGGGCCCGCGCAAGGCGCCGTCGCCAAACATCGATCCGTATTCCATCAGGGCATAGCGCAGAAAGACCGTCTGCCCCTGTTCAATGTCGCTTTTGCTGATAAGTATTGCGCCGCTCTGCGATCTGAAATCGGCCGTCACCGGAGCGTCGTGGTAGGTTTGGTAGCCAATCATCCCGACGCCGATTGTACCCGAAGCGAACACGATCAGCATCGGCAGCCACCAGTTTTTCGGTTGCATTAAGAAGTGCAGAAATTTCCGATCCCGAGTTGTATGATTCATCCTGACACCCAGTATTAATGAATGAAAGTATGGCGCGGAGTTGTTCTAAGCTGCGCCAGGGCTCTTTCAGCTGATTTTTTCTTGTTGCTCTTCCTCTTATGGTAAGGGAGTGAGGCGCGGAATGAGCCCCGAACGGGGAAGGATTATGAGTATTCAAGCATGTCGTAGCTCACCTGGTCCCTCTTTCAAAAAGGAAGGGGACTTAAAAAGAATTAACTGGAAACATCGCCATGTCTTATGCCGAAGTGCGCCTCATTCATCTGCGCTTGCCGCCGGTTCGATGTGAACTCGGGATGTGCATTGTTAATGCACACGGACGGTCAGCCGGGCCTTTGCCGCGTTAAACAAGTTCACAAGTCAGAGTATGACATGTACTGCGAGCCGCGGTGGAACCAGGTGCAGCAAGGCGCTGCGTCGCGCCGCTGCAAGCCTGTACACCCGGGCGCGCCTTCGCCTGCCCGTGGCTCTCGGAGTGCAACACTGAATAATCGCCAGATACGAGGTGACTGCTGAACTGAGCCTGGAGCGAATTGCCGGATTGACTCTCCCTTGTCTGAGCTCCCAGCGGCTTCATCAGAATGCGAATGAATGCTGCGACATTAAGCAATTCTGTCCGCTCGAAAAATGATTCTTGTCAGCCCGGTGTATGATACCGGACTGAAAGTCATGCACGAACTTTAAGCTGCAGGGTGAGATTCGTTGTATCTAAATCTTGACATTCAGGTCGAGGCGTAGGCGCTGTTGCCTGAGTGGCTCGCCGTTCATGGCCTGATCAATCAAGGTCCAGGCGTGCAAGGACACGTTTTTGTGAAGCGCGTAGGCTATGCCGAAGACGTGACCGGTGAAGTCGGTCTGCCGCAGCGCATCATCCTGGGCGAAGGCTGAAAAGAGCGCATCCTGTTGAATGGCCTGATATTGATAGTATGCCTTCCAGTCGCCGGTGGTTTCGAGTTTGCCGTAGCTGAAGCCCGTCGCAAATCCCGAGTTGTTGCTGTCGGCTCCGAAGTTGTGAATATACTCGCCCTTGATGTTAAGCGGCAGGGGCAGCGAGCCGACCCTGAGGACAAGGAAATTGTCGCTGATGTGAAAGTTCGTACGATAGTGCTCGCTCGTGACTGTTTCGCCTTCGCGCTCGCTGACGACGGTGTAGGTCGAGTTGCCCGCATTGCCGTCGAATACCGTCGCGCTCACATCTTCGCCCTTAATGTTGTTAAATGCGTAGAGCCCTCCGGCAAGTGTTAAGGAAAGGCGGCCGGGCAGGCTGATACTGGCTGCAATCTGACTGGCATTCAGCCAGGGGGCTTTGCTGCCCTCGCTGAACTGTGCGATGAGATAGCTGCCGTTTGTGAATCTGATACTTTCGCAGCCCGCTACATCTTTAAGCTTTAACGCCAGTGCCAGGCCATCGGGCTGAATATCGCCGTCCCAGACCACTTCCGAATACACGGAGGAGCTGACAAAAGGGTTGGCGAACTTGCCGAGCCATAGCGTCAGCTCGTCGAGATCCGGTGGGTTCCAGGCGAAGAAGGCGCGGTCGATCACAATCTCGATCTGGTTGAAACCATTGTCCAGGTTGACGTGCGTTGAATTCGGGTCATCGGGATTGGCCGTACTGACAAGTCGCAGATCGACCTTGATTCCCGCGCCGAGGTCGGCGCTCATACCGGCGCGAATACGATATCGTCCGCGCAGTCGATCACCCTTGATGCGCTGGTCGGCTTCGGCTCGAATCCGCAGATCGCCATAGGGCTTGAGCGCGGCAAAAGCGCCTGGCAGGCTCTTGTCCTGCACGGCCGGGGTTTCGGCTGCCGCGGGGCTGTTACCTCCTTTTCCTCTTGAAGTATTCTCTTGATTCCGGCCCGTTGCATTGGCCCTGGTGGTTTGATTCGCCTGGATCGTTACCAGAAGCCTTACCTTGCGGGCCGCGTTCGCTGTTTCGGCTTCAATCCGGTAGTTGCCGGGCGGCAGGCTGACGCGACTGGGATGTTCATCGTTATCGCCCCTGTGATTGGGCACGGAGCGAATCAGCTCGCCGCTGTTGCTGAAGATGCGATAAGGAAGGTGCGGATAGTAAAAAACGCCGCCGTCTTCCACGGGCGAGGTATCGGTAACAACCACCAGAACGCCATTGCGCTGTGCCGGCGGACTTTCCTGTAACGAGGCGATAAAACGACGGCCGAGCATTGTCTGCGCTTTGCTTTGCTGCGTCCAGGATGCGAATGCCGCCACGTCGCTGCGGCCCGGCCACCACAGCAGATAGAGCGGTCGGGTAATAGGATAGTCCGGGTTGTTCAGGTTTGCTTCCTGGCCGTCGACAGCCAGTCTGCGAATACCGCTGTGAGAGCGAAGGAATGAAAAACTGATCTGGCCGATGCCGCCGGGATCGGCAGCCACCGCAGCGGGCATCGCGCTGTCGGGACTGACGACTTGGCAGGCCGAGTAGCTTTGCTCTTTCAGCACGGCAGACCGAAACACCTTGTGTGTCGCCGACTCATTGTTGACGATATAGGGTCGGATCGGCAGATTGGCGCCGCCCAGCTGCCGCCAGTTGACGATGACGCCGGTGAAGATGTCTCGTAACTGGCGCCGCGTGACATTGCGGATCGGATTGTCGCGATGCACCACCACCGCAATGGCATCCCAGGCTATTAATGTGCTTGTGACGCCCTTGGCAAGGATTGCCGGGCCCGGAATGCGCGCGACACCCGCGATATCTGCCCGGCCCTCTATGATGGCGCGTTCGCCGCCGGCGCTTTCCGAGGCCGACTCGACGCTGAACCGCGCCCGCCCGTAAGCGCTGTCGGCATCCCTGATGAAGTGCGCGATGGTCGACGAGCCGACGTAGCGCAGCAGCGTCCCGGCCTTCGCATCAGCAATATCGTGAGCCAGGCAGGGCGCTGAAGCCGGGAATGTACCAGCCACTATCAAGAGCAGAAAAGAGGGAAAGATGACGAGCTTCACTGCGGCAAGTAATTGGCGCCACAGGTTTCTGACAGGCTTTAGACAAGACATAATGAACATCATCCGCAATATGATGGCGTAAACGGAATGGCTGGAATTGGCAGTGATAGCGGCCTTCGGAACGTCGACCGCCGGGCTGAGAAGGCGGGAGCGGCAGGTCCGACCGGTATTGATGTAAAGTAGGGCAAAGCAGCGCATAAAAAGTATGACATTTGTCAGCTCATTGTGTTGTGACTGCCGATAGCGGCCGCGACGGCGCCCGGCATGAATTGCAATCACAGCCATCAGGCAGGCGATCCGGTGAAGATTGGCGAGTGGTCCCTGGCTATTCTCAATCATGGAACGCTTCCTGGCATTGTTGACGACAATAACAAGTTTGATAAATATTTATAAAACAATATGGCCTACCCCCTAAAAAACCCCCACTACCACGCAATAAACCCGTGGTGACTTTACAGATTGAATATTGTAATTTATGCGTTTCCGGCGTCCGTTGCCGAATTACTAAGTCGAACAAAGTGGCGAAGTGCCGCTGCCGTATTCTGGGTATTCATGGCGTGCGATTCGGACTTGCATCATGCAAGCGCTACGCTTCCGCTTGACCTCCGATCTCGGATACAAGGAGAGTTGGATCCGGCTCCGGCCGCCATCAGGAGCGGACACAGGCTAAGCCTGTCGGCGTCCGGTCCTGGGGACGGCAGTCACAGCCCTGGTTTTGAACCCGCAGCATTTCTATCTCGGCGCATGCCGGCAACAGCTTACGGATGCGTTCAGTCCTTCGATCTCTGTCCATCCCGGAGGCGATACCGCTTTGTCAGGCAACTACTATTGTGTACGCGTAGCTGAATCCCTTCTCATTCATCCGGAACCTTGCGACCTTGTCGTGGGATGATCGCCCATAAGGGCCGCCTGCTGCCAGGAAATCGGCAAAAGCGGCTGCCTTCGGCGTAGCAACAAATTTATCACAGACTCTTTAATGCTTGCTCTGGTACTATGAAGCCGTACTCCTTTTCCCTTAACCTTAGCGTATTTCTTTTCGTCCTTGTCGCCGGATACAGCCTGTCATTCGGCCAGACGACACTTACGATCAGCCTTGGCGACATCCCGGCGAACAAGAGTGTGACAATCACCTTCGCGGTGACGGTCAACTCGATTGCGACGGGCGCCTGCCTGCCTTCGATCTCGCATCAGGGCACGATAACCGGCGCGAACTTTTCACCGGTGCTGACGGACGACCCGGACACGCCGGCATCGACGGATGCGACCGTAACGACGATTCACGACAACCAGCCGCCCCTGATCAACTGTCCGGGCGATGTGACCGTAACCCTGGTCAGCGGGACACGAGCGAGCGTGCTGATGACTGCGGCGACGATAACGGACAATTGCACGGGAGCGAGTATAACGAACAATTCGCTGTTCGCCTTGTCGAACGGTTCGAACGCGACGGGGAGCTATCCGTCCGGGACGACGGCCGTGACCTTCGTGGGGACGGATTCCGGTTCCAATATGGTGCAGTGCACGATGCTGGTGACAGTAGTGCCGGCGCCGCTTCTGGTCTTCCCTGCGCACGGCAGTACGGACCACAGCCTGACGACGACCCTACGCTGGGATGCTGTTCCGAATGTGCCGCTCTACGATCTGGAGCTGGCGCGCGACGCGGGCTTCACGCTGGGCGTGCAGACATTCGCGAGCCTGGGAGTAACAAGTCAGTCTGTGAACCTCACGGCTTCGACGACCTATTTCTGGCGGGTGCGGACGCGGCAGCCTGCCTTTGTGGGCGAATATTCAACGACCAGTACCTTCGCGACGATCAACAACGGACCGCCGGTGATCAGCACGAACAACAATGTGCTGCTGATGCAGGAAGACGAGCCGTTTCTGCTGACGATGAGCGTGTTCGACGATGTGACACCAGCCACGGCGGTCGTGCTGAGCGTTACGTCGGCCGATGTGACAATCCTGCCGAACACGAATATCGCGCAGCAGGGCGCGACGGGCGCACTGACGCAATTCCTGCTGACGCCGGCAACGAATGCCAACGGCGGACCTTTTACGCTGTGGGTCAGCGGTCGCGACGGCATCGGCCAGGTGGGCACTACGACGCTTCAGGTGACGGTGCAGGCGGTCAATGATCCGCCGACGATCACGGCACTGGGGCCGCTGGAAATCGACGCGAACAGCATGGCGACGGTGAGCATAATGATCGACGACATCGACGATGTCGTCGGCAGTCTTGTCGTAACCGCGACCTCTGGCAATCAGACGCTGCTGCCGGATGCGAATCTGAACCTGAGCGCGACGGCCGCGACGATGCTGCTGGAGCTGACGCCGGAGTGTTTTCAGTCCGGCCTGGCCCCGGTCACAATTAGAGTGAACGATGCCGAACCCTTGGCGACGAGCGCGAGCTTTGTGCTGACGGTACGTCCGGTACCGGCGCTCGTCATCAGCGGGGCAACGGTCTGCGCCTGCCCGGACATACGTCAGAGCTACAGCGTGGCAGCGGTAACGGGCGCGAGCTATGTGTGGAGCGCGGCGGGCGCGGTGATCGGTGACGGCCAGGGCAGCGCAAGCGCGGGACTCCACCTCTTTGCCGTCAGTTCGGCCTCGGTGGCGGTCGAGGTGACCTATCCGAGCGGCTGCGTAGCCTCGACGACGCTGTTGCTGCAACCGAAAGTGGTGATTGGCCGCGAAGACTATGTGACCACGTCCGTAGGCCTGACCACGACGGCCCTGGTAACGGCGAACGATATCGGCACGAGCCTTGTGTTTGTCGATGCTTCGACAGCTGCGCATGGCCAGGTAAGTACAAGCGCCGGCGGTCAGGTGAGCTACACGCCGGCGCAGGGCTTCGAGGGCATCGACATCGTAAACTACCGTCTGCGCGACCTCTCCGGCTGTGTCGTGACCGGCGCCCTGGTCGTCCACGTGCAGCCGACAACGGCGCATTTGATCGAGACCTCTTATATGGAACGGCTGAAAGACCGGCGCAATGGCGTGCGCGGCCTGCGTAACGTCAACTGCGTGGCCGTTAGTCCCGATGGACGTCACGTGTACGCCGTAGGCCAAAGCGAACACTCGCTGCTGCTCTTCGATCGCGCCGCCGACGGCAGCCTGAGCTATGTAGGGCGCGAACGTCATGGCAGCGGCGGCGTGCTGCACATGAAATATCCATTAGGCGTGGCGCTGAGTCCCGACGGCCGCGACGTCTATGTCGCGAGCTACGGCAGCCACGCCGTCGTGCAGTTTGCGCGCGATGCGAGTACCGGCGCGCTGCAGTTTGTCGCGAGCCGCCGGCAGGGAGAGGTCGATGGCGGCGCGACGATTAACGCGTTGAGCGGCGCTCGCTCGGTCGCGGTGAGCCCCGACGGCAAAAACGTGTATGTAGGCGGCTACAAAAGCAATGCGGTGGCTGTGTTTCGTCGCGATGCGTCCACGGGACGTCTGCAATGGCAGGAAGGCCTGAAAGACAACACGGGCGGCGTCAACGGCCTGGGTAAAGTGATCTGGCTGGCGCTGAGCCCCGACGGAAGCAGCCTGTACAGCGCGGGTTACGGCGACCACGGCATCGGTGTCTTCGCGCGCAGCCGCAGCGACGGCAGCCTGACTTATGTGGAGTGCCGGAAAGACGGCGTCGGCGGCATCGACGGTCTGCGCGGCGTCAAGACGGTTACGGTAAGTCCCGACGGACGTCACGTGTACGCGGCGGGCTTTAACGACAAGGCGGTAGCCCTGTTTAATCGGGACGCCGCGACGAGCAGTCTGAGTTATGTGCGTCGCTACAAGGACGGTCTGGATGGCGTTGACGGCCTGGGAGGCGCCTGCGGCGTCTCCGTTAGTGCGAGTGGGACGGAAGTGTGGGCGACGGGCCAGAGCGATAACGGTCTGGCGATCTTTCAGCGCGATGCCGTGACGGGCGAGCTGGCATACTCGTCCTGCCTGCGCGACGGGGTCGACGGTGTCGACGGCCTGAGCAAAGTAGTCTGCGTGGCCGTCAGTCCCGATAACGGCAACGCCTACTGCGCCGGCCGCGGCGACCATGCACTCTCGGTATTCCGCCGCAATCGCCTGCCTGTAGCGGTGGACGACAGCGGGTTGATTGTGGTGGCGAACAGCACATTGGTGATTAAGGCCCGTGACAATGACAGCGATGGCGACGGCGACCCCTTGAGTATTAGCGCCAAAACGAATGGCGCGCTCGGAACAGCCACGATCACCGGCGGCGGGACAACCCTGACCTACAGTGCGGGCGCGGCGGGCGGCCCTGATAGCTTCACCTACACGATCAGCGATGGTCGCGGAGGCAGCTCGACGGCGACAGTTTCGCTGACGGTGGTATTGCCGAAGCAGGGCGTCGACGAACGGGGTGATGCTCCATCGCTCATCGACATGGACTGCCTGGCCTGCAGCCTGAACGTGCAGCCGAATCCCTTTCACGACAATACTTCGATTGACTTTACGTTGGCAGAGGCATCCACGGTGCGCCTGCTCATCCGCGACATGTCGGGCCGTCGTGTGTCGACAATAATCGAGCGCCGCCTGCCAGCCGGTGTTCACAGCTACCAATGGCGGACCGCGACGCAACCCTCGGCAACTCCGGCGGGCTTCTATGTGGTAGAATTGACAGTGACGGCACCGGGCCGAATGCCGGCGCGGCAAGCCATGAAAGTGCTTCACCTTCGCTAAGGGGAAGTGGTTAAGGAGTGTGCGGCGCGCTTTGGCGCGCCGCACATTTTTTAAATAGTTTCTGGAGCTGCTGCCAACAATCGTTGTCCCTCTCGCTACGGACGGGCGCACAATGGCGGCAGGTCATTTGTTTCCCGCCAATTCTGTTTCAAGCTCATTTCCCGCCGAGGTAGAGCAAAGAGTCCGGCTCTGCTGCATATATATCTGCCGACACCAGCCTGGCCGACATCCGGGCCAGCTTTCTTCTGATGAAAAAATACTAAGTTCGTCGTGTTGCGACACAGGCGTCAAAGAAAAGTCAATAGTTTCTCTTGCCGTTGCTGCATTGACGAAGTTTAACATTAGCTCATCAGGAGAAAAGATGTCCGAGACCCTGCTGAAAGTTGAGACCCAGATGAAGATTGCGAAAGATCCCGCCCTCGTGTTCGAAGCGATCGTAAACCCGGCGCAGATGGCCGGCTACTTTATCTCGTCCGGCAGCGCGCGTCTGGATGCGGGCGGCGAAGTCACCTGGGAATGGCATGATGTCGGCGGTCAACTGAATGTTATGCCGCAGACCATCGAAAAAGACCGCTTGATTTCCTTTTTGTGGTTGGCGAGCGGCAGCGAAGCGCTGGTGACATTCACACTCGAAGACCTCGGCGACAATACGACGCTGGTGAAGTTGAGGGAGTCGGGTTGGCCGCCCGACGAGGAGGGGATTGCCCGCTGTCTTCAGCAGATGCAAGGCTGGGTGCACATGCTTTGCTGTATGAAAGCCTATCTGGAACATGGTATCAATCTGCGCAGCGGCGGAGTCGTCAAGTAGGATGTTGCCGCTCGATGCCTGGAACCCTCTGCCCCTGTCGCAGCTGCGCGAACTGTTGGATGCCGTTTCCTTTCGCGGCGGCCTCGCCGGCGGATATTGCGTGGATATGTTTGTCGGCACAATCACCAGGCCGCATGCAGATATCGATATTTCCGTGCTGCGTCGCGATCAACTGATACTGCAGGAACATCTTCACGATTGGGAGCTCTTCGCCGCCGATCCGCCGGGCCATTTGCGACCCTGGCGTGCGGGCGAATATCTTCAGGAGGGCGTCCATGACATTTGGGGGCACCGCCGGGGTGCGCGAAGCTGGGAGATGCAGATTATGCTGCAGGAAGCCGACGACTCGCACTGGTATTACCGGCGCGACAACAGCATTTGCGGGCCGCTGGATGAGTATACCGAAGTATATGGCGGATGGCCCTGCCTGCGGATCGAGATTCAACTGTTGTACAAATCGAAGCAGCCGCGCGACAAAGATGAAAGTGATTTTTCGCGCTGCTTACCCTTGTTGAAAATCCAGCGCCGAAGGAAATTGCATGCATTGCTTCAATTGGTATATCCCAAGGGACACCACTGGCTGGAGCAACTGCAATGCATCTGACGGCCGGCTGCCTTCGGCGGAATTATGGCTTTCGGCCGCTTTTCTTTCGGAGATGATAACTTAAAGCCAGGGCCACACATTCGCCTAATTCCTTAAGCGGTATCCGATCGCCTTCATCAAAGACAATTGCGCGATTCCCTTCAAAGTTAAACAGATCCGGATACATGCTTCTGAACATATCAAGCAATTTCGTCTGGCAGTGGAAATACATGGCGTACTGTCCCGGGACTGCTTTGCGGGCATTGATCCTGACGGTGCTGCCTACTCGTGCCCGGCGCGGCAGATAACTCGCTTCGCCCCATTTAAGGGTTTCCTCAATTTCGCCGACGCCCTCGGTCGCTGCCGCCGTATCAAAAATCAGCTCACGTAACAAGAGTAAATTCCTTCGCGTGCGCGAGGGATAGGCATCGAAGACCGCCGCGACTTCGGGATTGAGGAAAGGACGAATGTTCTTGTTGATTTTGGCCATGTATCTTGCCCGGAATCCGTGTTGACCGGGCGCGACCGGTCAGTAATTTGAGCGTGAAATATTGAATTTGTACCGTCTCGTCGCGACCGGTCCGACCCATCGCGACCGTAGTCTGGGTCTCCGACATCATTCCTGCGACGACACCAGAGCGAGTACCGCGCCGGCGGGATCCCGAATAATACAAAAATTCTGGTTGCCCATCATCCGTGGACCGTCAACGAGAGAGCCGCCAAGCTGCCTGCAGCGTTCTGCGCTCTTGTTAACATCGGCGACTTTGACGAAGAGGAGCCATTGGGGCGGCGCGTCGGCATTCGTGTCCCGCGCGTGGCAAATCCCGGTTACCCGTTTGCCGCTCTCCGGCGCAATAATGTCAAAATCGTGATAGTCGTCCATCGGATGCGGTTCCGCCCGCCAGCCGACGACTTCGCAGTAAAAGTCCTTAATACTCCCGGCATCTTTAACAACTAAATCCTGCCAGACAATTTCGCCGATCGCCGGCTGTGATGTAGAATCGCTCATTTGTTCGTTTCCTTCTTTTGATTTAGCGCGTCCGAACCCCTATTCCGGCGCCGGTCCTTCTTCCAAATAGCGCTTCAGCTTCTTCATCACTTTCTCATTGGCCTGAATGAAGAAGCCGAGCAGAGATCTGTACTTGTCATTGTTGCGGTAGCCAATGCCGTAGGATACGATTTTGCAGCCATTGCCGGGCAGTTCCTTAAACAGGATCACATTATACATGCGCTCCGCGTCTGCCTTCATGAACTCCGGCCAGTTCGCTGAGATGTCGGCCTGCAGCGTGATCAGCGAATGATGGACATAGTTAACAATACGCAGGGTGTTTGTGCCGGGATCGCCGATGGAGGCATCGGCATTGTAATTACTCAGGATTGTCCCGCCGATGCGGAAGTCGATCTCGACCAGGGGTGCGGCCCAGTTCTTCCATCCCACTTCGGTCGTATAAGCGGCCCATACAGCGGGCAGCGTCGCATCGACGATCATTTCCTGTTTAAGGATTACATTGTCGGATTGTGAACTGTCAACGCTGCTTGTAACAATTGCTCTTTCCTGTGCCGTCGCATATCCGCCGTGCAGCGCAATGCAAAGGCCGAGTCCTGCGAGGACGGTTATCAAGGTTTTCATCGTTGCGGGCTCCGCTGTTTTTTGCCGGCAAAACTAGGGCCTGGCGCGCTTGCAGTATTGTAAAAAGCTTACCTGCGGCTACTCCAGCGGAAAAAAATTTTGCCGGTCGTGTCCCTGTTTGAAAAATTTCTGCGGATTGAATCCCGAAAATTCTCTGAAATCCTTGATGAAGTGCGCCTGATCAAAATAGCCGCAGTCCTGGCCCAGCTGGGCCCAGTTTATTTCCTCCTGCGCATGGATGAGCGGAATAACGCGGGCAAAGCGCAGGATGCGCTGATAGTGTTTCGGCGCCATTCCGATGTACCTTTTGAACAGGTGGATGAAGTGCTTTTGCGATACACCCGATGCTTCGATAATGCGCTTGAGCGTGACCTGGGTCGGGTCGGCGATGATTTCTTCCACGGCCTTCAGGATTCTGGGGTCGGCCATCATCGTATAGTCGGCGGCGGCGTCGAGCCAGGAAGCCAGGCGCTGAAGCTTCGTCGGACCGTCAGGCAGGCCAAGCAATTCATCGCGCAGCTCGTCGATCGCCGCGCCGAAGATGAGATCGGCATCGACGACTTTGTCGCAGAGTGAATCCAGCGCCCTTTTGAAGAGCGGATACGCGCCGCCGGCCTTAAAGCGGACCGCCAGCAATTCGCTGCCCTTGAGTGCCGAGATAGATATGTAAGCGCGGTGGGCACCAGAGACCCAGGCCCCGCGATACTGACGCAGCACCTGCATGCTCTCATTGTCGAAAACCGATCGAAGCTGCCCATCGAGCTCGATGATCAGGTTGATGCTGCCATCCGGCACGAGACGTTCGACAGCATGCTCCGGTTCGTAATCCCGCAGGTAAAACATCACTTCAACCAGCTCGCCTAGCGGCGGCGGTGGCGTCATGGGTAGATAGATCATACTTGCTTCGCGCTCCCGCTTCTGTGACTCAAGAAGATCGAATGGCGACAATCTGGTAATGAGAAGTTCAAATTTATTCGTTTTGCGGCCTAATCCAATCGGAATGCGATATATGTCTCCGGCGCGGGCCGGCCGCGACGTGCAGAATCTCCCCTGATCGGCTTACAATGACACGGTAACGGCAGGCCTAGCTGCGCCTTCGGGACGACTGGCGCATTTTGCTCGTGCCGGCGGGCCAATGGGATGATAACTTAAACATTGTAGCGAACTGACTGGATTGGCAGCTTGTCGATGAATCCGATTGTGCTGTTTACAGAAACAGCCTGATTAACAAAAGGCTGAAGCCCGTCAGAATAATCGCCGCCGCGAATCCCAGGTAGAGTGGCTTCAGTCCCGTCTTGCGGAGGGCTTGCATGTCGATGCCGAAGCCGATGCCGGCCATTGCGACCAGGATGAAGAAGGAGGCCAGCCGCCCGAGCAGCTCCTGCAGACCGATCCATTGTTCTTTGCCGGACCACATAATCGTGTCGCCAAGCGGCAGGGTAAAGGCGGGCAGGAGCTGAAAGCTGTTAGCCAGTGCCATGAGCAGAAAGCCGATGATGAAGGGTGGAATAAGCGAATGCCAGGCCGGTCTCTTATTGACGTAGTTCTGATGACGAGCGCGTTGACGGCGGGCGTAGAAGATCGTCGCGCCGATTGTCAGCGGCGCCAGCATGAGCACCCGCACGAGCTTGACGATCGTGCTGACTTCCCCTGCTTCGTTGCCGTAGCTGAAGCCGGCGGCCAGCACCTGCGGCGTGGCCTGCACGGCGATACCGGCCCAGACGCCGAACTCGCTTTGCGTCATTGCCAGCAAGCCGCCGAGCATGGGCAGTACAAAGATCGCCGCGACACCGAAGAGCGTCACCGTCGCCACCGCCAGGGCCGTATCTTTTTCCTCCGCTTCGATAACGGGCGCCATGACGACAATTGCCGTGCCGCCGCAGATGGCCGTCCCTACGCCGATCAGGAATCCCAGCCGTCGGCTGACGCCCGCGCGCTGGCAGAGCCAGTAGGTCAGCGCCAGCGCCACCGCCACGCAAAACAGGCTGATCAACAGGGAATGGGCCGATACCTGCAGCACCTGAAAAAAATCGAGCCGCGCGCCGAGCAGGATGATGCCCAGCGGCAAGAGTTTTTCCGTCGCAAAGCGCGCGCCTGCCAGCAGTCGCGGCGGCAGCGGTGCAAGGTTCTTCAGCAGCATCCCCAACAGGATGGCGATCAGGATCGCGTCGATGGGGTGCGGCCTCGCGGCCTCGATCGTGAAGGGCGGAAAGGGCAGACGCTGGATCTGCAGGGCCAGCAGCGCCACCGCAACCGTCAAAAGGAGGCCCGGCAATCGCGTCCGCCAAGGGGAGATCGGAAGTGTGACCTGAGTCATCGCTGCCCTTCCTTCGAGGCGGCTCCATGGTGCCTGGACACAGGAGAGAGGGCTGTGGAGTCGGCCGATGGCCTGCTGCCTGATCGCTTCAAAAGCATTCCCGTTTTGTGTAATAGTGCAAATTGGCAATTTTTGGGCTGAGGGCAAAAATGAGGGGGTGCTTGTGCTGCAGCATTCACGATAACGCCGCAATAATGATTCGCTTGACTTGAATGATGTTTTTTTTTGTACACCCGATTCTGTCGTCGTTATTTGGAGCTATGCGAAATTGAGCGCTACTGAAATATAATTCGAGCTATTGTGCTTCGGCAGCCCTCATCCAGACTGTCCTAAGCTTTGCAAGCTGGCGCCCTCTTTGAGCGCCGGACTAGCAGCTGTGTTTGATATCGAATGACTAACTGTATGTCCAAGAGGAAAAACTTACTATGACTACCGGGGATGTACAAACCACCTTAGGCGAAATTCTTCGCTCTGGCCGCGAATCTGAATGGGTGGAATTCAAGCACAACAGTATTCATCACAAAAAAATTGGCGAGTATATCTCAGCCATAGCCAATTCAGCGGCATTACACTCGCATGAAGCCGGGTACATTATCTGGGGCATCGAAGATGCGACACTTAAAGTTATTGGAACAGACTTTAAGCCTCGTCAGGTGAAAGTTGGCAATGAAGAACTTGAAAGCTGGCTTCATCAACGCCTGTCACCAAAAATCGAGTTTTCAATTCACGAGTTTGGCTACGAAGAGCACAGACTTGTGATGTTCATTATACAGGCAACTCGTCACGCGCCCGTTAGTTTTGAAAACGTGGAGTATATTCGGCTGGGCAGTTACAAGAAAAAGCTACAGGACTGCTCCGGGAAACGCGAAGGGCTCTGGAGGATGTTACTGGAGCAAAACAAAGATTGGTCATCCAAGTCAATTTCGGCGGCAACAGTCGAAGATCTCGATCCCGCAGCGCTTCGTTTTGCTCGTGAACAGTATAAGGAGAAAAACCCTAAAAAGCAGGATGAAATTGATGAATGGGAGGATTTAACATTTCTCAATAAAGCGAAATTGTGCATTCGAGGTAAAATTACCAATACAGCCCTGATTCTCCTTGGTAAAGAAGAATCAGAGCATCTATTGACTGATGGAGCGGGTGCGGAAATTACTTGGGTCCTTAAGGATGAAAACGATAGCGAAAAAGACTATCAACATTTTCATCCACCTTTTATTCTGGCTGTCAACGAAGTTTTTAATAGAATACGGAACCTCACGTATCGCCATCTGCCAAGCAATAGCCTTTTTGTTTGGGAAGAGACGCAATATGACCCTTGGGTGGTTCGCGAGACTTTGCACAATTGTATTGCGCATCAAGATTATTGTTTGACCGGGCGAATAAACATTGTCGAAAAAAGCGATTCACTGTTGTTTGTTAATTCAGGGCGATTTATTCCCGGTTCGATTGAAAATGTCATACTTGGCGATGCGCCGCCGGATCAATATCGGAATCGTTTTTTGGCGCAGGCAATGGTTAATTTGAATATGATCGATACGATCGGAAGTGGCGTTAAGCGAATTTTTAAGATTCAGCGTGAGCGCTTTTTTCCAATGCCTGACTACGATTTGAGTAGTGACTAACGCGTCCGTGTGCTTCTCTATGGCGGGCTGTTGGATGAAAACTATTCAAATTTGCTCAACATCGATGGTTCTCTTGAGTTGTCGGATGTTATTGCTCTCGATAAAGTTCAGAAAGGCCGTGCTTTAAGTGATCATGAATTTAAGCGACTTAAATTTTTAAAATTGGTTGAAGGCCGGCGTCCGAACTTGTTTATCTCGGCCAATGTTGCGTCAGCCACGGAAGTTGATACCACCTCCCTGAAAAAACGGACTGTAGAAAAGCCTTATTATAAATCCTTAATCATACAATTTTTGCAAAAATACAGCGAAGCTTCACGCAGTGACTTTGACTTGCTTTTAGTGGACAAGCTCCCTGGTCTCCTCGATACTGAGCAGAAAAAAAACTTTATTACAAATCTACTTCAGGAGATGCGTCGAGAAAGAGTTATTTACTCAACAGGCTCTAGGCGCTGGGCAAAGTGGCGGCTGTCGACTTCTGTGTAATCTGCGAGTGCTTTTATATATAGAACATATCTAAAGAGTGCTTTTATATATAGAACATATCTAAAGAGTGCTTTTATATATAGAACATATCTAAAGAGT
>JANQRB010000093.1 GCA_028284775.1 Candidatus Kapaibacterium sp. | reverse complement strand
ATCTGCGATGTGACATCTTTCGATCCCAAGCATTTGTTGTTGATGCGTCCGATGTGGTGCGCGCTACATCGTGACTACTACTTTTTCAGGATCGACTACTTAATGACTCAGTACTGATTTTTTAATGACTCCCTTCGTTGCTCCTTCCCGGCCGAATGCGTTTCTTGGATCAGTCTTCAATGAGAGGACTTTCGAAGGCTGAGAGCGACCTTTGACAGAATGAAAATGTGGTGCACGCAATGGGGGTATTGCTTGGCGATGCACGTCAGCGCAGGCGCGCCGGCACGCACCTGCACCAGGTCTGACGCAGGGATCGGCATTGAGCGATATGGTTCGATGCGCAGTAACTGTATCGAGCGCCGTTCCGCATCGCAAAACTCCCGCGGCCCCCTCTTTGGAATCAAAGAGGGGTTTTTTTTTTACCGCCACCGGGTCGAGGCCGGCAGATCGGATGACTCCTCGACATTTCCTGGGTATTGATAGAGCGCGGGTCTTGTCAATACTCCGTGTAGCTCTACGAGCAGGACCTTTACCATCGATTGCTCCGCGCCGATTACAAGGAAAGACCTGGCATCCTCAGCAGCACTACTGCCATTGCCGCGAGCGCGAACAGCCGCCGCCTGACAGAGAAATTGTGTCCATCAGCAGGCCTAAACAACTTTTTGGCTTAGGGAATGTATGTGATGACGCTGCCTGTCTGGACCGGTAGGCAGCGTCTTCGGCGCAACAAAACATACCAGGCAGCGTCGGTGATATGAGGACGAATGGCGTTGACGCGGCCGGCAAGTGTTGATGTCATTCCCAACACAGGGAGGTATAGCGTGAAAAGAATTGCAGTGAATGGCTTAGGCCGGATGTTAGTTGGCCTCCTTGTTTTTATTCTGCTCACGCTGGCCTGCAGTGACGGCAACTCCCTAATTGAACAGCAACAGCAGGCTCGTCTGCAGGAATCGCTTGATATTGAAGTCACCGATTCAGCCGCAATAAGACCCGACAGCGCGGCGCCAGGCAAGAAGCCTCTCGACCATAAACCGTCCTACAGTATCTTTGCCCTCGACAGTGATTCCCTCCTGCGGCAATTCCGCGAAACCTACGACAGACAACAGCGCGCGGCGATTCTGGCACTCAACCGTCTCGACCATAAACATCTGCGTTTGGGCGACAGCCTGGTCGTGCCGGACTCCCTATATGACGATTTTCTGACCTATTCGCCTTTTCCAGCTAACATTCCCGCCCTGCTCGCGATACCAAAGCTTATTATGTACTCTTATCGTATCCAGGCCTTTGCCGCTTACAACTTCGGCAAGCAGGTACATTGGGGCCCCACCAGCATGGGCAAAAAATCAACGCCAACCCCCACCGGTTTGTACTTCGCCAATTGGCGCGCGCGCCTTTCGCGCAGCAGTATCGACCGCTCCTGGGTGATGCCCTGGAATGTCAACATCGATAATTTCCGCGGCATTGCCATGCACCAGTACGATTTGCCGGGACGTCCGGCCAGCCACGGCTGCTGCCGGCTGCTCCGCGATGATGCCCGGTGGATATACGAATGGGTCGATACCTGGATCCTCAGGAAGGGCGGCGGCCGAGTTCAAAGCTACGGCACGCCGGTCGTGATCTTCGGGGCGTATGACTACAAGGCAGCGGCGCCCTGGAAGAGTCTGACGGAGAATGCCGCTCCGGCCCGGCTTGCAGCCCTGGAAGTCGAAACGGCGCTGCAGCCTCATTTGAAGCTCATCCGCGAACGCAGCCGCTACGGGGCATTCGTCAGCGAGCCCCTGCCCTGAGGATCCCGGTAGGCGCTTTCCTCTCCCGACAGCAAATTTACGGCCTTGGCGTGCGGATCAGTGTCCCTGCTTCCGGGGGACCAACACGTCGTTCGCCCGACCGACGGTTCGGCATGACTTCAAGCGCCTGATAAGCAATGCCATGTCAACGAACCTTTTGTGGTTATGCGCCTCCCGTCTCCACCAATGCCGCCGATCTGCGCAGTCGGCGCTCCGGAGCATAAATTTGTAACCATTGTCCTCCTGTGAAGGTCTATCGCAATCCTACCCGTATCGCAGACATAAGCCAATTCCGCTTCCAGCAACAGCAGAGAGTCTTTGCTATGTCGCGATTCACACTTACTGTATTCACTTTCCTGCTTGCCTGTGTAACGAGCCGGTCGCAGGCCTTCGACTGGCAGAGTCTGGCGGGGCCGCCCGGGGTGTTAGAACGCCTGGCCTACAACCAGGATGGCCGAATGCTCATGCTAAACCGCCAATTGACCCGGGACTTTCGGTTTTTTGTATCGAACGACGACGGCGTGCGGTGGTCGGCACTTCCGCCCTTGCCGCAGTCGAATCAGTCCTATGTACCCTACGTCGCCGCCAATGGCGATCTTTATCTGTATTCACGCCAGTCGCTGTATAACTGGAGAGAACAAAGCCAATCCTGGGAACTGCTATCGGAAGAGCTGCTCTTCGACAATCTGAGCCTTGTCGAGCGGAATCATCTGATCTGCGAAGCGTCGCGCCGCATCTACAGCAGCAGCGACAGCGGCCGCAACTGGAGCCAGGTCCGGCCCAGCGATGGATTGCCGCCTCAGGGTGAATTGCGACTCTATCCCTCCATGAACAAAAATCGCATCTACCTGGCCTCGGCGGATGAATTGTTCTACAGCGGTTCCGTCGACGGGCCATGGCGCAGCCTGCCGCTACCCCAGGGTACAGTTCCTAGCTTTGAACTCAGTCACCAGGGGGCAATCGTCGCGGCCAACACCGACAGTCTTTTTCTTTGGGATGCGGCCGCCGAGCGCTGGACTCTGCTCTGCCGGCGATCACCGGAGCTCCGTCTGCGTTATGCCCGCGACGCAGCAGGAAAACTCTTCGGTCTTTCGCTGGATGGCGAGTTGTTCGCGTATCGACCAGCGCCGCCCGCTTGGGAGCTCATTCGAAACAATCGCCAGCGACCGGTAAAGTTGTTGGTCCTGTCGTCGCGCGATGAACTTCTGAGCACCTTCAATGGACGTCTGGCAGGCCTCGACAAATCGACGGGTAACTTGGAGTTTCGCGATGCGGGCATCGATGACGGCAGTGTTCTGCAGTTCGTTGTTACGCCCGAAGGCAGAGCATTCGTGCATCAGGGCGACAAAGTGCTACATAACAAAGACCTTGGCGTATTATGGCATAGCATTGACCTTCCCTTCGAAGGGCGCGTCAGATACAATTCTCTGACCTGGCTTAGCAACAGCGATGAGCTGCTGGCCACCATCAACGATTCGCTTTTTGCGATCTCGGCGAGCGGCGACGATTGGCGATTTGTAAGCGAAGCGCCCGAAACGATAGTGAATGTCATCGAGCTTGAAGATGGCCTGCTGTTAGAATCGGAGCAGGTCCTGCTGCGGACGGATTTTGCCATGCGTGAATTTCAATATCTCGAACCGAATTATTTTCACCAATTCAGGCAGACTTCACCCGGCTTTATTATTGGCTTTCGGGATGTTAGTAGTATCGGCGGAGCTGAAAGTATCGCGTTTTCCAGCGATGCGGGACGAAACTGGCGCTACACCTCGCTGCCAACGGCGAATGTCCGGCAGCTTATTGCGCGGTCCGACAGTATCTGGCTTCTGAATACGACCGATGGATTACTGAGGACGTCGGATTTCGGCGTATCCTGGACCAGTATCCTTCCCCCCGACTCGCTCGGCAGCCTTGAGCTTCAGACATTGGGCGGCTCGGCCCTCCTTATGTACAATCGCAGCGGCGACAACAGCCTGTGGTTTTCGCCTGACGAAGGACGGACGCGGACTCGGCTTCCCGGCGAGGATCATGTGAGATTTACCTCCTTCGCACTGCATGATTCGGTATTATATGGCGGTACCTGGCGACACGGACTGCGGCGTCTTACCATCGCGCATCTGCTGCCGGCAGACCCGGCCGATTCCACCGGTCAACCTGACGATAATCCTTCCGACGGCAGCGACACAGCGCGCGTCAATGCCGAGCTCGTCATTAGGCCGAACCCCGTCAGCGCGGCGGCGCAGCTGGCAATCACCCTGCCGCGCGACGGTCGCATTTCCATCACTCTCCACGACATCAGCGGCCGAGCCTTTACACTTGTGGGGGATCGCTTTTACCGTGATGGGAGCTATATACTCAACTGGGACGGCAGCCGCTTTGCGCCGGGACTGTATTTCTTAAGCATGCGTACCAAAGAGCAGAGCATAAGCTCGCCCGTCTTCATCATGCGCTGACGAATCGGACAGCGAGCGACAACCGCAGCCTTCGACTGCGATCAGGATTCATCATCTTTGGCAATCGCCCACCAGGCATTCGTGGGCGTCGTTACGGCAAGAGAGCTGAATTCACTGGCGGTATTGAGTATGCCCGGACGCTGCATGCCGGGCAGCACCTTCACGCCGTAGAGCTCCTTCACCTCGCCTTCGTAACGAATCTGCCCAACCAGCTGGCCGCTGGGTTCGTGGATGATCGCGACGCCGCAGAAGGGATCTTCCTTGGCGATCGGCAGATCTTTATAGGCGGCATTGGATTCGCGGATCTTCGAGAGGCCGACGAAGAGGAAGTCGCCGTATTTGTCGAGGCCGCGGACAAAAGCCGGCACACGGATGATCGGTTCGATCATGCCGCTGGCGAGGTCCAGTCGCACCACTTCGCCGGTGGCCGAAAGCAGAAGATAGAGCTTGCCGTTTTCATAGAGCGGCGAGTGGGGCATCGGAAGATCGGAGGCTAGAATTTCGTTGCTGCTCACGTCCATCAGTATTCCGCCGCCGGCCATGCCGTCGCGCCAGGCGCCGCCGCTGTCGGTACGTCCGAGGGCCGTCACAAATCGCGGCTCGCCGTTCATCATCGCCAGGCCATTCAGATGGCAGCGGTCATCGGGTGTCAGCGCAGTGACAAAGGGCGGCTGCCAGACAGGCGCGAAGCTGTAGTGTTCGCCGACCAGCGCCAGACAGGAAAAACGCGTGTTAACAGTAATCAATCCACGCGGCGTGAGTGCTATGTCGTGAATGTCCAGATCACCGGTATAGAAGGAGGCGCGCGGCACAAAGAGCGCATCGTATGTCCCCGGCTGTTTGGGATAATTGCCGGCCAGCGAGGGCGCATTCATCAGCACCGTCAATTCGTATTTCGATGCGATGGCCAGCAACTCGCCTTCCAGCGCCATTCCCATTGCACGCTCGAAGGTACGCGGCAGCATGACCAGTTTTTCGGGACCGTTGGCGCTGATTAGAATGACTTTGCCCGTCTGGAAGGTACTGATTGCCAGCGTGCAGCCAAGCTTGCCGAGAATTTCCGGCACCGAAGGCGTGTAGGTATAAGAAAAAGGCGATCGGGGTGTTTCCATACTGTCAACTTGTTCAGGTTCTGTTACTGATGCTGGGAAGGGCAGTGCTGGTCAGCGCGCCGCTCTGAATAGCGCCGATTGCCGGACCAGTTGCTCACAATTATTCAGGCGATGCTGATATGATCCGGCGCTTCGCCGCGCTCGAAGCGTCGCCACATCTCTCGATAGGCTTGCTCCAGACTGCCGACAAAGCGCGGCAGATCGTAGAGGGCGCCATTAGTACGGCCCTCGGCCAGGCGGCTGCCGACATCGGCAAGGGCGGCCGGGTTCTGCGCCAATTCGAGTGCGCGAGCAATATACGCCTCGGTAGAATCACAGATCATATCATCCAGTTGCACCGCGGTCAACATGCTGGCGCTGATGCGCGAGGCATAGGTGGCGCCGGTTCGCGCCAGGATCGGAACGCCCTGCAGCGCTCCAACGGCTGTGGCGCCCGCGGCAAAAGCAAAGGTATCCAGAAAGAGATCGGCGTGCCGAAAGCGGGCGTTGTGTTCCGACAGCGCGATTTTCTCGGCAAAGATCAAGCGCTTGGCATCAACGCCGCGGGCTTCGGCCTCGCGCCGCAAATTGGCGCTAATGACTTTCTGGGCCGTCTGGTCGTGCAGCCACAGAACACTGCCGGGCAGGGCCTTGAGTATTGTCATCCATGCATCGAACACTTCCGGATCAATCTTATAAATCGCGTTGAAACAGCAGAAGACAAAAGCATCTTCCGGCAGGTCGAAATCGGCGCGCGTCGATTCCTTGGCGGCAATATCGATCGGCGAACAGCCCACGGCATGCGGCAGTCTGACGAACTTTTCCGTGTAATGCGGTTTGAGCTCGTCGGGCAGGCAAATGTTGTCGCCGAGAACATAATCGATAAAATCAGCGCCCATGGTATCGAGATAGCCCAGATACTGGACTTGTGTCGCCGCCGGTCTCAAGGCCATGATTTCCGGCCGTGCATGGGTGGTATAGCCGCCGAGGTCCACCAGGATGTCGATGCAGTCCGAATAAATCCGATCCGCCGTTGCCTCATGACTGAGGGGATGAGCATCAACGAAGACATCCACGCCATCGATCACCGCGTCGCGATACTTGTTGTTGCTTTCCGGCTTGACGGTAGAATAGGCATATATTTCGAAAGATTCGCGATCATGATGGCGATACATGTCGTGCAGAATGGTGTTGACGGCATGCGTGCGAAAATCCGGCGACAGGTAGCCGATCTTCAGGCGCGGTTTCGACGTCCGCACAAAAGTAAAGCCCATCCGTTTTTTGAGTCCGGCGACGCCCTTGCTGATTCGTGCGGCATGTTTTTCGGCCACCGTGCGGTGCATGGACATCGCGACGGGAAAATAGTTCAAATGCAGAGGACTGACCGAGGTGTCGTCCAGATCTCCTTCAACATACCGGGCGGCAAGTGTAGCGAAGGTGTCGATATCTTCCTGACGTTTGGTCCAGTCACCGAGCATGGCGCGCACGAAACAAAGGGTATAACGAGACTGGGCGTGGTCGGGGTCGTGCTGCAGCGCACGTTCAAATGCCTGGGCGGCTTCGGCCGTGTTGCCCTGAAAGGCCAGCACATCTGCCAGGCGCGCCCATGCCGGCGCAAAGTCAGGCCGAACCTTAATAGCCCGGCGGCTGAATTCCAGCGCGGCGTTGTATTCACCCAGTTCGAAATACATATTCGACAGCGCCACATAGGGTTTCGGCAGGTGCGGCGCCATTTGCATGGCTCGATCGAATTGCTTGGCGGCCTCCATGTGACGGCCCAGCGCCTGGAGGGAAAGGCCCTTCGAAAATATCGGCTGCACAAAGTCGGACTTAAGATCGATCGCCTTCTGATACCACTCCAGTGACTCCTCGAAGTCTTCACGCTTGCGGTAAATATTGCCGACCTTATGACATGCAAAGGCAAAGTCCGGCTTGAGATGCAATGCCTCGCGGTAGCGGCGCAGGGCTTCTTTTTCGCGTTTGAGTTCTACCAGCACATTGGCTGAGTTGTAAAGCGCCTCGGCCAACTGAGGGTTAATTTCCAGGGACCGGTCGTAAGCTGCGAGCGCATCTTCCATCTTGTCCCGATTCTTGAGAATGGTCCCCAGGTCATTCCAATAGTCGCTGCGATCGGCTTCCAGACGGGTACTCTCCCGCAGGTAGCGCTCCGCCTCCGCCAGATCGCCGGCGCTGCGGTAGAGGATGCCGAGCTGATGATGTATTTCAGCATTGCCCGGCTGCTGAAGCAGAATCTCTTCATAATGAGCTATTGCGGCCGCGGTATTGTTCTGCTGCATAGACTGCCTCTGTTCATCGTGACTGCCGCGCCGATCTGACTCGGACAAAACCTACGCGGCTTCGGATCAAAGCATAGCAAGGTCTAAATTACGATAATTTCATCGATTGGAAGTGTCCGGCAGGGGGAAATGTCTTTTTGTGCGGACGTATGGCAATTGTCCGGCATTGTCCCTGCCGCGAATTGCCGATGACGCTTAAGCCGATGAGACTCCGGTCGCCGATGACTGAGTCGAAGGAAGCGCCGGATCGAAGTCGTCGCATGTCAATTTTCCGTCGGGACCAACCGGACCGTGAGCGTTCGACTATAGCCCGCCTTTACGAGTACGACAAGGAGAAAGGCAGCCCGAGCTATTGTCCGCGCGCTCTTGATGCCGCGAGCGGGCGACATGAACTGCAAGACGCTTGTTAACAAATTTCGATGGCGGCAGCGATGAAACAAATTCACGCGATTCGTTAAAAAACACTTGCATCAACTTTCCATCCGCTATATATTTGCCGGCGAGGTCACTTTCAGCGAAGCGAATAATCCAGATCATTTTTTACAACCGACGCAATTAGTCAATCAGAGACAATCGGACCGTGCTCTGTCAAATCGGCTTGTTAATTGCAGACAATCTTCTCCATGTGTGAAGAGTATGCGAACAGGACGGCTTTTCGTGCTCGTTTGGCAGCATTCTTCGCCTCGCGCTACTATGCGAAGCGGAGTTTAATCGGCAGTTTTCAGGCGAGTATCCCTTGTGAGATCATCGGCATAGTCTCGATAGCCTTTTTCATGTCAGACCACTGTTTTCTATTCGGTGTAGGTAGCTGAAGCGAAGGAAGATCATCGCTGCTACGCCGAATCCGTCATTCAACTAAATCACGCCGGCGCCGCAGCGACAGGCACTGTGTCTATGTTCTGCAGTTGCGCTGGATGTTAATTAATTCCGTTTCCACACAGGTACGCAGCTACCGACCTCACAGGTCGGGCGCCCTTGCTATGCCTCGCCGCTCCTTACTGCTGTCACTCCGAAACGGCAGCAGTCGGCGATGCCTGGCCGGCGTAAAGCCTCGCGGCCCTAAAGCCAGCTTTACAGCGTACCATAACAATGAAGAGGTTGACCATTATGCCAACAGTAAAGACCTTGCGATGGGATTCGATCGGCAAATCTATCCTGCTTTTTGTCGCAGTCACGATCGGAGCGACCCAGATAGCTTCGGCAGTATTTCCACCGCGAGTTTCCGTGAATCTCGGCTCGGGTATATGCTTCCCCGTCATCGATAATGTCGGCCAGTTCAGTCCGGCGGTCGAATTGCTGAGCGTTCTTCCGACCAGCAACAGCATTTACTTCAACGCGGACGGCACGATCGGCCTTACGCTAAAAGCCGTCGATGGCGGCATTCAGTCCAACGCACTTATCAGTTATGTTAACGCAAACCCTTACCTGTTCTTCGGTGTTACGCCGCAGGCAAGCACAAGCACATATTTCGCGACGGACACCGAGCCCGCCTACTTCAATGTAGCGAACTACAAGTCGGCAGGCTTCACCGATTTGTATCCCGGTGTTTCCGGCACGCATACTCCGACCGGCCGCCAGCTCAAAACCAGCTATGATGTAGCGGGCAGCAGCCAG
>JANQRB010000092.1 GCA_028284775.1 Candidatus Kapaibacterium sp. | reverse complement strand
ATCTGCGATGTGACATCTTTCGATCCCAAGCATTTGTTGTTGATGCGTCCGATGTGGTGCGCGCTACATCGTGACTACTACTTTTTCAGGATCGACTAGATAAAAAGAACAGCCGCCCCGACAATGGCAAGGCGGCTGTGTGTGAAACTGCCGGTTGTCGCGGTTTAATGCCGGACCGTCACCATCTTAACAACATTGCCTGTAGCCGTCGAAAGATGCAGATAGTATTGCCCCGCCGCCAGCGTGCTAAGCGCAAGCCTTGCATGATTGCTGTGCTGTGGCTCGATGCTCATAACAAGCCTGCCAGTCAGATCACGTAGCTTAACTGGTCCCTTAAGTGCGGCCGCGCTTTCAATCCGCAGATGTTCGTCGGCGGGATTGGGATAGAGGCGGATGCCGGCTTCGGCCTCGCTTGCCACGGAAGTCGCTTCGCCGACTAGTGTATTAACAACTTCGTTGGTTATGACCGGATCGTTATAGTCGAAATAGATGGCGGCTTTATTCGGCAGCTTTGTGCCGACAGGCATGTCCTCATTCCAGCGGATGTGGAATTTAATGAAGCCGTGGCTGGCCGCTTCGTTCGCATTACTGTCGGGCAGGTTAATGTTGTCGAAAGTCCAGCGCAGAATGTTGTAGCCATTGCCACTGAGCTGATAGTCATGGCTCACATTGCCCGGGATCAGGCTGCTGACATCCAGGTGTTTCGGCAGTGTATCGATTACCACGACGCGTCGAGCGGGCGCCGTGCCGGTGTTCTGGAAGCGAATAGTGTAGCTGAGCTCCTTATCCTCGACGCTGATGTCACCCTCGGGCCGGACACTGATGTCATTGGGATCGTAGGAGTTAAGGACCAGGTGGCAGAATTCGTCGCGCTCGGCACGGGCGATCAGGTCCGGCTCCCGGCTGCCGTCGACTTCGACGGATGAGCAGAGCGCCATCCCGGCGGGAGCCTGACGGTCCAGGCGCAGCTGCAGTTTGATCGTGGCCTTCGCAAAGGCCGGTAGGTCGACAATGTCCCAGACCAGCGAGGTGGCCGTTTCGGCAGAAGCTGCGACACTCATACTTTCGATGTGCAGCAGCGGGTCGTGTCGAAAAACGATTCGTCCCCTAAACGGCAGTGTGCCGCTGTTGCGATACTGGATGCAATAGCGCACCGTTTCGCCGGGAATGGCGCGTTCGCCGCTAAGGCCAACCTGCAGCTCTTCGTACCAATCCTCCGGACGCATCGCAAAATCGTAGTCCCGGTGGTCTTCGCCGACTTCAAGAATTGCGATCTGCCTTCCGGCCTTATTGTCGGGACAAATTTGCCGCCAGCCATCGAAGGGCGTCAAGCTAATCTCGTAACGGTCCGGCTGCAGCCGAATGCTGAAATAGCCGTCCTCGTCCGTCCAGGCATAGAGCGGCCCCGGGCTGATGCGCAGGATACGCTTTGGAAAACCATGCTCGCTCTCCGCTCTCTCGCAATTGTCGTCGGCATCGAAAAACACCCGACCGCTGACAATGCTGCTCTTGTCCTCAGCAAGTACTGTCGTCTGCTGTGTGCGATACAGCTTACCATCGGCGAGGAGGTACAGAAACTCCGCCGCGTCGCGTTCCAGTTGACCGGGTCGGGCGGCTGCCAGACCATTCTCCGCCCGCTCCCAGCTGCGGCCCTCGTCGGTGGACCGCAGCAAAAATCGATCCTTGCCCTCGCCGATCGTCGCGAACAGGTGATCGCGGCTGTTGCACAGCAGATCGTCGACAAAGGCCAGTTTGAACTCGGGGGGAGTACGGCCTGTCCAGGATTGGCCATCGTCGCTGCTCATGTAAATACCGCTGAAATTACGGCCGATGAATATGTCATCGCGGCTGTTGATGCACAGTGGTTTGTGGGCGGATAATTTGCCAAAGGGATCGGGCAGCTGGACAAGGGGCAGCCATTCGCGTCCCCGGTCGGTGGAATAATAGATGTTCGGATCGTTTAGCATGGAAGCGACGATGCTGCCGTCGCTTTGAAATCCGAATGCGGCAACTTGCGGCCACTGGTCCGCCGGTCCGAGATTCATGCCTTCCCAGCTTTGCCCCTGATCCAGGGAGCGATAGCTGCCGTAACTGCGCATGCCCAGGTAGATGATGTCGTCCCTGTCGATTCCAATCGTGTAAACATCGTAGCCGTAGGACGGCAGATCGCTATTGGCCAGTAGCTCGCGCCAGGTGTCACCGCCATCGGAAGTGACAAACAAACCCGACTGAGTGCCGAGGTACATTTGCCGTCGGCTGTCTTCGGCAAAGGCCCGCAGCTTAAGCCCCCGGCCGATTTTGTCCGATACCTCTTCCCAGGACTTGCCCTGGTCACTGCTGCGATGGATCTCGCTCAGGCCGATCCTGTCGTCGATGCAAGAGGCGAAGATCGTCCCCTGGCTGTTGACAGCGAAATAGTCAATCTTATGCGGTTCCGGGCTGTTGAGCGCTTGCCAGACGATGTCATTCGCGGCGGCAGGGCTATTAAACAAGGTCGCCATTATCAGACAGAACAATACTCTTAACATACAGTCTCCAAATCGGATCGTGAATTGTTAATCACTGCTATTGGGAACAGCTGCGGGTATTGCCGGTCGGGGGAGCAAGAATGCGCATGAATGCTGTGCTGTTTTCAGAGCTGATGGCTGTGGGAGCCATATCAGGATAGTCTCGCAACGAGCCCTATCGCTTTGATGACACTACTTGGGGGAATCGGTTAGATTTCTCCGGACAGTAGCTGAAATTCGATCGCCGAAGACAATGGGCCGCCGGTTAATGCCTGCCGGCGGGAACCGGACTTCGGCTCTTGAAATGTAAGTCGAAACCCGCCCAAACGGCTTAAACTCAGAATGAATCAGGTCGGGACTTATGCGGCAAGGTTTTCCATAATCTCCCGCATGCGCCGCGTGGCTGCGTCAGTCGTCTGACCTATTCTGCAAAACTCCAGCTTTTGCAATCGTCTGTGACTGTGTTCGATGACCGGCCGTCCCTCCTCCAATTTACCTGTCAACAGCTCAAAGGCTTCCCTGAATCTTTGGTCCTTGCGGGCGGAGGGAAAAAAGGAGAGCACATAGCAATAATAGAAGAGGTTGTAGCGCAGGAAGGGAAATTCGAGCCGTTTGAATAGGCTGCCGATGCCGAAATGACATGGGCCGATCGGATACTTGATCTCCCAGTGCCGCAGCAGAAATTCGACCGTCGCATCGAGGCGCTGGCGATCTTGCCGGAAGTAGCTGCTGAAGCGCAGGGCATCCAGCGCTTCCAGGCTGGGACCGGGATTGGAGAATTCGGTCTCCGGGCCGCGACCGCCGCTGTATTTGTTACACTTCCAGCCGCCATCACGATCCTGGATTTCCACCAGATGGGCGTAGCTTTGTTGAAGTCGTTCGTCCTCGGCGAAGCCCAGGTGCGAGAGCGCCCGCGCGATCGTAATGGTGTGGCAGGGATAAATCGTCCCTTTGGGAGCCACGCGAATTTTACCGTCCTCACGCCAGTTGCGCAGCATGAGCTCACCCGTCGCGCGACCGATGTCGTCACTTTGATCGATGCCCAACTCGACCAGCATCAGCGCGCAGTCGCGGGTGGAGAAGGGACTGCCCTTGCCGATGCGATTGTCGTCGGTCGCCCACAGACGGGCGCCGTTGTGATCCTGCAGACTGAGCAGATAGTCGTAGTCATTTTGATATGCTTTGTTAAGCGGCATTCTGGCAGACCATATAGTTGAATCAATATGCCAATGCTTTTGAAGCCGAAAATATAAACAAAACTGTTAAATGGCGGATAATTATCATCGGGTAGGATGTCATATTTCCCGACTTTCAGATCGAGCCATTCGTTGCTGATCCGAGATGAGCGTCGCGTTCGCGGGTTCGTTCCCTTCGTTACGGCGATCTCTTGTGTGCAGGCAGCGTGACACCGCATCAGTTGACGCAAAGCTTGAATACTCAGCACTCGCGGGCAATAAAAAAAGCCGCTTCGGCTGGAAGAAGCGGCTTGATTATGGTGTTAATTGTTCAGATCAACGCCGGACCGTCACCATCTTAACAACATTGCCTGTAGCTGTCGAAAGATGCAGATAGTATTGCCCCGCCGCCAGCGTGCTTAGCGCAAGCCTCGCATGATTGCTGTGCCGCAGCTCGATACTCATGACAAGCCTGCCCGTCAGATCACGTAGCTTGACAGGTCCGTTAAGTGCGGACGTGCTTTCAATCCGCAGATGTTCGTCGGCGGGATTGGGATAGAGGCGGACGCTGGACAAAACTTCGGCGCGCTCTTCCTCAACGTTTGTCGGGCGCTGCGTGTGGTACAGCCTTCCGTTGACATTTGCATAAAAAACATCGCCGGCAGTGCAGACAAAGGCCCAGGCTTTATGCTCCGGCGGAATACCGTCTTCAGCAATGTTCCAGTTGCGGCCGTTGTCGGTAGAAAAATAGAAGTGTGAACGTGCGGGTGAATCGCCGTCGACGCGAAAAATGGCCATGAGGTGATCGCGGCTGTCGCACACTAAGGCGGAGACATTGATGACCTCCAGACCGGCCGGATTGCGTAACTCCCAGAAACGCGATGTGCCGTCATTGAAAAAAACGCCGCCATTATTATCTGCGACGATGATCTGATCGCGGCTGTTTATGCAGAGATGTTTTTTGCTGTCATATTCGCCGCCGTAGCGGGCTGGCAAAAGCCATTCGCTCCAGCTTTGTCCGTGGTCCGACGAGCGAAACAGACCCTGCCCCGTGATGGTGGCCACAAGGAATTCGCCCGACTTCAGCGAGCCGAAATCAGCAGCCTCGCGCGGGGCGTAGCCTGGTGATTCGAGTACCAGCTCTTCCCAGCTATTGCCGGCATCGCTCGAGAAAAAGTTGAGATGCTGATTCGTTCCGAGATACATATTATCCCGTTCATCAATGCCCATTGCCGTGATGAACGGGAAAAATGTCAGCGCAATGCCCTCAGTCGGCATCGGTTCCCAGCTTTCGCCGCCGTCTGCGGAAACATACATGCCGCCGCCGGTGACCAGGTAGAGCTGTCCCCGGCTATCTTCGGCAAACGCCGCCAGCCTGTTGGCCGGCGGAACGAATTCCTCGCCGAATTGCTGCGTCAGATCGCGCCAGGACCGTCCCTGATCGACGCTGGCGAGCAGCGCGCGTTCATCCCGGCTGTCATCGTTATAATGAGCCAGGATCAGGCCCTGGCTGCTTACAAAGAAACTTCCACCAATGCTATGCTCGTCGGGACCCTCGATCGGACGCCAGACGATATCCTGCGCCCCGAGTTTGACATTCAGTGTCAGCATCAGAACAGTTGAAGTTACAAGAAGAGTGATTTTCATCGTGGACCTATACTCGTTAGGGAATGCGTACGTGTAGACCCTGATGTCCGCTATTTGTCTCGGCTCGCCGCCCACAGCTATCCTTCATCTGCCATCAGTCCAAAATCCGAATGACCTAAATCATTCTCGATCCTGAGCGCGGTCATTCCGAATCCTAGCGGCAGACGGCATTTTGAAAGTACCGGTAGGGTAAAATTAAGCGTCACTCTTCAATCCAAAAGCGAGGAAATAGCAACGATGCGGGAAGGCGGGAGATTCGGCGCGGCACAAGCCGCGGCAGCGACTGGCCGTAGGAAGGGAGAGGATGCTGATCGCCAGCGTTATGCCTTGGAAACCTTGCGCAGCGAGTTGGCGGGGCCGCCGGGCGGAGCGGGCCTTAACATCAGCTATGCGGCTGTCGATCGACACGCCGCGGGCGCGCGGGCCGAGCACACGGCACTGCGCTGGCTTGCCAACGACGGCGACCGCCGCGACATAAGCTATCGCCAGCTGCGAGCCGCAAGCAACCGATTCGCCAATGTGCTGCAGCAGCTGGGCGTCGCTGCGCGGGATCGGGTATTCGTGATGACGGGACGCATTCCGGAGCTATATTACGCCGCCCTGGGCACCTGGAAACATCGCAGCGTATTCTGTCCGCTCTTTGCGGCCTTTGGTCCCGAGCCGGTCTTTCAGCGTCTGGCGCGCGGGGACGCGCGGCTGCTCGTCACCACGGAGCAGCATTATCGCCGGAAGATCGAGCCGCAGTGGCAGCATCTGCCGCTGGAGTACGTACTGTTGACGGATGCCGACGAGCATC
>JANQRB010000091.1 GCA_028284775.1 Candidatus Kapaibacterium sp. | reverse complement strand
CAGCTTTCAGTTGCACTTCGGCAATTCTGAAATCAATACGCCCGGCGACCGCTGTGACGTGCTGGTGGCAATGAATGCCGCCGCCCTGAAAGTCAATCTCGGCAGTCTCGTCAAGGGCGGCATCCTGATTGCCAATACCGAGGGCTTCAACGCCAAGAACCTGCGTCTGGCACATTGCGACAGCAATCCGCTGGAAGATGATAGTCTGGAAGGCTACCGGGTTTTTGCGCTCGATATCAGCCGGCTGACGGCCTTGGCGCTGCAGGAAAGCGGTCTAAGCAGCAAAGAAACGGAACGCTGCAAAAACTTCTTCGCCCTTGGAATCCTGTACTGGCTGTACAATCGGCCGCTGGAACCGACGATCCGCTGGGCCGAAGCGAAGTTCGCGAAAGCGCCGACAGTTGCCGCGGCCAATATAAAGGCCTTGCGGATGGGCTGGAATTTCGGCGAAACAGCGGAAATTTTTCACGAACGTTTCGAGGTGGAGCCGGCCGCTCTGGCTCCGGGAGCCTATCGCAATATCTCCGGCAATCTGGCCCTGGCCTACGGACTGACCGCTGCGGCGCAGAAGGCGGAGCTCGACCTGTTTTTTGCCTCCTACCCGATTACGCCCGCGAGCGATATCCTGCACTTCCTTTCGCGGCTCAAACATTTCGGCGTAAAGACTTTTCAGGCGGAAGACGAGATCGCGGCGGCGACCAGCGCTATCGGGGCATCCTTTGGCGGCGCCCTGGCCGTGACCTCCACCAGTGGACCGGGACTGGCGCTCAAAACGGAAGCTATAGGTCTGGCCGTGATGACGGAACTGCCGCTGGTGATCATCGATGTGCAGCGGGCCGGCCCGAGCACCGGGATGCCGACCAAGGTCGAGCAGGCCGACCTGTTTCAGGCGCTGTATGGACGTAACAGCGAAGCGCCTGTAGCCGTTCTGGCCCCGGCGACACCGGCCGAGTGTTTCGAGATGGCCTTCGAAGCAGCCCGCCTGGCGATTAAATACCGCACGCCCGTCATAGTGCTTTCCGATACCTACATCGCTAACGGCAGCGAACCCTGGCGTTTGCCGGATCCGGAGGCACTGCCGCCTATCGACCCCGATTTCGCCAGCGAAACGGACGACTTTCAACCCTATCGGCGCGACGAGAAAACGCTGGCACGCCCCTGGGCCATTCCCGGCACCCCCGGAATGGAACATCGCATCGGCGGACTGGAAAAAGAGGACGGCAGCGGCAATGTCAGCTATGATCCCGCCAACCACGAAAAAATGGTGCGGCTACGGGCCGCGAAAATTGAAGGGATCGCCAGCGACTTGCCGGCCGCCGAACTGGAAGGAGCCGAAGAGGGCGAGCTGGTGATCGTCGGCTGGGGTTCGTCCTACGGCGCGATCAAAGAAGCGGTGCGCTGTCTCAGGCAGCGCGGGCTAGCCGTTTCGCACCTGCATCTGCGTTATCTGAATCCGCTGCCGCGGGGCCTGGGCGAAGTGTTGTATAGATTCAAGCAGGTGCTTGTGCCGGAAATGAATGACGGTCAGCTCGTGAATATTATTCGCGCCAAATTCCTGGTGCCCGCCATTCGGCTGACCAAAATTCAGGGGCAGCCTTTTAAAGAAACAGAAATCGAAGATAAAGTGGAAGAGCTACTCGGCAAGGCCGGCTGAGTGAGAACTGCCAACAATGCTGGAAAGGAACAGCCAATGAATTCGGTACTGGAACAAGCCGCATCTGCTTCAAACGCGCAGGAAGCGGCTTATACCATGAAAGACTTCAAGTCCGACCAGGAAGTACGCTGGTGTCCCGGCTGTGGTGACTACGCTATCCTGTCGCAGATGCAGAAAATGCTGCCTTCGCTCGGGATCGCCAAGGAAAAAGTCGTTTTTGTGTCGGGAATCGGTTGCTCGAGCCGCTTCCCCTACTACATGGATACCTTTGGCTTTCATTCCATCCACGGTCGCGCGCCGGCTCTGGCGACAGGCTTGAAAATCGCCCGTCCCGACCTCTCGATCTGGATTATCACCGGCGACGGCGACGGCCTGAGCATCGGCGGGAATCATCTGATCCATATTTTGCGGCGCAATATCGATGTCAACATCTTATTGTTCAACAACGAAATCTACGGTCTTACCAAAGGCCAGTATTCCCCTACTTCGGCCCCCGGTCTGGTGACGAAATCAACACCCTTGGGTTCGCTGGATTCCCCGTTCAACCCACTCAGCCTGGCGCTGGGCGCCCAGGGCAGCTTTGTAGCGCGTACAATGGATCGCGATCTGAAACACCTGCAGGAGACGCTGCGCCGGGCCGCGGCCCACAAAGGCTGCTCCTTCGTGGAAATCTACCAGAATTGCATCGTTTTCAACGACGGCGTTTTCGACGAGTTCACCGATAAATCCCGTCGGCCCGATTCCAGCGTCTACCTTGAACATGGCAAGCCCCTCGTCTTCGGCGCCGATCGGCAGCAAGGCATAAGCTTCGATGGTCATAATCCCCGCGTCATCTCGCTTGCGAACGGGAAGTATTCCATCGACGACGTGGCGGTCTTTGATGAACACGACCAGAGTATGGCTTTCGCTCTGGCACAGATGGACGCGCAGCCCGAGCTGCCGCGCGCATTCGGCATCCTACACGCCAGCGCTCGTTCCTGCTACGAGGACCAGGTACAGGCCCAGATCGATGCAGCTGTCAGGAAGCAAGGCCCGGGCGATCTGCGCAGTATGCTCTTTTCCGGCGATTCCTGGGAAGTCCGCCGCTAAATTTTCCGTCTCGTCATAATTCGCAATTCATTCCTCTGCGCGGATTTCTCCCGCGGCAATCGTCTTTGCCCGCCCTTGCACACACGCCACGCGCAAAAAATTCAATTTCTGCAAAAACATGTTGCAACATCATATGTTGCAACATATATTTGCGCATTATTTTTCAGCTCATTTTTTTCAACTCTTCAGTAATGGAGTATTCAATGCAAAAGCTCTTATCTTCACTCGTGGTTCTTGCATTCGCCATGCTGGCGACCAGCAGTCTCCAGGCCTCCGAATGGACTCTTGATCCGGTTCACTCTTCCGTTAAGTTCGCCATCGGCCACATGGTCATCGCCGAAGTGGAAGGTAAATTCAATGAGTACAGCGTAACTGCTCATGCCCATAAGGATGATTTCTCGGACGCTAAAATCAATGTATCGATCAAAGCGGCCAGCATTGACACGGACAACAAAGATCGCGATGATCACCTGCGCGGCGATGATTTCTTCAGCGCGGACAAATTTGCGAACATAACGTTCAAAGGCAAGCAAATGAAGAAGGTCGGTAAGAACAAGTACAAGCTTATCGGCGACCTGACGATCCGCGACGTTACCAAGACGGTTGAACTCGATGTTAAGTACAATGGTACGGTCAAAGATCCCTGGGGCAATACCAAGGCCGGCTTCAAAGCGACCGGGTCGATCAATCGCTTTGATTACGGTCTGTCCTTCGACAAGAAGCTGGAAACCGGCGGATTGCTGGTTGGCGATGAGGTTGAAATCAGGATTAACCTGGAACTTGCCAAAAAAGCCTGAGCTTAATAGACATCTTTAGCCGGCGGGGGTCTATCGGCCCCCGCCGTCATTTTCGGATTATCGCATGAAGCTTCTGCACATAGCAAAAGACAAACAGCCGACAGCTGCCTTCGACGGCGGCAGTATTCAGGAACGCCGTCTGGTGATCTTTCCCAATGAAGCCGGCTATGTTCATTCTTTTTCCGCGTTGTTTTACTGGGCCTATGCCTGGGGCGAACGCGACGGCCTTATTGCGGAGCATCCCCACCGCGGATTCGAGATCATGAGCTATGTGCTGGAAGGCAGCCTGGAGCACTATGACAGCGTTGAGCGCCAATGGAAGCAACTCGATGCCGGCGACGCGCAATTGATGAAGGCCGGCGCCGGTATCTCGCATTCCGAGCGCGTTGCGGCGGGCAGCCGCTTTTTCCAGATCTGGTTCGACCCCGGACTGCAGCATTCGCTCACCGAAGAAGCCCGCTATGCCGACTACCGCTGCGCCGATTTCCCCGTACGCCGGATCGACGGGTTGTCGGTTCGCATCATTGCCGGAAGCGGATCGCCCCTGAGCCTGAATGCGCCGGTCAAGGTCTCCGATGTTAAGTTTGCGCCGGGTGAGCATGCTATCGACCTGCCGACCGATGCCGTGTTAACGGCATTTGTTATTAAGGGCAAGCCGCAGATTCAAGGCGCCTTTGTTAAGCCGGAAGACTTTCTGCTGATAAGCGAAACGGATACCGTGACAGTCAGCAACGACAAGGAGACGCGTGTTTTTATGATTGAAACACCGCGTGACCCGGGCTACCGTGTAATGTCCGGTGCCTGATTTCACTTAACATTAGCGGGTGGAGACACAGTATCTTATGAAGCTGGAAGATGAAATCAAGCAGAAGAAGTTTCGGAATCCTTATCATAAACTGACCGTCAACATCATCTACACCTATAACTGGATGCTGCCGCTCCTGCGCAGCGCCACCCAGCCCTACAACATCACTCTTCAGCAATACAACATTTTACGCATTCTGCGCGGTCAGCATCCCCGCCCATCATCATTGGTGTTGCTGCGGGAACGGATGCTCGACAAACAGTCGGATGTCTCGCGACTGATCGATCGGCTGCTGGTTAAAAATCTTGTGGAACGAACCCCCTGTACGGAAGATCGCCGCAAAATGGATATCCGTATTACCGACGACGGACTGAATCTGCTTCAGGACATCGATGCCAAGCTGCTGCGCGTAGATGATTTTCTCAGCCGAATTACGCCGGAAGAAGCGACCCAACTCAACGACCTGCTCGATGACCTGCGCGGTTAAGCTGTCGATGAGGCGCTCTGGTCATCAGCGGCGATGCCATCGAACAAGTCCCGCACCAGCCGATCCTCCACTATCACTATCGGCAGTCTGAGGATAAATTCAGCGCCGCTGCCCGGGCCTTTACTCACAGCCTGCAGACTACCGTCATAATGCTGGGCCATCACCTTGGCAATAGCCAGATTGACGCCGGAAGAACTTGAATGATGATCGATATCTTCCACAAAGAAGGGCTCGAAAATGCGCTCGCGGAACTTCGATTGGAATCCGGCGCCCCAATCGCGGACGCTGCAGACTGCTTCTTGCCCTTCGCGATGAAATTCAACACGCACGCGTTTGCCGTCACGTCCGAATTTGATGGCGTTCCGAACCAGGGGTGTCAGAATTTGTTCCAGCGCCGCCATCGCAATCCGGACCGGGACATTGCGTTCGCTGAATTCGACCTCGAGCTTAAGGCCTTCCTGCTCAGCCAGCGGCTGTAGGTCCGCTACCAGGTGTTCAACGATCTGATCGATGTAGTGCAATTCATCTTCAGGGCTATGGGTCAGGGCACGGATGTAGCGTTCGGCGGCCAGTGCAAAGCTGCGGAGGCGCTCGGCGGAAATATTGGCATCGCGCAGGGCTTCTTCGGTTTCGGGCTCCAGCTCCTGCAGTTGCGCAATGTAACGCAAGGTATCCAGTCCGGTCAGCGGTGTTCGCAATTCGTGCGCCACGAACTGCAAAAAGACGGTCTTGGCTTTATCCACGGTCTCGAGTCTGGTATTTGCCTGGCGAAGATGCTGCAGGGTTTCATCCAGCTTGACGGCCATCTGATTGAAATTCGCTATCAGCACGGTCGTTTCATCCGGAATGCTCTGTAATACCGCCGGCACCGTCACCTGCCCGCGGAAGCGGTTGCGAGCAATGCGCATTACCGCCTCGCTCACATTGCGCACGGGCCGGGCAATCAGCAGCCCCAGCAAGCTGCCGAGTAAGCCCGCCGCCAGCACGCCGATGAGCTGCAGCCCATGCGCTTCGCGCCGTAACTCGGCCACACTTTGCTCATAATCTTCAAAATTCCAATCGATTTCCAGTACAGCGACCGTCGAATCATTACTGTCGGTGATGGCCGCCAGACCGGAAATCCACATACCATTATCGCTCATATACAGATCGGTGTAGCGCGGCACGTGATCACGCCAGACGTCCTCGAAGATCGAGCGCGTACGGGCATCGCGAAAAATCGTCGTATCGCCGGTAAAAGACTGCGGATGGGTCATCAGGCCGAAGGTGCTGGTATCGCCGTGATTTTGCAACAGCGTATACCAATGTTCGGGGAAGGCGTCGGTGCTGTTCAGTTTGCGGCGAAAGTCCCGCAGCCGATCGGTTATTTCAGCGTAGAGCCGTTGAGAATCGGGACCATCTTCCAGGGCCAGACGATGCTCATCGCCGGATATGGCGCAGGCCGCCAGCGTAACGACATTCAGGAGCTTTTGTTGGGTGGCCGATTTGATCTGCTCGATCGACTTATTCAGTGATATCTGAATGACGACAAAGACGCTGAGTCCGGAAACCAGTGCCGTTGGTATGGCAATTTTAATCCACAGCCTGCCAAAAATGCGTCGTAGACGCTCGCCCAGCATTGAAGCCTTCATGGAAATCGCTCCCGCTCTTTATAGTTATGACCCGCCGCTGCTCACCGGAGCCTTCGTTCGCTTACTTGTTGATTCACTATGTCAGGACTTTCGACGCCCTCCTCAACCTGGATCCGATACGATTTGTTCCCCCTGCGCGAAGGACCTGCTAACGCTGCTGCTCAGGCCGGACGCGCCTGAAAACGTCGCACGATATAGTCGTGCACTTCGCTGATGCGCAGTTCGGTACTCGCGGGGCCGGTACGAACATAGAAAAACTCATTGTTGCTATGTCGAAGGTAGGCCGGTCTGGTAGCGGGATTGCAATCGACCCGTAGTATCCGGCGACCATTGATGAGCTCGACCGTGTAATCCAGGAAACTGACATGGTAGGTACTCATGCGCTCCCGAACCAGATTTGTGAAATGCAGCATAATACGATCTTCATTGGGAAACTTGTCCTGCTGCAAGCCCACGATTTCCCCGCGGTCATTAACGCCGACAATCAACGTGCCGCCCTCTGAGTTCAGAAATGCCGCCACTGACTTCAGGCAGGCGTGCTCGATGTCCTTATCAAATTTGCGTGTATGCAGATTCCAGCGCAGCGACGATTTGAACTCCAGGCGATCACTTTCCCCGTCGCGGATCAATTCCCGGGTGGAGGTCTGTTCGATCGAACGCAGATAGGATATTATTTTGCGCGTGAGTTCGCGAAAAATCTTCAGCGCCGTGGCGGCCGGGATGCGGCTGTCATCAAACAAGTCGGCGCCGGCGAGCCGCAGTAAGATTGCATCGCTTTGCGCCTGAATGCTGCCCGAGCGAAAACTATCGTCAATGACACCGATTTCACCAAAAATATCGCCGCGGACAAAGCTCTTTTCGTTTCGGCCGGGTATGGTGAGCTTCAGCGTTCCATCTTCGACAAGAAAGAGATTGCGGGCCGGGTCATGTTCGCTGAATATGCACTCGCCGGCCGCGTATCGAGCGCGTTCGAACAAAGGAAGCAGAGCTGCAACTTCCTGTTCTTCCAAGACATGAAATGGGGCGGCCGCCTGTACAAAGAGCGTCAACGCTGCATCTTCCAATTCGATCGACAGTGTTTCAGGCATACCTTCCGCTACTTCTATTCTGATCGCGTCGCTGAGCTCTCGCACGTTCAGTCGGCGTTAATCCGACTGCTCAAAAATATACGGAATTGACGACAGTAAGAAGAAGAATATGGCCATAACTTTCATTCCCATTGCGGCTGTGGCGGGAGAGAGAAACCGGCCGCCGAGGTCATCGGCTGTCGAATATACGCGGGTGCCTCCCGGTGAGCGACGTCGGCGCGGAACACCGGCGGGCAAGGGCCAAAACCGGAATTGCGGCCGCCGGACCGCCGCTTGCGCGCGAGGACATAAAGCTCACACTCCAGATATTTTGTTGCATAATCCGACAATGACTGCAATGGGAATCCTCCTATCGCAAGTGCATAAAGTGATTCTCAATTTTTTTTGTGTATTTTGGGCGCCGATGTAAATACATGTGGACTGAATTATTCTGCCACGCTTATTGAATTCGGAATACGGGGTATATACCCCAGGCGCCTTCGGCGCCGCTCGCAATTACCTAAACTGCTCTATTCCGATGTTCAGGCACAATTCTAACTATCGTGTCGCGCGCGAGCCAGAATCTAGAAAACGGGTGCCGGCCGATCCTCAGTCCTTCTTAATTATGCTGCGCATCGAAAAGATACATCATACCAGTGTGCCGGATCATTGCGTCAGCAAAAAGTAGTTTCCCATTTTTGATGGTCAAGAGTCAATATTTCATTGAGGGTTAGCAAAATGAAAAATTTATGTACACAATTCTTACGTCTGACAAAAGCCTGGCTGCCGGCCATGCTCATTGTCCTGCTTGTTGGAGCTTGTAGCGACGATGACGATCCCGGCACGGGCGGCGACAACACAATTGATCAATTGAATCAGGCCTTAACTACGCTGATGGAGGATGCGGCTAACGGCCAGGGCCTGGCATTTTATACGATGCCGGCCAGCAATGATTTCGCCTCCATTCCCCAGGATCCCAATAATCCAATCACAAGCGAAAAAGTAGAGTTGGGCAAACTTCTGTACCACGAAACGGGACTGCTTTCCGAGGCCAAGCACTCGGAGGCAATCGGTTTGAGTTCCTGCGCCGGCTGCCATCACGCACAGGCCGGATTTCAGGCCGGTCTTGCCCAGGGTATCGGCGATGGCGGCAAAGGATTCGGCACTAAGGGCGAAGGGCGCGTGCCTAATTTCGATCTGTACAGCGAAAGTGAACTCGACGTTCAGCCGATCCGCTCACCGACCGCGATGAATGGCGCCTGGCAGCAGGTTATGCTCTGGAACGGACAATTCGGCGCCGTCGGCCCCAATGTCGGCACCGAAGCGCAGTGGACGGACGGCACACCCAAAGCCGTTAATGAATTGGGTTTTGAAGGTCTCGAGACACAGGCCATTGCGGGGCTGTCAGTCCACCGGCTGGAAATCGACAAGTCGGCGATGGTGGATAACACGACCTACCAGGATCTTTTTGCGCAGGCATTTCCCGGCGATGAGATAACAATCCAGAATACCGGACTGGCCATCGCCGCCTACGAGCGTACATTGCTCGCCAACGAGTCGCCCTTTCAGAAGTGGCTGCGCGGCGACAAACAGGCAATGGGCGAACAGGAACTGCGCGGCGCCGTGGTATTTTTCGGTACGAAGGCCAATTGCGTAGCCTGTCACACAGGGCCGGCGCTTAACTCCATGAGTTTTCACGCCATCGGTGTCCATGACCTGGCGGGCGGCGGTGTGTATGGCGACGCGCCGGACGACGCCACCAAGTTCGGCCGCGGCGGATTTACCGGCAATTCCGCCGACAACTACAAATTCAAGACGCCGCAGCTTTACAATCTGGATGATTCGCGTTTCTATGGACATGGTGCTTCCTTCCAGTCCATCCGCGCCGTGGTGGAATACAAAAACGCCGCTGTCGCCGAAAATACGGACGTACCCACTTCGCAGCTTGCGGCGGAATTTAGCCCGCTGGGCTTGACAGATCAGGAAGTCGATGACCTGACCGCGTTTCTGACGACAGCACTCTACGACGCCAATCTGGCTCGTTACCTTCCGTCGGAGCTGCCTTCCGGTCAGTGTTTTCCCTTTAATGATGAGCAGGCGCGGATCGACCTCGGCTGCAACTAAGGTTTTGCAGGCTGATGATCAGGTCTCGCCTTTGGAAGAAAAGCTTCGGCCTTTGGAAGGGCCTACGGATTTACGGCCCTTTCAAACTCGTGAAGAGAATTGTCTGAGAAAATCGACCTGATAGTTTTCGGCTGACTGTCGCGAAAAACAAAAGGGTTCCGCCACGCGGAACCCTTTCTGTTTTTTACTGTCGTCTTCGGCGCGCAAATTCAGGCATCACCCTGATCATTCTCAGCATTACCGGTCATTTCTTCCTCGTCTTGCAACGTCAGGGCGGCCAGCGCCCGTTCGGCCGCTTCGAATTCAGGACGCAACCTTACGGCCCATTCAAACATTGTCCTCGCTTCTTCCCTTGCCTCGGCTTGCAGGAAACATAGACCAGCGCCAAAACAGGCGTCGGCGTTTTCGCTATTGACCTGCAGAGCGAGCTCAAACAGTTTACGGGCATCATCGGCAAAACCCAGCTCGTAGAGACCGCGGCCGGCATCGGCCAGCAGAATGTCGAGCGTCAGGCCGATTCGCGAGCTGAAACGCAATTGCTGCCAGGGATCGAGCAGACCGTTCAACAATTCCTGCGCCTCATTCCAGCGCTCACGGTAAGCAAGGCACAGCGCTTGGATATAGTTCGTATCGGGATGATCGTCGCGCAGCTCGCGAGCCTTGTCCAAAAAGGACTCGGCCATATCGACTTCGTCGGCTTCAAGCGACAGAAGGGCCAGGCGATGAAGGGTCTGCAAAACAAAGTGCTCCGGCAAACCCTTCATTTCGATCGCTTTCTGATAGAGGGCAATGGCGGCGTCGCGGTCACCGGCTGCCAACTCGGACTCGGCCCGGGCAAAGATCATAATGCCGTCTTCATCTTCCCGCAGCTTAGCTTCGGCGTCCTGCGCCAGCCTTGTCCCGCACAGATAATCAAGCCGACTGAACATCTTCAGGGTCGCTCGTTTCCAGGTCCAGATCGAACGGGCGCGGAGGGTAGCGGCAAGGCCTTTTGCCTGTCCTGTCGCCGGCTGTTCATAGGCTTCCAGCATGCGCTGGCCGAGCTCCTGGCTATCGGGCTCCAGCACATAGGTCGTATCCGTCATCGCCTGCCCGCTAATCTCGTTGCCGAGCGCACGCCGTTCGGCAGGCAGCAGCCATCCGACCGTCTCGTCCACAAAGTCATCCGTAGCGCCGCCGGCAGTGACGATAACCGGCAAACCGGAGGCCATTGCTTCCAGTGTCGGCAGCGAAAAGCCCTCGCCGCGATAAGGAGCGACGAAGACATCGCAGGCGCGATACAAAGCCGCCATTTCCTCCTCGCTGAGCCGGGCGTCCGAGTACCAGATGGCGGGAGCATCGGGCTGTTCGCGCAGGCGGGCAATAGTTTCGCCGGCCGTCTGCCCTTTATAAAAGCTGTCGCCGCCCATGTCCTTAATCACCAGGCAGACATCGTCATCGGCGGTGAAGGTCTTGACATAGCTCTCAAGCAGCAGATCGATGCCCTTGCGAAAGATGGTGCCGCCCACGAACAAGAACCTGAATCGCTTCGGGCTGTCGAGCTCAAAGGCATCGCCAAAAGGAGTGAACAAGTGCGGATCGATGCCATTGGGCACAATCTGGACTTTGTCGGCATCGACGCCGGCGCGCACATATACCTCGCGGCAGAAATTCGACGGCGTCCAGATTTCGTCGGCATTGTTAAACAAGCTTACAAAATCCTTCCGCAGCGCAGAAAACTCCCAGGGCTGCATGATAACCCATTTGGCGCCTTCCGGGGCCTTCGCCTGGGGCGGCCACTGATGGCGAACCCAGACGTAGGGCAGACTCTTCGTCGCTGCTGCCGCTTCCGTCTTATAGCGAATGTCATGCGCCTGCAGCGCATTAAACTTAGCGTTGTCGCCGGTCTCGAATTCATCCTGCTCATAGGGCACGATAGTCAGTTCGGCCACACCTGTCGCGAGAATGTTATGGCAATGCTCGCGATTGATCAGGGCCAGCGAGTGATAGACAAATTGCGAGCCTTCCCAGACGATGTTAAGTGCGGGATGGTCTTCGGCGGCCGGCACCTTGTCGACCGCTGTCGGGTCCGGTTGTTCCGCGACAGCGCGGACCGCTTCACCGGTGGAAGCGGTCCTGCTGCCCGGAAGGGGTGTGCCGGGGGCTTTGCGAGCCCGAACGGTCATGTTCAGGTTGATAAATCCTTGATGCTGCGGAAAGTCGTGATGCTCGATGCCGAACATTTGCAATCCCGCTGCTTCCAGATGTTTGCGGATCGAATCGTCGTCAAAGGCAATACAGTGATAATCGCCGGGATTCGTCTGGCCGCCGAAAATCATATATGAAGCGACATCGGCGTCCCAGTCCCCGCGCTGATAAGCCTGCAGCTGCAGACGCAGCGAGGGGCAGCGGATAATCAGCTCGCCGCCCGGTTTCAGTACGCGCGCCCATTCGCGCAAGACGGCGTCCACCTCGCGGTGCGAGAAGTGCTCCAGGATATCGCTCGCGATAATGCCGTCAGCGCAATTCGCAGCGAAATCGAGCCGGCGAATGTCCATCCCGACCACACGCGGATCATCACTGTAGAGATCGAGATTGATGTAGCCGTCGCGCACATCGCGGCCGCAGCCCACGTTGAGATACAAGGGCGAGGGCAATGGGTCGGGCAGGCGCCCCTGCGCCTGGCGATTGGAAAAGCCGCCCTGCACGTCCTGCTCGAATTGCAGACGGTTTAATGCCGCCGGGCCGTCCTGACCATGCTGCGCCGCCGCAGCGTGATCGCTCGGCCGGATCGCAGCGCCGCCGGTGCTTTGTCCGGCAAGGACCGTCTTCTGGTCGCCTTCGTCACTGTCCTGACGGAACAACAAGGTGATTTCTTCGGGACGCAGCGTCGCACCCCGCGCCACCTTGTCATACAGGGTCGCAACGTGGCGCGTATAATCGTTGAAACTGTAGGGCAGCGGACAGTTCGCCAGTTGCAGCAATTCACGGGGTTCCGCAATCATAGCTCTGAGAAGAGCGGCCAGCTCGGCGGCCGAGTCCGGATCGTATAAACGACCGTTCCGGCCGTCGACGATAAAATCTTCGATGCCGCCGATGCGCGCAGCTATGACCGGCAGGTTCAACGCCAAGGCCTCGGCGATAACCAGCGCGGCGCACTCCTCCCAAACGCTGGGCACGATGACGGCGTCCAGGTTTTCGGCAATCGCGGGCAAGTCATCGGTCTGGTAAGCACCCTGCCATCGAATGAAAGCCCCTGTGTCGATTTCGTCAAGAAACTCACGATACTTCGGGCCGGCATAGCCATAAATCCAGAACTCGGCACAGCCGGCATCCAGCATTTGTGCCGCCTCGACAATTTTGTGGACGCCCTTGTGGGGTATCATGGCGCCGATAAATCCGAATCGCAGGGGCCGGTGCACCTGGCGTTTCGGTTGCGCCCCAGCGACTATAAGCTCCGTACTTGGCGGTATCTGGTTAACAACATGGATACGGGCCGGGTTGCCGCCGAAATCGAGCAGAAGCTTCCGCACGCGCGCCGAAACGGCCAGCACGTAATCCAGCCCTTCTGTTAACAACAGCCGCGCCGCCGCCGCCCGACGACGATACGCCTCCCGTTGGGCGGGTAATTTCTCCGGCAGTTCCGAATTCGCGAGCAGGTCGGTATCGGCCCATCGCTGTAAGTCCGAACGGATCATATACAGCGCCGGATCGATGAGGTGATAGTTGTGCGGCGTATAAAAACTCGGGATCCCGCGAGCCTGCGTTTCATTGGCCAGGGCAAAGGACAGCCCCAGAAAGTTATGAAAATGAACCACGTCGGGCTGAAAAGCGTTAAGAATCGTCGCGAAGCGTCGGACAATAACCGGATCGTTTACTTCACGATCCGGATCTTCGGCATCCAGGAAGGTGGTCGGACGATTAAACACGCCATAAAGCAGAACGCCGTCCTCGCGCCTTTCCTCCAGATAATAAGGGCCCGTCACCTCGGGATGTATCTTGGCGGCGTAAAACACCGCCACATCATATCCCAGACGCGCAAGACGCCGGGCGACGGCCTTGGGGAACATGGTACCGCCGCCGTCTTCATCCCAGCCATACATCGTAAAGAGTATCCGCGCTGAGGCGCCTGCGCCGGCGGGTGTTTCGCCGCGCAGAAGCTCGTCCTCATAATCGCTCTCTGTAGCGCTTTCTGCTTCGAACTCCGATGCCAGGATCGGAATGTTTAACAATAGCTCGTGATTAAGGCCGCCGGCGACACGATCGAAGAACTCCTCGGCTGTTCGAATCGGCTCGGCCGTCGGCGTCGAGCTCGTTCCGGCGTAGCGCTGCAACAACTGTTCCGCAGCGTCTCGATGGCCGACGATGGCAGACAGCAAGGCCATGTTATACAGAGCGGGCGCACTACTCTCATCCGCCGCGAGGGCTTTCTGATACCAGAGAGCGGCTTCCCTGGTTTTGATGGCCGACTGCTGTTCGCCGTACCAGGGTTCGCGAAGCATCATGGCCGTATTGCCCAGCTCGCAGTATGCCCGCGATCGCGCTTCGACCATCGACAGGTCGGCCCTTGGAAAGATGTCTTCGAGCGGCAGATCGGTAAAGGCCGCTCGAATCGACTCCGACTCGCGCGTCATCTGCTCTTCTTTTTTCGACTGCTGTTCGTCGTGGAGCAGTGCCATCGTCAAGGGTTCGGCAACGTGAGCCGCGCCAAAGAGCAGCGCCGTTCGCGTGAAAAAATCAAAGTCGGCAGCCAGCTCGTAGTGCTCGGCCTGAAAGCCGCCGATCTGTTCCCAGGCGGTCTTGCGCCACAGGATGCTGAAGCAGCCCATGCAGTAGTGCAGCGCCAGACGCGGATCGAAATCCGGGAACTGCCACACGCCGCGCATGGCGGTGCTGTAAGGCTCATTGGCGACATCGCTGAAGGCGAGGTCCGAATACGCAACTCCCGCGCCGCTCTCTTCCAGCGCCAGGGCAAGTTTTTCAAAACAGTCAGCGCGGCGACGATCATCGGCATTGGCGTTAGCGACATAACGCCCCCGCGCCATGGCGGTGGCCCGATTCCAGGAGGCATACAGGGCTTCTCGTTCCTCCGTCCGGTGATAGACGATGTTGCTGAATCGACGCTGAAAGTCGTCTACGATCCGGGCTTCATCCTGCGGACTGTGGGCGTCGATGACAATGATTTCCATCAGACCCTGCTCGAAGAGCGTCTGCCCGACCAATTCTTCCATGCAGCCCCGCAAAAAGCGCTCCGAGGCATAGGTGGACACAATGACCGAAACAAGAAAAGGCGACGGCGCGAGCCCGTCAGCCGCCTGCACCATTCCGCTGCTGTTCGCCGGGACGGCGGCAGGCGAAGAAGAGAACGGCGGCACGCTCGGCGATGATTGAGCATCACCTTTGTTTAATATTGTATCGGTGCCGTGGTCTGGGGTGGCGGCAAGTGAAGGGGTCGGCGACGGAGCGGTCTTCTCCGTAGAATTAACTTCTTGTGAAAACTGTGCCCAGGACGCGGCCGCTGTGTATTGATCCAGGTTGGGCACGACGCGCCGCAGCTGCGTCATAATCTTATCGGCCTCGCTGTTGTTAGCGCTGCGGTAGAGTGCCTGCGCCAGGTACCACAATGTACGCCAGTGATAACTCCCGCTCCGGACGACAGCGGCAAACTCGGCGGCGGCCTGTCCGGTGTTGTCATTCTTCAGCAACACCAGCCCGGTCCAGAAGCGCAGCCGGGGATCTTCTTCGTCAAAGACCCGGTACGCCTTGATGCCGGTGTCGAACATCAGCGAGCTCGACGCAGCAATCTGCCGGTCGGCATTAAACAAATCGCTCGGATTGGTGCCGTCGATCGACTGCCGGAAAACTTCACCGGCACTGCCCAAAGATTCAACGAACAGGTCGGAGCTGTCAGGTGCTGCGGTCGTGACACCCAGATCCTCCGGCGTCACTTGCTGTTCGATCAGGGGCAGCCAGCGCTCGACGCCCCATTCGCGCTTCTGCTTCGGCATCGCCAGCACCTTCTCATACACGGCGTTAAGTGTCGAAGCAGCGTTTTCTGCGCCAAAGACGCGGCGGGCATACTCTTTGGCATTGCCGCCGAGGCGTTCGCGCTCTTCCCGGTTGTGGTACAAGTATTCCAGCGCTTCCGTGTACTCGCTTTCGCTGTGCACAACCAGACCGGTCTGTCCGGACTCGATCAGTCTCTTAACGCCACCATAGGGAAAAACGACCGGAGCGACGCCGGCATACATAACTTCCTGTAGATTCAGCTCGGCCGCCGCATAGGTGTTTTCGCAGAGCGGATAGCCATAGACGTCGAATAACTCAATCACGGTCTTGATGTCGTCCACATAGCCGCGGAAATCGAAGCGCGTCTCGTCGCCGAGCGCACGCGCCTGTTCACGCAAAATCTCCTGTCGGCCACCACCGCACACGATGAATCTGGCGTCCGGCAGCGTGGTGGTGGCGCTCATCCTGACGTAGTGGGGATGCATCTTAAAAAAATCGACTGTTCCGATGTAGCCGACATTAAATCCCCGGTGCGGTTTAAGCTCTACTCCTTCCACCCGTTCGAAGTCCGCTGCATCGTAAACCATGGCGCAGTGCTCGTCTTTCAGGTCGGAGGGCATATCACGAAAGATCGGCAGATCATGATAGCTGAAAGGGTTGCAGGGAATGTTCATGTCAGCCAGGCGCATCAGCTCCGGCGTGATGATGTGCGGCGCTCCGTCGCCGGCAACGTGATACCAGATCAGCAGGCGCATCTCCGGCAGACTGCGACGCAGCAGGGATTGCATCTCGGGTGTATTCCACCAATGAATCTGAACGATGTCGGCATCCGTCATTGCCGCGAACAAGGACTCGTCGTCAGGGGCGCACAGGATGTTTTCAACACCGGATTCACGCGCCAGCTCCAGCGCCGCCGGCTCGCAGGAGTGCAGCGCCGCCACCGAATGCGCGAAGTCGCCGCGCCGCTGTGAATATTTGGACGTGGCCAGCATCGAACGCGCCGCGCCGCCGCGAGTTAACGCCTGGATGATATGTAGTACCTGCACCATGGCTTTGGCCGCTTCTCTTATTGCAACAATTCCTTCGGGTCGCCGGACGACCACTTAACTCGCTTCCGATCGAATGTAACAAGTGAATCAAGCTTCAAGCATCGCACAAAGGCCGACCGGCCCTCTCCGCCCGCCATTACTGCAAGCGATCAGTGCGCATTGCCTTCGAGAGCTTTCAGCTCGCGTTTTAACAATTTGGCTTTTTGGTGCGCGGGATGCCCCTGCAACACCAGATCCAGCTCCGCCAAAGCCTCGCCAATGCGCTGGCCACGGGCATGAATCAACGCTTTGCCGTAATGAAGCTGCGGTATGTCCGGGTACATACGCAAGGCTTCGTTCAGCAGGAATTCCGCCTGCTCGTTGTCGCCCGCGTTGAGAAAATCCAGCGCTTGCCGCAGGATGAGCTGCTCCTGACCGCGTCGAAATTCACCGCCTCGCTGGTACATGTATTCACAGATATCGACAATCTGACGCAATTCGGCTGCAGAGCGGGTTTCACCCAGACCGCAATAACGTTCGGCAAAAGAGCGCTGCGCGGCCGTTAAATCAGTCCGCAGTTCCCGGCTGAAGAGTGCGATTAGCTCTTTATAATAGTCGCTCTCCATCCAGGAACGATCGTTAATACTCAGATCGCGCTTCAGGATGTCTCGTGAATCGGCACTACGCTGCAGCCGCTGGATAAACAGATACTGCGGCTTAGCCATTGCGGTCGAAAGCGCAAACGACGTTCCGACCGAATTGGCCGCCGTCGCCGTGGCGAGCGTTAAAAAACTTTTAAGGCGCCGGCAGAAAGCCGGATCAAACATGTGACCGGCAGTCACGCATTCGTAGCCGCGCTGCCAGAAAACATCGCCGATTCCCCGCAGAATATCTTTCCAGTAAAGACAGACCGTCACACTGTCAAAGTCACGCGCGGCGCGATCGATGAAGGCGCAGAACTCCTCAGCATTATAGTGCGCCTCAATGAAATGGGTCGAATGAAATGGAAAGACGAGAAGATTGCGACCAAGCCGTTGACTCTCGCGCGTCAGCTCTTCTTCGCTCAGATGGCAGCGCGCATAGTCGAGGTAGGAGCCGATAGCAAACAAGGCTTTGCCGGTGTACTGCCGCAAGACTGGAAATCGCGATGAGGACATTGTCAGCATCGCCGGCAGCGGCGCATCGCGTTCAGTCGGCCCGATCTGCTTACCCGAGAGACCTGCGCCGTGCTCCAGTACAAACTTATGCTGGTACTGCTCCCCCAGATTCAGGTAGTGCTTGATTTCCTGACCATAGCCGTAAAAGGCGTTCCAGTCAAACAGTTCCCTCGTTACGAGAGCCCTGTCCTGCGCCAGCTCGATGACTTCCTTCTTTGTCATATCCTCTGCGAGTGCCCACACATAATGGCTATTATTCTCCAATGATCGTCAATCAACATATCGCATCAAAAGTCAATTGCTCTTTTTGCCGCTTGTTGGCGCGCCGCTCGTCCTTTGTATGCGGCTTCAAGGCTCTTCACCGCGGCTGCGAATTCTTTGTGTTCCATTCTCCACCCGGCGAATTCATTCACTCCGGCGTTAATTCTAAGAACAGTGTCCTCGGTGTAGCTACAAATACCATACCCGTTTTTTGGCTCCGTACTCGCGCGGCTTTCTGAATGAGCAATGCGGCTGCTCAACAGGTGGACAATCAACTCAGCGAAAAGAAAGCGCTCAAGGCGAATCCTCTGGTCTGTGAGGCCGAAAGGCGGCCTGAGCAAGCGATTCCGATTAGTGGTACGCTTTTTGCGGCCTGGCAATTGACCGCAGCCCCAAGGCCTTGCCGCTGCGGCAGAATGAATGATGCCCCAGGACTTGGAAGGATCGAGGCGGCCTATGCTGGATAACAAGTCGATACTTGTAACGGGTGGAACAGGCTCTTTCGGCAAATGCTTCACGCGCCGCGTGTTGAAGGACTTCAATGCGAAGCGCGTCATTATCTATTCGCGCGACGAGTATAAACAGTATTTGATGCAGCAGGAGTTTGCAGAGCATGAGCAGCGCCTGCGTTTCTTTATCGGCGACGTACGGGACCGCAGCCGTTTGTACCGTGCGCTTCACAATGTCGACATCGTGATTCACGCCGCGGCGCTCAAGCATGTGCCGCTGATGGAATACAACCCGATCGAGGCAGTTAAAACGAACATCCAGGGCGCGGAAAATGTCATCGATGCGGCGATCGACCGCGGTGTGGAATCAGTTGTCGCGCTCTCGACCGATAAGGCCGTCAATCCCGTTAACCTCTACGGCGCCACTAAATTAGTGTCGGATAAGTTGTTCGTGGCAGCCAACTTTTACGCGGGCGGCAAGAAAACACGATTCAGCGTGGTGCGCTATGGCAATGTCGCCGGCAGCCGCGGTTCCGTCATTCCCTATTTTCAACGCCTGATTAATGATGGAAGCTCGACGTTGCCGATCACCGACCTGCGGATGACCCGCTTCTGGATTACACTCGAACAAGGCGTTGATATGGTGCTTCAGGCTGTCGCGGAAGCCGGCGGCGGCGAAATTTTCGTCTCCAAGATTCCATCCTTTACCATTCCCGATCTGGCGCAGGCCATGCTGCCGAATGCTGCGCTGCAAGAGATCGGCATCCGCCCCGGCGAAAAACTTCACGAGGTAATGATTACGGAAGAAGATGCGCGTACCAGTTATGAGTACGACGATCATTACATCATCTACCCGATGTTCCGCAAGTTTAAGGATCATCTGAAAAAGGGCGGCAGCGCAGTAGCGCCTGATTTCCGATTTGCATCGGACTCCAACACAAGCTGGCTGACGGAAAAAGACCTGCGCCGCCTGCTGCCGACCATCGACATCCTGTTGTAAACATGCAAGCGCCCATACTTCCATACGGCCGGCAGTGGATCGATGATAACGATATCGAAGCGGTGACAGCGGCCCTGCACTCCGACTACCTTACGACAGGTCCGCGCGTGGCCGAGTTTGAAGAGGCACTGGCGGCCCGCTGCGGCGCGGCCTATGCCGTCGTGTTTAACTCGGGTACCTCGGCCCTGCACGCGGCCTATGACGCTCTCGGCCTCGGGCCGGGCGATGAGTTCATCACGTCGCCGATTACCTTCGCGGCGACCGCCAATGTGGGTATGTACCTCGGCGCGAAGCCCGTCTTCGCCGATGTGAATCCAACAACCGGACTGCTGGACCCCGCGAGTGTCAGGAACTGTATCACGAATAAAACAAAAGCCATTGTACCTGTTCACTATGCGGGTCAGCCTTGCGACATGGATTCGCTGCAAAGGCTGGCGGCAGACCACGGTCTGGCGATCATTGAAGACGCGGCCCATGCACTGGGCGCGACCCATGGCGAACATAGAGTCGGCGCCTGCTCGCACTCGGCAATGGCGATGTTCAGCTTTCACCCTGTTAAACATATTACCAGTGGTGAAGGCGGAGCGATTACAACCAACGAGAAATTATACTATGACAGGCTGCGCCTGTTTCGTTCGCACGGCATAACGCGCAGCGACTTCTTCGAAAAGGAAGACGGTCCCTGGTATTATGAAATGCAGCAGAGCGGACTCAACTATCGCTTAACGGATTTCCAGGCGGCCCTGGGCCTTTCGCAGCTTTCCAGGCTGGATTTCTTTCTGCAGCGTCGCCGGGCAATCGCAGCGCATTATCGCAGCGCACTCGGCGATATAGCTCAACATATCAGCCTGCCCGCCGAGCCGGCATACGGGACTCATTCCTATCACCTGTTTCCTCTCCTGCTGCGCGGAGCGGCCGTGCAGCGGCGCGCGGCGCTGTTCACGCGGCTGCGCGAAGGGGGTATCGGCGTTCAGGTGCATTACCTGCCGGTGTACCGACATCCATTCTATCGCGAGCGCGGATTTGACCGGCGGGTCTGTCCGAATGCCGATGACTTTTACGCCGCGGAAATCAGCATTCCAATGTTTCCCGCGATGCAGGATGAAGATGTTAATCGCGTGGCGGAAGCGCTGAAAAGCTTTTTTGGGGGCCGAACGAATCTCAGCAGCGCTTAACATTAAAAATTCCGGTCGTACGGACCGGTCGCGAACGTTCCCGTACGACTCTCCGTATAGCCCGACTGATACAGAATTATGAAGCTAACATCTCATATCGCAACACTCCTGGGACCGCGACAGCTTGAGTTCAGAACAGAGACGCTGGATCTCGATGCGCTTGGGCCCCGGGACCTGGCGGCGCAGACGATCGTCAGTGTCATCTCCCCGGGGACGGAGATGGCGGCCTACCGCGGCGATCCGCCGCTTCGACCGATGAAAGTGTATCCGCGCGTGCTGGGCTACTGCAATATCGCCCGGGTGCTGCGTTGCGGGGACGAGCTTGACTCATTCGCGGAAGGCGACCTGATTTTAAGTTTTCAATCGCATCGCTCGGCTTTTGTCTGCCGTGAAGGGCAGATTATTGCGAAGCTGCCTGAGCGGAATGGAAAAGAGTGGACAACATACGAGCTGGCGGCAATGGCCTGCACCTATCTCTTTCACCTGGGCTACAATGCTTTACTTCGCTGCGAGCACAGGATCGGCGACAATGTGCTTGTCCTCGGCCTGGGTGCACTGGGCATGACCACGGCGACGCTGGCCGGCCTGACGGGCTCCGTGACCATCGGCCTGACGGATCGCGCCGGTATGCATCGCGATATCCTGGAGGAGTGCGGCGCGCGCGTGCTGCCCAAGCCGCGAAATGAAGATTATACCGCGCTGCACGATGCAATCGCGGACCTGACAAAGGGCACCGGCATCGACATCTGCATAAGCACCTCCAATCGCTGGGAAGATTGGCGAACGGCCCTGGAGCTGACGCGACGCGGCGGCAGGATCGGCCTGCTGGGCTTTCCCGGCCGCGATGATCCGATCCCGAACTTTAATCCGCTCGATTCGCGCTGGCTCTATGACAAACAGTTAAGGATCAGCGCCTGTGGTTTTTCGCCCGACCTGGACGTGCCGCCTTTCGACCTCCGCCACACTGTCAAGCGCAACTGCGCTTATCTGCTGCATCGCATTATCAAGGGCCGCTTGCCGGCGCAGGCATTACTGGCGGGCTGCCTTCCCTGGCGCGAGCTCGACAGCCTGTACCAACGGCTGGAGGCACGCGAGCAAAATTTTGTGACGGCGGCCCTGAACTGGAGCGGAGCGGAATGACGGGGCAGACGACAAAACTCAGCGCGGCGCTGATCGGCTGCGGTCGTATCGGCTGTTCTACTTCCGAACGCCTGCGCCGGACACTGCCGCCGGGCTGGCTGCCGCTAAGCCACGCCGATGCCATGATCGCGAATCGGGATCAGATGGAACTGCTTGCCTTGTGCGATGTCGACGCGGAGCGACTGCAAGCTGCCGCCGACCGCTACGGCGTGACGCGATGCTTCTCGGACTACCGGAGCCTGATCGATGAGCTGAAGCCTGATGTTCTGGCTGTCGCGACACGCTGCCGGGAACGCACGGCGATCGTCGAATATGCCGTAGAGAGCGGCGTTCGCGGCATTCATGCCGAAAAGCCCTTCAGCCGCAACCTGAGCGACTGTCGGCGCGCCCTGAAAGCCGTGGAACGCAACGGCGCCTGTCTTTCCTACGGAACAACGCGCCGCTGGATGGATGCCTACCGTCAGGCGCGCGCCTTGTTGCAGCAGGGCGCGATAGGCGAGCTGCAGGAAATTGCGATTGAATTCGGCCGCGCTCCGCTGCTGTGGAGTCATCCCCACGCCGTCGATACGCTGCTGTTTCTGAACGGCAGTACAGAGGTGGATTTCGTACAGGCGAATTGCCGGATGAAGGCGAACGATCCCGACACAATGCTTGTCGATGAAGATCCGCTGGTGGAATTCGCCTTTATCAGGTTCACGAACGGCGTCAATGCCCTGATCAGCTCTGGCGGCGGCATGAATGTCCGGGTAGCGGGCAGTTCCGGCACCCTGACCATCCGTGAAGACGGCGCGCGGGTCGAGCTGCGCACCCGGCATCGCGACGATACGCCTTACTATCGCGACGCCGAATCCTTGAGCGTCTTTGCGCGCAAGAGCGGCACGGAGCGCTGTTTCGCCGAACTGGCGCAGGCAGTACGGGGCGGCGCGACACCGCCTTTCACACCGGACGACATCGAGCGCGGACAACAGATTTTATTCGCCATTCCCCTTTCTTCGCTGCAGGGAGGACGGCGCGTTGGGCTCGAAGAAGTACCGGAATCTTTTACGGTAAGCGGCAGAAGCGGAAATCTCTACGCCTGAGGCGGCGGAGCGCGCAGGCCAGCGGCTTCAGATACGGCAATCTTTTCCGATAATCAATGCGGACCAACGAGCAGGCAGGGATGCATGATAGTTTCTATTGAACAACAGGCCGGAGAAGGCGATCAGGCTGATATTCATTACGGCAAAGCCATCGATTATTCGCAATTCAAGCCGAAGATCGTAAGCGACGTCGTGGGCCGGCTGCAGGCGATTCACAGTGAAGCGCAAACCTGGCTGCCGCGTGCGGTCGAACGCCGGCGAGAATGTCCCCTCTGCGTGTCAAGGCGCATCGATCATTTTGCTACGATACACGGCTACGACTACGCCCGCTGCGGCATTTGTAATCTGACTTTTCTGCAAACCCGGCTGCCGCAGGACGTTCTGATCGAATTCTGGCTCAACGCGACCTCCGGCAGCACCTATGCCGATGCGGAGGCTTATCGCTACCGGCGGTCCAATGTCGCTCGTCCGAAGGTTGACTTTGCGCTGGCTTATTACCAGGGCGAGACCGGACGCTGGCTCGACCTCGGCTGCGGCGTGGGTGATATGCTGTCCGTGGTTGGGGAAATGGGCTGGCAAACGCTGGGACTGGAAATCTCGGCTGATTGCGTTGCCTTTGGACGCGAGCACTTCGACGTGCCGATACGTCAGATGACGATACAGGACTATGTAGGCAGCGCCGAGTTCGAGGAGCGCTGGGATGTTGTTTCGGCGATCGGATATTACGACGCCGTCGACAAGCTGCGTGAAGAGCTGGAACTGGCCTCGGGCCTGCTGCGGCCGGGCGGCCTGCTTTTTACCCTCAGTCCGCAGCACGAATGCCTGAGTATGGCCCTGGCACTACGTTACCCCGAGCGGCCCTATCGCTTTATCTGTCCGCCCGGCTCAACGAATTTTTTCAGCCGGCAAACCTATGAATATATCGGCGGCGCTTTCGGCCTGGAGCCGATCGCCTACTGGTACATGGGCATGGACGGCTACGATATGATCAACCATCTGGTGGGTATGGAACGCCTGCAACCCGAGGCGGACACCTACGCCAGGCTCCAGAACGGCCTGGCCGACTGGCAGCTGGCGATTGACAAAATGCAGATGAGCGACTATGTCCACGTCCTGTATCGCAAAAAGGAGGACGGGTGATGGAGACCCTCCTCCTCGCTACCGGGATGTTTCGCTCCGGCACGTCGCTGCTGGCGCGTCTGCTGGGCAGCCATCCGCAGATTGCCTTTGCGGCGGATGCCTATCAGCCGCTGTTTAAGTCCTTTCGCAATGCCGTCCAGAACTTCATTCTGCCTCCCGACAAGCGTCAGCCCGATGCTCCCTTTCACGATTACTATTTCGATCCCGAACGCAACGATGCCTTTCGCTGGCAGGGCAGGTGCAGCCTCGGACTCGGCTACAGCGGCAAACCCAGTCTCTCGGACTTACGCAGTCAGATTGCCGACTACTCCCGCGAGTTTTCGCCCGGCATCCTCCCATATCTTTACCTACTCGACGAAAGAACTTATAAGGAATTGCTGCTTGCCGGCTTCACCATCGTTAACAAGGCTTATGGCGACGAACACACAAGCGTCTCCGGCTTTAAGTGCACCTGGATTAACGAATACAGCAGTCACGTTCTGAATGCCTTCCCAAGGGCCAAAGTGATTCACATCGTCCGTGACCCGCGCGCCGTCACGGCCTCGCGCAATGTCAAAGACGTCAAGTATCCTCTGCTCTTTCTGGCGCGGCAATGGCGTAAACTCGCGACAATCTCTTATGATTTGCTGCACCATCACGCGCCGTTCGAAGGCCGCGTCCACGTACTGCGTTATGAAGATCTGATCACGCAGCCGGAGGCTGAAGTTCGCCGTCTCTGCGATTTCCTGGAGCTTGACTTCAGGCAATCCCTTCTGGATCCCTCCAGCTACAAAGACGGCACCGGCAAGCCCTGGCGTCAGAACAGTTCATATTCTTCCGACGAACGGGGCTTTAACACGCAGTCATTAACAAAATGGAAGGATGTCCTGGCGGCGGAGCATGTCGCGTTTATCGAGCGGCTTTGCTACGCGGAGATGCAGTTGTTCGGCTATATGCCGGCCCAGGTCGACTCGCCGGACATTCCGCTGGACCTGGTCTACCAGTCGCCGGAAATTGCCGAGAAAGAGCTGGCGGACTGGATCGCTCCCTTCGCCATGAACGACGAAGAAGAACGGATGAAGACCATGGCGCTGGAACTCTTTCGTATTCAGGCACTGATGAGTACGAAAGACTTTCCCAGGGAAGTGAAGACGCGCCTCTGTCTGAGCGAGTCGATGTTTGACAAAATTCGCAACACGCTACGGGACGGAAGCTGAAGAGCTTTTATCGGAGGATTCGACAATGGCGACGATGCTCGATCTGTTAAAAAAGGTGTATCCCCTGCGACTGGCACCCGTCTCGCCCGACGGTGACCGGGCAGTTGAATACTTTTGCGAAGAATTGCCGTTCCGGGTACATGAGTTCCCCAGCGGCAGCGACCACAACGGCTGGATCGTGCCCCAACGATGGCATGCCCGCAAGGCCGAGATACGCCGGGATGGTCGTTTGATTTACGACGGCATGCTGCATCCGCTCGGCGTGATTGGCTACTCCCAATCTTTTCAGGGAAGTGTTGATCTCGATGAACTGCGTCGCCATCTTTATTATCACGAAAAATGGCCCAATGCCCTGGTCTATCACTACCGCATGTTTTACCGCAACTGGGAAAAAGATTGGGGGATGTCAATGCCCCACCGCCTGCTGAAGCAACTCGAGCCGGGCAGCTATGACGTCGATCTGCAGACTGTTCACGAGGCCGGCAGCATGAAAGTGCTGGAATATGTTCTGCCCGGCGCGAGCGAGGAGAGTATCGTCTTCACTGCGCACACCTGCCATGCCGCCCAGGCCAACGACGACATTTCGGGCTGCGTCGTCGGCGTGGAGTTAATGAAACGACTGGCCCAGCGCAACAATAAATATACATATCGTCTGCTGTTAGGGCCCGAGCAGTTCTGTGCGGTCTTTTATCTGGCGCAGCTCAGTCCCGACGAGCGGCGCAAGATTCGCTATTGTATGTACCTGGAATGCCTCGGTCACGACAATCGCCTCGCCCTTCAGAAGTCCTTTACCGGCCGCAGTGGTATAGATCGGGCCGCACTGCACTATCTGCATCATAAACATCCGGATCATTACAGCAATGAATTCCGTGAAGTTATCGGCAACGACGAGCCGGTATGGGAGGCGCCCGGCTACGAGATTCCGACCGTGCTGCTGTCGCGCGCCGAGCCGATCGGCGGCCCGCTGCTCCACTATCCCCAATATCATTCCTCGATGGACAACGAGGACATCATTGTGGAAGAGAAGCTCGAAGAAAGCGTTGACGCCGTCCTGGGCATCCTAAATATTCTGGAAAGCGATTGCCGCGTTCGGCGGCGCTTCGAAGGCATAATTTGTTTAAGCAATCCCAGGTACGACCTGTACATCAACTCAATGGATCCGGCCTTCAGCCTGGATTTGCCGGCCCAGCAGCGCAAATGGTTTAAACTCATGACGCAGCTCTTCCGCTATCTGGAAGGCGACATGAGCATTCTGGATATTGCGATCAGGCAGGATTTACCCTACGATGAAGTCTACACGTACATCAATCGCTTCCGGGAGAAGGAATTAGTAGAGTTTAACACGCTCCCGAGGGGCGAAGGAAAGACTTGATGGGTGTTCGGCCTTCAAGCCTCTTCTTCGCGTCGTATCCATAAAGGAGTGTACAATATGGCGATCAAATACGATATGGAACTAAGACAATGGCACCGGGGGTTCCGAGGCCCTCTGATACCCCGGCACGGTAAATGCAGCGGCCTTAAAAGTCAACGGCACATTCGATCGATTTTTGGGAAGCTCCCAACCCCTCACGGCCTCTCCTTTCGCAAAGGGGAGGTGCGCGTTATTGAGTTTCCAGTAGTCATGGAACATCAGCTTTGCTCTTTGAGGATTCGTGGGTTGTCGCGAAATCAATTGAACATTAAACACGTTGCTGAATCTCATTCTCGTGATAGCTTCGCAGCTATCAAAAAATCCCCCGCTTTGCGAAAGAGGGGGTTAGGGGGAGTTCGGCCCTCAAAACTCTTCTGCGTATCGCTTTAGAAAGAGTGTACAACATGGCAATCAAAAACGACAAACGGCTGAAACAAAAGCGCAGAGAACTGCGACGCAGGCAAACAGATGCAGAAAAAAAGCTATGGTCTTTATTGCGGAATCGCAGGCTTAACAATGAGAAATTTTTCAGACAATACAGTTTGGGTCCCTACATTCTTGATTATTATTGTCCGAAGAAGATGCTTGCGATTGAACTCGATGGCAGGCAGCACAATCAGGAGAATCAAGTGTTGAAGGATGAAAAGCGAAACGAATTTCTACAACAGCACCGCGTCTGCGTACTTCGTTTCTGGAATCACGATGTCTTGACTCAAACAGATGCTGTGGTGGCGGAGATTTATCGAACACTAGAGGCAAGACAGAAGCAGTGATGAGTTGTAAAATTGATCGAACCCCTCCCGGCCTCCCCTTTCGCAAAGGGGAGGTGCGCGTTTTTGAAATCCCAGTTATAGGGAAACATCAATTTTGCTCTTTGAGGATTCGTGGGTTGTCGCGAAATCAAATGAACATTAAACACGTTGCGGAATCTCATATTCGTTTTAACTTCGCCGCTGTCCAAAAGCCCCCGCTCTGCGAAAGAGGGGGTTAGGGGGAGTTCGGCCTTCAAGACTCTAAGGATGTTCGAACGACATTATCGCATAGGTCCGTTACACTATGAACACACATATTAACAAGCGAAGAATCAACGGTGCAGCAGAGGGCGCGTACATTGTCCTGGAAGCCGGACCGACGCATACGGGCCTGGACTCGGCGAAAGAACTGGCGCGGATGGCACAAGAGGCGGGCGCCGACGCGGTCAAGTATCAGTACCTCTATGCCGACCGACTGCTGGCCGACAAAAGCGTTTCGATGAGCTATAAGTACCTGGAACGCGATGCCGACGGCGCGGAGCGTTTTGTGGAATGCAGCGAGAGCCTCTATGACATTCTACGGCGGCGCGAGCTGCAGGAAGGTGAATGGCGCGAACTTAAAGAACACTGCGACCGCCTCGGCCTGCCCATGATCTCCACCGTTTGTTTCAATGACGAGGTCGACTTCCTGGTGGACGGATTGTCGGTGGCGGCGCTGAAGCTGGCCTCGGCGGACATTAACCATCTGCCATTTATTCGCTATTGCGCCCGCCGCTGCGCCGAGCGGGATGTTAACCTGCAGATGGATACGGGCAATGCCGACATCTGGGAAATCGAACGCGCCGTCATTGCCGCCGAAGAAGAAGGCTGCCGCAATATAGTCATCCACCTCTGCCCGACCGGCTACCCGGCACATACCGAAAGTATTAACCTGCGGATGCTTCCGACCCTGAAGAAGCTTTTCCCGGACTATGCCGTCGCCTTCTCGGATCATTCGCCCGGCTGGGATATGGACATTGCCGCCGTGGCTCTCGGCGCCGATCTGATTGAAAAAACGATTACCCTCGACCGCTGCACCCGCAGTTGCGAACATTCCTTCTCGCTTGAGCGGCAGGATGCCGAACGCTTCGTGCAATCGATCCGCAGCGTTGAAACGGCGCTTGGTTCATCGCGCCGCATTATTCCCGCCGCCGAGAAAAACAAACGCAAGCGGATCCGGCGTTCGCCCTATGCGCTGCGTCCGCTGGCGGCCGGAATGCCGATCCGGGAGGAGGACTTCGACTTTCGCCGGCCGGAAGACGGTCTGAGCGCGCTGGACTTCGAAGCGCTGCTGGGACGCGAATTGCAAAAGACAATTGAAACCGGCGAGGTGCTGAGCCATGAGCATGTCTGAGCACATGTGTTTAATACCCGCCAAGGCGCAATCAACACGTCTGCCGGGCAAGAACCTGTTACCGCTGCAGGGACGGGAGCTGTTGGCCTACCCGATTCTTGCGGCGCGCGAAGCCGAGTTGTTTGGCAACAATATTTTCGTTTCCACCGAATCACCTGAAATCGAAGCGGTGGCGCTGGCATTCGGTGCGCGCGTCCCCTTTCTCCGCCCCGAACATCTGGCTCATGATCCTTACGGGGTAGCCGACGTGGCGCTTAACTTTCTGCAGCAGGCGCCCGAGCTGCAGCGCTTCACGAGTATGACAATCCTGCTGCCGACCGCACCCCTGACGAGCGCCGACGATATTCGCGCGGCGCATGAAGTATTCAACGACAGCGACCTGAAGTATCTTATGTCGGTCTGTGAGACCGAACATAATGCGCAGCGCGCCGTCTTCGTCCGCGAGAGTGAAGTGCAGCCTCTGATGAAGGATGCCATGCTGAAAAAATCACAGGAGCTGGAAGCGACGTATCGTGTTAACGGCGCCATCGTCATTGTCGACATTCAGGATTTTTTGCAAACCGGTAGTTACTTCAACTACCCATTGGGAGCGTATTGCATGCCGCCCGAGCGTTCGGTGGATATCGATACGGCCTGGGATTATCGCCTGGCGCAATTTCTGATGGCGGACCGTACGGAGGATCAGGAGCCATGATCGCCATTGTCGACTACGGAACGGGCAACCTGCAATCCGTTCGCAATGCTTTGCTTTTCAGCAGACCTGACCTGCGCGTTGATATTATCGGGCGGGCGGATGAGCTGCAAGCCTATCGCAAAATAATTCTGCCGGGCGTCGGCGCCATCGGGCCGGCCATTGCAAAAATCCGCACCCTGGGTTTTGATCGCGCACTGCAAAAAGCCGCTGACGACGGCAGCCAGATCCTGGGCATTTGCCTCGGAATGCAATTACTCGCAACCCGCAGCTTCGAGTACGGCGAACACCCCGCACTCGACCTCATTCCCGGCAGCGTCCGCAGCCTGAGCGAGATTGCGCCGACTCTGCGCATTCCCCACATTGGCTGGAATGAAGTGCGCAGTACGCACAAGGATCCGCTGCTAGAGACCATCGACAAGGAAATGGATTTCTACTTCGTCCACAGCTTTCATTTCGAGCCCGACAACCCGGACCACATCCTCGGCGAGACCTGCTACGGCGCTTCTTTTGTTTCGATGCTGCGGCGAGACAATATCTGGGGCCTGCAGTTTCATCCGGAAAAAAGTCAGGCGCAGGGCCTGGCGCTTCTTAACAATTTTTCCCGACTGGAAGCCTGAGCAATGCTTAAACATCGGCTCATAGCGCTTATCCTGTTGCGAGAAGGCAAAGTAGTGCAATCGGTGCAGTTTAAGCATACGAATGCCATCCACTACGATCCCGTTCATGCGCTTGAGAGTTTTAACCGCTGGGCGATCGATGAAATCGTGGTCCTTAATGTCGCGCGCAACGACAAGGATGCCAAAGAGCTGCCCGCCACGGTGCAACGCATCTCGCGCTCCTGTTTCGTGCCGCTGACGGCGGGCGGCTGGATACGCAGCGTTGACGACGCCCGGCAGCTACTGGCCAGGGGCGCCGACAAGGTGGTTCTTAACACGGCTGCATTCGACCGCCCGGAACTAATAAGCGAACTGGCCCGGCAATTCGGCAATCAATGTATAGTGGTTTCAATCGATGCGCAGACATCCGACGACGGCGGCGAGGTGGTGGTCGTGGACCGCGGACGCCGCCCTACCGGAACGAAAGTAGTCGATTGGGCGCGTCAGGCCGAGGAGCGCGGGGCAGGCGAAATCCTGCTGAATTCAATCCCGCACGACGGGAAACGGCGCGGCTACCATCTGGATCTGCTGCGTAGCGTGAGTGAAGCGGTAAATATTCCCCTGATTGCGATGGGCGGCGTCCTTCGCTGGGAACATCTTGCTCAGGGCATTACCGAAGCCGGCGCCGACGCTGTCGCCGCAGCCAATATTTTTCATTATACCGAACACAGCAGCAAAAAGGCCAAGCGCTATTTGTTGAACAAAGGTTTAAATTTCCGCCAACTCTGAGGGTGCCCCATGGAATACTGCGCACGCTGCCTTTATCCCGCCAATGCCAGGCCGACGATCATCTTTGACGACGAGACAGGTATTTGCAGCGGCTGCAACTACCACGCTTCGCGGCAAAAGCTGGATGTTAATTGGGAAGAACGGGCCGACCTGTTCCGCGAGATTGTCGAGGAGGCTCGCGCTATGGCTCGTGAACGCGGCAATGTATACGATTGCATCGTTCCGGTGAGCGGCGGGAAGGACAGCCATTTTCAGGTTTTTACGCTGCTCAGCTACGGTCTCAATCCCCTGCTCGTCAGCTTCAACCATATTTTTAACATGCGCGCCGGCCTGCGCAATCTGACGAACCTGGTTGAGAAATCGGGCTGCGACCTCATTCGCTTTACCGCCAATCCGCGGTCGGTTCAAAAGCTCGCTCGTTTTATGCTGGAAACAGTCGGCGATTTAACATGGCACTACCACGCAGGCATTCGGACCCTGCCTTTCCGCGTCGCCGTCGAGAAGAACATCCCGCTGATTGTCTGGGGTGAACACGGCTTTGCCGAGTTAACCGGGATAGTTTCACTGGAAGATTTTGTCGAGTTTACGCGCTGGACTCGCAAGGAACATGATATGCGGGGTTTCGAACCCGAGGATGTGGTAGAGCGTTCGCAGGGACGCATTAGCATGCAGGACCTCTACCCCTATGTTTATCCCGACGACGAAGAAATCGAGCGGACAGAGGTGCGCGGAATCTACATGAGCAACTTCTTTGACTGGGATGCCAAGAAGCATGCCGAGGCGATGATTGCCGAGCATGACTTCGCAAGCGTGAGCTATCGGCGCGATCGGACTTTTAATCTCTATGCTAAGATCGACGATCACGCCAACGATGTCCACGACTACCTTAAATATCTGAAATTCGGCTACGGTCGCGCAACAGACGACGCGTCGATGGAAATCCGTCACGGACGAATGACGCGCGAAGAAGGCATTCGCATGGTGGAACGTTACGACGCCAGGGAGCCTCGCGTACTGAACCCGTATCTGGATTTTATGGATATGCAGCGCGAAGAATTCTTTGCGCTCGTGGAACCGATGCGCGACCCTTCGATCTGGCAAAACAGCGCGGGAATATGGCAGGTGCGGGACAGCGTGGCGCAGCATACGGCTGATGACGCCGTGGAAGCGGCTCGCTTGCCGCAGGCCGACGACCGGACCTTCGCGCCCGCCAACCGCCATTTGTACTACAACGATGACGCGCCGCCGCCTGCCCTCGGCGACTGCCGACTCGACGAGTTTCATCTAGACTTCGTTGTGATGTAAAGCATGCTGGTGCGAATATTCACGGAAGCGGGCGCGGAGAGCGGCTGGGGTCACTTCAGCCGCTGCCTGGCGCTGCAACAGGCCTGGCGACAGCTCGGCTGTCCGGTGGAGATGCTGGTCGATGGTACTGGTGATATCGAAGCGCTGCTCACCCGTCACGGCGGCCGCCTCTGCAATTGGCGCCGCGATTACTCAAAGCTCGCGCCCGCCGATATCGTCGTTGTTGACTCCTACCGTTCCGAGGCGAGCCTGCATCGTTATCTCGCGGAGCGGGCGGGGCTGATAGTGTTTCTGGACGATACGCAGCGGGATGTCTATCCCTGCGGCATCGTCCTCAATGCGGCGTTGGGAGCGGAGGATATTCCCTATCCCGCCAGGGCGTCGCTCCGCTACCTGCTCGGAGTCAGGTATGCGCCCCTGCGCCAGGCTTTTTGGCCGGCAGAAGATATCCGAATGCGTCCGCAACTTTCGACGCTGCTTCTGAGTTTCGGCGGCAGCGACTCGCGCAACCTGACACCCCCGCTACTGAAAATGCTGACAGAACGCTATCCGGCACTGTCAAAGATAGTGGTGGTCGGCGCCGGCTTTAGCAATAGCGAAGCGATCGCGGCGGCAGCGGATAACAGGACGACAATTGCGTTTGCGCCGGATGCCCGGCAAATGCGCGCTCTGATGGAGAAGGCCGACCTGTGCATCGGCGCCGGCGGCCAAACGCTCTATGAGCTGGCGCGTGTCGGCCTGCCGACGATTGTGGTGATTGCGGCTGACAATCAATGGCATAATGCGCGTCGCTGGGAGGCGAGCGGCTTTGCCTTTATCGCAGGCCCGCATAATATAGAGGATCTGGCCGAGCATGTCGCCGCGCAGCTTCGGCTTCTGGAAGACGAGAAAGAGCGCTCCCGGGCTGCGCGGGCGGGCCGCCGGTTAGTCGACGGCCACGGTGCGCTGCGCGTGGCGGAAAGTTGTTTAACGGAATGGAAGGAGCGAGTGAAGCTGTGAATTTCGATCTACGACCCGTACGATCCGAAGACCGCCGGCCCATCTTCGAACTGTCGAATGCGCCCGAGGTCAGGAGCATGTCTATCAATCAGGAGCCGATTGCCTGGGAGGAGCACTGCGCGTGGTTCGCCGATCGTCTGCGGGATGAGGCATGCGCCTTCTATGTGGCCGCGATGCCCGAAGGCGACTTCCTCGGTCAGGTACGCTTCAGGCTCGACGAGGAACGCGCCGTCGTAAGTCTCAGCCTGCACAGGAGGGCGCGCGGCAAAGGTCTGGCCGGCCCGATCCTTGAGCAAGCCTGCGAGCGCTTGTTTAAGGACCGACCCGACCTGCAGGATGTCAGCGCTTATATTCGTCGCGACAACGAAGTGTCGCTGCGCAGCTTTGCGCGGGCGGGCTTCCGCGAGCAAGGCAGCAGCGTGTTTAACAAACTGGAATTTGCGATTTACCGTTTACCCCGGCCATTGTAGTATGCAGTCACCTTATTTCGACATTGCCTCACGCAGAGTCGGCGCCGTGGCGCCCGCCTTCATTATTGCCGAACTATCGGCCAATCACAATCAGGACTTCACCATCGCGGTCAAAACCCTGGAAGCCGCTAAAGAAGCCGGGGCCGACGCCATCAAGCTGCAAACCTACACCGCCGACAGCATAACGCTTGACGCCGACCAAGCCTGTTTCAAGATTGAAGGCAGCATTTGGGAAGGTAAAACACTGCACGAACTCTATCGCGAAGCAGCCACGCCCTGGGAATGGCTGCCGCGTCTGCAGCGCGTGGCCGACGAACTGGGACTGATCTTGTTCTCCTCGCCCTTCGATCCCGACGCGGTAGCCTATCTGGCTTCGATGAACATGCCAGCTTACAAGATCGCCAGTTTCGAAATCACGGACTTGCCGCTGATCGCTCTAACGGCCTCGCAGGGCAAGCCGATCATCATTTCGACCGGTATCGCGCATCCGGATGAAATCGAGGCCGCTGTTGCGGTCTGCCGCCGGGCCGGCAACAACGAAGTGGCGCTGCTGAAGTGTAGCTCCGCCTATCCTACCCCGCTCAGCGAAGTCAATCTGCGACAGATGCCCGTGCTTGCCGAGCGCTTCGGCACGGTGGTCGGTCTGTCGGATCACACGCAGGGCACAGCGGTTCCGATCGCCGCCCGCGCCATGGGCGCCGCAATCATCGAAAAGCATCTGATTCTCGATCGAGGGCTCGGCGGACCCGACGCCGCTTTTTCGCTGGAACCGGCCGAGTTCGCCACGATGACGCAGGCGGTACGCGAGGTGGAGCAGGCGATGGGCAGCCGGACGCTGCGTCTTTCCTCGCGCAGCGCTCAGAGCCGAATGTTTGCGCGCTCACTATTTGTCGTGGCGGATGTCAGCGCCGGCGAGACATTCGGTCCGGACAATGTTCGTTCCATCCGTCCGGGCTATGGCCTGCCGCCGAAGTACCTGGACGCGGTTCACGGCCAACGGGCTGCACGGGACATCAAACGCGGCAGTCCCCTGGAAAAGTCGATGATAGCGGACGCAACAGGGCATTTCGATTCCCCCCCGGCCCGCCGATGAGACTTGCGCATTTTCGGCATTACTTACGCTGCCGGATCGAATCGCCGCCCGGCTGCGAGCTTCTTGTTTGTCAGAGCCGCAGGCCGTATTTTTCCGCTTGAGGCCGGCAGGGCATTCCCTGCTTTGCGTCCTTTCTTTGCTTCCGCGCCGGCTGCGGCCACAGTTCTATCGCTGTGGATTGCCGCAAAGCAGTGTTCCTCACAGCTGGTCGGGAGGAATTGCAGGGTCACAAGCTGTGACGGGCCTCCAGGGCTATGTGGTCGAGCAAAGCGACAACGTAAGAGTGTGGGAAGCAAGCTCGGCGCGCACCGCGAAACTTTCGGTCTCCCCCGGCTGTTTCGCCTGGCAATTTCCACGCGGAATTGTCATTGCCGCCGGTCCCAATTCACAGAAATTAAGGCTCCGGCGCAGGTTCAGGTTATATCCGACGGATTTGCCGGCCCAAGGAGCTTTCTCAAATCGCATTTGCCGGAATTCCGGCAACTCTCAGCCAAACACAAAGCGAATATGATACTACTTCTTCTCTGTTTCCTCGGTCTGGCCTTTGGAGCGAGCTCGCCGACAGCGACAGCGCAGCAGCCTATGCCCGAAGTTCTGCGGCCGCAAACGACGCAGACCGGCATTCATTCACACGCGCTCTGTTCCCATGCCCTATCCAAGAAGGGCACCGACCGCGTGCTGGCGGAATCGGCAATCGAGCACCGGCCTTACGACGTCCTCTCCTATTCGCTTGTCCTGGACTGGTACGGTCCGCTGACGACACCCGAGCTGACAGAGGAGACGCGCCAGTTTGACGGCCGAACGACAATACGCCTGCGAATCGATTCAGCGGATGTCAGCGCAATTGTTCTCGACGCCTTTTTGCTGGATATTCAGGAGGTGAAGATCGACGGACAGCTTATCAGTCCCACGCCGGTCATCGAAGATGTCGACAAGCTGTCGATTCCGCTGGCGACGGCACCGGAGCCCGGCAGCGAACTCACCCTGGACATCGCCTATCGCCACGTCAGCCCTTCCAATGTTAATCTCGGATTTCTGGCATACGACGAAACGACGGCCTTCAAGCGTCAGGCCTACACCCTGAGCGCGCCGATCTATGCCCGCAACTGGATGCCCTGTCACGATGCGCCGCATGACAAAGCTACGGCTGAGTTTCGCGTTATCGTGCCGGAAGGATTCAGCGTGGCCTGCAACGGCCTGCTGCAGGAAATTCGCGAAGTAGAAGGCGGCGACGGCGGCCCGGCACGAATGTATCACTGGAGCGACGACACACCGATCGCCACCTACCTGATGGTTGCTCACGCTTCCACCTTTCACGAATGGTCCGACTGGTATAAGCCGGCTGATAATCCGGAGGACAGCATCGAGATCCGGTATTATGTCTGGGACGAAGATCTGGACGGCAATAACGGCTACAATGCCCTTGAAACTTTTGCGAATGTACCCGACATGATGGCCCTCTTCGCCTCGCAATTCGGCGCGTATCCCTTCAAGAAATACGGAATGTCTGTGGCGGAGCCCTTTCTGTACGGCGCGATGGAAAACCAGACGATGGTGACCCTGGGCCGCAACGTGCTGGAGGGTGTGGAAAGCACGGTAGCGCACGAGCTGCTGCACATGTGGATGGGCGATCAGGTTACGCCCGCCACCTGGAATGACATCTGGCTGAACGAAGGGGCGGCGACCTACGGTGAAGCTCTCTGGGCCGAAGCCAGCGGAGGCCGGGAAGCTTACATCAGGGATCTGATGGAAAAACGCAATTTCTATCTGGCATCGCGAGCCAACCGCAGCGGACGGGTCGAGCCGCCTTGCTATCGCGAGGTAAATGAATTCCAGCGCGGTGACATTTACAACTATGCCGTCACCTACTCGAAAGGCGCGTGGATATATCACATGCTGCGCGAGCTGGTCGGCGACAAGCAGTTTTTTGCGGCTATGCGCGGCTTCATCGAACGCGAGTCCTATGGCGCCGCTGAAACGGAAGACCTGATCGCCTCGCTTGAAGAGGATATCAGCGATTCGCCGGTCCCGATCCGAGACTTTTTCGACCAATGGGTCTACGGCAAAGGGCATCCGATCTTCGAGCTCGAAGTCGACGTCCGCCCGGGTGATGCGGGCGGCAAAAAAGTACGAGTCGTCGTCCGGCAGACCCAGGAAGGCGAAGGTATTGCCGAGATTTTCACCATGCCGCTGCCGCTGAGCTTCCTGAAGGGCAGCGAACGCGAAGACCGCCGTTTTCTTATGACCCAACGCGAGCAAAGCGCTGAGTTCGATTTGCCTTGGTTCCCTGAAAATGTCTTGCTGGACTGGGATAATACGATGCTGTCCGTCAAGCCCGACAACCTGGTCATCAGCTCGGTAGCCGAAGACGCCGCCGCCCGACAGCCGGTGCTGAGCGTCTGGCCGAATCCCTCCCGGACAGGCAACTTCAGCACAATTCGCTTTGATCTGCCGCGGGCATCGACAATATCGCTTGAAGTATATACCACTATCGGCCGGCGGCTTGCGATTCTCAGGCAGGGTCAGTATCCGCCGGGCAGCTACAGTACCAGCTGGAACATGGAGCAGGTGCCGGCGGGCAGCTACTTTATCCGTTTGAGCGGCGCCGGGCTTGTACCTCAGCAGGCGACGCTGATGGTGGAATAACGGCCGGGATGGCTTCCTCCGAAGTTTCGGTCTTACGACTGCGATCGCGTTCGTCGATTTTTTCCCGAACGACATCACTGATCGACCTGTTGCTTATGCGGCTGATCAGCCAGAATTCAAGCTCGGTAAATCCTTTGATCACGCCCTTGCCTTTACTCGACTGCAGCTGTTTCAGCTCCGCCAGAAAACTCTTGAAAGCAGGCAAACGCATCTTCCCCTTGTTGAGCCTGATGAGTTTCTGAAGGTGTCGAATGACGCAGAGATAAAAATCGTTCATTTTGCGGCGCTTGCGCAGGGCACGCGTAAATGCCCGCAGACGATTCGAAACAACCTCGATATTGTCGAGCTGAAAATGAATGATTAATTCAAACAAATCGGCCAGGGTGCGTAGATCGGGATGATTTTTGTCGTTGGCGAATTTCTGAATCTTCTTGAAATAGTCGAGCGATTCCTCAAAGAGGCTGCTCAGAAAAAAGAAAGTACTCAGATTGTGGAATAGCAGCAGCAGCCAGCGGATGCTCAGTTTGTTCTGATAAATCTCCAGGTTGGCCTTTATCTGATTCACCGCCGGTAAACCGCGCGCCAGCAGGCCGTTTTGCAAGTAATAGTGCAGTTCCATATAGGCCGCATTCTGAAAGGTCTGCACCTTGTCGGCGAATGATAAAGAGGGCAGGTCTTTCACTTTGTTAAGGATCGGCTCCAGATCTTCAAATTTTTCCGCCCGGCAGCAGGCCGTGAAGAAGTTTGTCAGATCGGCCATGTACCAACGGAGATCGTCTGCAATCAGGATGGGATGCGCTTCCCAGAGCTTTAACAGTTTTTCGAACATCGCATAAGCCTGGACCCAGTCGATCCGCATAATTGCGCTGTGGCCGTGAATCCGGTAATACATCTGCCTGGCTTTGAGACTCTGAGCGTTCTCGACCTCCTGTACCAGGGGCGCCGCCATGATCTCCTGTAATTCGACCGCAACGGCGCTCTTGTCGATACTCTTCTTGGACTGGCTTAGTTCGCGCAGGCGATAGTATAGTTCCGCGTAACTGGATTCATTAACTATCGAGTCAAGGATTGACTGTCGTTCGCGGATTAACACAGTAAGGGATTCATCGCTGGTTCTGACCTCGCCCTGCAACGCCATTTGTTGTTGCAGTGACAAGAGCTCCAGCAAATGCAGGTTATTATGATGTTCCTGCGCAATCTGTTTGGCGCGCGTGAGATGTTTGCCCGCCATACCGTACAGCCCCCTGTCGAACAGGAGTTTAATGATTCCGATTTCTTCAGTGATATTGTTCTCCGACCGTGCCCGGCCGTTGAAATCATAGATCACGCGACAGAGGAGTTTGCTCAGCTGGTATTTGGTTGATGACAGGTTGGCCGCAATCCTGTCCCTCCCGACACGCTGCAATATTTTCTGTTCATCGTAGTTCTTCGCTTTGTCAATTGCATCGAAGAGCTTTATGTAGTTACTTGCGCCGTTCTTGGAGTTCTGCTGAGCCGTGAGTTTGAAATGACGTTTTTCGGCTTTACTCATCGAACGAATCAATTGATACAGTTCCTCGGACAGAAGCATGCCGGCCATCTCCCTGAATTTGAATAATTTCTGCTGCTGTTCGCTAAAACCTTCCGACGCCTTTTCTCGGAGTAGCTTTTCCAGAATCACAGAAAAGTCCTAAATCCCCAAACCATTGATTCACAATATGTTACAACCGAATTTCAAAAATATGCATTGCGAAAAATTGCTTGTAGCTTTTCCAAAATTTAGTATAACTTGGTTGGAAATCACGATATTTTTTTGCGTGATTTGCACGTGCGGAGTATAGCGTTACCAAGCGTTGACTGTCTGGCATTAGGGGAGAATCTGACGATGCGGAAGTGGCTCATTGAGCTCGTGGCAGTCAACCGACCTACCTTGATAAGTCGTATATTTTTGGCACAATAATTTGATCTGATGCTATGTGGCAACAATTGGCACCTGGAATTTGGGTTTGTGGCGTTATTCACTCCAATGCGAAGGCCATGGGAGGCGGCCCCGCGCGGGTAGTCGTCATCGATGTCGCACTGGGCAATAATGCCGTCCAGCGTTTTTTGATTGAAGATTGCGGCTCTGTTCCCTGTCCCGCGATGACGATGGCGGCAACAAATAGCGGCGACGTGAGTCATGCGCTGGCGATAACCAGCATCGATTTCGGCAATCTGAGAGCGAACGTACGCTGGAGCGTGGGCGAACTCGGCGGTCAGGATCCGAGTTTTACCTTCGGTGAATTTGAGCTGGTCGACGTCTAGGACGATCGCCCGCTAGTCGATATGCTGACATTCTCAGAAGTTCTTTGAATCGATCCGCAGCACTGATTGCGGAACGGACGTGAAAATAAACCGGCGGCCGGCAGCGACGCAGCAACTGAGCATTTGAGTAATGATATAATGTCTGCGTACGGATACGCGACAATTACCTGCGATGCCGCGCTCCCCTACATCCCGGCCTTAATGGGTCGACCCTCGAGTATCAAATCTCAGTTCGGGCAGCACTGGTCCGAATGCTGGGTCAACGGCGGCAGCCGGTTTCATTTTCCCGTCCGAAGCATCAGGGTCATCCCCGGCCTGTGAATCTGCGAAGGGCCGCCGTCAGCCACCGGCGCCGTTGTGCGGTTCATGATGCCGGAAGCGATTGTCATTGTGAGAGCCTGGCGAAAAAGGCAGATGCTATGATCACGACGCCATTAAGCGCGGCGGGATACATTCTTCAGTCGAATTCACCAGGAAGCAGGGTGAGAGACGCGGGATGCAATGAAGCAAATCAGTGTCAGAAACGGTGACGGCACCGCGGACTGTCACCGCACAAAAAAATCCCCCAAACCAGGACGTGCGGGGGATTTTTTTTGTGGATCCGATGAGGCTCGAACTCACGACCTCTAGAGTGCGATTCTAGCGCTCTCCCAACTGAGCTACGGACCCATCAATGAAGGGCAAACTTACGAAACAGCGTGCATTATGCCAACAAAAAGCGCTCAGGGTCTCAGATCTTCAATTGCCAGCTCCCGCGCGATAAAGGTGGCCGGAAACAGCGTCCGGGCTTCGCTCAGATGCTCCTGCAGATCCGAGTAGCGCGTACTGATGTGCGTCAGAAACAAACGCTGTACTCCTGCGTCTCTGGCGACCGCCGCTGCCTGGCGGGCTGTTGTATGACAATAGTAGGCGGCGCGCTCGCGATGAGCCTCTGTAAACGTCGCTTCATTCAGCAGGACATCAGCGTCCGTCGCAAGGTGTCGGAGTGCCTCGCAGGGACGGGTATCGCCGGAATACGCGAAGATGCGCGGCCGGTGTTGAGCCTGCGCCACTTCTTCTACTGTCACTTCCCGCCCATCCGGCAATTGCAATCTGCCACGACGTTTGAGCTCGCCGATCTGCTTCCCTTCGCGCAGTCCAAAGGCCGCAGCCAGCTCCGGATTGACATTGAGCTCAACGATCTCTTCCAGCCGGTACCCGAAGTTCGTAACGCGATGCTCCAGTCGACTGCATGAGATACGCAGCCTGTCCGATTGATAGACCTCGCCACTGTTATCGTCTTCCAATTCGCGAAAATGCAGCTCGAAGGGTAGCGGAACTCCGAGGGTAAGCAGCGTGGCTTCGATCCATTCGCGAATGCCGCTGGGACCCGTTATTTTTAGCCCGGAACGACGCCTGAGTGAGGCATAGCCCGCCAGCAGTGCCGGCAATCCCAGCACATGGTCCGGATGCAGATGGCTGATAAAAATGTTACGAACAGATCCGGGTTTGAGGCCCGCGCGCAGCAACTGCAGCTGTGTTCCTTCGCCGCAGTCGAACAGCAGCAACTCCTCGGGCGTAAGGACGGCTACCCCGGCCGGGTGCTTATCGATGTGCGGAACGCCGCCGGCTTTGCTTCCCAGCACACAGAATTTTATCGGGCAACTCATATTCGCATACAGGGCTTCAATGGCATGGCCTGATCGCAGGCATTCGATGTTGCCCTGAATGCACGCCAGCCGCGAGGGCGCCGTGAACGGGCGACAAGGTGTACACGAAAGGCGCAAAGCGAATATTTGATGAGAGCTGAATTAATTGCGAAACGAGCCTGGCGTCATAAGCAAGACGTTTCGGATTCCGGTGATTCACTTGTGCAATGTTGTTAACAATGCTATGCCGAAGCACGCTAGCCGGCGACAGAGGAAGCTGCGGCTTTCGAAGGGTCGCGCAGCGGATTGAAACGATTGGCAAACCAGACCAGCGACAGCATGATCGGCACTTCGATCAAGACGCCCACGACGGTTGCCAGCGCAGCGCCGGAGTTGAGACCGAAGAGCGCAATCGCCACTGCCACCGCCAGTTCGAAGAAATTGCTGGCACCGATCATCGCCGCCGGCGCATACTGCCGATAGGGGATACTCAGCCTGCGCCCCGCAATCCACACAAGGGCAAAAATGACATAGGTCTGAATGCTGAGCGGTACAGCGATCAGGACTATGTCAAGACTATTGTTCAGAATCTTCTCGCCCTGAAAGGCGAAAAGCAGCACCAGGGTCGTCAGCAGGGCAAGGATTGAAACGGGCTTGAGCTTCGGCAAAAAAACTTGTTCGAACCAGGGCCGGCCTTTGCGACGGATCAGCTGCCCGTGCGACAGATAGCCGGCAAGGAGCGGGATGACTACGAAGAGGACGAGCGAGGCAAAGAGGGTTCCGTAGGGAATGCTGACGTTCGTGACCCCCAGCAGCAGGCCGACAATCGGCACGAAGGCCAGCAAAATAATCAGGTCATTGACCGCTACCTGGACGAGCGTATAAGCGGGATCGCCGTCGGAAAGATAGGACCAGACGAAAACCATGGCCGTGCATGGCGCGGCGCCCAGCAGGATTGCGCCCGCCATATACTCGGCGGCGCGCCCGGGATCGAGGAATGCACTGAAGATATTATCAAAAAACAGCCAGGCGAAGAATGCCATACTGAAGGGTTTGATCAACCAGTTAACAATTACCGTCAGCGCCAGCGGCCGAGGACTGCGCCTGACATTGCGCAGCGAAGCAAAGTCGATCTGGACCATCATCGGGTAAATCATCAGCCAGACCAGAATCGCGACGGGCAGATTGATACCGAAGACATTGAGCTGTCCGAGAACTTCGCTGAGCCCGGGCGCAATCTTCCCGAGCCCGATGCCTGCCACGATACATGCCAGAACCCAGAGTGTCAGGTACTTTTCGAAAAAACCGATTTGTTTTGCTTCGCCAGCCATCGCCGGACCTCTCCTGTAGCGTTAGTGATGTTTCTCAAGGAGATGCGGGCGTCGCCTCCGGTGCTCAGCAACAAGGCAGCTCTTTAATCTCCTTGAACTCGGTGAACAGCTCGGCCATCAGCCCCTCCATTCGGGCGAAGGCCGTCGGGTCAAGGCAGTAACAGACTTTGACGCCCTCGACCCGACCTTTGACCAGCCCGACCTTTTTGAGCTCTTTCAAATGCTGCGAGACCGTCGACTGCGCCAGCGGAAGATCGCTGACGATTTCGCCGCAGACGCAGGCATCGCGGCGGGCCAGCAGCTTCACGATTGCAATCCGCGCGGGATGTGCAAGTGCGCGGGCATAGTTGGCGAGCTCGACGTTCTGCGTGCTGAACTGTTCCTGTTTGCCTTGAACCGTTGACATCGGCCGCTCCGATTAATCGTAAATATACGATGAATTACTTTCAGATGAGAATTCTCTTCAGTGAAATCAGAAACTTTTCGGAGCCCTAAGACGGGCAATGGCAGCCATGAATTTCAAAACCTGTGCCAAAAGTCCGGGGAATGATAACTTGCGCCTGGCTGCGGCCAGATGACAACAAGCAGGCAGCGGGCGATTCGCTGCAGGCACTTAAGCCGAAACCGGGGGTCCGGCGCGCCGCTCGTGCTTCAGATGGGGCAGGACGAAATCTAAGGTGCTTGGGAAACCGGTGCGAAACACGCGGAACAACTATGCAAACTTCAAAGTCGGAACACGCTGAAGAGATCGTTACGGGGTCGCGCATCTTCGCTCTCGTGGCGGGGCCGCTGCTCTGTTTTCTGATGCTTATCCTGCCGCCGCCCGCAGATCTGGCGCCGGAGGCCTGGCGCGTTGCGGCTGTTGCCGTGCTGATTGCGATCTGGTGGATCAGCGAGGCGATACCCATTCCGATTACATCGCTGCTGCCGATCGTGCTCCTGCCCTTACTCGATGTTATCCCGGTCAAACAGGCAGCGGCGCCCTACGCGCACGAGCTGATTTTTCTGTTTATGGGCGGCTTTATGCTGGCCCTGGCGATGGAACGCTGGAACCTGCATCTGCGCATTGCGCTTAAACTCATCGGGGCGATCGGCAGCAAATCGACATCGATAGTGGCCGGATTCATGCTGGCCTCGGCATTTCTCAGTATGTGGGTCAGCAATACGGCTACAACCATGATGCTCTTGCCGATCGCTACGTCGATTCTGCTGCTGCTGGAACGGACCCTGCCGGGCGAAACAGCCGGCAAACTTGGCAAAGCCCTGATGCTCGGAATCGCCTATTCGGCGAGCATCGGTGGGGTCGGTACGCTGATCGGCACGCCGCCCAACGTATTTATGGCTGCCTACCTGGGCGAACAACTGGGGATGGAGATCGGCTTCGCCGAGTGGATGTTCTTCGCCCTGCCCTTCGTCATTGTCGGTCTGCCCCTGGCTTTTGTCGTGCTGACGCGTCTGGTCATCAGATTGCCGCATTTCGAGATCGAGGGCGGCGATGACCTGATACGTCGCGAAAACCGCCAGCTTGGTCCCTTTTCACGCGGCGAACTCAGTGTCGCGATTGTATTTGTCCTGACGGCGCTGCTCTGGATCCTGCGTCGGCCTCTCCTGAGCGAGTGGATACCCGGAATCAGCGACGCCGGAATCGCGCTGGCGGGCGGCCTGCTGCTTTTCTTAATTCCGATTGATTTCAGGAAGGGCGTCTTTGCGCTCAACTGGGAATGGGCGCAAAAGCTGCCCTGGGGCGTGCTGCTGCTCTTTGGCGGCGGACTGAGTCTGGCGGCGGCAATCAAAACGAGCGGTCTGGCGGATTGGATCGGCGCCAGCCTGGCCGGATTTCAGGCATTGCCGATGCTGCTGATCCTGGCCGTCCTGGCAACGATCGTGGTTTTCCTGACCGAACTGACAAGCAATACCGCAACAACGAATGCCTTCGTCCCGATTGTCGCGGCCGTTGCGATCGGGCTCGGGCAGTCACCGCTCAGCCTGGTCGTCGCTACTGCCCTCAGCGCCTCCTGCGCCTTTATGCTGCCGGTGGCGACGCCCCCCAATGCCATCGTCTACGGCAGCGGCCGCGTCACAATTCCGCAAATGATGCGCGCGGGTCTGGTGCTGAATCTTCTGTTCATCGTCCTGATCACGCTCTTCGTCTATTTCCTGCTGCCGCTGCTCCTGCCTGTTGAGGCCTCGGTGAACGGTCCGAACTGAACGACGCGCAGCAATATTGTGAAGCGGCAATCAATCCAGGATGGCAATCCGGCGCAAAAAAGTGGCCTTGCCGGTCTGCAGCAGCATGGTGTACAAACCCGGCGTCAGTCCCCCCAAGTCGACCGTCATTTCGGCGTATGCCCGGCCGTTGGGCAGCGGTGACTGAACGGCGGCCCGGATCGTCGGACGAAAGCGTTCACCGACATTGTTTATCAAACTGAGGCTGAAACCCAAAGCGCTGCCTGCGGCTGCATGATGATAGGGAATCGTCACGCTGCTGACGGCGGGATTGGGAAAGGGCTGTCCCAGCGCCAGTCCTTCTGTGCCGGAGGCAGTCGCCGCCCGCAGACGCACCTCACAGTCGCTGGCGGCCTGAAAGCTGACGGGCCGGCCGCTGCCCGCGATTTGCACTTCGAGATCACAGCGTTCGACAACCGTCAGGACATCGCTGAAGCTCTGAAGAGCGTCGGGCGCAAAACAGAGCCAGATACCGCGCGTTTCCCGGGGTCCAAGCCGGAGCGGAAACTGATGCGAAGGCAAGGAGAACTGTTGATTGGTCTTCAGGGCGACAGACTGCCGATCAAGGACGAGATCCTCATCGCGCGGATTAAATATGAAAAGCGAGTCGCATTGCAGACCCGACACCCCGGTTTCGAAGACGGCGGCGGGACGTTCGTCGCTGAGCTGCGGCGCGAGGCATGGCGCCAGTTCTTCCAGGCCAAGAATAGCCGAAAAGCCGTAGGACACGGCTTCGCCGAAACCATAAGCAAAGGCGCTGAACTCACCGCCGACTTCCAGTATATTGGATTGCGGCACAACATCGATCTGAGCCCAGGAGTACTCCGGCCGCGAAAGAAAGGGACGGAATTGATCGGCAATCGCGACGCCGCCTAGACGCGCACTAGCTACCGCATCGCTCTTCACGACGACATTGAGAAAATGGTCATCCACTCCAATCGCCGGCACTGTCGGAAAGATGGCGCTGCCGGAGCAAAACTGCCCGATCGGGTTCACCAGCAGAAAAAATGGATCGGAACGCGCGATGTTGTCGCAGCCCAGACCGAGGCTGTATTGCGCCAGGAGTACCGGACCACTGGCGCTAACCGTCGCGAGCGTTCCGGTGCGGTACTCCAGGAATTCGGCCTGTCCGAGCGTAGCGCGGGCGAGAATCCCGCCGTCGTCATCCTTGCGTACTTCTACCTCCGTATCGTTCCGCAGGGCCAGAACGCGATAAATATCGCCGCGCAGACGCGAGGCGAGGGGCACCGTGACGAATTCACGTCCCCAGGCGCTTGTCGGCAGCATCTGTTCGACGATGTGATCGCAGGCGGGACATTGTCCGATCGTGGCGCAGACGCCACCCGCCAGAACGGCAAATTGCTTGCGGTCCTCCGGCCGCGCGCCGACGGACCGAACATAAGAGCCGGTCGCGTCGCCGTCGGTCTGCACCTGGTAGGTTTCTCCGGCATTGAGTTGCACCCTGAACACTTTACCGGCTTCCCGGCCCGCGAATGTCGGCGCTGAGGGGCTTATTTCGACTGTGGTTTCATCTTCGGTCGCCAGCACCAGAAACTGGGAGGGGCGAACGCGGCCACCTACTTCGAGCGGCGGATAGGACAGCACATAATACTCATCGCCCAGGCCATCCAGCGGCAGCGCGATGCTCATGTCGGAGCTTTGCTGACGATCGTTCAGCGCATAGACCGCTATCTCGTTATCGGCCTGCACAAAGACGCCGGTTTGCTGAATCGTCTCGCTGCGGAGGGTGTGGCCCAGGTTGCGCGGCACCTCCACCATCACCGATTGTCGGGCCCCCAGGCTGAAATTCTCCTGCCAGCCCAGCAGCGGCAGCGAGACCGTACCGGAGGCGGGCGCTTCGGCACTGATGTAAACGCGTAGGGCGCCGGCTGTTTCTTCGGCATCGAAATTCTGCATAAAGGCAAGCCAGAACTCTCGCCCCTGATGACCGACTTCCGCCCGCAAAGGCGTTAACAAAGCAGTCAACATCAGACAGATGATAAGTAGGCGTGCCGTCATACCCAGTTCCTCTTCATAGCATTATGTTCCGATCGTTTCTATCCACTTCCCTGCTGCTTGGCCCCGCAATACCCGCAATGGCTCGAACAATGTTTGCCCGGAGCGGTTTCGGGGGCCGCACACTACTTCTGAATCACGAGCATCGAATGTGTTGATGACTGGGCTCCGGTCGCCTCGACGAAATAAACGCCGGCGGACAAGGAATGGGTAGCAAGCGGCAGCGTCAGGGTTTCATGCGCCGCAACAGGGCCCTCGAAGACAAGCTGCTGGCGGCGCCCCGGCAAATCGGTGATCCGGACACGCAGCTGTTGATTGCGCGCGCTTGTCAGCCGCATCGTGGCTGCAGCACCGGCAACAAGCGGATTGGGCGCAATAAGCAATTGCAGGACGGCGTCGGCCGCCCGTTCCGGGACGTCCGCGATGCGCGCGTCACACAGACGGCTGAGTCCCTGCGCCGTGGCGAACCACAGACAGCCGTCGGAGGCATACTTAATGTCGCGCACGAAATTGTTAACCAGACCGACTTCATCGTCCAGCGTTTCCCAGGTCCCGCCGGGCGTAAACAGGCCGGCACCTGCATTGTTGACGCCGACCAGCACTTTGGCGCTCGGCAGCACTTCCAGGGCCGATGTCTGAACGGAGAAAAAACCGCTGAAGGGCAGGCCGTCGGTTGCTGTGTAGTGCTGCCATTCCCGGCCGTCAAATCGGCTGACGTGGCCGTTAAAGGTGCGGCGCTCCACCACCTGCGCTGTGTACGCGACCCAGATACTGCCGTCGGGCGCCGCCGAAATCGCGCTCGGCGGATTTGCGTCCTTGACCGGCGTGGAATACTCCGTCGGCAGCATCTCCCACGCGCCGTCGCGATATCGGTGGAGGACGATTCGGCCACCCAAGATCGAAAAATCGGCATTCACGCCGGTTATCACATAAACATCACCCGCGGGCGCAACGGCGATCCGCGCAACCGACGGTGCCGGTCCGCGGTAGGTGTCGTCGCTGTCGCGTGCCCAGTTGATCCACTCGCTGCCGTCGAACTGCAGGACTTCGTAGCGCGGGCGGATGCTGTTCGGTCCGATAGGCACTTCAACGCGGGTCGTCATCCAGAGCGAGCCGCTCGAGTCCACCTGAAGAGTTTCATAAGCCCGCCGGCCGTGGGAGCTGTCGTCCAGGAAGACAGTCTCCCAGGTGCCGCCGTTCAAACGACTGACACCGTGCCTGCCGGCGATCCAGAGCTCGTCATTTCTGCCGACCGTCACATCGTGCAGGGTGTCATTGGGCAGCCCCTGCTCGCTGTCGAAATGCCGCCATTCCGTGCCGTCGTAGCGGCTCAATCCATTCGGCAGTTGATAGGCTGCCCACAGCAGGCCGTCCGACTGCAGCGCGATGGCTCTGACGCTGCCGTTGAGCGGCGCTTGTCGCTGTCGGAAGTGACGCCATTCGCTGCCGTTGTAGGCCGCCGCCGCCAGCCGCATTCCGGCCAGTACTTCATCGTTCCGCCCGGCCGCTAAAATGTTAACAAGGCTGTCCGGCAGACCTTGCGCCACGCCGCTGGCGACCCAGTTTTGTTCGCTCAGGCGAAAGGTACCGCGTTTTGTGGCCGCCCATACCGTGCCGGCGGGAGTGACGGTCAGGTCGCGAATGAGGGAATCGCTCAGCCCCGGTAGCCGCGTCATGTTTTCCCATGTATCGCCGTTGTAGCGGGTAAGTCCGTAGAAGCCGCCGCACCAGAGATTGCCGGCCGAGTCGACAGCGAGCAGCTCGCCGCCGCTCCAGGGTCCCTTGCCATCCGAGCGACGGTCGAAGCGTTGCCAGGTGTCGCCGTCGAAACGCGCCAGTCCTTCGCTGCCGCCGACCCACAGCTGTCCTTCGCGATCCTGTAGGGCGGCGAAACGCCTGGTGTTGGAGCTAAATCCGATCAGGGTACTTTTCACTTCGGGCATCCCCTGCGGCCGCTGGTAACGGTCAAAACTGCCGTCGGCGGCAATGCGCATGGCATTGGGAAAAAACCTGGTATTCGATCCCTGCTGCCGGACGCTTTCAAGACCAAAGGCCCAGATGCGGCCGTCGGCAGCCTCGATGATGTAGTCAATGAAAACGGGCAGTTTGATCAGCGAACCCTGCAGCGCGCCGGTTTGCAGGTCGAGGATTGCCAGACGATCGTTGAAACCGACATAAATTCTGTCGGAGCCGATCCGCAGCGCCCTCACCGCCCCCGTCCGTACGCCATCCCGATCGAGAAAAGAAAAACTGACCGCTCTCTCGCCGTCATAGCGGAACAGACTGCGCTGGGAGCCGATCCACAAGCGGCCGAGATCATCTTTGGCCAGATGCCGCACCGGCGCGGCGGCCAGACCATCGGTGGCGCTTAACAATTTGCTCGCGCCGCTGAGCTTATCATATCGAATCACGAAGTTGTTGCTGCCGGCCCAAAAGACGTCACCGTCGTCAAGCAGGCAAAGGACATCATCAGCATTGCCGAAGTTTTGCCATTGCTGTGCTTCGGCGCTTGCCTGGAAATTCAGCAAGGCCATCAGCAAAAGAAAACAAGAAATGTATTTGCTCACAGGAGCAACGCTGTACCTGTGCTTGACCGCATCCGCCGGAGATGAGTTCATAGTTGTTGTGCTGTATTGGGATGTAACCCTGAATAGGGTTTTGAATGGAAAAAGAGCTTTACCGTTTCGCGCTGCAGTATTCATGTCCAGATTCGCTGGAAGCGCTTAATATACAATCTCATCCCGCGCAGTTCAAGGACATAGCAAGCGCTTTGTGCCGGTGAAAGTCGAATTATCGGAGCAAATGGATTTGCCGGATGGCGGATATGCGCATGTCGTCCAGCCGGGGGCGGCAGAACTCTTGAATGAAGCTAACTCGCGATCCAACAAAGGCCAGATCGGAAGGTCTGAAAACGACAAGTCCCTCCTTCGACTATCAGCCGAAAAAAGGGACTGGATCTTTGGATATAGGACAAAGCGTCGGCGACTACTTGGCAAAGGCCATGCTGCGTCGTTCGCGCACCACGGTCACACGAATCTGCCCCGGATATTCGAGCTCGTTTTCGATTTTGCCGGCGATGTCATGGGCCAGCGAGTCGGCCAGCAGATCGTCGACGCGTTCGGGTTCGACAATGACCCGAATCTCGCGGCCGGCCTGAATGGCAAAGGTTTTGTTGACGCCGTCAAAAGCGCCGGCCAAGTCTTCAAGCTTTTCAAGACGTTTAATGTAGTTTTCCAGGGACTCGCGTCGCGCACCCGGACGGGCACCGCTGATGCCGTCGCAGGCCTGGACGATCGCCGCGATCGGCGACTCCATTTCGATATCTTCGTGGTGGGCGCCGATAGCGTTGGCCACGATCGGATGTTCCTTATAGCGTTTGGCGAGGTCGAAGCCCAGCAAGGCGTGCGGTCCTTCGATGTTGCGATCGACGCACTTACCGACGTCGTGCAGCAATCCCGCCCGTTTGGCCATGCGCACGTCTAGTCCGATTTCAACCGCCATAATGCCGCAGAGATAGGCTACTTCGATCGAATGATTCAACAGGTTCTGACCATAGCTGGACCGGTATTTCATGCGCCCGACAAGGCGTACCAGCTCGGGGTGCATGTTGTGGATATTCAGCTCCAGCAGCGCGTTTTCACCTTCGCCCCGCACTTCTTCTTCCAGCTCGTGCTGCGTTTTTTCGACAACTTCCTCGATGCGCGAGGGATGGATCCGGCCGTCGTTCATCAGCCGTTCCAGTGCCAGCTTGGCCACCTGACGCCGGAAGGGATCAAAGCCCGAAATGATTACCGCTTCGGGCGTATCGTCAATAATGAGGTCAATTCCCGTGGCAGCCTCGAAGGCGCGAATGTTGCGACCCTCGCGCCCGATGATACGCCCCTTCATATCTTCACTGGCGAGGTTGACGACCGAAACCGTGGTCTCGACCGAGTGGTCCGAAGCGGTGCGCTGGATGGCCTGGACCACAATCTTCTGCGCTTCCTTACGAGCGTTAAGTTTGGTTTCATCGCGGATAGCCTTAATGGCATGCGCGGCTTCGGCCCGCGCTTCGTTTTCCATATTCTCGATCAGGTATTTCTTGGCATCTTCACGCGACATACCGGTAATGCGTTCCAGCCGAACATTCTGTTCATTGACCAATTCTTCCGCTTTGGCATAACGACTTTCAATCTTGCCGCGCTTCTGACCGAGCTCCTTATCCAGCGACTGAAGTTGTTTTTCTTTACGTGTGATAACTTCCAGTTTTTTGTCGATGTTTTCTTCGCGATTCTTGACCTGCTTTTCGATTTGTTGAAGTTTATTGCGGCGCTGCTGCGTCTGATTCTCAAATTCCTGTTTGCGGCGGTGCCATTCTTCCTTTGCTTCCAGCGCTTTTTCTTTCTGAACCGCCTTAGCTTCTTTTCCAGCTTCCTTGATAATCTGCTGAGCGCGGCCTTCGGCTTCCGTGATTTTCGTTTGGGCTGCTTTGCCACTGATGAAGTAGCCAATGCCGAATCCGAGAATCAAGCCGAGTATACTCAATATGATTGGTACGATATTAGTCATGGATTCCATGAGCAACTCCACTCTGTTTCGTCAGTGAATCTATTGGGCGCAGCGGCGACGGTACTGAGCAATTGGAAACATGCCACCACTCTACCAGGTGATGGGCTCCGTCGACTGGCTGCGGTACTAAAGTATCCTAATCACAAAACAACCACGTGAAAGAAGCGTGCCGCTGACGGCTGCGTAGGCTAGGTTGGATCTGAATCGAAAACCGGTCCGGCCGCTTGGAATGAAGTTACTCGTTGTTTAAGGCTTGCCGGGTGACGAGAAACAAAAAAATGCCGTATCAAGCTCCGTCGCTGAAGCGGTAAAACCGCGCGAGGCTTTTAAGAACCCTATCGTAACACAGTGGGTAAACGCCTGACTATATTTTACTTCCACTGAACCCCGTCGAAGCGAAGTTGTCACCGGAACGAACCGGATCGTTGAGGCCTGTAATTTATAACCAGAGACGAATTCCCTAATTTTAAACTTGTCGGTTCTTAAATAGCGTTTCAACGACAGGCGATACGGCATTAATTTTTCCGGTCGCCCCTATCACACAAAGATCAGTCTGTTGCAACGAGTAGATAATTGTTTTCCGAACGTGGTTGTACAGCGCGCGTTCCACAATCGTCAAGCGGAGGAATCGGCATTGTAACTCGACTCCAGAAAGTCGGACATCCGCTCCAGCTCCCTTGTCACGAAACTAATGTCCGCCTGTTGCTGCTGCATTCGGTCGTGTCCCTCTTCGGCGATATTCAAAGCTGTCAACACTGTCAGTGCAGCCGTAGAAGGATTTTGAATCTTATGACGTAAGTGCTGCATTTTAACGTCTACTTGTTCCGCCAAGTGCCGCACTTTTTCTTCGTCATCGGCGCGCAGGTTGAATTCCTGTCCGCCGATATTGACTTTAACCGACTTTAGCATATACTCTTGCGTCCTTGCGGCATTAATCCGCTTCGGTCCAAAAATACGTATTTAGTTTGTGCCATTCAATTAAAATTTGGCACGGGAACACGGCGCCTGTTAGATCATTCCGCGTCCCGAAAAATGTTCATGTTTCCCCGATCAGACCCTCTACTTTCGTCAGCAGACTGCTGACCCTGTTCTGCAGACGTTCGCGTTCCTCGGGATTCAAGTCTACGCGGCCTTTGTCGTCATCGGATTGCGCCTCAATGATGGCTTCCAACTGCCGGACGCGCTCAGCGAGCCGGCTCCGTTCCGCCTGCACCGACTCGATCTGCGTCTGCAAATCCGCCGCCCGCGCCAGTTCAGTCTGAAGACGCCGGGCGGCTCCGGCGTCGCCGCTTTCAGCCTGCAATCCCGTCGCGAGTTGATCAACCTGCCGACGCAATTGCAGGCATTCGGCCTCACGCTCGCGTTTTTCGGTTTCCAGCCCGGCCAGGTTTTCCTCCAGATCCGCAATGCGCGCTTGCAGTTCTTGCGCCTCATTCTGGGCAGCTTGCAATTCCTTCCGTCGCTGCTGCAGGTTTTGTTCCAGCGCCGCTTTCATTTCCACCAGCCGATGCAGCTCGGCGTCAAGCTCGCCGGTCTTGTTACGCCATTCGGTGTCGATCTCGCTGGCGGTGAACAGATCTACCTGATAGGGTTCGCGATTTTTGATCCGCTTTTCATAGAGCTCTTTCTGCTCTTCGTACAGCGTTTTATACTTGTATACTTCCTTGCGCAGCAGCTCGCTTTCATCGGGCGCCTTCAAGATGGGATCTTCTCCCTCGTGATCTTCCGCCTCCTCCGGGCCCCGCAGCAGCTTGTCTTCCACTTCGGCAAGCTGATTCTGCAATTCGAGAATTTCGTTCTGACGGGCATTCAGCTCGGCATTGCGGCTGACGAGCTCGGCCTTCAGAAAGGCGCTATCCTGAACATCGCGCTGCCGGACTTCACTTTCCCGGCGCAGGACGGCGGTTTCCTCTTGCGCTGCGGTCAGTAGATCCTCGGCCCCGGCGAGCTGTTGCTTGAGGTCGGCAATCGATTCTTCACGCTCCCGCAGCTCGTCGCGAAGCCGGGCGCTCTGCATGGCTTCCTGCTCCAGCTCGGCCAAGCGACGGCGGACTTCACTGTCATCGGCGGCGCTTTGCGATTGCTCCTGGCCGTTTCCCTCTTCCACTTCAGCAAGCCGCAGCACCAGATGCCGGTTGTCCTCGCGTAGTGACACGATGATCTCGCCGGCCTGCCGAACAACGCCCCACAGCTTGGTTACTGCGGTTTCCAATTCGGGACTCGGCCTGAGGGTGGATTGGAGGTCACTCGTATTGCCCATCACTCGATCCGCATTCAGGATTGATAAGAAACCATGTCCGGTAATCCGGCTAAACCGCTAATTACGAAATAATTTACGTTTTTTCAATTAAAGTTAATGAATGTTCATAATTCGGCGGAGCCCGTGCTACCTGAAGGATTTCGGGCTCACATCCTCAAGCCCAATACAACTGAATTGAGCTATCAAACCGAGGGCCGTTGATTAGGCGGATGATGAATGGCAGGAGTAGTTTTGTTGTACATCGCCCGACTTGCCGTTGCGATCAATCAACAGCTTGCGACTCGAAATAAAGGCCCTCCGGCCGAATGGGGCCTTCATTCACCTGATGAATGTGAAAAAGGCTTAGGGGAGTTAAGAAGAACTCAAATTCTCCTGGCCTCTCCCCATTCGGCGCTCAGCTCGCGCCTCAGCATCGTATCTCAAGGGGAAAAGCAGAAACAAAACGCTTATGTGATAAAGCAGCAATCCAATCAGCGCAGCTCGCCGCCAAACTGCTTTTGCACAGCGCCGACAATTGCTGCGATTCGCTGGTCGACCTCTTCATCCTGCAGGGTGCGTTTGGGCGAATTGAAGAGCAGGGAGAAGGCGACGCTCTTTTTACCCTCGCCGATCGCCGCGCCGGTAAAGACATCGAAAACGCCAAGCTCCTGCAGCGTCGGACCGCCCTGCCGCCTGATGACATTTTCCACTTCCGCCGCCGCGGTGGCAGTGTCAAGGACAAAGGCCAGATCGCGCTTGACGGCGGGATAGGCTGAAATTGCTTCATAGCGCCCTGTCTTGCGCGGTGCCTGGAAGAAGGCTTCGAGGTCAAGCGAGCACAGCCAGAGTGGCGATTCCAGATCAAAAGCCTCGGCCATGTCCGGCGCAAGATTGCCGACATAGCCGACAATCTGTTTGCGGTGACGGATAAGCTGGCTTTCGACGCCGAGAAAGACCGGGCGTTCGCTCAAGGCGGCGAAAGAAATCTTCCGCAAGCCCAGGGCTTCCACCATAGCTTCCACGTGACCCTTGATGTCATAAAAATCCACCTGACGTTCCTGGCGATCCCAGTGAGCGGATTCCGCCGCGCCGCAGATTCCAAACAGCAGTTCATAGCGTTCGCGAATACCGCGAATGAAGACATCCGCTTCGTCGTCACGGCTGAAGGTACGCCCGATATCAAAGAGTCGCAGGTCGCGTGTGCCGAAGCGTTGGTTGTGCCTGATCACCCGCAGAAAGGCTGGCAGCAGCGAAGGACGCATTATCGAAAGCTCTTCCCCCAGAGGATTCGCCAGTTTGACGGGATTGTCCGTAAAGTGCGCCGCCGAGGCGGGATCGAGCTGATTGGGCGTGATAATTTCATTGAAGCCGGCGCCACGCAGATATCCCCGCAGTTTAACGCGCAGGGAGGCTACGCTCAATTCGTCGGGAGCCGCGTCCCGATGCAGGGGCAGGCGCGAACTGCCCGCCGGCTTAACATTGTCATAGTTGTACATCCGCGCAACCTCTTCGATCAGGTCAATCTCCTGATGGATGTCAACCCGATATGAGGGCGGACGAACAGTGATGGAGTCGGCATCTTCGGCGACAAGCTCAAAGTTCAGGCGCTGCAAATAATCGCGTTGTTCCGCGGCGGGGATATCCACGCCGGCAATCATCGAGGCGCGGGCAAAGCGCATTCGCACCGCTTGCTGTTCCAGCGGCCTGGGATAGGCGTCGACGATACCTTCCAGCACCTGGCCGCCGGCAATTTCGGCCATCAGCGCCGCGGCGCGGTTGACGGCATACACGACATTCTCGACGTCAGCGCCGCGCTCGAAACGGTAGGAGGCGTCACTGGAGATACCAAGCTTGCGCGCCGTCCGCCGCACCGACGCCGGGTCGAAATAAGCCGACTCGATAAACACGTCGGTGGTGGAATCCGCGATCTCCGAGTTCTGCCCGCCCATTACGCCGGCGACCGCCACGGGCCGTTCGCCGTCGCAGATCATCAGCATCCGGTCATCCAGGCTGCGTTCTTTGTCGTCCAGCGTGGTAAAGGCCGCGCCTTCGGCCGCGCGCCGGACGATAATTTTGTTGCCGCGAATCTCGTTCAGGTCAAAGGCATGCAGCGGGTGCCCGCACTCCATCAGCACATAATTGGTGATATCGACGATATTGTTGCGCGGCCGCAGTCCCACGGCCCGCAGGCGGTTCTGCAGCCAATCCGGCGAGCTCGCTACCTTGACGCCTTTAACAACGCGCCCCGCATAGCGCGGACAATCATCCGACTGGCGTATGTCGAGCGTGATATGATCGGCAGCCGCTCCTCCGCCTTCCTTGATTTTTACTTCCGGCCGCTGCAGCTTTTTCTCATAGCGTGCCGCCAGCTCGCGCGCGATACCGATATGGCTCAGACTGTCGGCCCGGTTGGGCGTGATGCTGAGGTCGAAGACGAAATCGCCAGCGCCGATATAGCTTGCGAAGGGCATACCCAGCGGCGCCTCTTCCGGCAGCACCCAGATGCCGTCGGCATCCTCACCGAAGTCCAGCTCCGCCACGCTGCAGATCATGCCATTCGAGACCACGCCGCGTATCTTGCGTTTTTCGATCGTAAAGCCGCCGTTCGGCACGACGGCGCCATTCAGGGCCACGACCACCTTCTGTCCGGCATCGACATTCGGCGCGCCGCAGATAATCGTCCGCGACTCGCCCTCCCCCGTCGTTACCTCGCAGACCGAGAGCTTGTCGGCGTCAGGATGGTCCTCACGCCTCAGCACCTCTCCCACGACAAACTTGTCGAAGCGCTTCCCCAGGTCCTGTATCTCTTCAACCTCAAAGCCCAGCATTGTCAGGGCTTCGGCGACCTCCTGCTGCGCCACATCAATCTTCACATAGTCCCGCAGCCATTGATAAGAAACCAGCATATCGTCCTCGTGCGTCAACAACAAAAGCGCCGCTCTTCAGCTTGCAGCGGCGGATCAGAACGGCAAAAATAACACAAAAGGGTCACGCGGCACAAAAGCATTTGCACAGTTATTACGATGGTATTATCTTTGTTGCTCTTGACATCGCGGGGTGGAGCAATTGGTAGCTCGTCGGGCTCATAACCCGAAGGTTGCAGGTTCAAGTCCTGTCCCCGCTACTACGCAAAACGTTAAAGCCTTGTAATTCAATGAGTTACAAGGCTTTTGCTTTTTAGTCCGTACATTATCCGTACAGTTTTGGGGTTGGATTGGCTGGGTTTATCCACCTATATGCTGCCGTAGTTCGCCGCACATTTCGATACTATCTTTCCTACTTAGCTGACAAAGTTTTCATCACTATGAGCACATGCTTCATCAGTTTTGCAGATGTGGTTCTCCCGTGATGAGATTATGAATGCGGTGAATACGGAATTGATGCATTCCTTGCTGATCAGCTACTCGACTTACGTGTCCGCAGATTCTCCATAAACATCTTTTTCTCGCCATCGCCCAATACTCCACGTTCCACGAGATAATCGCACAGACTTTCGAATATTAGCACCGTCATGCTGCTGTAGCTGTTTTAACACTAACCTATTGACGGTCTAGCTAGTCGATCCTGAAAAAGTAGTAGTCACGATGTAGCGCGCACCACATCGGACGCATCAACAACAAATGCTTGGGATCGAAAGATGTCACATCGCAGAT
>JANQRB010000089.1 GCA_028284775.1 Candidatus Kapaibacterium sp. | reverse complement strand
ATCTGCGATGTGACATCTTTCGATCCCAAGCATTTGTTGTTGATGCGTCCGATGTGGTGCGCGCTACATCGTGACTACTACTTTTTCAGGATCGACTATATAGCAGTGGTAACCTGCGGCTTTATGCTTCGTCACTCGAGCAGCCAGGATCGTCCAGGCCTCAGCTGCTCGAGCGGGCACGGCAACAAGCTTCGCTATTTTTTCGTGTCAGACTATCGCAACCTGCGTCTGAAGGATGGCGACTTTTGGCAGTTTGTTTCGATCCAAGACACCGTCAGTGACCGTTCAGCGGCGTCGTTTCCTCCTCTTAAGCATCAGACTGAAATTTTGCCTCGGCTGATAAAACTTCTTGCCCCGGTTAGACCCTTGCTATATTTTCGCCCTCACAAAAGAGAAGCGCGCATACCAGTGAACGGCTGGTGTATTAGCGGCGCTTCGGCGATAGTTGCCCACTGTCGTTTATCACCGGCAGTCCGGTCGCAATCTCTGTGACCGGTTCTCAATGATCACTGCCCCCGGTCTCCAGCCTTTCATTTATGGCGCGTACAGCACCGACCGGAGAGCCTTGTTTACGGTAAGCTGATTTTTTCACACACTGCCCTATTATCGGAGGTACAATGTCCGCTCCTATTCTTATGCTTTTTTTTGTTTTGCTACTGACTTCACAACAGCTTTTCAGCCACAATCACGACAATGCCGTTGAGGATCACGATCCACCGGCAATTTCCGAGCATGTCCGACAGGCCGCTAAAGCGATCAGCATCAAAAACGCAGGCAGCCAGGCCGTCACCGCCGACCTGCGCAGCCTCATGCGGCCTGTCTCACAAGCGCCCCTCAGCACAGAGCCCTTACCGCCGGATGCCGCCTTCCTGCAGATTGATCTGGGCGGCGATGCCCTGCTCAAGACGCTGCGGCGGCCCGGGAGCAGCACGAGCTTTCATGACTTTCCATTGTCCGTCGATCGTAGTGTCGATCTGGACCTCGAATCTTTTCGCGTCCTCGGCGAAGGGGTGCCCGTGCTGGAAGGAAGCGCGGACGGCGACCGTGTGATGGATGTCGACCCGGGTGTTTTTCTGCGCGGCAGCGTGCGCGGCGAAGCGGGATCATTCGTGTTCCTTGCGCTCTTCAGGGACCAGGTCCGCGGTTTCATCGAAATCCCTGTCGAGGACGGCAGCATGCCCGAACGCTGGTATGTGAGCCCGCTGCCCGGGAACACCGCGGCGGCGGCCACGATGATCGTGTATCATAATCGCGACGGTCAATCCAAAGATCGCGACTTTGGATTCTGCGGCAGTACCGAGGAGCTCGATCATCACCTGCTCGATCAGATCGAGGACAATCCGGCGAAAGGCGGGCGTGACGGCCTGCAATCCGATCAGAGGCTCGTACTGCAAATGGCTATCGAGTGCGACCACAATTATTTCCTGCGCTTCCAAAGTTTCGCCAGTGCAGCCGCCTATGCTCTTTCGGTTACCGGCGCGGTCTCCGCCATCTATCAGCGCGACCTCAACTGCCGCATCGAAGTGCCATTCCTGCGTGTCTGGACGAGCACCGATCCTTTTCCCGGCGCCAACTCACTCGCCAAGCTACAAGCGCTGCGCAACTACTGGAATGCCAATATGAATCATATTGAAAGCAGCACCACACATCTATTCGGCGGTAATTGGTTTTATGGCGGAAGGGCTTATATATCGGGATTGTGTAGTTCTTCTTTACGCTATGCCTTTAGCGGGCTTTATTGCAGCGTTGGCTTTCCTTTTAGCGGTGATTATATCTGGGACATAAACGTTGTTGCGCACGAGCTAGGCCACAACGGCAGTTCCCCCCACACGCACTCCTGCTCCTGGGACCCGCCCATTGACTCCTGCGCACCGGCTGAAGGCACTTGTTTTAGCGGCACCCGCCCCAGCGTCGGTACCGTAATGAGCTATTGCCATTTGAGTAGCGGCAACGGAATAGTCATGCGCTTTCACCCGCGGGTAGCGTCCAAAATACGGCAGCGGCTGGAATTGTTTTCATGCATCCGACCCGAGGGTGGTCGGGAAGCGCATGATATCGCGGTGATCAACATCAGGCGGCCGCTTAACGGCGAGGCGATCAGGCGTAACAGCTCCTTCACGCCCAGCGCCGTGTTCCGCAATGCAGGTACCGAAGCTCAAACGGCGATTAACCTGCGTTTTCAGATTCGGCGCAGCAACGGCAGCCTGGTGTATAGCAACAACGCAGTGATTGCGTCGCTGGCGCCCGGCGAACAGCGCAGCGTCGAATTTAGCCCTGTGTCGCTCTCTGTGATCGACGAATACGAAGCGCTGGCACTAAGTACCCTGGCAGCCGACAGCAATCCGGAAAACGACGAACTTCGCCGCCCCTTCGAAGTAGTGACGACGCCCGGCGGCGGGACGATCACACTGAATGCGCCGAACGGTCCGGCGACCTACAACACCGGTCAGAATGTGACGATATCCTGGAACTCGTCAGGACCGGAGTCGGTCGTGATACGCTTTACACCCGATGACGGCGGCACATGGATCGACGTCGACACGGACGCCGATCCCGTCGGCGCGATGCTGTGGAAAGCGCCGCCGATTCCCACCAACCGCGGAAAGATCCGCATCAGTGATCTCCACAATCCCGGCCTCTATGACGAAAGCGCGAATTATCTGACTATCCGCATGCAGAAGGATGTCCAGGTACTCGACATCACAAGGCCCACCCCGACCGCATTGACCGGCCGCGTGTTCGCTCCAGCGCTGCGTGTTCGCAATAATGGCAGCGTCACGCAGACCAACTTCACCGTTCGCGTCCGGGTGCTGCACGACGTTTCCCAACGCGAGGTCTACAATCGGGTTGAGACAATCAATCGCATCCTTGCGGGCGAAAGTGTTACGCTGGCCTTTCCATTGGGCTTGAGCCATCTATCCGGCAGCCATCTGATGTATGCCGTCACTGAACTGGCAGGCGATCAGAATCCCGTGAACAACGAGCTCAGCCGCTCGTTCAAAGTCGAATTCACCGGCAGGGAGCTCGCCAACGGCTACAGTCACAGCCTGGCGATCCAGCGCAACTCCGGCACGGTATGGGCTTGGGGTCGTAATTCCTCCGGCCAGCTCGGCGACGGCTCGAACACCGGCAGCGCACTGCCGGTCCGCGTGCGTAATATCGATGGCGTCGTCAGTGTGGCGGCAGGCGGATGGCACAGCTATGCGCTGACGGAACACGGAACGGTTTACGCCTGGGGCGCCGGTCACTTCGGACAACTGGGTACCGGCTCGATACTCGATCGATCTATACCTGGAACCGTCGTCGATATCAGCGGCGTTCGGGCCATTGCCGGAGGCATCGCTCACGGCCTTGCGCTGCAATCGGACGGGAAAGTTTATGCCTGGGGCAGCAATGAAAAAGGACAGCTCGGCGACGGAACGACCACCATGCGCCTGACGCCGGTGATGATCAATTCGCTGTCCGGCGTCGTGGCTATCGCCGCCGGTGAAAAGTACAGTGTTGCGCTCAAAGCCGACGGCAGCGTCTGGGCCTGGGGCGATAATGGTTACGGTCAGCTCGGCGACGGAACAACCACAAGGCGATTAACGCCCGTGCAGGTCAGCGGCATCGGCAGCGCCGTCGATATCTGCTCCGGAGCTTTTCACGTTATGGCGCTGCTCGAAGACCATAGCCTACGCGCTTGGGGCTACAACTACACCGGTCAGCTCGGCAACGGCAGCACGGTGAACAGCAGCGTTCCAGTCGTTGTCAGTGGCCTCAATGATGTTTTGTCGATAGGCTCCGGCGCCTATCACAGTATCGCGATCAGAGACAACGGCAGCATCTGGGCCTGGGGCTACAACATGAACGGCGCCCTGGGCGACGGTACGACGACCCAGCGCAATCTACCCGCGCAGGCTACGGGCGTCGACGCCGCCGTCCAGTGCGGCAGCGGCTACGGCGAACACTCCCTTGTCCGCAAAAGCAACGGCGATCTTTGTTTTACCGGCCTTAACACGGACGGTCAGCTCGGCGACGGAACGAATACGACACGAATAAGCTATGAATGCCTGCCGGCGCTGCATGTCCGGGCCAACAATCGCGTGGTAGCCGGCGGCGGCGGCCATAGCTTAGCTCTTAAGGTCGGTGATGGGCGCATAATGGCCTGGGGACGCAATGACTTTGGACAACTCGGCATCGGCAGCACGGAGGGAGCGCTCAGCCCGACTTTGATCAGTACGCTGTCTAAAGTCGTTGGGGTCGCAGGCGGCGATCTGCACAGTATGGCACTCACCACCAACGGCAGGGTTTATGCCTGGGGATTCAACAATCTCGGGCAGCTCGGCAATGGCAGCACGCAGAACAGCAGCACGCCGATTCAGGTGCCGCTCAAGGGGACGGCGGTGGATATCGCCACGCGCAATGCGCACGGTCTGGCGCTGCGTTCCGACGGCACAATTGCGGCCTGGGGCGACAATAGCTTCGGTCAGCTCGGCGACGGCAGCACCGTGGGCAGCCTGACTCCCGTGGACGTCATCGGCATCGACGGGGTGATAGCTGTTGCGGCGGGCGCGTGGCACAGTCTGGTGCTCAAAGCCGACGGCAGTGTCTGGGCCTGGGGCTATAATGGTTTCGGTCAACTCGGCGACGGCAGCAGCATCAACCGACATCAGCCGGTGCAGGTCAGCGGCATCGGCGACGCCATCGGCATCGCTGCGGGACTGCATCACTCGCTGGCCCTCATGGCCGACGGCAGCATTCGCGCCTGGGGCTATAATAACAAGGGACAGCTCGGCAACGGCAGCACGCAGAACAGCTCCGTTCCACTCGCGATGAGTGGCATCGCGGGTGTCGTCAAAGTAGCGGCCGGCGCTTCGTCCTCCTTTGCATTGCTGGCCAGCGGCGCTATCCGCGGCTGCGGCTCGAATCAGCACGGCATCCTGGGCGACGGCACGACGATCGACCGTTTAACGATGGTCGCCGCAATCAATCAATCCTCCGTCAGCGACCTGGCCAGCTCATGGTATCACGGGCTGATCCACAAAAACGGCGGCGAGGTCTGCGCAACGGGTGCCAACAATGCCGGTCAACTGGGCAACGGGACGACCGTAAACAGCACGACCTACCTCTGCCTTGACGAGCCCTTTCTCAAAGAAGTCGCCAATGCTGCCGACCGTGACCTGCCTCATCAGCAGTCCGCGGCAGTACCGAAGGCAGCGCCGACGCTCAGCATCAGCCCGAATCCCAGCGACGGCCGCTGCGCGGTCGCAATTCGTTCGGCAGCAGCCGAGCGGCTGAGCCTAATCGTCACCGACGCTCTCGGCAGAGTCGTAGAGCGTCGGGAACTCCGCAATCCCCCCCTGATCCTGCGGACGTCGCTTAATCTGCAGGGTCTGGCCCGCGGAATATACTATGTTCACCTTCTGGGAGATGAAGCGCTGCTGGCGCGGCAGCCGCTGCTGCTGCGCTGAGCACGGCGGTCAATGCATAGGCACATACGGTAGTTCAATACGTGGACAGTCTGCCGCCGGGCCGGTACTTGCCGGCGGCGGGCGTGTCTGCGTTTTAGATCCAGCCTCGCGGGTGGTGAAAGTTTAACACGACCTTGTCGCAGGGCGGCGACCTTTGAACAGCACGGTCATCGGAAACACGCGCTCAAGCCACGTACACCGTCTTCACATTCACAAACTCCCGGATGCCATAGTGCGAGAGCTCGCGACCGTAGCCGCTTTCTTTGATGCCGCCGAAGGGCAGACGCGGGTCGGACTTAACATAGGAGTTTACGAAACAGCAGCCGGCATCCAGTCCCAAAGCGGCGATTCTTTCGCCGCGGGCCGCATCGGCGGTGAAGACGGCGGCCCCGAGACCGAATATCGAGTCGTTCGCAATGCGGATGGCATCGGCTTCGTCACGCGCGCGGATAACCGAAGCGACCGGGCCGAACAGTTCTTCGTCATAAGCGGGCATACCGGGTTTGACATCCACCAATACGGTAGCGGGATAATAAGCGCCGGGGTCATCCGGGACAAAGCCGCCAAGCAAGCAGCGCGCCCCTCCTGCAACACTGCCTTCGACCTGACGGTGCAGCTCGTCCCGCAGATCGTGACGCGCCTGTGGGCCGATCAGCGTATCGTCCTCCGTCGGATCCCCCATTTTCTTGCCGCGCATCTCCTCGACAAACAGTTCAACGAATCGGTCGGCCACCTGATCGAGAACGATGAAACGTTTGGCGGCGATGCAGCTCTGTCCGGAATTGATCAGCCGGCTTGTAGCACAGGAAGCCGCGGCCTGCGCCAGATCAGCGTCTTCCAGCACCAGATAGGGGTCGCTGCCGCCCAATTCCAGAACAGTCTTCTTCAGCATCGCACCCGCAGCGGCGGCCACGGCCTTGCCGGCCGGCGTCGAGCCCGTCAGCGTCGCCGCTTTAACCGATGGGTGTTCAATGACCGCCCTGACTGCCTTGCTGCCGATCAGCAGGGTTCGAAAAAGATGCTCGGGCATACCGGCCTGACGAAAGATTTCCTCGATCGCCAGGGCGCAGCCCGGTACATTCGAGGCGTGTTTCAGCAGGCCAGCGTTGCCGGCCATCAGCGCCGGCGCGGCAAAACGAAAGACCTGCCAGAAGGGGAAATTCCATGGCATCACGGCCAGGACGGGTCCCAGCGGCCGAAAGGCGGCGAAGCTTCTGGACGCATCGGATGCGATGATCTCGTCCGCCAGAAATTGCTCGCTCTTCTCTGCATAATAGTCACAAACCCAGGCGCACTTGTCTACTTCGGCGCGGGCGCCGGCGATAGGTTTGCCCATTTCCGTCACCATCAAGCGAGCGTAGTCTTCACGCTTTTCACGCAGAACGGCCGCTGCACGAAGCATCAGCCGCGCGCGCTCCGCGAAAGAAGTGGAGCGCCATTGCTCCCAGGCCTGATAATTCAACTCGATTGCCGTGTACAGCTCGTCTTGGCTCAATTCTTGATAGCGCCGAACTTCGGCGCCGGTGGCGGGATTGATCACGCTCAATGGCATTACGTCGATTCCTTAATCTTGTAAGCGGCCGATGGACCGCGGGAAGGTACGCCGGGATTATCCGGACAGAGGGCAAAAACTACGGGAGCGCCATCAGATAGTAATGGCGCTCCCGAATGCCTAGCGAAAATATACAAAAGTATGGCGGCTGCCTGCAAGGTGTCAGGCCCTGTTCCCTAAAATTTCCTTCCTCGTTTTATGCCAGTGAATGCAGATGGCGCCGCATCCGGGTTTCGGTCGCTTTTGCCACGCGCGCCGGCTTGACCTCCTCCGCTGCGCCCCGGCTGCCGGCAAAATCGAAGGTAAACGTCGTGCCTTTGCCTTTCTCGCTCTCGACTTGGATTGTGCCGTCCATAAGTTCCACCAGGCGCCGCGTGATCGCCAGGCCCAGTCCAACTCCTTCATGCGACCGCGTCAGCCCCGTGCTCTCCTGTTTAAATTCACTGAAGATGTGCGGCATGAATTCCGGACTGATACCGATCCCGGTATCGCTGACGCTTACAAAAACGCGGCCCCGCTGTTCCTGAAGTTCAACCGTTACCGCCCCGCTCTCTGTAAATTTAATGGCATTTGCGACCAGGTTGTTCAAAATGCGATGCAGACAATTGGGGTCAAGCTCAGCCTGTACCTGATGCTCGGGCGTCTTAACTACCAACTGCAGATTCTTCTCTTCGGCCAGGGGCTGCAGCAGCCGAACGCTTTCGATCACTTCGCCTTTAACGTCATGGAGATATTTTTCCAGTTTGAGGTTGCCGGAATCGATCATCGTCAGGTCGAGGACCGAGTTAAGAGAGTTAAGCAGACGCTGGCCGCTTTGCACAATCAGCTCCGCCAGCTCGCTCTGTTCCTCCGGAACTTCTTTGGACAGGATAGAGGCAAATCCATTGATGCCGCTGAGCGGCGTTCGCAGCTCGTGACTGATGTTCGCCAGGAACGCCGACTTCAACCTGGCCATCTCTTCGGCATTTTCCTTGGCTTCGATCAGCCCGGCTTCATAGGCCTTACGTTTCGTAATGTCGCGAAAGATGCCCTGCATGCGGCCATCGGGCAATAGCTTCGCATTCAGCTCAACCGCCAATGCCGTGCCATCCTTGCGGATCAGGCGAAACTCGCGCATCAAGGTCGAGCCGCTCCGCAGATCTTCTAGTCGCCATGCTTTGTCGCCGTCGGCAGCGCTATGGATAAAATCGCGGATATTCATCTGCAGCAATTCGCTGCGATTGTAGCCGGAAATGTCACAGCCATACGTGTTGATTTCTTCGATATCGCCACGCGAATTGGTAACCACGATTCCATCCGATGCCTGCTCAACGAGCGAACGATACCGTACCTCACTTTGTTTAAGCGCCGCCTCGGCCAGCTTGCGTTCGCTGATATCCTCCTCAACGGCAACGTAGTGAGTTATCACGCCATTGGCATTACGAATCGGCGAGATTACCTGCGAAGACCAATACAGCTCACCGTTGCGCTTTTTGTTAATCAGTTCTGCCTGCCAGACGCCGCCTGCTTTGATGGTAGCCCATAACTGCCGGTACATCTCGGACGATTGTTGGCCGGACTTTAATATGCGCGGATTTCGGCCGACGACTTCCTCCATCGCGAAGCCCGTCACCTCTGTGAATTTCGGATTGACATACTCGATATCGCCCGAGGTATTGGTAATGATGACAATGTTAGCGCTCTGCTCGACCGCGCTCGAAAGTTTGCGCAGCGCTTCATCAGTCAGTTTCCGCTCGGTGATGTCATCCACCGTCATCAGCACACGTGAAAGCGTGTGTTCGAAGCCGGGCGGGATCGACCAGCGTACGACCACGTCACGTCGCGATCCCGCCAGGGTGCGCACTTCCATCTCATTTTCCAGCAGCTTCTCACCGCGATGAATAGTCAGCAGACCTTCCTTGAATGTTTGATACGTGGCCCGCGTGACGATTCGATCTAACTGCTTGAACAAGGTCATCGTGTTCTGAGCGTGAAAGAGCTTCAGAGTCGCGCGATTAACACCGCGAATGCGCACCAGGCCGACACATTTTTTAACGTGGACCGGGTTGGCATCCAGGAAGGCGGCAAAGTCTTCGATTGACCGAAAATCAATCGAGTCCAGATATTTTTTAACACGAGAATAGTCAAATTCCCAGATAGCCGCCGGAGAGTTTTCGAATAAGCTACGAAAGTGCTCTTCACTTTCGCGCAGGGCCGCCTCTGCTTTCTTAAGCCGATTAGCGGTTTCAATCTGCTCGATTGCGCGCGTGACGGACGCGGAAAGAAATTCCCAGAAATTTTCATCTTTCACAACATAGTCAAGTGCACCGCGCTTCATAAAATCAACGGCGATACGTTCGTCGCCTTGCCCCGTCGTAATGATGAACGGCAGTGACAGGCCCCGGCCATGTAAATGATCCAGCAGCGTCTGTGCGTTCATATCCGGCAGAGCGTAATCGATCAGGAGCAGATCGGGACGCCTGGCTTCCATCCCGGCAAGAGCCTCAGCGCCGGTATATGCGCTCAGCACTTCAAATCCCTGGTCGCGCAGCAGCCGTTCAGCCAGCAGCACAATACCTTCGTCATCTTCCACAATCAGTATTTTGGTCTGCCCCATGAAGTCACCCACCAGTTAAGCTGTATCTACCGTTCCGAATTTGCGTCCCAGACGCCGGCTGTCACACTCACCGGCGAGTTAGATAAATCAATTTCGCGCATCAAATGATCCAACACCTCGCTGAATTTGTCTATCCCAATCGGCTTGCTGAGAAAGTAGTTGCAGCCGAGGTCATAACAGAGATTGATTTCTCGCGGATCAGCCGTTGTTGTTAACATAACCACGGGAAGTGATTGCAATTCCGGATTACTCCTGACGCGGCTAAGCACTTCTATCCCATCCAGAAAAGGCATGCGAATGTCTAGAAAGAGCAAATAGCGCTGTTCCGAATTGTAACGTCGGTCCTTATGGCGCACGAACAAAAACTCCGCGACTTGCTGACCGTCTTCAAAAGTTAATACAGTATTTGTCATGCCCAACTGCCGGAAATACAGCTTCACCAGCTTGAGGTGAACCGGGTCATCATCGACAACTAGTATTACGATATCGGTCGCTAAGATGGGCATCATGCCTGGTCCTTTGGTCAGTCCTTGATTTCGGCCCCGGCTGTCGAAGCTATGCATTTCAATTAACTGCCAACTCGAGCATCGTTTCCGACTCAGAGACGAACTCTTCTCTATCGAGCTCATCCGCGGCAGGCAAACTGATTGCGAAAACACTGCCGCCGCCTTCGTTCGATCTTACTTCAATGTCGCCTTCGTGTCGATCAAGGATTCGTCGAACAATCGTAAGACCTAGTCCCTCGCCGGACACCCGACTCTCCGATGCAACCCTGTGAAAGATTGTAAATATCTTTTCCCGATCTTCCGGTGAAATACCAATCCCGTTGTCTGAAATCGTGAAGTATGCCGTTCCCTTGCGGCGCTCACCGCTGACTCTGATTAATCCGGGACGGTCGGGATCCAGATACTTCAGAGCATTGTCCAGCACATTGCTGAACACCTGATTAATCTGAACCGCGTCACCCAGGCAGCTCGGCAAATCGCTTACTTCAACACAGACTCCTTGCAGGTTTATCCGGTATTGCATGCCCAGCAGGATTTCGCGAATCATTGCGTTCATGTTGAGCGATTCTTTAACAATTGGGTTGCGCCCGAGACGTGAGAGTCGCAGCAGACCGTCCAGAATCTGATTCATCTTGGCCGTGCTGGACTGAATGTAACTCAGTGCGGTCGGTACATCTTTGAGTGTCGCATTGCACTCGCTGCGAAATTCCTTATTCACCTCCGTGTTATCGATAAGATTGCTGATTTTGCTGCAGGTCAATTCCAGCTCGCGACCGAAGCCAATAATGTTTACAAGAGGCGAACGCAGATTGTGCGAGGCAATGTGCAGCTGTAATTCCAACTCTTTGTTTTTACGCTCGCGCGAAGCCGTCATCCTGCGGAACATCGATTCCGAACGCTCGCGCTGCTCTACCTCGCTCGCCAGCTCTTCTGAACGTTTTTTAAGTTCGGCAGCCATTTCCTGAAGCGCCAGGTTGTTACGGCGCAGTAGGTGTTGTTCCTTGCGTGAATTCCTAAAAATCGCCAGCCAGCTCAGAAGCAGAAACAGCAGAACGGCAAGGACCAGCGAAGCTCGTACAAAGACATTCTGCCGGCTGGTTTCAAGCATTTCCGTAACGGCAGCATCCAGTTTCGAAGCCAGCAGCAGCATTGATGTTCGGTACAGTATCTTATGCTCTTTGTACCTGTCGTGCATCAGGATTTCCATCGCCGCAGAAGCCTTGCCGTCCTTCAGTAGCGCAAAGGCATTGTGTTCACTTTCCACCAGGCGTGTATTAGCCGTCTGCGTCTGCGATACCAAGGAGGGCTCTACGAATAAGGGCGCCAATTGGATCAATCGTCCGAGAACGCTGTCCAACCTGGGCTCGAAGGACAAATACCGTCGTTCCCAATCTTCTTCACCCGTGGCGACCGCCATACAAGCCGACATTGTTAACACTTCATCCAAATGAACAATCTCACCGATGAGTTTATTAACCTCTAATCCGGATTTTGATAACAGATGGAACTGCTGGTAGTACGTGTACGAATCGTAGCCGAACCATAGCAAGGCAACTCCAGCTGCGACAACCGCCAGCGTCAGAAAGCGAACGGCGAAACTATTAGCTTTCCTGTGTTGAGGGTATGGTTGCTCAGCGTACATAGAATGGAATAGTCTTCGTGCAATCATATCCGCCTGCGCCGGAGCGTTGGCGGCGATGAGCATCAAATCACTTCAAACCTCAAGACTCCGGAGGTCGTCTTCCTGCAATGTCGGCATGTGTGCAATGCGCAGAAACAAACCGAGGTTGTGAATTTTATCGACAAATTCTTCATAGTTAACAGACTTTGTCAGGTAGCTGCTGCAGCCAAGTTCATGACAAAGTGCGATTTCACCGGGGCTATCCGTTGTCGTCAGCATTATGACCGGCAGCAGTTTAAGTGTCGGATCCTGTTTAATGGTACGCAACACCTCGATGCCGTCCACTCTGGGCATGCGAATATCCAGCAACAACAAATATGGCCTGCCTGCCTCTCGGTGCGGTCCGTCGCCACGCATATACAGGAAGTCGAGCAGGGCCTCGCCATTAGTAAAATGCAGGAAATCATTGGTGATTCCGACACGCTCGAGATTGCGACGTACGAGATAGACATGTCCCTCATCATCGTCGGCTATCAGAATTGTAAGATCCACACCGGCACCCACTAGTTCCGAGATCGAAGTTAGTCCTTAAACGTTGCATTTGCAGTTGTTAACTACAATCGTTTCAATCCTCATTCTGCAGCGGTCGCTTTCGGTGAACGACTGTCAATGCCGGGGCTGTCCGGCAGTACGACAGCCCGGCCTGACAGTCGTTCACACACAGCGTCTTCGAGTCACTCGAAAGGGGCAGCAACCATCGTTCGCACCTGCGTAACGGTAAATGGCTTCCCAAGAAACTCATCAAAACCGATTTCCAAATAGTCTTCACGATCGCTCGTTGAAGATGCGATTGTCATCGCAATCAGACGCGCATCGTCATAACCGGCAATCTGTTTAAGCTCTTTCAGGGCTGCAATACCATCCTGATAACGCGGCAAGTTGATGTCGAGTAAAACGACATTAAACATTCTGCTGCGCGCGAGCGCCAATGCTGTCTGAGCGTCGCTTGCCGACGTCACATTGAAGTCTTCTGCAAGAGAGTACTGGATAAACTTGGCCGTAACCGGGTCGTCTTCGACTACCAGCACACTGGCGCGTTGTTGCTCCGCTTCGCCTGCTTGCACGGCCGCGGTATCTTCATCGCGCGGAGTCACGACAGGCACACTGTAGTCTCCAACCGACAGCTCGCCGACAAGATCCTGCGCGATCCGGACTCTTTTTGCTGCCCCTTGCGCGGATGAGGCCTGACCATCGGCTGACAGTTGCCTGAGCCACTTCAGATTGGAATGCCGCCTCCAATCGCGAATCAAGTTAATATCGCCCGGCGCTTCCCGATGATCACAGGTATTCTCTTCCTTTGCGATATCTTTTCCGGCCTGATAAAAAGCCTGTTTGCTGCATGCCGTTTTTGCCATAAGAAATCTCGTCCCTGCATTTCAACAATCCGCGTTCCAACGACAGGCTCGCTCGTTAACTGTCAGCAAGTCGCCTTTGCTTAAATGTCACCAGTGTTTGAACCCTCGGGTTCGACAGCCACCGTCATTCGTTTTTAGCGCCGGTCTGTTTCCGCTCAACTGCGAGCGACTGTCAGGACGGTAAATTCGGCGCTATTGCGAACCGCTGTCTGCTGTGGGCGGAAATCCGCTCCGACATTACTTAAGCTGCCCAGCCGCACAATGCCGGCAAACAGCTCTCACGAGTCGATGCAGCGGGTCCGCTACCCTCATTTCCAGTACCTGGCTACTGCTTCCTTGTCAATTTTGCCGCCGAGAAATAAAAAAAGGCGTTCAGGCATAATTCTAACTCAATGTTTAGAATCGTACCAGAACGCCTTCGACTTGTAAATCTCGCTATTTACCCGACAAGACGCTGCCGCATTTTCTCCTGCGACATGTTCTGTTGCGCACTGCAACACGGGGCAAATCTAAACTTTCTCAGGGTTCAAGTCAAGTCCGGCAGTCAAAAAAATTCTTAGTGCCCCGGCTACAGCTAGGAGGCGAACGTCAAATATATAGAATCAATTACGTAGGGACAAGCATCACGGAATCCGGCACGTGCCTTCCGGTCAATTTATTACTCGTGCAGCCGCAGACTTCTTCTTCATCGTAAGTATTTTCGCGCTTTACGGGTTAACATTCGCCGTCGGAGGACTATACGCAGCATCGGTATCCGATGAGAAATGCCTGCAGACGCAGCAGAGCAAATTTACGTATTCTATATGTAGTTGAATTGAATAAGTAATTTTTGTACAGAACACAAGAGTAGCAGCGCCTGTGACAATACAAGCACCGGGCTGCGACACTGGAATCGTACAGACCCGCAGCATTCACCAGCCTGGCCCGACAAAAAACACAATTGACAAGCTCCTAATCCAGCACTCGAAGAATCTGTTCCAGGCGATTACGCAGCGCAGCCAGATCTCTGGACTTAAAAGAGTGACGGGTGGATTCCAGCACGGCAACGGTTTCGCGCAGCAAGCCGATCAGCGATGCCAGTTGTTGACTGCTGTCATTGTTGTCTCCGGAGTCGCGCTCCGGTGATTCCACCAGTGATTCCGTAAGCAGGAGCAGCTCGCGCAAGGCATTGGATACATTGTGAAAGCTGAGGTCACGGGCCGTTGCGAGAGGCGCTTCCAGCGCCCGGTCGAGTGATACCGAAAACTGTGTTTCCATCCGCTGCAGCTCGTCGCGGCTGACAGCCAGTCTCTCTCGCGCTTCCCGTAAAAAGTGACGCGGATTCTTGCGGCCGAGCGCTTTTTGCACCGTAGCGTTAAATTCCGTGGGATCGATCGGTTTCACCAGGTAGGCGATAACAGGTAGTTGAACGGCGTGAATGGCGGTACGCAGACTCGGAAAACCGGTCATCAGGATGGCGGGCATGCCTTCCGCCAATAACGACAGACGGCGGATCAGCTCGAGATTCTCATTCCCCGGCATTTTGACATCGGCAATCAGCAGGTCGAAGCTGCCCTCCTGTAATTGCTGTTCAGCTTCGTAGGCGTCACTCACCGCGATATGGTCGCAGTCAATGCGCTGCAGCATCCGGGCGATGATGCGCCGATGAGGTCCGTCATCATCAGCGACAAGGACACGTTTCCTCTCAGACACGGATATCTCCGCACATATACGATTTCAAACACAATCTTGCAGACTTCGTAAAATCAGGTTTCTGGCTTCAGGATCGCAGCCTTATGATCGGCGTTCCACTTCGCTCAGGTACAGCTCAAGCTTCTCTCGCAATTGTCCCAGGACATCCGATTTAAAGGCTCGTTTGGTTTTTTGCAGTGTCGCAACGGCTTCCCGGACACTCGCCGCGAGCACATCGATTCGCGGATCGTTGGGAATCGCCTCGGGCATTTCCGATCGGTTGCTTTGCACCAGCGATTCGGTGATCGCCAGCAAATCGCTGAGCGAGTTGGAGATAATCCGAAACAAGACGTCGACAGCGGCTTCTTTCGGAGCGCGAACTCCTTGCGTCTGAGCATCGCGCAGTGCACTTTCAACATCCTGCAGTTCCGCGCCCTGAGCGCCGATTCTGAGGCAGGCAGCCTGCACTATACGCCAGATTTGATGACGCTGGGTTAACTCGTCAACCAGCGGCATCAATTCGTCGATGCTTACCGGCTTCACGAGATAGGCCGCCACCGGCAGTTGCACCGCATCGACCGCCGATTGAAAGGTCGGGTGGCCCGTCATTATGATGACCGGAAGATCGGCATTGTGCTCCTGTACGCGCCTGACAAGCTGGAGATCGGCGTTGCCGGGCATTTTGAAATCCGCGATCAGCAGATCGTATGAGGTCTTCGCCAGGCGCTCGCCGGCATCCCAGGCCGAGGGTACGTCGTCACATACGTAGCCGTTACATTCCAGGGCATTCCGCAGGCTCAGCCGCAAACTGTCATCGTCGTCAGCAATCAATATGTGTGCTGAATCAGCCACAGCATATACCTCTTTGTCCACGCCAGCCGGTCATTTGAGCAGATGGACAAGATAACACTACGCCGCGAAGTTGCAAGGTTTATTTGCGCAGGCCGGCAGGTCCCGGTCCTCAGACGCCTGATCGGCCGCCGCAGCCCCTCAGGACTTCCATTTGACACGGGCTCGGGTCACGTCTTTGCGGAGCGTGGTGGCCATCAGCTGCCCCACTGCACGGGATGCGTCGGCGATTGCGTCCGCCATTTCCGACTCCGACAAACTAAGCAGGTCGGCAAGCTGCAGGGCATCGGCAATCGTTTTCGCCGTTGCGCTGACGGGCTTGTTATTTCCGGTGGAGTGACGGCGCAAAGCTTTCGTATGGGCTTCGCAATTTTGCCAGATTGTCTTGCCGCTCTTGCGATCGATCATGGCCGTAGTGGCGCTGACCCGCAGTTGAATGCCACTCGGTGAAGACCGCAGCTCCAGCTTGTCGAGGGTCGTGATCACAATAAAGGCTACTTTGTCGTTCAGGACTTCCGACACACGGATACGGCCATACTTCAGCAGCGTCATTTCCACTCCCGCCGAAAGACCCTGTACGACCTTGTCGGGCTTGGCGGCGCGCCGCAGCTTGTCCTCGGCCCCCTGCCTGAGCAGGGCCTTTCCGACGGACCCCGCTATTGTCAGAGCAGCCTCGGTGGCATCCGACCCGTCATCGTCATCGTCGGATTCGGAGGACTCCACCGATGCATAGCAGACATTAACCTGCCCCATATCGCTCGCGAGCTCTTCCGCGAACATGATTGTCGCGCCATCCAGTTTGTAATGCGCCAATTCGTTAAGATGGGAACAGGAAACAACAATCGCCGCCGCGGCAAGCACGATAGGCTGCCAGAGTTTTGAATAATGCATAAGAACCGCCAATTAAAAGATATCAGGTTTATGTCGCTCGCCGGAACAAAGAGCAAAAGCCGGGTGAAATAAGCAGAATGCGGGAGTTAAGCAAAATATTCTGCACAGCAGTACGCCAGCTGACTATTGAAGTTGCGCAGATCTCCCGCCCCCACAGATATCCGGCTTGTGAATTCATCGACAAAGGCGGTCATAGCCGCCGCCATCAGCGTGTTCGGCGGCGGTAGAGCTCGTACAAAGGCAGACCGTCGATCGAACTGTGCAGCCACATCTGAAATTCGTTTAGGCCAAGCAGCGAGCGGCTTTCGGGGCGCACGGACAGCCTCGTCAGCTCCGTCAGGAAATTCTGCATTTCGGCTCTTTGATCGGGGCCCTCGGGCAGGGTGTGCAGACGTTTCAGACAGCGGATGACAAGACGCTCGAATTCATGCAGCGCGTCGCGACTCTGCAGGTAACGATAGGCCGATCGCAGCAGGGTCTCCACCAGGTCAGTATTGCCCATTTCGAAGTGAATCAGCGGCAGCAGCAGGCGCGCGAAACTTTGTATGTCACGGCGATAGCCGGCATTGTTGACTACCAGGATTCGCTCCAGCCAGCTCAGGGCTTCGCTCAGTTGCCCGTGCATAAAGTAAAAGACGGTGATGTTGTAGAAAAGGGCCATACTGCGCGCGCCGACCAGCCGCCCTTCATAACGGTGAATGCCGTCGGCGATTTCCGCAATCACCTGCTGTCCCTGCTCGTACAGACCACGCTGCAGACAATAGAGCAGCTCGACGTGGCAGACGTCCTGAAATGTCTTGATCTGATCGTCGATCGACACCGGCTGCAGGGCTTTGATCCGGCCCAGGATATCTTCGAAGTCATCGAAGTCATCCGACGAGAGGCAGAAGTTCAGGTAATTGATCAGGTCCTTCTTATAGTGCGCCGCCGCCGCCAGATATTCATCCGTGCGCGAGTGCCACAAGTCGAGCAGGGTGCGTTGCTCCCGTTGCGCGGCGGCCGTGTTGCCGGAAGCGCTGGCGTGAATGGCGCGTATCTTGTGAAAGTAGATTCGGGCGGTAAAGGAACGCGCTTCCGCTTCATCCCGCATGAAGGGCGTATTCATGATGTCGTCCAGCCGACTGCGCTCCGCGACGGTTCGGGCGCGGCTGGCCGTTTTTTCCAGCAGCATCGCGCTGCAGTACAACTGAAAATAATCGGACTGATTGGCGACCCGGCCGATAATCTCTTTTTCCTCGGCCAGAATCGTTTCCAGGCGGCTCTCAAAATCCCGCTGGTGGACCATCAGCAGAATGCGGCGTTCCAACTTGAGCAATTCGAGCAGCAGCACATAGCGTTCGTTCTCTTCGGCTCGGAGTCTGGCTTTGTCCAGAAACTTGCGACACTGGGCATACAGGCCGCGCTCAAAGAGCGTCAGCGCCTGGTTGTAGGATTCCTGCAGCTCGGAGTCGAGCGACTTGCCGCTGCGATAATCGGTCAGGCAGCGGACCAGCAGAAGATAAAGCTGGTACTTCACCGTAGCCAGATGATTGCCGATTCGGCTTTGAGTCAGCCTGCGAGTCAGTTTGCGCTCTTCGATGGGCTTCAGTTTATCGATCGCGTCGAAGAGAGTCACATAGTTGTTGCTGCCGCCCTTGGTATGGCGCGTCGCCTGGTTTTTGAAATAGCGTTTTTCAGCGACGGTCATCGAGCGGATGAGCGCGACGATGTCGTCCGTTTCCTTCAGCATTAACGCCCCGGTCTGTCGTTGCACACTGTTACCGCGGTGCAAAATTGCGCTTTGGCAGCGAATTTGACAAGCGCGAAGCACTGATGACAGGCAACAAGATCTTTCAGGACAGTCGACAGACAATCAGAGCCCTTAGTGCTTGAAATCATTGCATTTAGCCTTAGGTCGGAAATCACTCCCATCGGCCGAAGCGCCGGGGTCATCTTTCATATTTCCGATCAAGTTGGTTCGCCTGCAAAAAGCTCTTACCCCAATTTGGCCTACGAACCAAGTCGTTCTGGTAAATTTTTTCAATCACATTCACATTGAGCAAGCAATATGAATCCTCAAGCAGTTCAACATGACATGGACGGCTCCCCGGGGCTGGAATCGCAGACGACGGAGCAAATCAAAATCTACACAGCGGGTATCTTTCTTCTCTGGGGGATGCTCTACCGGCCGGTTTCGGGCGGCAGCGAACGCACCGGCCTGGTAAACGTGGCCTTGAATCCACTCCTGTTTACAAGCGCCCCGATCGATTTTGATTCCTTTGCCGCGCAGGATTACCGTCATACGCTGCGTGTCCCCACCGTTATTACAAAGTGGGCGGCCTATGGCACGGAGTTTAACACCGACAGCGCAACGCACCCCAATGTCGCGGCGGCGCTCTCCCTGAAGTTTCACGACAGCAGCAGCGCCAAGGTGGACTGCCGCGTCATTCAATGGCGGCCGGATGAGCCGGTGGCGTCAAACATTCCGATCCAGAGTATCACATTGATCGGCAGTCAGGCACAGGACAGCATCATTCCTCAGCCCGACACGAGCAACTCCTGGTTTATCGGTACGATGGATCTGACGGATCCGCGCATTGCTGACCACAAAAAATCCTAAGGCGGCCAGACAGGTGCATGTCGCTCCCGACAGGGAAAGGGCAGCATCGCATGAGGCGAAGCAGTATGAATCACGTAATCTGGCAAGAGACACGCAAGGTATTCGGTTTGAGCGTCAATGTGCAGTTGGAGTACAATCGCGGCACCCTGGTGCTGGCCGGCGAAGCCGATGCGTTCGGCTGCAAACTGGCCTATGCGCGGGAAGTAAGCGGCAATACGGACTGGCGCGGCGTGATTGGCAAATGCGCCGGTCATGATGTCTGGCTCTGTTTACGCATCCGTTCCTGGCGGCGCACCAGCACCTATGTGTCCTTCGATCTCAGCTGCTGGACAACCTCGGCCATGGGATCCTGGCTGCCGCCGGGCGGCGTGAGCGGCAAGGTACACGGCAGCCTGCAAATGTTTGAATCCGGCGACGAACTGAAGCAATACCTGCTCTCGACCTACAAATGTGACCTGCAGGAGCACGGGCTGCGCGTCAGCGTAGATCCAGAGCCGATCAGCGAGCTGGCACATGGGTGGTCATAATTAAGCGCATAGCTGCACTGCTCTGCGCTGCTTCAAAACGAAGCAACACAATTAAGCGCCTGGCCTCGCAATAGTGCTTGCTCAATAAGACGCGTTTCAATCCTTTAAGGGGCGAAACGCGTCTCTTTTTTTGAAGGCCGGCTTGCCGCAAAGCTGCCGGCCTCCCGGCCATCTCCGCCGCCCCGACAGAATCGCAGTACAGGCTTCCCGGTCAGCGCCCCGCCACAAACAACTTTCGCCCGCTCAGGCCTAGCTTCCTGCTCCGATTGCTTCGGCAAATCGGTGTCGCCTCGGCATATCTACGTAGTGATTGTCCGGCCGCCGCTTTGGAAAATCTCTCTTCGGATTCTACCGGGCTTGCCCCGGGTTGACAAAGGAGCTTAACATCACTGCAGCCATCGATTATCCGGGCCGGCTGAACAGCGCTTTCGGAACACCGTGGCAGCCTGATCCGCTCCGCCGCACACGTTCTCCGCTCACCAGGGACGCACAGCCGCAAAACAATTTTCTTAACAGATCATGCTGCAAAATCAACTCGAAGCTATTGTATTGAAGTTGAATATTTCGTATGCTTGCAACTGCCGGAAGTATAAACAGAAACCCTGACGATCACATTTACGCTATTGGATTGCGGCTGCCGGCGCGCCATGCAATGAATGTACCAGCATCAACGCTCTATCAGATGTGTTGAGTGAAAATTATTTAAGTAATTGTCTCTTTTAACGCAACAGGATTGCGCCCCGTTCTACGCGGTACGACCTGCCGGTACAAACGCCGGTCTATGCTTCGGACCAACCAAGGCATTACGCTTGCGACAAAGAGACAAGTGCTTTAACAGTTGTTTCGTCTGCGGAATTAACAACTAAGTACTGGCGGACCTGATTCCGGCCTCGCCGGAAGTATTCCGCCTGCACTATTCGGCGGGGCATCGTATCCTCGCGCCGCCGCGTCGTCTTCGACAGGAATGACCGACTTAGAGCTATTTTTAAATATGTTTATCTAAACATCTCTCTTTTTCGGAAGAGGAGTTGGGGGAGTTTAAAAGTCCTTTAGTTCTCATAACCCCTCTCCGTTCGGCGCTCAGTCCACGCTTCACCCACTTAGCTTAAGGGGAGGAGCAGTTACAAACAATTTAATTGAAATAAACAATGGCACGAACCGGGGGACTCTTGTTCGTGAGCAATGAAAGTTAATTGCCTGATTCGGCAATGGTAGCGGCTCCGCTCCGGCGACCGGGCTTCGAAGCCATTGGAGAACAACAGACACTGCAACTAACATAACAATCATACTAAAGAGGTATTTATGTCTGCTATAGGTCTTTGCCTGTCGGCCTGTCTGATTCTGACGGGCCTGCATTCGACGGTCCTGTTTTCGCAAGTGGAGAAGACGCCTCATGCCCCGGAAGGGCAGAAGGTTCAGACTCTCATAATGCCGCGCATTGATGTCGCGGCCCTGCTTGCCGAAGACGAGGCCGCCGGCCTTACCCGGCCCTATCGCTTCGGCAGCGCGCATTCGACGGATATTGGCATCAGCAATTCCGGCACATGGTCTGCGACTTCAAAGGGCGAACGCAGGTGGCGGCTGCGAATTGTCTGTCCCGACGCTGTGTCGCTTAACCTGATTTTCAATCGCTATTGGCTGCCCGCGGGCTCAGAGCTCCTCATTTTCTCCGGCACAAGCAGTGAAGCGGCAATCCGCTTAACATCGTCCGATAATCGTCGCTCCTGTCGCATGGTGACTTTGCCGCTCGCCGGACAGGAGATACTCCTGGTGTATGTCGAGCCGCCGGGACTCGCGGAACGGGCTTTCATCAACATCGAAAAAGTCATTCACGGCTACCGCAGTTTCGATAATCATGCAAAGCAAAAGGATAGACCGCGCGATGAAACCCTGGCATTCGGCGATGCCGCAGATTGCGAAAATAATGTTAAATGCGCCGTGGCGGGTGATTGGTGTCGTGAGCGCAACTCCGTCGTGCGGCTCTTGGTGAACGACGGCACTGCCTGGGGGACGGGTGTGCTGATCAACAATACAGCCGAAGATTTCACACCCTACATCCTGACGGCTTTTCACAATGTGGATGTCGACAAAGATCAGAACGCAACGGCGGCCGAACAACTTGATACACAAAACTGGTGCTTCGACTTCAAATACTACAGCGATGGCTGCAGCAATGCACAGCCACTCGGATCAGTCGGATTTGTTGGTGCCGACTACGTAGCGGGATTCTGGCAGAGCGACTTTGCGCTGGTGCAGATGCATGACCAGCCTTACTCACCTCACGGCCTGCATTTTTCCGGTTGGAACAATCTGGACCAGGCGCCGATCTGGAACTTCGCACTTCATCATCCGCGCGGCGACATTATGAAATTTTCCTGGACCGGAACCGCGCCGCTCTCGTCGTGGTGGTGGAATGCAAATGATCCCGACACTCACTGGGAAGCCAACTTTAGCAGCGGAACCGTCGAGCCGGGTTCTTCCGGCAGTCCGCTCTACGATCCCCAGCATCGCATCATCGGTCAGCTTACCGGCAACCGCCACCCCGACCTGGAGGCTAACGGCGGCAATGGCGATGTCTGCGACGTCCGCATTGGCTGGTACGGAAAGTTTTCCCTTTC
>JANQRB010000088.1 GCA_028284775.1 Candidatus Kapaibacterium sp. | reverse complement strand
ATCTGCGATGTGACATCTTTCGATCCCAAGCATTTGTTGTTGATGCGTCCGATGTGGTGCGCGCTACATCGTGACTACTACTTTTTCAGGATCGACTATGTAGTCTCAATAGCACTGACGCAACGTTTGACGACGAGCACTCTGTACGACAGAGCTGATAGCGCAATTACACTTTTAACGCATGTATCCGAATTCGCAAATATCTGAAGAGGGAAAGCGAGAGTAAGGCATCGTCAATCCCGGCAATGCTGTTATCGAGCGCATTCAGACGATCGTCGACAATTCCGCGGCGGGAGCTAGTGATTCCGTAAACCGCAACGATAGTTACACTGGCTGCCCTGCTGTACCTGGCTGTAGCTCTCTTTCTTCTCACGTCAGCAAGTTCAATCCTGCGAAGCTGTCGTTCAGGGATTAAACTAGTACTCTGTCAGATTAGTTTCTTTAAGTCCCCCTCTTTTTCGAAAGAGGGGTTAGGGGAGTTAGGAAGTCCTCAAATACTCATAACCCCTCCCAACCTCCCCTTACCTTAAGGGGAGGTGTAACTATAATAATTTCAATTGACAAAGCACCAGGCCGTACTTCTACAGTCGACCGGCAAGCTACTAACGACTGTTTTCCGAATGCCTGCCAAAAGCCTCTTGCGGCAGGCTGCAGCGTCGAAGCGAATTTCGCCTGCGCTTAATCCGACATTCTTAAAAAACGGCGGTGCCGAGAAGAATCTTTGCCGCACGGCATTCGACCAGGGGCAATCTGTAGCAAAGCCGAGAGATCCCGATACAGTCGTCGTTAACTGCCGCAGCAGGCAGGATTTGCGCCGGCATTTATGATCGGGCAGCATCACTCAATAAAAGAGCCGGCTTCACAATCAACACTTGCAATAACAGCAATCGATTATCAGTACTTCCTGGTGTACAAAACGAAGGTAATTTTATAGGACAGCCGCCTGACGGAACATGAGCATATACGATACTCACAATCAATCAGGCGGCAAACTCGGCATTCAGACAGTACGCAATTCGATTAACGAATCACCCAGTATTGAGCAGCCCGACGGCAAAATCGGCTGGCGCCTGGAAAGGAAGCGCAGAGGGCCGGCCCCCACTCGAGCGGCGCACATGTTCCAACTGCAATGTTGGGGTTATTGGAAACATTGTTAACCGCAATTTTGGCAATATATTCGCCTGTCGGAACTTTAATATCGTACTGTCCCCCCGGCGGCACGCCCTGTGGACCAAAGACAGTATTCTGGTCCGTCACATAGGTAATGTTGAGAAAGCAATCCGAATCATTAAACACTGTTGCGGGGCTGTTAGCTTCCAGGCTGCTGACGGTCAGGCCGGCGGCCGCAATAATGGCCACAACCAGCATCGCTGCAAAAAATTTAAACTTCATACAAAATCCTCCAAAGAATACAGTTAGTGAAATCCGGAACAAGAGGACGGCCCTGCGGCTTTGCTGTCATTGACGCGCAAAAATTCTGTGGCTGCAACGCTGTGCACTGCCGCCTCTTGTGGTACATCCATGCGGCTTATAAGCACGCATAGACTATGTCTACATGAGTTTACAGACTAAATCGCTTGCGCTTCCTGGTTTTTCAGTTACTCGATGTGTGTCAGGCAAGCTGATGTGCTTGCTTTTTCGTGGTAAACATTAACAATCAGTTACAAACACAAGCATAGTAGTTGTGACAGTAACCACGAGTCTAAACATACAAATCGATGACAATATCGTAATAGCCTCAGGGCAGTGAAGGCCGTCGATGTACGCCAACGTTCCGCGCTTTCAAATTTTATGTGTTTGGCTTGTGAAAATCAAAACCAACACATGGCAGTGTTTCCTCACTCGGCGCTTAATATAAAGCGCATGTTCACTCAAATCCAACAAAAAAATTATTTTTCCATGCCCTGGCGCCGGCCATGCCAATTGCGAAATCAGGAATTCACTTCGGCCTTATGTAATACCGGCAAGCACAGTGGGAGCGCAATGCGCCCAAACATTAAAATTAGATTGCGATCATGATAGTTACAGGAACAACAATTGATTCTCAATTAAGATAGTTTAACAACGACCTGACCTGTCCAGTGCAACAAATGGCAGATTCCCGGCCCGGCAGGTGCCGCATCTGAACTGTCTGCGCTTCAGCCCTGTTGTTGCGGCCTGGTGTTTGCGTTGAGCAAGAGAACGACCGGCAAGCCCGCGAGTCCCCGTGCCTTTTCAACAAAATTGCTATTTTGCCTACCTCCCTTTAGGCAAGGGTAGTTTAGGAGGGGTTGGCCTTGCCAAAAATGAAGATCCTTAGTCAAATACAAGTGTTTAAGTCCGAGTTTTTCGAGTCAGCAAAAACTAAATACTACTCGACGACTACCCAATTATTAAACAGATGCGTCTGCATCCTCCGGCGGCGGCTTCATTTACGTAGTCACTACTGAAATTTCATCGAATTCGGCACTATCAAATTTGCTTAAGCTGCTCATCTTCAGTAAGTCAGGACGATTGCTAATCGATATTCTCCCAGTGTATTCTTTGCCAGCTCGCCCGCTGGGCAGCCCTTTCCAACATAATTCGTCAGGGTGTTTTAACGCTGCTCGGCAGCACGGTAACGCTCGACATAATCCACATACGACTGGGCCGAGACAAGTATGTTAGAACGTTCCTCATCGCTCAGTTCGCGCACGATGCGCGCCGGTACGCCTGCCGCCAGCGTCCCTTCCGGCACTTCGAAGCCTTCGCGAACCACGGCGCCCGCCGCTACGAGGGCAAAGGGATGAACAACGGCGCGATCGAGTACGCGGGCCCCCATTCCGATAAGTGTGGAGTCGTGGATAGTGGCGCCATGCAAGACAGCCGAATGCCCAACTGTAACATTGCTGCCCACAATCAGGGGGTACTTTTTGTGGGTAACGTGCAGCATACAGAGATCCTGAACATTCGTACGCTCTCCGATCCTGATGTAGTTAACATCGCCGCGCAGCACGGTGTTAAACCACAGCGATGAATCCCTGCCGATCTGCACATCGCCGATGACGCGCACACCGGCGCAAAGGTACACGGAAGGATCAATTTGGGGCAGGATACCCTCGAATGGCTGAATAGTTGCTGCAGCGCTGGAATCAGGAGTGCCGGCGTTCATAGTAAAGACGATGATTAAGAAACAGACAATGTTGCATAAGATTGCCAGTGAAGCGCTCTGCTCCACGGTCGACCGGACTGAAGACTGGAGATGCCGGTGCGTAGATGCAGGATTCAGTGGCCTTAGGCTTCTAGCTTAACTTTCCTGCTGCAGCGCCTCATGCACGGATGACCTTAAATAATTCATCTCCTCCGTACTCACCAACTCCGAAAATTCAGGCTCGATGTCATCCGCCTTCGAGGCGTCAAGACGTACGCAGGCGAGCAGGTTTTCGAGAATTTTATCTTTGTTGCCGCGCTTGGCCGCCAGTTTGGCATGGGCAAAATAGCCTTCCGACCAGTCCGGCGCCAGCTCGCACACTTTGTCAAGTGCCCTGTGCGCCTCGTCATAGCGCTCGACATCCATCAAGGTTTCGCCGTAATCGTACCAACATTCGTAGTCGCCCTCGGCGATGTCGAGCACCTTGCGATAACAGATCAGAGCTTCATCAAGTTGCCGGATATTGTACAGCACATCGGCCTTGGCATACCAGATGTCCGAGGCTTTGTCGTTAAGTTTCAAGGACTGATTATAGTCTTCGAGCGCTTGCCGGTAGAGCTCAAGCGCGTCATAGCATGATCCACGGCCGAAATAGGCTTCGTAATTACCGGGCTTGAGCGTGGTGGAGCGCGTGTAACACTTGATTGCTTCGCGATAGTTACCGCATTCTTCGTAGGCACAGCCCAGATTATACCAGATGGTGGCATCTTTAGGCTCGTAGCGAATGGCTTCGCGAAAGCTGTCGATCGCTGCGCTGAGCCGGCTAAGCGCCATCAATGCAATACCGCGGTTAAACCAGGCCGAGGCCAACTTTTCATCAATCGCCAGGGCGAGATCATAACTTTCGATGGCTTTGTAGAATTGCCCTTTGCGACTGAGCAGGGCGCCCCGGTTGAACCAGGCTGTTTCACTGTAGGGATCGAGATCGAGGTACTTTTCGTAAGCCGCCAGCGCTTCGTCGTAGCGTTCCAGGGCGTCATAGCAATAGCCCAGCTCGTAATATGCGTCGGCATCAAAGCGCTGCGATTGCGTGAGATAACTGAATATTTTAACGGCGGGACCAAAACGCTCGGTCTGTTCGAGAATGATAGCCTTGGTGAAGAGCGCATCCTCATTCGCCGCTTCGATTTGCAGGACAGACTCCAGTTCCGTTTCCGCCTCTTCGATCCGCCCCAGGTTTGCTAAACTGACACTCTTATGGATGCGCGCCTCGACATCGACGGGATTGAGCGACAGTGCGGTCTCATAAGCCTTCAGTGCATTTTCGAATTGTGCCATGCTGTGATAGACAATGCCCTTCTTTTGCCAGGCATCGGCTGAATATGGCGCAAAGTCAAGCCAAAGAGCGCAAAAGTTGAGCGCGTCGTCGAACTGTTCCTTGTCCAGACAGAATTCGATCAGTTCTTCCAGTGCATCGAGGTCGGGCACGAAGCCGTTATAACTTGTCTCCCCCTTCTTAATCGCTTCGCGCAAGCGGCGAACTTCTTCTTCCAGCCGTTTATTATTGGGTCGCAAGTCACCCGCCTGATCGTCTTCAAATTCAAACGTGTTCATTAGCCTTCCGAATCAACGTAAATTTTGCTTGCTAGACGGATATGAGCGCCTTGCAATTTTAGCGCGGATACGCCTGACATGCAAAAAAACTTATCCCCGCGTCGCGACCGACGATTGACCAGCTCATACCGGCCCGTCCGGAGATTTATGTAATCGCTTATGCTAAAAAATGAAAAAGCCGCGTCGATATTCGAGGCGGCTCGTTGCGGCATTGTCTGCTGAAGGGCAATTCAGACTTCCATAATTTCAACTTCTTTTTGCGCCAACAGCTTATCAATCTCACTGACATATTTGTTGGTGAGGCGCTGAACATCTTCTTCAGCACGTTTGCGATCGTCTTCCGAATAATGCTCTTCTTTTTCGGATTTCCTAAGGGTATCATTAGCCTCGCGGCGTACATTCCGCACCACTACTCGGCTGTCTTCGGCGATTTTTTTGACCATTTTAACATATTCCTTACGACGCTCTTCCGTCAGCGGCGGTACGGGTACGCGAATCACGGAGCCGTCGTTATTCGGATTCAAACCGAGGTCGGACTTGATTATCGCCTTTTCTATTTCACCCAGGGTACTCTTTTCCCAGGGCTGAATAAGAATACTGCGAGCATCGGGTACCGAAAGCGTCGCAACCTGAGCGAGTGCTGTCGGGCTACCGTAATACTCCACCTGTATACCGTCAAGCAGGTGAGTGGAAGCGCGTCCCGTGCGCACCTTACCGATTTCCTGCTGGAAGTGCTCAACGGCTTTCTGCATTGCAGATTCGCTTTTCTTTATAATATCAGCGATAGGCATAGCTGGGGCCGAGTGTTAGTTCTACAAAATCCTGCTACTCAGTGGCTTACTTTTGTGCCGATGGGTTCACCTTCAATCAGGGCCTTCAGCGTTCCCGGCTGATTCAAGTCGAAAACGACGATGGGCACCTTGTTTTCCTGGGCCAGCGTTATGGCCGTCATATCCATCACCCGCAGGTTGCGTTCGATCACTTCCCGGTAGGTTATGCTTTCGAAGCGGCGGGCGTCCGGATTCTTCTCAGGGTCGCAGTCGTAGACTCCATCGACACGAGTACCCTTGATAATGACGTCGGCTTCAATCTCGATTGCGCGCAAAGCCGCCGCCGTGTCGGTTGTAAAATACGGATTGCCGGTGCCGGCGCCAAATATCACAACACGATTCTTTTCCAGGTGGCGGACGGCGCGACGACGGATAAAGGGCTCGGCAAACTGCTTCATCTCTATCGATGTCTGCAGGCGTGTCGGCACAGCGATCGATTCAAGGGCATTCTGCAAGGCTATCGCGTTTATCACCGTCGCCAGCATTCCCATATAGTCGCCGGAAACCTTGTCGATACCTTGGGCGGCCGCCTGTACCCCGCGAAAAATATTGCCGCCGCCGATAACGATGCCAATTTCGACACCGAGATGATAGATACCTGCGACTTCCTTAGCTATATACTGCAGTACCTTGCTGCTGATGCCGTACTGTTCTTCACCGAGCAGTGCTTCGCCGCTGAGTTTGAGTAGAATGCGATTAAACTGAGGCTGCATAGCATCGTAAAAAAAAAAGTCTCAGGAAAACCCGAGACTCTTAGTTTGAGGAATTTTACTTTTGTGAACTGTCGCCGAGGGAGTAGCGTCTGAAGCTGAGCACCTTGATTGCCGCCCCGTCTGCTCCGGTCAGTTCCTCCAGTACGTCAGCGACCGTTTTGCTGGCGTCTTTCACGAAAGACTGTTCCACGAGGCAGGACTCCTGGAAAAACTTGTTGAGCTTACCCGTCGCCATCCGCTCTGCAATGTTTTCCGGTTTGCCGGAATCGATCGCCTGCGAACGGTAAATGTCTTTTTCCTTCTCGATCGTCGTCGCATCAACTTCTTCACGATTGACATAGCTGGGACTCATCGCGGCCACCTGCATTGCGATATCGCGCAGGTTGGCGTTGCCGGCGTCATCGGCAGGAACGCTGCTGACCTCCAGCAATACGCCTAATTTGCTGCCGACATGCGTGTAGGCCGTAATGAAACCCTTGGTTTCCAGACGCTCGAAACGGCTGACGACGATTCGCTCGCTGAATTTGGCCAGTGTTTCATTCAACAGATCGCCCAGCGTGTCCGTATCCACCGCTTGAGTGAGCGCTGCTTCCCAGGAATCGGGATTATGCTGGTAAACGACATCCAGTACGGCGTTGGCGAAGCGTTCGAATTCTTCGTTGCGTGCAACAAAATCCGTTTCGCAGTTGACTTCCACAATCGCGGCAATTTTGCCGTCATCCGAAGTTTTCGAGAGCACCAATCCCTCATTCGATGAACGATCGGCCCGCTTGGCAGCCGACGCCGCTCCCCGTTTGCGGAGATACTCGACGGCAGCCGCCATATCTCCTTCGGTTTCACCAAGCGCTTTTTTGCAGTCACCCATCCCTGCGCCGGTCTTCTCGCGCAGCTCTTTGATATGATCCAGAGTTATCGACATAGCAATAATTTGCCTGCTAGTTCAAAGTTAGAAAGAGATTACTTTTCATCCTGGTCAGTGCTCTGCCCGGCGGTGGGCTTGTCCGTCGCCGTCGATTGCTCGCCCTCGGCAGATTGCCCGGAGTCTGCATCCGTACGTTGCTCATTTGCCGCCGCACCGTTCTGGACCGCTGCCGGAGCGCTATCTTCGACAGCCGGCGCCGCATTTTCAACCGTCGGAGCCGTGCTTTGTTCGGCGCTCGCCGCTGCTCCGGCCGCTTCGGTTTCACCGTTGGCCACCGCTGCTGCGGCATCTTCGGTCGGCGCATCCGACCGGGACTGTTCTTCTTTGCGTTGATCTTCTTTGCGCTGAGGACCGCGGCTGCGCATCTTGCGACGGACGCCCGGTGTTGTGTCCGCATCGACAACACCGCCGCCGTCGTTTTCCTTGAATTCCCGATCACTGGCTGCGCCTTCGTCCATCCGGCGGGCTTTTGCGAGTTCCGAGCCCTGGCTGACGCCATCGGCCATGGCTTTGACGATGATTTCTATCGTTTTGATCGAATCGTCGTTCGCCGGCACGGGATAATTAACCAGCATGGGATCGCAGTTGGTGTCAACGATCGCAAAGACCGGAATTCGCAGCTTGCGGGCTTCTTTTACCGCCAGATGTTCTTTTTTGATGTCCACCACGAAAAGAGCGGCCGGCAGGCGCGTCATATCACGTATCCCGCCAAATACCCGGTTG